>JANZKC010000001.1:0-843365 GCA_025061115.1 Candidatus Culexmicrobium cathedralense | reverse complement strand
AGAACCTAGCAAAGCCAATTTATAAAATAGGCACTAAGCTTTTACGGGTTGACAGATCCTTTATGCAGCAGCAATTTCTTGAAGATCAATATGGTGAGGCTTGGTTCCGCGGGTTCGCCTTAATGATGAGGGGGATAGAAAAATATGGGATAAGAATACCTTTCACGCCAGCAGCTCCATTCTTGATAGTTTGGAACTATACCTATAAATGTAATCTTAGGTGTAAGCACTGCTATGAGAATGCTGGAAGGAAAAAGCTTGAACTCTCAACTGATGAAGCAAAGCAGGTTTTAGATATTTTATCTAAGCTTTCCACTGTGGGCTTGCCCGCACTCTCATTCAGCGGTGGCGAACCCCTCGCAAGAGAGGACTTCTTCGAAGTTGCAGCCTATGCAAAAAAGAGAATTCCATACGTGAGTATAGCGACGAATGGAACCTTAATAACAAAGGATAATGCGGAAAGACTAAAAGATGCTGGGATTGACTATGTTGAGATAAGTCTTGATGGGGCTTCAGCGGCTACGCATGATTGGTTCCGCGGAATTCCAGGTGCATTTAAAAGAACAATGGAAGGAATAAAGAACTGCATTGATGCGGGAATTGACACATGTATTGCTACAGTTATTCATAAAGAAAACTTTGCAGAAGTCGAAAAAATAGTAAATTTAGCTGATGAGCTCGGCGTAAGATTCATACACTTCAACTATATACCGACTGGAAGAGCTAAGGCGCATATAGAACTAGACTTAACGCCAAAAGAGAGACTCCATGTTCTTCAAGTGATTGGAAATAAGATAATTGATTTATATCTAAAGGCAAAAGAGGAAGAATTAAAATTTGGCAAATCAAGCGTGAAAGTTGACCGTTTCTTCAGCACTTGCCCACAATACGCCAGTGTAACAAAAGAGCTTTCACAGCAAAAGGGCGAAAACTTCATGGTTGCGGCACATTACGCCGCTAAGAAGGGCGTGGAAAACGTTGCAAACTTTCTCGGCGGATGTGGAGCCGGAAGACTTTACTGCGCAATAGAACCAAACGGAGACATAAAACCATGCGTATTCTTCCCAACAAACAAGGAAACAGTGCTTGGAAATATCCTAAAAGATAATTTTGAGGAAATTTGGGATAATCATCCGCTTTTGTGGAAGCTTCGAATAAGAGAAAACTTGAAGACATATGAAGTAAATGGCAAAATTGTCGGTTGTGGCACATGTCCAGACAAGTATATCTGTGGAGGATGCCGCGCAAGAGCCTACAGCTACTTCAACGGAGATGTAACAGCCGCAGACATAGGATGCATAAAAAACGATGAATTATGGAGTTCTATAATCAAAATAATTAACGCTAAAGCTCATACATAACCTTTACAAAGAGAATGGGAAAGAAGCGGAAAATTCATGGTTAAATTGACATTTATGAAAAAGGAGAATTATTGTAATCGCTAAAAAACAACATCAAATTCGAGGAGGAGCATAGCTTAAAAATTTTCTATACAATTTTATGAATGTAGTTCAAATCCCCCCGCTACCACCTTTTCCTAGCTTTTCTGAGTAAAAGAAGCCTATAGAATTACGCGGGTTCTGAAGAGTTTTCTGAATTAGCAGCACTAGGCTAACTGATGGTTTTCTTCATGTTTTTCATGTATTTTGCGAAGGTTATTCGTTCTCTCAGCGCTCTTGAAGCATTGATTAATCATGGTTTTAAAGTTAAAATATTGCCTAAAATGAGAATTATTCGCTTTCTAGCGACTCTCATGAAATCCCCTAACCATAAATTTCCCCACTTAATCCCAATTTTTAGGCGCATGTCAGGGAGGAACGCAAATGATAGTATCAGAAGACAAATCCCTAAAAAAGTAACAGGCTACTTACGATAGCGCTTATACCACTCAGGCTTATGATTAGTCTTAACACAGATCGGCTGCAAACAAAACCCCAGAACAGTATTCTTTATGATGACCGTTAAAATAAGTTTCTTCGTTACTAGCTCCCACTTACCCGGAATATAATAGGCCTATCGGGAAAACGACTCAGCACCCCTAGCAATCCAGTTTTCACTCTCTCATTTTAATTGACATTCTTAGTCCACCAATCTGTAACATACTTACTTATATTGAGCTATTCAATCGATGCTTGGCCATTATTATAACATTTATACGTAACCATCACCGTCAACTATCTAAAAATTAAAATTTTTCCTAAAATGGAATTTTTGTGAAAAATATGAGAAGATGGTTTGTAAGTATTTGTAAAAAACGTTATTGAATTTTGTAAAAGATTTTAGAGGTAGATTAGCGTAAGAGTAAATTGGCCGGGGGTTTTCCGCCGGCGGGAGAACTATTTGCATCCAATCCATTAATAATTAAACATCTTGGCTTAACATTCATTACCTGGTACATCACTACTCGGTTCGGGCCCCTCGGCCCAGCATTCCACTAAATTTTCACATTTCGTTGGCTACTCTTCATGCTTCTTTAAGCCATCTGTAGACTGTTTTTAGAGGTATTTTTAATTCTCGAGATATTTGCTTAGCTGTGAAACCTTTCCTTCTTAATTCTCTGGCTTTTACTCGCTTTCTTCTTCTTTCGGCTTTACTGTATCTGGCCTTGTTTTCAAAGATTATTCGGTTTTCCTGTCCAACTAGTGATAATGCAAACATGAATGCCTTTAGGCTGCTACTTTTTCTAGTCATATATCCTCTAAGTTTGATTTGGTATCCTTCGATTATGTAGCTTTTGAGTTGAATGAGCGCAGATTGTATTGTTTTAAAGTTCATTGAAGATCCACTAAATGTAACTATGACTACTTTACTCTCAGGCTTGACATCTACAGTGTAATATTGTCTGGCGCTGTTCATATTGATCGCCCCCAATTAAAATGCGCATTACAATCATGTTTATGCGCTTGACGAGACTTATAAGTTTTTCTCATTTTTTATAATATGTAAAAGCGAGAAAAGCTTATAAGCATGTTCTCATATTATAATAATTGGAAATAATGAGAATAGGGGTGATGAGCCATGATCTGGAGAGCCCCGATATTGGAGAAAATCAGACCAATAATTACGGATCGAGGCCCTCCATAAACTCATCATCCTAAAAACACCATTAATGAAACTTTAAATGCACTGTATTTCTAAAATTTCAGAAATAATTGGAAATATGTTAGGAAACGTAATTTTAAGGCTAAAAACTCAGATATGCGCGAGTGATGTCGCTTCTATCTATTATCCCCTCAATTTTTCCGCCTTTAACGACAATAAGCCTGCCTATGTTTCGATCGACCATAATTTTTGCAGCTTCATGTATTGAAGCGCTAGGGGGGATAGTTATTGGTGGAGTTGACATGACAGCTTCAACTGTGGGGCCGCGGCGAGGAGCACTCTCGGATTCCAATTGTAAGCGGGTGAAGCCTCGTTTAAGTATATCTATCTGCGTGACAACGCCTATCAGTTTGCCTTCATGAGTGATTACTGGAAATCCAGCATATCGAAATTCGAGCATTTTATGCCATACTTTTGATATTGGGTCATCGACATAGACAAACTCGACGTTTTGGCTCATATATTTCTTTACGGGTTCTGAATTGGCAGGATGTTCTTGATTAAGCATGTAAATCATAAAGTGCTCAAGACCATACACGCCAAGATACTTATTCTGCTCATCAACTACTGGAGCATACCAATCATCAACTTGAAGAAGTTTTTGCGCAGCATTAAAAATGTCTTCATAAGGCTTCAGCACCAATTGAGGCGTAATCATCAAGTCCCTCACGGTTAAGTCGGATCTAGTTGCAGTTACACTCATGATGCCTATTCGAGTAATCACTCCAACAAGCTTTTCACCATCTAGCACTGGAAGAATTCTTACTCTTGTTTCTCGGAAAGTCGCTCTGGCATAACCCGAAGTTGAATCATATGGAACGGTAGGGTGTCTTGAATCCATTAAATCAGCAACTTTCACCAATTAATTAACACCTCATTATATCATCCTCTATTTGAGGCCTATATAATATTTGACGCGTCGCAGCTAAAAATTATTCACAAGGAGTTTAGCCAGATTGATCAATGAAAGGCTTAACTTAATATTTAAGCGATATGACCCCCGCATGATCCTTGTCTAAGTCTACAATTGCAGCTCTCCATTTCAAAGCCGGGCCGGGATTCACAATTAAAAAGTCTTCTACATGAGAAATACATGGACTCTCATGAATATGGCCACAGAAACAGGCAGACGGCTTATATTGGTAAATTAATTTTCTGATGTCTTTATCACCTACATGAAAACATATAAAGAATTTGTCTGCAGGTGTGTTTTTAGGCGGAAAGTGCGTTATGAGAATCCACTTCTCTGGGCGCTGCTTTTCAAGTGCATTTTTCAGCATAGCTAAAGCTTTTTCCATTTTAAAGCCGCCCAATACCTCCAATGAAATATTGCCTAAACTTGATTAACTTACCATGAACACTTATGCCTGACTGCTCCAGAATCTTTAAAATCGATCGCCCATCCATATTTCCAGAAACAAAGAATGATTGCAAATTACTAGAAATTATACGGAACTACTTCTGAGATTCAACATCACCGCAACAAGCTATAGCATCTACGTTAAAATTTAAAGAAACAATTTACTGCTGCCTGGGGCGCCTTTAAATTTCCATGCACATCACTAATTACAAGAAAGCGCATAACAGGTCCGGTAAAAATAACAAATAAAAAAGTAATAACATTTACGAGAACGGGTGGCAGAATTGGAGTTTCAGAGTATCATAATTATAGTTGCATTGGGGGCAGTATTAGATTCACTTACGACATATATCCTGGCTAAAATAGCTGAAGGCGAAGAGCAAAATCCAATCTTAAAAAGATTGATGAAGAAAATTGGGCTAAAAGCCTTAATACTATGGATTCCACTTGAAACAATATTATTAGTAACCTTCATCTTCCTCAGTCTGAAAATTACAAGAACACTGTCATTGTGGGTACTTTTAATGCTTATACCATGGATCGCATCATCACTAAATCTAGCTCAAATAATTTCAATAAAGACTAAGCAACGTAAGTAGGCGGCCCACGATCACCCTTTTTAGTTGTTGGCAAACTTGGAAATGGAATTGGAGGAGGAGCATTAATTATTTTTGACAGGAGAACAGCTTCAGTTAAAACAGCATTGAGCAGGGATTGTACAAAAATTGGCGGTAAGTGCTTCTTCACTTTATGTTGTTCAATTAAAGATGAGAGCTCATCCTGAGAGCCGAGAATCTTGACTATACCCTTTATCCTTAATTGCGCAACTGGGGGTGAATAGTTTGCTGCAAAAATAAATTCAGCTTCAGCTGACGATTCCTCTACAGTTTTAAAATTGATAATATTCAGGCTAGTACTAATGCGAAGTTGTGTGGGATAGGGTTTGTCAATAGGCCATAACCGTTCAGCGGAAACACCTAATACTGAGATTTTAATTTGCATCCAATATACACCTCAAAGTCATAACCATATTAGATAGGCATAGCGGGGATTTAAGAGTTTATTTTGTTGAGATACAGCTCGACATTAAATATTACTATTAAATATTCTGGGTAGTGGTTTTGAGGCCGGCCCGTAATGATCTAGTATCCGTATTTTCGTTAACTTGAACAACATTCTTAGTTATTGATCTGCCTGATCCTGTCTTTACTGTTCTGACCCATAAGAATACTCAAAGATGGAAGGCTTCCAAGGCCAAGCATTAATTTACTGGGCCGGCCTTAACATTTTTTACTTGAAAATAGGCAATCCCAATTTCAATGAGAAAAAGTTAATAGCATTCTGAGTTGTAATTTCAGCAACTTTCTCTACACTAACACCTTTAATTTCTGCAACTTTTCTTGCAGCATAAAGTATATTGGCAGGTTCATTTCGCCGGCCCAGAATTGGCGAAAGAACAGGCGAGTCTGTTTCTAGCATAAGTTGCTCTAGAGGAAGAGCTCTTACAAGCTTTTGTTTTTGACGCGATCTCCACACGGAAGTTGGAATTGAGAAATAATAGCCGGCCTGAGCAGCTTTTAATGCCCAGCTGGGCCGGCCATCGTAAGCATGCATCAATACCTTTTCAGCACCCTCTTCAAACAGTATTTGCAACGCATATTTACCTGCACTCCTAGAGTGAATTACCAATGGAAGATCAAGTTCCTTAGCTAATGCAATCCATTCTCTAAATAAGTCCTGTTGAAGTTCCCTGAGAGCATGATCTCTAACGTAATAGTAGTCTAGCCCAACCTCACCTATACCTACAATTTTATACTTTTGCTCTCTTGCCAAACTATGAAGTTTATTCACCAAATCACGATCAAGATCTGTAGGATCCCACCCTAGAGTTGTAAAAATAAAACCGGGATATTGTAAGGAAAGCCTAAGGGATTTTATAGCTCCTTCAAAATCTAAACTAGAATTTATAATTGCGACAACACCGGCTTCATAAGCTCGCCTAATAACTTCATTTCTATCTTTGTCAAAAGCTTCGTCCTCGAGATGACAATGCACATCGACGAAAAACAAGACAACACCCTCAAACAATAGTGAAAGAAGTCAATTAAAATTAACGAAATAGTTACAGCCTAGAAACCAAAGCGGAAAACTGACTTAAAAGAAAACGAAAAACATCCCTAGTCTTTACAGGCCGCAAACGATAAGCAGCAATGATGATCTTAGCTAGAACTTCATCAGAAGGAATATCACGTCTCTCAGCTCTACCCAAATATCTGTAAATTTGCGAACGCGAAATTCCGATTTCCCTTGCAGCCCTGGAAATATTACCACCACAGGCATCCAAGACTATATCTAAAAATCTATAACGCTCCCTTAAAGGAACAAATGATGATAATGCTAATGCTCGATCAACATCAATATATGCCACCCCACAGACCCCTCCACTTCTAGTGGAAAATACTCCGAAAGGCTTTCCTTTATTTGTTTTCATGAAAATGAAAAATACTCCGTTGGTATGTTAATTATTTTATATTTAAGAATTATTATCTATATTACAAGATATTCTTCTCAAAATTTCTAGATAACTCATAATATCTTATTTAAGTCACCAATTTTTTACTTGATTCAGAGGAAATACAGGGGTCGCTGGGAAATGATCACCCCTTAACTGTTCATATTCTGAATTTAAACCGGGGCTTGATCTGGATGAAATCTGTATGTAGCTGAAGTTTGAGTTTTTTGGTGCTGCTTCCCTTTTATGGTGCCTATAGGCACTATCATTTTCATGTGAAATTTATGTAGGAACTACTGTCGGGGGCTGTCTGGAATGAGTGTTTGATGGTGCCTAACGGGTTCAATTTCATTGTTCTGATGGTTTCTCATGTGGAAATATAGTAAACTGACCAGTGTACTAAAACCGTAACCTTCACAGATGCATCAATTCTGATATATAAATATTTCGATCATGAGATCATCAAATATGCAGGCTTACCATCAGATTAAAGATATTTGAGATCATCATGTTTGCACATTTTTGCCTTTTATAACCGGGATAGTTTTATTCAGAGAGCTTAAAACTTAATTTAAATAGTTCACTATGCGGTTGACTCATGAATTTCATTAAATTCACCATTACCTGTTATTGGATTTATATGGACTTAGGGTTAATATCTTTATCCTACAGAGGATAAAAAATGTTGTCTACAAATAACACCCCTCTATTTCCACTGGAACATGTGGAAAAGCTTGAAAAAGCCTTTTACAACATAGTTTAGAATTATCTAAAGCTCTTTACACTTGATTTTTGCAGACAACTCTTTTTTCAAAGAAAAAAGCTCTTAAAACGCTTTTTTTAGATTTATATCTGTTGTCTACTCCATAAAAGCGAAAACTTATTATATATGTCACATAATAGTTTTAAGACGCTCTCTCCGGAGAGTGTATTTAATGAATAAAGGTAAATGGCGAATAGAGTACACATCACCGTCAGGAGAAAAAATTTCAATCACACTTGAAGGTTATTTTGGGCCAGAAAAAATTAAGCAACTACTTGATCTTGTGGAGTTATTTTCAAGTGGTTATGACAATTTAAGTCACACTGTCACACCTATTGTGACTGAACGAGTGATGACGGAAAAAAGGCGGCGTAGTAAAGCTCTCAAGGAAAAATTGATTCTGCTATTAAATAAACGGTTCAATAAGACTTGGTTTACTAGTAAACAAGTTGCTATGGCCTTCTTTGAAGAATATGGTGAGGTTATACCTGTAAATATCATTACAACATATCTTGCACGTCTTCACTACTCCGGGTTATTAGATAGACAAGGTTCTAGAGCTCGATGGCGTTATCGATTCTCCAAAGAGCTTGTCTCCAAGGTTAAATAATCCTCAATATTAACAAAATCTACACTCTATGATGTGACGTTTAACTGTTCTTCAAGCATTACCATTTGCTTAACTTTTTCCGGCACAAAGTACGCATATGGCCAAACAGATTCATCTCTAATTAAAAATCCTTTCTGGGTTAACTTCTTTAGTAAACGACAAGTATGTTCTCTTGCTTTACCTATCCTTCTTGCTATGCTTGTTCCTCCTCTAAGATTTGGATTTCGAATTAAAACTTTCAATATTTGTTTTTCAGTCTGAGTTAACTTTGAATATTTGATGGCCAAATCATCTTCTGTGATTTCTTTTGTGATTGTGATTTTTGGTTTTTCTTCCATTTTTGGTTGCGTAACTGTTGGAGCTTTTTCAGCAGAAATATCCGTCCTTACATGTTTAGTAACCGGCTTAGCTACAACCTCTCTAGGCGCTTCTTCTAATGGTCTTATTACAGCTACAGATCTTTCCTCTCTTATCCCAGCTACTCTTCTTCTTGGTCTTTCAATTGTTGGAGCATATATGGGTGGTGTTACTTTTCTTTCTTTTTCAAGAATATCTGCAAGAATATATTCTATTTTTCTAAATCGTCCTTTGATATCAGTAATGTATTCTTCAAGTATGTCTAAGCGTTCCTCCAACATTCTAAGTCTTGCTAACCTTCGTATTATGAGGTCAAAATACTCTATGAGATCTCTTTTAAGTTCTTGAATAAGTTGATATAAGTCATCTTGTCCTTTTGCTGTCATAGTCTCATTTCCCTTGTTGTTTCGTTGCATAATTATGTAACTTCTCACTTAAAGCTCTTTTGCAGACTGAGAGCTGTATCGTCACATCAAGGAAAATTCATGGTCTTTTCATGGTTTTTCAAGAAAGTTGTTTGTAATAATTCTTCTTTATTTTATTATACTTTGTTGATCATGTCTGTTGCACCTAATATTTGTTTTTGTAACATTTGCTTTATTCACATATGTGACATAAATCACTTTATATCACATCTTCTTGAAGTTAAATTATCATAATGCTTAAATGATTTGTTGGTCAATCACTTTAGCTTAGAGGTTCATACATCATGCTACGTCGAGCAATCATACATGTCAGTGGCATTGTACAAGGTGTAGGTTTCAGGCCATTTGTTTACAGGTTAGCTTTATCTCATAATTTAAAAGGTTACGTTCTAAATTTGGGAGATGCTGGCGTTGAAATTGTATTGGAAGGTGAGGAGTCTACAATTTATAATTTTGTTGAAGAGTTAAAGAATAAGAAGCCTCCAACTGCTAGAATTGATTCATTAAAAATTACTTGGGGGAAGTATACAGGTGAATTTAAGGAGTTCAAAATTGAAGTTAGCTCTCCCCGCGCTTCTAAAGTTTTATCAACGGTACCTCCAGATGTTGGCATTTGCGATGATTGCATTGCTGATATTTTAACACCGGGCCGGCGATGGTATGATTATCCCTTTACATGCTGCGCAGTTTGCGGCCCGAGATTCACTGTGATATGTGATTTACCATATGATCGTGAGCGCACATCTATGGTTGACTTCCCTTTATGTAGAGACTGTCTGAAAGAGTATGAAGATCCATTAGATCGTCGCTATCATGCTGAGGGCATTTGCTGCCCGAAATGCGGGCCTCGAATGTTTCTTTATGATAATAAGGGTGATTTGATAGATGATCAAAAGCCCATATACACTGCAGCAAAACTTCTTCATGAGGGATTTATAATAGCCGTAAAGGGAATTGGCGGTTTTCATATAGCTGCAGCAGCTGTCGATGATGATGTAGTTTTAGAATTACGTAAGAGGAGAAAACGTAAGTCTCGCCCCTTTGCAGTTATGTCTCCTGATGTCTCTACTATTCGTACTTATGCAGTTGTAAGTGAAGTGGAAGAACAGCTATTGAAATCATATCAAAGACCCATCCTCTTGCTACGTAAATCCCCCCGTTATTATCTCTCTAAGTGGGTTTCACCAGGATTACATAATGTTGGCGTTATGTTGCCATACACAGGCATTCATCTTTTACTTTTACGTTACTCGCGTGAACCTGCAGTTATCATGACGAGCGGCAATATTCCTGGGGAGCCTATGGTAATAGATAACGTTGATGCTTTCAAACGCCTAAGCCATATAGTGGATTACTTTTTAGTTCACAACCGTAGAATTGTGAATAGATGTGACGATTCAGTGTTGCGTGTGACTTCGAATCTCCCTACCTTTATTCGAAGGTCACGTGGTTACGCTCCTACTCCCATTCATTTGAATACATTAACATCAAAAGTAACTATTCTCTCTCTAGGAGCAGAACTTCAAGTTACTGGTGCTCTGCTCAGGAAGGGTAAATGCTTCTTAACGCAGCATATCGGTGATGTAGATAACTATGACTCGTTGAACTTTTTAAGAAATGCTTTATCATTCCTTATGAAGGTTACTAGAACTCGGCGTGTTGATGTCATTGCATGCGATCTCCATCCAAACTTTTCAACGACAAGGCTAGCGCATATCCTTGCCGAAGAGTTTAATGCAGAATTGATTCAGGTGCAGCATCATTATGCTCATTTATCTTCTCTAATGGCTGAGTCGAATGTGCCAATAAATGAGCCTGTTGTAGGCATTATAATAGACGGCTATGGTTATGGACTAGATGGCGCTGCTTGGGGTGGCGAAATAATTCTTTATAAAGATGGTGAATTTGAAAGGCTTGGACACCTAAAATACCAGCCAATGCCTGGGGGCGATGCATCAGCAAGATACCCGGCCCGAATGCTTGCCGGTATGCTTTCAAACATCTTTTCCCTAGACGATGTCCGTGACTTTCTTATGTCACATTGTTCGGCCGGCTTCAAGTACGGACCAGTAGAAATAGAAGCTGTTCTCAAACAGCTATCCAGAGGCCTTAATGTTCATAAGACCTCTAGTTTAGGTCGAGTTCTTGATGCCTTTTCCGCATTATTTGGCGTGTGTTATGAGCGAACATATGAAGGCGAACCAGCAATGAAATTTGAATCTTTTGCACTGAGTGCCCCAGAATCAGACTCTATCCACTTTGATGTTCCACTAATAATCGACAACATTACCATTATAGATGTCAATGATCTCCTAAGACAAGTAATAGACCAAATAGAATCTAACTCGAATACCCCCCCAAACCTAATTGCCAAACAAATACATAGATCCTTAGCAAAAGCCCTTGCAAAAGCCGCTTTACAAGTAGCCGAACACGTAAACACCAACTTCATAGGTATATCTGGTGGGGCCGCAGTTAACGACCTATTAGTACATACTATTCAAAGTGAAGTATGCAAGCACGGCCTCAAATTACTAAGACATCGTTTAGTCCCTCCAGGAGATGGAGGAATCTCCCTAGGCCAAGCATTCGCAGCTTCTCTAAAATACCTTAATTAACTCAATGATACGTGACACAAATCACATCACAATAGTCACATTATCACGCTTTTAACCATCATCAATTAATGGTCAATGACTCTGCAAAGAGGGTTAAAAGATGCCTTAATTTAATGGTTTTTCCAATAATTTTATGATATCCATTCTAAGCGGCGGCCCGAATGTGACTTCACTAAGCCTAATTAAATAAATAGGGCCCAAATACTGCACCAATTTGGGGATCATCATTTGATGGTGATTCGCTCTGAATGAGAACTTTAATGCACTCAGTTATTCCAATTGCACTCTAATTTGTTACGTTTAGCATTCAGCATGTCTGTAGCCAACCTTCACCAAACTGAAATCTGCAATATTTTGAGTACCCCTATTCTGACGGCAACACCTTTTACTAGCAATTCCAGCCCATATTGGGATAGGGCCCCGCGCGTTAAGGCTTACAAATTTTCTTTAGAGTTTATGTGTGCTATCCCCCAATACTTCGAACTGATTTGCTGGAATCGAGTTTGCTTTCAGACCATGAGCTGATGGAGAGTGGATCAGAAGGGGTTTGTTTTCTAATATTTCTTATATCAGTTAAAATATCAACAAATTAGTTATCATTATGTTATTTTTGTTTGTTGATTTGTTTAAATATTTATTTAAGTTAAAAGTATTAGGACTGAGGTCACAATCGATATCAGATATGCGATAATTGCTACTTTTTTAGCTGTTCTTAATGATATTTCAATTGCCTGGGAGATTTTTTGTAGAAGTTTTTCGCCTAGGATTTTCACTTCTTTGACGGTTACTGATTCTATAGTGTATGTGACTTCTGTCAGGTTTTTCAGCGCTTCTATCGCTACTTCAATTGTGTACTCTATAAGCTTGTTTTGGTTTACTGCTTCTCCTACGGGGTGATATCCTCTAGCGATTGTTGTTAATCCACTTACGCTATGCGTATCTGTGGTTAGGACTTCTATTTCTTCGAGACCTGTAGACTTAAGTGCTTGCAGAACTTTTTCTCTAAATTCTGGTATCATATTGTTGCCGTCAAAAACTATTGTCGTAAATCGCCTTCCACCAGTTTCAATAACTGTTGCTAGTACTCCTCCCCTCCCTATCCCTTGTTTTTCGGTATACTCTACTATTCTTCTGCGTGCTGTCCCGATCTTCAAGGGGTGCTGTTCTGATTTTATTGCTTTTAGCAATGCTTTCTTTGCTGCCTCTACCAGTTCTTCGTAATCATTTCTGTTCAATATTTCGATGTCGCTTATGCTGTTATGCGCATCAATTACTATTGCTTCCTTTAGTCCTAACTTTCGGGCTTCATGAACTATTTTTTCTTCAACCCACTTTGGCGGGTCTTCAGTTAGCCTGGGGGCTCGTGTGATGATTATTAATGCTGTATCCTCATAGCATTGGCAATATGCTGTTGCTTTTCCATGTACTGCTTTCATAACTGGCGATGCGCTTAGAGCTTTGGGTTTAACTTTCTTCATCATTTTCCTTATTGTATCAAGGACTTTATGGCAATCCTCTTCGCTTGTTAAGTCCTCTTCATGGCTTGAAGCTCCGTGCAATACTACTGCATTTATGCCTTCGTTATGTAGTGTTTCCATTATTTTTGATGGTAGCTGACTACTTCCTATATTTCTGAATGGTCCGAAATGGAAGGATGGTATGACTATCGCGTATTTGGGCTTTTCCTTCTTGGAGAAGAAAATTATGCTGGTAATCTTTACATCCTTAACATTTGCATTTCTGCTCAATATCTGCTCTAGTGCTGTTTTCTTTCCTGCTAACCAATTTTGCATAAATGCTCTAAACAACTCTATGCCGCTCATCCCTGTGCCTTTAGTTACTTTAAAATCTATTATTGCCAATAGGCACCATGAGCTGATGGTGAGTGAGCCTGCAACATAAACTAACCTTGCAAGCGTAGGTAGTAGACCATAAACATCTGAGATTCTCAAGAAGTATAGCGCTGCAAAGGCGCTCATTAATGGCTGTGTAACCGCGCCCAGTAGTGCTCCAACTTTATCTTCCTCCAGAGATCGAATTACAAGATACCTTATCGAGAGCATGACTCCACAACTTAAGATCATAGAGGCTTCATCTAATTTTGGATTATCGAGTAACGCTGACATTGTGACTCCTGTGATGTGAACGAGGGCTGTGAAAAGTATACAGTACAATGCCAATCCGGCAAGCCGTCTGGTAGTTAGAACTTCTCGCTTAACTAATGCTGCTGTTATTGGTGTTGAAATTAATGCTGGAATCAAGTAATAGGCGATACTAATAGCTATACCTGTTCTAAGTGTCTGCTCACTTACTGTGCCCACCTTAACTAGCTCAGTTGCTAATCCAAATAACGTGCTATAAATTACAGTTCTGATAATTATGGTTTGAAGTGGTGGTAAGCTGAAAAGTAACCTGTATCTTCTTGCTATTCGCTCTGAAACCTCCATGTTTCCCCCAACTTTAGAATTTCTTTTAAGTGAGCTTCCTTAACTATATTCTGGTGTCTTTAAATTGTCAGAAGCGCTACCGGAGTGGCTTAAAGTATTACATTGCCCTGTATGTGGTAAGCTATCCCTTGAATTTATTGAAGCCCATAGTGAAATTCCATTTTTTGGTAAGATGATCATGGCTTCCTGGAAGTGTTCTAACTGCGGCTATAGGCATACTGACGTTTTTTCTCTTGAATTTCGAGAGCCTTTAAGATACATACTCAAAGTTAAAGGGCCAGAGGACTTATACGCTAAAGTTATACGCTCAAGCAGCGGAACCATACGCATTCCAGAGCTCGGAGCCACAATTGAGCCAGGCTCAATTGCACAGGGCTTTATCACTAATGTTGAGGGGGTACTTGAACGAATTAAAGATGCTACTAAAAGTTTTCTCGTACTCTCTGACAGTGAGCATGAGAAGCGGAAATGTATTGATGTTCTCAATAAATTGAAGCTGGCAAGTCAAGGCAAGCTGCCCTTTACGTTAATACTTGAAGATCCTTTGGGCATAAGTATGATAACTCCTTCATATGATGGGCAGGAGATTATTATTGAAAAGTTATCGGATGAGGATCTGAAAAGGCTGAAGTTTGGCTCCTCAATAATACTGCAATTATCTAAGAAATTGCAAGAACCCTAGGTTCCCTAGCATTGCAAATGCCATTAAAGCTATAGCCATTATAATTACGTGAATAGGGCTAACTTTGATTCCTCTTACTTCCTCTTCAAAGAAGCGTATCAACCCTGCACCTGTTACGGGCATGACCCCCTCTCTTCTACGCTTTCTTCTGGACATACTTTAGCCACCACTTCTTGTTTTGCTAAAACCTATTAATAACTTATTTGCCAGCTATATTTTAGGTGTGCGCAATGAGCCTGAGAGAGTTTCAGGACATGATGCGGCGCCTCTACTTTACCCGCGATAGCACTAGAGGCGTCGGTAAAACCTTTATGTGGCTTGTAGAGGAAGTTGGAGAACTTGCCAGAGCAATCAGAGATGGAGACCATGAGTTGATGGAGAGTGAATTCGCAGATGTCCTGGCCTGGCTGTCCTCATTAGCGAATCTCGTCGGGGTTGACCTTGCAAAGGCGGCTTTCTCTAAGTACAAAAACGTTTGCCCCCGCTGTAAAAACTCTCCTTGCACCTGTCCTTACAGAGAATAAGCTAGGGAAAAAATAAATACAACTTTCATAAACGATATTCATTGAATTTTGTGGTTACATAGTTTTTCGGAGGGTATTTTACGTGAAAGTGAAAGACATAATGACCACTAATGTAATTTATGCGGAGGTTCCAGGAACCAGGGAGCAAGTACTGCGACTAATGACTAAGCATAAGGTTATGGGTTTACCTGTAGTTAAGAAGGGCACAAAACGTGTTGTAGGAATTGTGACGCGAACTGATTTAATGAAAAAGCCTATGGAGGAGCAGCTTGCTCTTCTCATGACTCGAGATCCTATTACAGTTAATCCGGAAACTCCCATAAATGAAGTGGCTCGCATATTATGGGAGCGAGATATAAGGCGGCTTCCAGTTGTCGTAGGTGATAATGAGCTTGTAGGTGTAATTACTGTCGCTGACATCGTCTATAAAGCTATTGCTAACATGAACGTAATCAAGCCGATTAAAGATTTTGTAACAAGGAAAATTACTGCTGTCTGGGAAAAAACGCCTCTTCCAGCGGCTTACACTATAATGAGGCTAGCCAAAGTTCAAGCTCTTCCAGTAATTGATTCTAAGGGAAAGCTGACTGGAATAATTTCTGATTCCGATATCATTTCAGTATGCGAAATTACTTTAAAGGAACATACTTCTGCCACAAAGGCAGCTACTGAGGGGCAGGAGTGGGACTGGGATACAGTTACAATATTATACATAAGTAGTCGCGAACTAACTCTTCCGGATAAACCCGTTGAAGAAGTTATGGTGAAACGGGTAATCACCGCGGTAGAGCAAACCCCAGTAAGTTTGTGTGCTAGAAAAATGCGCCGATATGATATTGACCAACTGCCAGTTCTCGACGCAAAGGGGAATTTAATTGGAATGATAAGGGATATAGACCTATTACAGATACTCTTCAAATAATTTCAATAAGCAGGTTTTTTAGTTAAATACTTAAGCAGGTCTTGCTGTCCTTTGCCCGTTAACTTCCATTTACGATAAACCTTTATGACGATGCCTTCTTTCTCCATCATTTTTAAATGTCTCCTAACCGTGCTGTAGCTCAACTTAACATTACCAGCTAGCTCCTTTGTTGTCGCTGCCCTTGTTTTCAAAAGCCTTATTATCTTACTTCTAGTTAGAAGTCCCTTTCTAACATTTTTTATACTTCTCAAGAAGGCTAGTGCTTCATATTTTTGAATTGGCATGCTGCTCACTTCTCCAGAATTGAAGCAAGCTAGTTTGCTTTCGATCCTTTTCTCCACTAAATAACAATTCAAGTTCTTTTTCTATTAGTTCTATTCTTTGCCTATAGTATTCACCTAAATTGTATTTTCGAATAAGCATCATAGTTGAACTTAGATACTTTTCTATTCCTTTTCTGTGCACTGTTAAGATTAGTTTACCACCACATTTTCTACACTTTCCGGATAACGGCGGCCTTTCATATTTGGCATTGCATTTTACACAACGCAAACTTTGCGTTGTGAAAGCTCTTAAATTGCCAATCAAGTCAGGTAGAAAGTGGTGTGTAAGTATTCTTTCAGCAACGTCTTTTTTATCCACAGCTCTTATTTTCTCTGCAATTTTCATTTGCGCTTCAACTTTTTCATACATTGTCTTTAACTTTTTGTAAACTGTAATCCTCGGCCCTAGATCAATAGCTGTTGTTGGGTGAGTGTATTTTAATCCTTCATACTGCTCTTTCTTGCCAAGCCTATCACTTACATTTTCAATTTTTTTAGCTACTTCTTTGGGATCTGCATAATTTTGTGTTTCTTCATAGAATTCGATGGGCAGCATACTGCAGGTCTCCATGTTGAATACTTCATCGTCAACTTCGTTTGGATCTATAGTGACCATGACTACCAGCGGCGTATCCATCAGTCCGCCTCGCTTTTCGGGCAAATAGCTTTTTGAGAAATTGAGGAAAGCGTCCAGTCCTAAAATTATGGCGTCTTCATCTCCATCGCAGTTTCGGCGCTTAGCTGCATGCCAATAAGGATGTGCAAAGCATACCTTGGCTTTTGTGAATCCTATGATCCTGCCAATTACTCCTGCTGATGTATGAGGTGCAATTCCAACTACTATGTGCCCTATTAGGTCTTCTCTTCTTTTAACATTATAATAAGGCTCCTCTTTGTAGAACTTAACGAGCAATTCGTCGATAAATCTGGCCACCCTCATTAAGTAACTTGCTGCCTCTATTGGTATTATTATGTCCTGGACTTTTAGTTCAACTATTTGATCTTCATGAACTAATGGTTTGCCTAAATAATCCCTCGTATATCCTAGTTCTTTCAGTTTTTCAATAGTTACCCCTATTTCTTTAGGTTTAAAATGAGTTAGTGGAGCGTTTGTGATGTCGAATCTTATTGTTCCATCCTTATATACATAGACGTCATGCCTTGCTCTAAGAACTCCTTTTTCAAGTGGCTCTGGGGTTCTATCAACGTTTGTTAGCCCTTTTACTCCCTTAATTAGTTTTGGCGGGGCTTGAATTCCTAAATTAATGCATGCGCGTTTTAATTCATTATAAATGTCTATGCTTTTCTCCTTATATGGCATTGTTTTCTGATTACATACTGGGCACTTCGTCGTGGTGGTTTCTCTTCCGCACTTTGGACATGTCCTTATAGGTATTGTATCGGTTAAACAATTTGGGCATCTTACATAAAATGTTCTTTTTCTGCACTTTAAGCATAATCTCTCCGCAATCTTGACTTTCGCATATTTTTTACTTGAGGCTTCCAATACGTTTCGGCTGCTTCCTCCTTCAAGTCCAACTGGAAATAGCACGTGTACTGGCGGTTTCATTTTTCTTTCCTTTGCTTTTTCCGGTCGACCCATTCTCAGGCCGATGTATGTTGGTGCTTTGTTTCTTATTCTAACCTTAGAGATCATATTTACTGCTTCAAGGCCGTTCTCTGCACTAATGATGTTTTTATCTTCACCTGCTAAGCAGTTCAATAATATGAGCCCATGTTCTTCATCTAAAACTATCTTGCTGTTACTTTCTAGTTTATGAGGTACTCCTAAGTGCTCTAAAATCCTCTTTATGTCTCCTTCTGCTGGACCGATGATTCCTTGAGGTGTCCTAACAGCTTTTTCAATCCATTTCTTCAATAATTGAACGTCTCCTGCGCTTACTTCGCTCCAATGATAAGTGAACTTAGGATGCAAAGGCACTTCAAAAGCTTCTGAGATTGCTAATGCTTCTTTTGCCCTTGGTTTTTCCTGCCACCATGCTGATAGAAGTTGTCGAAGTCTTTCTATAGGAATGCCTGCTTGCTTTGCAGCTTTTTCTATATTGCCTTCAAACTTTTTATTTATAGCCTTTTGAACTTCCTGAGCCCACCACTCTTCTACATAGCCTGATGGAAGTAATGGGTGATTATTCTCTAGAAATTCTCCAAATCCAATAAGTACATCTCCTAAAAATAGTATTTCGTCGATGCGATCTCTCAGCTCTTCGGCCTGGAGTAAGTCTTCAATTTTTACAACGGTTCCATCATCAAGCCGCACTGTTGGCCCTTCAATCGATGATACTGGCATTATAACTCCGCTTTTTCCCGGGCGCTCGGTTCTAACTTGTGTTCCAATTGCTAGAAATCCGCCAAGAATAACCATTGTAGCAGGATGCAATCCTAAAGCTGCCAGCCCTGTGTTCCTACTCCTACCATATCTTAACCTAAATCCTCCTACCCTTGATGGATGCGAAAATATTGGTCTTCCTGCGACAACATCTGCAAGGTATTTTTCACTTGGCTTTATGGTTTGCTCTTCACCCTCTTCCTTCATGAATTCTCTTAGCCAGTCCCATCCTACAAGCCCTACCTCTTCCGCTATTTTCCTAATTTTTGCTGCTTTGCCTATGACTCCGTCATTGATTACTCGGCATGCTCCTCCGCGTATTCTATTGGTTTCAATGCGGGGTAGATCTCTATGAATGCTCACTTCTAGTGGTGCGGTTGCAACGCCCGTTATCTCAACAGGTATTCTCCTTAAAGCACTTTCTAATTCCTCATCACTATTATGGTATTGAAATCTTCCAACATGCCTTTCATAAAGCCTAATTTCCTCAATGAATCGCTTTACTTCTTCGTCTGTTGGCTTGTATCGCTCCAAGTGAAGTAATTGCCTTACATAATCTCCCACTAAGACGGTTAATGCTTGCTCAGTTCCTCCTGCAGATCTTATGGGCCCCGCATAGTATATTGATAGGTACTTGCTTCCATCAGTATTGCGCTTTATTTTTACTTTCTCAATTCCTTGTAATGGCGCAGCAGTAATGCCTTCAGTTAAAATTGCTAAAGCTGCCCTTATTGCAACTTCCGCTGCAACTTCTTCAGGAAACTTTCCGAACTTGCCATATACTATTTCTTCAGCTATTTTTAGGGCCACGATCTCTCTTTTGAATTTTGCACTCAATTCTCTAATACGCTCGGCAATTCCTGTAATTCCATACGATTTAAGTAATCCCTCAACTCGTTCAGCAAGGTCTTTCGCTAAGAATATTTCTGGCTCAGGTGAAGGATCAAATGATTTTTCTCTTGCTCTTTTAGCTTTTTCATAAATTCGCTTAACCTCTTCCTCTAAGTTTCTAAAGTATTTTAGCATTTCATCGCTTATTTCTAGCATTACGCTCCCGCCAGTCTGCCTATTACACTATATGGCTGATCATATCTAAAATTCTTAATGCGCAGCCAAAGGAGAGAGGCAAAATGAAATTATCATTTATATGGACTTTCAATGAGTCAATAATGCCAAAAACAATCGCCCCCGAAATGCCATAGTAAACATTTCCCGTAAAAAGTGTTATTACAAGAAAGGCCGTGATCATGCCCGAAAATGTACCTTCTAAAGTCTTACTTTCATTCCATGGGTTGGGGTGCTTACCTATGAGCTTACCAATGATCGCAGCTACCGCATCTGATGCTGCTGAACATAGAATTGAAATAATTCCTAAATCGTCTTTTAACAAATATAATATTAATGAGGCTCCAGCGAAGAAATGAACATGAGCTGCAAACCTGTATTTCTCAGGAGTTCGAGCAACTTTCTCTGTTATAAACTTAAAGGGGTAATACTTGTACTTCCGAAGCCTAATTACTTCAAGAATAAATGAAATGATTAAACAAGCAAAAGTGTAAAGTAAAGTTATTTCAAAACCGCATACCATGTACACAAGCCATATGGTTAAACTAAATGCGTGCAGCACTTTCCTTAATATTTCCTTTATTATGCTATCTGCTTTATAGTACAATGCTTAAACGCCTTTCCTTAGCTGCCTCTTTGATTCCCTTGACGATGCTTTTTACTTTCTTTTTCACGTTTCCAGTTTCGATTATTGTCCCTGTTACGATAGCATCTGCACCAGCTATAACGGCTCTTTTGGCTTGCTCCTCGGTTTTTATTCCTCCTCCGACAATTAGCGGTATGGAAATTGCCTTTTTAACGTATTCAATCATTTTTGGTGGTATTGGCGTTTTAGCACCTGATCCTGCTTCTAAGTATATGAATCGCATACCTAGAAGTTCTCCTGCAAGTGCATATATTGCTGCAATTTCAGGTCGGTTATACGGTATAACCCTAGCGTGGCCGATATATCCTGCAGCTCCTCCTTCGCCAACAATTAAGTAACCCATCGGAATGGCTTCAAGCCCGTAACGCCTAACTATTACTGCACCTAAAGCTTGAGCATCAATTAAGTAGTAGGTGTTGGCTGAGTTTAACAGCGACATAAACCATATTGCATCAGCATGTCTACTTATCCCAGTTACATTTCCCGGGAATAAGATTACAGGGATGTTTACCGCCTCCTTTATTGAAAGTACTGTTTCATCTAGTAATTTTTCAGAGATTCCTATTGATCCGCCAACCATAATTGCAGATGTCCCTCCTTCCTCAGCTTCCTTGGCAAGACGTTTTGCATCAATCCTGCTTTTGTCAGGATCTATTAGTGTAATGTGTACTGCGCCCTCACTTGCAAGCCTCTCTCTCATATATCTCTCTACCTTACCAACAGTTAACCTATTCAATCTCCTTTTCCTCCTCTAGTTTCCCGTTGTAGTATAGATCTACAAACTTACCGTAAGCGTCAACTGCACCGCATATTGGCGGTAACTCTATTTCAGCGCGAATTTTGCAGCTTCCACATGATACTGTGGCTTTTCCGGAATCCTTATTTATTTCAACTCTGACGGCTTTTTTCCCACACCTCGGGCATTGAAAAACCGATGGTATTCTTTTAGGTGGTCTCAACGGTATTTTCTTCCTATATTTTCGACCCATAGGCTGCCCCCATTTTTTGCAATTCTCTCCTTAAAGCATTAAGGAATATTCTAAAATCCGTTCTTATTTGAGTTTCCTTTTCCTCAAAGCATGCCTCCTCAATAGCTTTGAGCAACTCATCGATTTTTCTAACTTTAGAAACTATTTCTCCAATTCGCTTTCTTAAATAACTTGAATTTGAAAGGTATGGCGCTGCATCTTCAAAAGCCCTTTCAACAATATCTATTGTGTCATTATCCAATTTCTCGCCTTCCCTTTTCCGAGACCACTACGTAAATTACCCCCAAAAGTGAAGCTAAAATGGAAAGGGCAATCAGCACGTTAAAGAGCGCATCGAAGTTCATAAATCACACCGCCGTTTTCTTTAAAAACTTTTGTGCAGAAAAAACTAGTGGTGACTCCAATGCAAAAAGTTTTCGCCAGGGTGAGCATTAAGGACTTGCTCCACATTGTGCTTGAGGGAATGAAGAAGAGAAAGTCGCGAGTTTCTTTGACAGCATTAACCATATTGTTAAGCGTTGCTTTGGTGTCCTCCATGAATATCATGAGTTTTGCGCTGGCATCATCAGCTGTTTCTGGTTTCATTCCAATTAACTTAAGTGATTACCAATTATGGGTATCTTTGATTTCGATAATTGTATGTGTCATCACTATATTCAATTCCATGCTCATATCCGTAGCTGAAAGGTATAAGGAAATAGGGACGATGAAGTGCTTAGGGGCTAAAAATGCACTAATTCTCCAGCTGTTCATATTCGAATCATTAATTATTGGGATTTTAGGCGGCCTAGCTGGATTCCTATCCTCAGCCATCATAACTGCGCCTTTAATGTACATTCAAATAGGGCGTCTACCAACTATTCAAACTTACTTATCAACCATGACGCTGTCAATAGTTATTTCGGTAATAATAAGTTTGGTAGCCACTGCATATCCAGCGTATTACGCAACAAAAATAAATCCCGTAGAAGCTCTAAGATTCGAGGTGTAGATGTTGGCTTACGAGTACGCTGTTGAAACCATAGATCTAGCGAAACACTATACACTAGGAGGATATGTAATTAAAGCTCTTGATGGAGTAAACTTGAAGGTTTATAGAGGAGAATATTTATCAATTATGGGGCCATCCGGCTCTGGGAAAACCACGCTATTTAATATGATTGGCGGACTCGACAAGCCAACCCGAGGCAAAGTTTTCATCGACAACATAGATATCTCAAAGTTAGATGCGTACGAGCTGGCTTGGCTACGGTGCAGAAAAATAGGGTATATCTTCCAAACCTTCAACTTAATACCAGTATTAACTGCCCTTGAAAACGTTATGCTACCCATGATCTTTGCCGGAAAGCCAAGAGATGAAAGATTAAAGAAAGCAGCGAAACTACTCGAGAAGGTTGGACTGGGTGATCGTCTTCATCATAAGCCTGCAGAGCTGTCTGGAGGCCAGCAACAAAGAGTAGCCATAGCCAGAGCTTTAGCTAACGATCCATCAATCATACTTGCCGACGAGCCCACTGGAAACTTAGATTTAAACACAGGACTAGAAATAATAAAACTTCTTAAAAAATTGAATGAGGAAAGTGGCGTAACCATTTTCTGTGCAACACATGACTATAAAATTATCGAAGTTAGCGACAGAATTGTTTGGTTAAGAGACGGAAAAGTAGAACGAGTTGAAGTTAGAGGTGAAGTTAAGAGAAGGAACCAAACTTAAATTTCATGAAACTTTCTCATAAAGTCTGCATATTCAGAATCATCTAATACTTCTTCTTCGTAATTTCTCAGCGCTTCTGCAATTGTCTGCGCAATCAGATGATAGCATGTATCTTTGCTTTTACGTATTACAACTGAAAGGTAAAAATCATCACATTGACAAAAGCTTCTTGGAATTACGAGATATTGCCCATGCATTCCGACAACTACCCATCGTTCAATTCCACTTGGACGGAACACGCACTTCCTCACTTTCTTGGCGCTAACCAGGTCCAGCGCCCTCAGAAATTTCTCCCCATACTTCTCCAAAAGTTTTGAAGCTACTTCATCAGTAAGACGCTTCTCCTTCTTCAATTTTATGAATATTTGTGAGAGGAATTCCACTGTCATGCTCACAGCCTGCAGATAGAGATAATTAACTGTGCCTATTTAATTTGACGTTGAGAATTATGTTAAAGCCCATACCTGATGAGCCTGCACTGCTGATGACAGCAAAGGATGGAGAAAAAATTTTGATAGTCACAGATCTTCACATAGGCTTCGAACTCGAGTTGTCGTCGCAAGGTATTAGAGTGCCTTCACAAGTAGGCAAGCTCCTTAAATCTTTAAAGCGAATAATTCATGATTATTCTCCTTCAAGGCTAATTTTGCTAGGTGACATTAAGCATGAAATTGCCAAAATATCTCCAAGCGAATGGGTAGATATTCCAAAATTCTTCAATGAATTGCTGCGTGAGGGAATAGATGTAGAGGTTATTCCAGGCAATCATGATGGAAATATCGAACCCTTAACACCTAGAGCTGTGAGCATTCACTCAGTAAGGGGAGTTCTCATTGAAACTATTAGTAATACACTAATAGGATTAATTCACGGTCATGCGTGGCCTTCTCCCCCGATATTTCAAGCCGATACCATCATAATGGGCCACGTTCACCCGGTCATCGAGCTAAGAGATCATATGGGCTTCAAATTGGTAGAACCAGTGTGGGTTAAAGTTGAAGTTTCTACTGAGAAATTAATTAGCGATTATCTAAAATACAGAAAAATTAGAATTGCTGAAAATTCGATTGAAACATTTAAGAAGGCTTTTGGATTTTTCCCTAGAACTAAAAGCATAATAATAATGCCTGCCTTCAACGCCTACCTGCGCGGTGCTGCAATAAATAAGTTTAAAAACATGTCTCTTCTAGGACCACTCTTAGAAGCTGAAATTATGCACATACGCGCTTCAGAAGTGTACTTATTGGACGGAACATTTCTAGGCGAGATCACCACCCTGCAAAGACTATCAATAAGCTCAGAATAATGCAGAAGCACTATCCTTTTATTAGTGTTCTGCAATTTTAAGCCACCGGTGGCTACTTTGCAGATAGACGTTGTGATAATTGGTGCCGGTCCAGCGGGGCTTTTCGCAGCATATGAGCTCTCAAGCAAAAGCAAGTTATCAATCATCATAATAGATCAAGGAGGAGATGTAGATGAGCGAATTTGCCCGGCAAAATCATATGCTTTTTGCAGGAAATGCTCTCCATGCAACATAATGTGCGGCGTGGGTGGCGCAGGAACCCTATCGGGAGGATTGTTAAATTTAAGACCTGACATCGGCGGGGATCTAGTAAGTTTAGTTGAGTCTCATGAAAAAGCTCAGGAACTTGTAAATTACGTGGATTCAATCTTTTTGAAATATGGTGCACCTAAGAAAACGCATCTAGGAGACAGTGTTGCTATTGAGGAATTAGAGAGAAGAGCGGCAGCAGTAGGCGCTAAATTTATTCCAATACCCCAACGACACATGGGCTCAGATTTAGCACCACAAGTAATCAAAAATTTCAAGCAAGATCTAGAGAAACGTGGAGTAAAATTCCTGTTAAGAAAGAGAGTTATTAAAATAAATCCGGGGGAAGTGATCTTAGAAGACGGCACGTCGATTCAAGCTAAATATATAATTGCAGCGCCAGGAAGAGTAGGCGCCAACTGGCTAGCTCAAGAAGCCAAGAAATTGGGAATACCGACGAGGCATGAGCCTATAGATATCGGTGTTAGAGTTGAAGTTCCAGCAGTAGTTATGGAGCCCGTAATTCAAGTATGTAGAGATCCGAAGTTCCACATATACACAAAAACGTACGACGATTTCGTGAGAACCTTCTGCGTTAATCACAGAGGCTTCGTTGTCCAAGAACTTTACGACGATTTCGTGGGAGTGAACGGGCACTCAATGGTTGGCGAGCAATCTCAAAATACCAATTTTGCATTTCTTGTAAAGATAACCTTGACAGAGCCAATAGAAGATACTACTGCTTATGGGCGCTCAATAGCAAAGCTAGCCACAATCCTTGGAGGAGGAAAACCAATAATACAAAGGCTAGGAGACCTGAGAATGGGAAGAAGGTCAACTTGGAATAGAATTTCTCACAGCCACGTGAAACCAACATTAAAATCTGCAACTCCCGGAGACATAGCAATGGTCCTACCGCATAGAATACTTACAGACATACTTGAAGGGCTAGAAACCCTAGATAAGATAATACCCGGCGTAGCAAGCTCTTCAACGCTTCTATATGCTCCAGAAGTAAAGTTCTCAGCAAATAGAGTGCAGACAAACAACGAATTGGAAACACCGATACCTAATCTATACGTAGCTGGTGACGGCGCAGGGCTATCAAGAGGAATAGTTATAGCTGCTGCAACAGGAATCATTGTAGCGAGAAGCATACTCAAAAAGGAAGGAAAATTTTAAACTACATGAAAGAGAAGCTGAACGGTTTTACAATGCAATGATCAGCCTCCTCAGAGGGAGACCCTTCCAAAAATATTGCAGAAATATAAGTTAAAAGTTGAAATTCCTGGAGAAATAATTAGAGACCCAGAAAATAGTAATCATAAGAGAGCATGAACAAAAATGACACTGATAAACCCTAAGACGTATGACGCAATTTATAAAGGTAAACGTGACCGTGATAAAATTGAGTTTATATACATCCCGGAAGCTCCCTTCGCTGGCTCCCTTATATCAAAGTCACCTCTTTCCTACCTTGATGTCGATGTAATATCACTCAATGAGTTAGCGAAAGTGGAACTTAAAGGTCGAGATAAAAGTGGAAAGTATAGAGTTGAAATGTATTTAACAAATGGTACAAAACTATTTGCGTTCATTATAGCCTTCTTAGTATTCTGGGCGCTACCACGATAGTTCATTGAAGCATTCTTCTATAAAAATACTTAAAATCCTGATATTTGTTAATTGAGTTCAAAACATTTTTACATTGATTATAATTTTGGATGCAGAAATGAATTGCAAAAGTAATTTTACCATAAAATCATCATGATACTCAGCTATTTCGCATAGCTGGTCTAGAGGGATTAATCATCCCTCTAGTAGTATGGTTCCTTTGGAGTAGTGATTAGAACCCAGCTAGGTTGAACGAATTAGCAACCTTGAGAATTTGTAGCATTAGTATATTGTCTACAGCATACTAGCCAACCGTTAATATATCGTTTTTCAATAACAACGTCTTTAAATCCCTCGGTGACAAGTTTTAATTTCTCTGTACTTATTCGATCTTCTATGTATTTTCAACGGCCTGCTTAAATTCCTCCAAACTAGTTATATTCTTGACATTTAAGCCGAGGGAATATGGGTTTCTATCGGGGACCATCAAAATTAATATATATCATCAGTTTCGGTCCATTTAGACTTGGTATGTATATACATACTTCAACTTCGTTTTTACCTAGATCCCTAATTCCAATCTCACTATCAGAGAATAGAAAATATAATTGCGTGCCAAATGCGAAAATGATTTTCAGTTTATATTCCTCAGGAATGTTTGTCGGCAATTGAATTTTAAGCACTCTTTTATTTAAAAATTCCATTGTTTCATTTAAATTTAATTGTTTTTCTTTAAGCCAATAGGTTGTAAAAAGCTTCTCAGGAGCTTCTTGTACATTGAATGTTGAAAGTATTTAGCCGACAACAATTAAAATGGTCACCGAGACTATAGAAATAATTAATGCCATATTTCTAAAATTTACATTTTTCATAATTATTAAATAAACAACAGAAAAATATATTTTTTCTGTTTAAATATTATCTGCATCATATATGTAAGATTGAAAATAAAATGTATCCATATGGAACCTTGATTACCACGTATTTTTATCTATAATCTGTAGATAAAAGTGGGGCCGGTGGGATTTGAACCCACGATCTTCGCCGCCCGAGGGCGACGTCCTAGACCAGGCTAGACTACGGCCCCATTTATGCTACTGTTCATTAACGATATATTTCTAACTACAACTGCTTATGTTAGTAATAGCGCCGAAATCAAATTGGATGGTCGAAAAGGTAGCAAAAATATAAGCTAGGAGCTCTCTGCAGCAATACTTGCGTATCTTGGGCAATATTGACGGATTATGTCTGGGTCTAGTCGTTTCCACTCTGATTCAGGTATGAATTCACATAGTAGGTCCCAGCCTATTCGTAAAGTTGTTTCAAGATCTCTGTTTTCATAAATTCCCTGCGCGATAAATCTCCTTTCGAATGCATCTGCAAATTCTAAGTACTTGCGGTCGCGTTCAGTTAACGCTTCTTCTCCAACTACTGCTACTAATCCTCTTAGCTCAACTCCTTCGGCATAGCAGTAGTAAAGTTGGTCGCTTAGGGACTGATGATCTTTACGTGTGTATCGTGTTGCTTCCTTCATTAATCTGGAGAGCGATGGCAAAACGTTAATTGGCGGGTAAATGCCTTTTCTATGCAATGCTCTATCCAAGTATATTTGTCCTTCAGTAATGTACCCTGTTAAGTCTACTACTGGGTGGGTCACATCTCCACCAGGCATGGTTACTATTGGAATTAGCGTTATGCTTCCTTTCTTTCCTCTTATTCTACCGCATCTTTCATAATTTGTTGCAAGGTCTGTGTAGAGGTATCCTGGGAACCCTCTTCTTCCCGGAACTTCTTCTCTTGCTGCGCTTATCTCCCTTAGAGCTTCCCCGTAATTCAGCATGTCTGTTAATATTACAAGTATATGCATATCGTGCTGGAAGGCCAGATATTCTGCTGTTGTTAATGCTAATCTTGGAGTTATAACTCTCTCAATTGCCGGGTCCTCTGCTAAATTGATGAACATTACGACTCGTTCTAGTGCTCCTGTTCTTTCGAATTCTTGCTTAAAGTAAATTGCCTCCTCAGTGGTTATTCCCATTGCTGCAAATACGATTGCGAATTCTTCTTCTTTGCCGGGTATCGTTGCTTGCCTCACTATTTGCGCCGTCAAAACGTTGTGTGGCAATCCAGATTCAGTAAACAACGGGAGCTTTTGTCCTCTGCTTAGCGTGTTCATTCCGTCTATTGCAGAAATCCCTGTCTGGATGAATTCCTTGGGGTATTCTCTTGCTGCTGGGTTTATTGGAGCTCCATGAATATCTAGCTCGTCTTCCGGTATTATTGGCGGCCCTCCATCGATGGGCTCCCCCCTTCCATCGAATATTCTGCCAAGCATGTCGATTGAAACTGGGAGCTTCATTGTTTCTCCTGTAAACCTAACGGTTGTTTTGCTTGTATCCAAGTCTCTGGTTCCCTCAAATACTTGTATAATCGCATATCCCAGCCCTGTTTCTAGCACTGTCCCTGTCCTTATTTCTCCAGTAGGCGTTTCTATTTTCACTAGCTCTCCATAAGCTACTCCCTGTACATCTTTCACTATCAGCAATGGTCCTGATACCTCTGCAACTGTTCGGTATTCTATTGCCTTAAGTCTTTTTTCGTCATAAGTGCTTGCCATTATCTTTCCTCCTCAGTTTTTATCTCCTCTATTAGCCGATTAATTTGATCATTAATTGCCTTAATCATATACTCATAAGCCTCCTTAAATCTCTCTACTGGCACAATTTTTAGCCTTGCAATCTCATCTTTTACTGGTAATGCTAAAATCCTTGAGAGGGGAACTCCCTCTCGCATAGCACCTCTAGCTCGATGATGGAAGTGAAGTATTGTCTTCAGGAGGAGGTATGTCTTCTCGATAGGGCAATATGAATCAACTGGATGGTACGCGTGTTGCATGAGAAAGTCTTCCCTGATCATCCTAGCAACTTCAAGTATTTCCCTGTCCGACTCTGGGAGGGCGTCTGGTCCTACTAATCTTACAATTTCTTTTAATTCATCCTCTTTTTGCAAAATCGCCATAGCCTCTGCCCTAATCTTAGGCCAGTCTGGAGCTAAGTTTTCGGAATACCACTCCTGCATTGTGTCGGTGTAAAGTGAATAGCTTATTAGCCAGTTTATGGCGGGAAAGTGCCTCCTTTCTGCCAGCGATTTGTCTAATGCCCAGAAAACTTTGACTACTCTTAATGTGCACTGTACTACCGGCTCTGAGAAGTCGCCGCCAGGCGGAGAAACTGCACCTATAACGCTTACTGATCCAACTCTCTCTTCGCTTCCTACGGTTATCACTTTACCTGCTCTCTCATAGAATTCAGCGAGTCTTGCTCCAAGATATGGGGGGAATCCTTCCTCACCTGGCATTTCCTCAAGTCTGCCGCTAATTTCCCTTAGTGCTTCGGCCCAGCGTGAAGTTGAGTCGGCCATTAAGGCTACGTCATATCCCATATCCCTGAAGTACTCGGCAATGGTTATTCCCGTGTATATGCTTGCTTCCCTGGCTGCCACAGGCATGTTACTAACGTTAGCTATAAGTATCGTTCTTTCCATTAGTGGGCGTCCGCTTTTCGGATCTTTGAGTTCCGGAAATCTCTCTAATACTTCAGTCATTTCGTTGCCTCTTTCACCACACCCTACATAGACGATTACATCTGCGTGGCTCCACTTTGCAAGTTGATGCTGAGTAACGGTTTTTCCTGTTCCGAACCCGCCAGGGATTGCTGCTGTTCCTCCTTTAGCTATTGGGAACAGGGCATCAATAACTCTCTGCCCAGTTATTAGAGGTTCATTTGGTGAGAGCTTTATCTTAAATGGCCTAGGCTTTCTAACGGGCCAAATTTGGAGCATTTTAATGGGCACTATTCCTTCGCGAGTTTCGACTTTAGCTACTACCTCTTCAACGGTGTATTCCCCTTCATCAGCTACTTCAACGATTTTTCCGGAGATGTCGGGTGGGACAAGTATTCTGTGCTCAATTAATGGCGTTTCTGGAACAACCCCGAGAATGTCTCCTCCTTGAACTTTATCTCCAACCTTTACTTTTGGTGTAAAATGCCACTTCTTATTACGTGGTAATGCTGGTGCTGTTACTCCTCTTTTCACGAAATCTCCAATTCTTCTTCGAATTTCAGGTAATGGTCTTTGAATTCCGTCATAAATCTGACCAATAAGGCCGGGGCCTAATTCAACTGAAAGTGGCTTACCAGTAGCATATACCGGGTCTCCGGGTTTTAATCCTGCAGTTTCTTCATAAACTTGAATTATGGCAACATCACCCTGTAGTCGAATAATTTCCCCTATCAATCTCTCCTTCCCAACGCCAGCGACTTCATACATTTTTGCTCCTCTAAGTCCTTCAGCAGCAACTACTGGGCCAGCAACTCTAATTATCTTGCCAATCCTCTCCATGACTCACACCTACTCTAACTTAACTTCTACTCCAACTGTTCTTCTAATTAAATCTTTAACAAACTCCATAGTAGGTATAGGCCCCCTCTTATCAGGAATCTCTACAATTACTGGTCGCGTTTTTTCGTAAAGTTGCCTTAAAAAACCTCTAATTTGGCTTGCAAGAGATTCTGTCAAAATGATTATCGCTATGTTTGGATCTCTAGATAATTTTCTAATTACACTTTCAGCTTCACTTGCTTCACTTACGACGTAGGCTCTACTTATGCCAGCTAGCTTGAATCCAATTACCGTATCGTAGTCTCCAACTAATGCTATTCGCACTCCTATCCCCTCAATAGCACGTTTGATGCTATTAGCCTTAGTTTCTTTTCCATTCTCTTCATTCTTCCCTCGAACGTGTTATCAAAAGTGAATTTCCCATCGGCAGTGCTGACAATTACCCCTCCGATATCGCTCACCTTGCCATAAGTTCCCTGTATTTTAGTTTCTCGTCCAACTTTGCTTTCTATCTTCTTGGCAATACCTTCCCAATCTATTTTTATGTTTGCATCCCTTTCATTTAAAGTGGCTACCAGCTCCCCTCCGCCGAGAGCTTCTCCTGCTTCGCAAATGAGCTTTTCAAGTATTTTGGCGTACTCTGGTTTTTCAACGATTTCTTTCAACTTGGTAGTCACTTCGTCGAAAACTCTCATTATCGCTTCTTCCTTTGCTTGAAGAATTATTCGTCTAGCTTCAAGCTTTGCCTCGGAAATTCTCCTTCTCCCCTCTTCTTCAACTGACGCAAGCAGCTTGGCTAGTCTCTGCTTAACTTGCTCTTCAACTTTCCTTTCGGCTTCCGCTATCATTGCGTCGGCTTGCTCTTTGGCCTTACTAATTATTTCCTCGACCTTCTGCTTGGCTTCTTTCAGAATTCCAGCTACTATATCATCAAACCTTTCCATACCAATTATCTTCTCTGTCATCCTCCCTCAACCTCTAAAATTTCCTTTAGCAACGCCTCTACAGCTTCTTTGGTTTTCAATTCTGCTTTCCGCTTAATTTCTTCAGCTTCCTTTTTAGCTTGATTAATTATCTCCTTTACGCTTGACTCTATGCTTTCGATTTTCTCTTTCTTTAGCTCTTCAAGTTTTCTCTCAGCAATTGAGTCAACATTTTTCAGAAGCTCCTCTACTTTGGCTTTTGCATTTCTCTCTATTTCTTCAGCTCTTCTTTTAGCTTGCCTGATCATTTCTTCGGCTTTCATCTCCGCCTCTAGTATTTCTTTCAGTTTTTCGGCTAGTGCGCCCATTTACAGTTCACTCCTAAGGTCTTTGAATTTTGTCTTGAGGCACCTTTAAATATTTTACAATTAAAACTGCTTCACAATATCTTCTGTTTCTAGGATCGTTCCGCAATATTCACAGCGCAACCTTAAAGGCTTTCTGTCAATAACTATGAATTTCGGCGTGACAGGCTCTCTTGCGCTGTTTGTTATGCACATTGGATTTCTGCACTTAATTATGCCCTCAATTTTATTTGGCAGCCTTATTCTGTTCTTTTTTATGACCTTATAGTTTTCAATTATGTTTATCGTAGCTGTAGGTGCGATTAACGCTATCTTGTTAACTTCCTCCTCCTTTAATTCTCGACCTTCAACTTTCACTATGTCTTTCTTCCCAAACTTTTTGCTGGGCACATTCATGGCTATGCTGACTATGTAACCTTCGCGCCCTGTTATGTTGAGTATTTTTAACACACTAAGTGCATGGCCAGCAGCTATGTGATCAATTACAGTGCCACACTTGATTTTCTGTATGCGTAACTCCTCTTTCTTCACTTTGCCGCCCACTAAAACTTTCAACTTGAGGCTTATTAAGCTTAGTTTCGCGGGCTCCGCAAAAGTACTTATACCAAAAATGTCAAAAAGGTCTAAGGGCTTTAATGAGCTTCAAAGGTAGAGACTTCATAGACGTGAGAGACTTCACGCGAGAAGAGTTTGAGCATATCTTTGAAGTTGCCGATGAGCTAGAGTCGCTAGCAAAGAGGGGCTCCCAACTTTTAAAGGGTAAAATCTTAGCTTCCCTGTTTTTCGAGCCCAGCACTCGCACTCGGTTAAGCTTTGAAGCTGCAATGCTTAGACTAGGAGGAAACGTCATTGGCTTTGCTGAACCTAAAGTTGCCTCAATAGTTAAAGGTGAAACATTAGCGGACACTGTCAGAGTTGTAGAAAACTATGCTGATATAATTGCGCTGCGCCATCCAATGGAAGGTGCAGCAAAGCTAGCCGCTGAATTTGCAAGCATTCCTGTGATAAATGCCGGTTCAGGAGCGCTTTCCCATCCAACTCAAGCTCTACTCGATTTATACACAATTCGAAAGGAGAAGGGAAGAATTGATGGATTGAAGATCGCCCTAATGGGCGACCTAAAATATGGAAGAACTGTTCACTCGCTTGCATATGCTCTTTCATATTATAATGTTGAACTCTACCTAGTGGCTCCTCCGCAACTCAGAATGAGAAAAGAAATTCTAGAAGACTTAAGAGCATCCAAAATACAGGTTAAAGAGCTTGAGAACGTGGCCGACATAATCAGCGAAATAGATGTCCTATATGTTACGAGAATTCAAAAAGAGCGATTCCCAGATCCAACCGAGTATGAGCAAGTCAAAGGTTCCTATAAAATAACTATAGATGTACTGGAAAACGCCAAGCCAGATTTAATAATACTACATCCTCTCCCCAGAGTAGATGAGCTGGATCCAGAAATAGATAAGACTCCTCATGCAAAGTACTTTAAACAAACTTGGTATGGCTTAGTGACTCGAATGGCTCTTCTTGCACTGCTTTTAGGCGCTGTAGACTGAATTTAGATTGCATATTTCACTCTTCTAATGCGTCTTTCAATCAAAACTTCATATACATTTACCATCTTGGTGTAATGTATTATATTCTTCAAAGATCTTCCACAATTTAGGCATTTCTCTTGAAAGCCGCCGAATAATTTCCCACACCATTTACAGTACGTCCAGTCCCTAGTGAGTGTAAAGGCTCCTAAATCTGTACGTGTTGCAATGCTTCTCAGGCATTTTATGAGGTAATCTGCATCTGGCATGGGCTCTCGAAGATATATGTTTAAGCCATGTCCCCCATTAAGTTTCTTTTGAAATCTGCTTTCAATGGCTATTCTCCTACTAAGCGGCACTTGCGCGTGCATTGGTACGTGCATATTGTGGGTGTAATGAAGCTCTCCACCAACCTCCTCCTGAACTCTTTTAAGACCAAATCTCGCAATGTCTGTTCTTAAGAGCCTTTCACTCGCGTTTTCAAGAGATATGCAAGTTATTGTCCAGCGTCCTCTCCTCTTTCTTATTTCTCTTAACATGAAATCCACGATTTTTTCAGCAAATGATAGCGCATTAACATCTTCATGTACCCATGTTCCAACGTGAATTTTTACAGCCTCGGGCATCCCTATATAGCCGATATTGCAGGTAGTATTTTCCAGATGGTAGTATGGTACTCCTCCCGACTGTATGTTCAGGAGCGATAGATGCCCCTTCTCCAGTTGTTTATCAATTGACTCGCGTTTAGCATTCAGTGTTTCCACAGCAAGAGAGATCGAACCTTTAAGTTTTGAGAAGAATTCTTCATCATCACCATTTGCCTCTAAAGCAATTCTCGGCAAATTTATGATAACAGTATCTAAGCACCCAGTCTGCGTCAATAGATACTTTGCATCTTCACTCTTCTTTGCCTCTAACCTTGATAAATCCCACCCATAACTTACTTCTCTGGTTTGCCATTCAGCATTCAAGTTTATGAAGTAAGGTGTAGCCCACTTTGAAGTTAGCTTACAAACTTCCTCCAAAATTTCTTCATAATCTTCTTTTCCGCTTAACATTCTTCCGCAAATCTTAATTATGGGGAGTGGGCTGATGAACGGTTTTTTTGCGAAGTCTCCTTCGTACATTGCCTGTAAAATCGCCTTGAATAAGGATATGGCTTCATCTATGTAGTCATTATAATTTTCTTCAATGTACTTTGGTGGAGATACCGTTAAGCCAAATGCAAGTGGAACTACACTTCCTCTTGAAGTCAGAGTTTGATTTAAATATAATAGTGCTTCACGAACTGCCTTTTTCATTTCCTCTATCTTCAAGTTTGACGCGTATGGAGCTAATATGTAGTTTACGTTATCTATTAACTGACCTACCGCCAAATTGCTCTGCATTAGATGGGCAAGCCTAATTGCAAAGAGAAGTGCAGCTCGAAGGCTTTTAGGTGGACCGCTAAATGCAAGCGTTAGACCTGCGTCTCTCACTTCAAAACCTTTCTTCAAGAAAAATGACAGATCATGATGAATTGTAGCTGGACGAAGCATCCAATAATTGGTATTGCATATATGTATCATACCGGCTAAATGTGCATCAGACACTCTCCTTGGAAGCTGCTTGATTAAAGCATATTCGCTCATTACTGCGTCTCCCGTTGCTGCATGCACTTTGTCTGGAAAAGTTGGGATGTAATGTTCTTCTTCAAGTAGCTTCTCTACATCATAGACCGGCAAACCCAGTCTTGTCATTGAGTGCCGATAATCCTCTAACCCTTGCTCCAGCAATATTGCATTCACAAACTCTCTGATTAGGGGTGCAGTCAAATAGCTTATTTCGAGCTTTAAAAGCCTCTCCTCAGCTTCTTTGGCTATGGCTTCCGCTATTCTTCTAGGAGCATTTGCTTCACGTATTAATGCTTCAACGATTTTTCTTCTCTCAAATGGCTCCATGGTTAAACTTGAGGTTCTAACAAGCATGCGCTTAGATTTCTTCCTGCTAATTTCTTCAATTTCCCAAATGAGCTCGGCCATGATTTTTCCAATATCTGTAAGCGCATATTTCCCTGAAGCAGGAACGGTCGACACGAGCCCGGATTCGACGAGCGTCTTCAGATGATAGCCAAATTTTCCCGCGTCGCTGCGAGGAGACATGTTGAGTTCTTGCATTAACTCGGTGAAGCTCAGCTCATCGCTTCTACTTAACTTCTTGAGGATTTCGATTCTGGTGCTGTTGGACAGGGCTCCTAATATTTTTTCAGTGGAAAACCTTGAACAGTGCGTAAACTACCCCCTACTACAATTATTGCTATATATCTATTTTTACCATTTTGTTTTATTCTATGCTCAAGCTAAAGCTTTTCAAGGCTTGAAGGAGTTTTTCAATAGTGGGCATGCGAGAAACTGCTAGTGGAATTTGCTCTATTCTAGCTAGCTTTATGGCTAAAGAGTCGACCTTATCTGTTCCGTGAATAATTACTGCTGCTGGCTTTATTGGATTCACTCTAACAGCCACCATTGGCGACCTTCCTCTTGAAACCTTTGTGAATATTAATGCTCTCATGGAAGTAGTGCCCATGAGCTTCATGAAATCTGCCCCTGAAAGAGTTTCAATGCACCTTATGCTGTCAACGACCGTATATCCGAAAATCTTTCTTTCACCTAAATGTGAACAAGCGATGATTTCTGCATTAATTACTTGGCAGAGCCTTTTGATAGATACTGCCTCAGAGAATTCTTTCATATCTAAAATTGCTTCAGTAGGCATGCTCATAATTCTGGAAAATTCTCTTAACACTGGGCTTCCGCGATTTTTGTCTATACTTATTATTGCTTCTACGAATCGCTTAACGAACTTAGCTCCTGGAGAGCGTCGCCTACCCCCTTCATAATCGCTGATTACCGATGGAGAGATATTCATTTCGCCAGCCAATTCGACTTGCGTAATATTAAATAATTCTCTCCACTTTTTCATAGTTATCCAAGGTCTATCTGAGAGGACTATTTCTCCAGCAATTTTCCTAGCTAATTCTTCTTCAATTGACATTCACTTCCTCTCCACGAATTAACTTTATTTTAATACTATGAATAATAAATGTGTTTGATGGCTTGTCAGCAAATATTTAAGCTGGGACTATGCATTTTCTTTCTAGAAGTCTGTGCCGGCTAATCATTGTGGGGCCGTAGGCTAGCCTGGAAGGCTGCGGGGTTAGAACGCTGTTCCCCCAATGGGTCCCCGTGACCGGAGTTCAAATCTCCGCGGCCCCACCACCTAAGAGTTTGCTCATTTCCGGCTTTCCTGTGGATAGCATGCAGCAATTTTCCCTAAATCCATTTCAAATGCTGCCACCGGATTTTCCAACTTGAAGTTTTCTAAAACTTCTGGATAGATTTCACCAATTATTCCGACTACGCTATTATGAATTCTTATTTGGGCTGTCCTACCACGGATGAAGCTTGGATGGTATGTTGGCTCGAGCTTAAATGGAATTTGCAGATTTTCAAGGAGTGCAAATAGTGTCGCCTGGATGTCTCCATACCCTGCCTTATAATCTGTTATTGCCGCTGCTAGCTTTAAGGTGCACTTTACTCCTGTTTCCTCATCCCCCTCACAAATTAATGCTACTTCTCCAATTTCAAAGATCTTTTGAGGATATGGTGCATGCTTGTTATTGCTTAGGAATTCTAAAAGTTTTGGCATTAGCCAGTTCCTTATAGCAGAATATTTTCGAATTATGGGATTTATTACTTCAATTATTTTCTCTTCTTTTAAAAGCATTTTATTTAATAAATCCTTCCTGTCGGATAAGACGCATGTTATTATTTCTTGGAATCCCAAGGCGGTCATGATCCTTCTTGCTCTCATTGCCAATTTGTTCATGGGGTATGCCTTTCCTGGCGCGAGAACGCTGAGCGGCCCTCCTTTTATGTTATCGAAGCCATAAACTATTCCTATATCCTCTATTACGTCGATTTCATGAATCACATCAGCGCGGTAGGGTGGGACGCCGACCTTCACTTTTCCATTTTCGCTTTTTACTTCAAATCCGCTTTTAACTAAAAGAGCCATTAACTTGTTTAAGTCAATTTTAACTCCAAGGACTTTCTCCACCTGTTGCGGCTCGATGATGATTTCTCTAGGTTCCATTTTAGGAGTAATCAACAAAGTGTCAGGATACCGTATTTCAACCCGCTTTAAAATTCCTCCCCTCTCCAAGAGGTTTGCCGCAACTATCTCCAAAGCTTCTTCAACAACTCTTTCATTTATTCCAGTGACTATGAGAAGTATGTCCGATGAATTCGCAGTGATTTTTGTTTCATCACTTTCAATAATTGGTGGAACGGATAGTACTTCCCCTTTAGAATCAACCATTACTGGAAGCCGATTGTAGCCGAATAGTAGATAAGCATGCTTTTTCCAAGGTTCTCTCCTCAGAATTTCAGTTAACCTTAATTTTCTTCCTTCTCCGCGTGGTTTTAATGTTATGTCTTCTTCTCCTTTAACTGAGTATGTAAGAGGTGGCGTAGTTAAGTTGTAGTCGTGAATTTCTATCGAAGCAAGAAGCTTTCCTCTGCAGTATGTTTCATGCAATTTCCTCCTGAGCTGTGTCATCTGTCTTAGTGCTTTGCAACTCAGTTTTACTTCTCTAATCACTGCAGAAGCAATGTAAGGTCTTATGTCGAGAACTTCACTATCTACGTAAACTTGACATATGCATTTCTCATTCTTGTCAATTATGGGCTTCCTATAAGTTCCCATGATGCATCTTAGAGCTCTGCTGACTCCCTCCACTGAAAAAAGATCCGGTCTATCAAGTGGAACCATAAGCTCTATCAAATCTCCTTTGACATGCTTTATTTCACACTTAGTCATCGCCAATAATTTTAAGATCTCATTTACGCCTAGTTCTTCACCAATTAACGACTGCAGATCTTTCAGACTTACTGTTATTGGTATCATGAAAAATCACTTCGCGCCTAACCTTCTTAAAACATTAAGGTCACTAGCGTAAATTTCTCGATACCCGCTCAAATTTAAGCAAGCAATAGCAATATCATTTAAATTCATGCTCCAAATTACAGCTGGCATCTCCAGATCAAGTACTTTCCCAATTTCAGGTCTGAGAAAACCTCCAACCGCACATGAAAGCCAATTTTCCTTGTCTTGCTTTATCCTAACTTCAATGCTGGGCTCCGCATACGACAAGTACGTTGGCCTCACTTTTACTTCACTTATTTCTAGCTCTAGCAGTATTTTCTTAATTATTCCAATTAGCTTGCTCATATTTGCGTCTTCATCACAATACATGCCGCCTAGCTTTATGCTTTCCATGGGAACATCGGCATCAGCCATTTCTCGTTTAAATGTCCTTAAGATACAAAATGCCTTTATGGGTGTTTTCTTGCGGGCGAATAGATACCTGATTATGGGGGGTAATGGTTCTATGCTTAAGATAAGCTTTTTAGAACGCTGTAAGCTCCATTTACCTCCCCACCCTCTTGAACCTGTAATCCATCCATGTTCATGGACGGCTTTCACTTTATCAATTAGCTCTTTATCTAATATGTTGCCTTCTTCTGGTTTTTTAATCCAATAAACTTCGCTTAAGCTTCTTGAAGGATGATCCTGAGCGTAAAATAGCATGTCAAAACTCCAAAACTCCAACTCTATAAATTTCCCAAAACATTCCTCAAACCCCATGAATAACAATGTTTGCCTTACCCTGTCTATTATTTCGTTAAGGAAGTGCTGTTTGCCGGGATAGATTCTTGGTGGCTGGGCAGTTACATTGTATTGTTTGAAATAGCATTTTCTCCATGTGCCCTTTATTATGTGTTCGCGCGCAAGTACGTTTATAACCTGCTTTTCACCTGCGTGAGCTAACACTTCTTTCCCCTCACTTGTAAGGAAAATTATTGCATCAGTTTTCTCTTTGATCACTACAAGTTTCCTAGTTTTTAGATCTTGAAGCGCACTATAAAGCTCATAGTCTAATTTATTAATGAAAATGCTTCCACTTGACTGGCTAAGCTCCTTAAGTATTTTCTCGTCATATCCCTCTGGTGGATTTTCAATTAGCACTTGTACTATCTGCTCTGCTCCTTTCTTCTCTATTTTTATCCACCCTTTTTTCTTAGCCCAGCCAATTGCAACTTTTATCTCCTCGCCAATCTTTCTATTTGATGCTAATCTCCTTATTGGGGCTCTTCCTCCCATTTCGATTAATTTCTGCAATACTTTTCTTTCCGGTAAACCATCCCTAGCATACTTTAAACCTTCATTAGTCAGTGAAACCGATATCAGCTTTTTTTTAACAACTGCTACAGCTCCTTTCTTAGCTAAGTTCTCAATGATCGAAGCTATTGTCGATGTAGTTTTTGCGAGTTCCCTTGCTAGAACTTCTAGTTTACGTTTACCTCCCGCTTCCTTCAGTTTTTCAAGAATCATTACTTCGATGTCGCCGAGATTGTTGATTATTCTCATGATTCCTCTTCTCTAATAACGTTTACATCTCAAGGGCTTTCTGTTTCCCCTAAATTTCAATCCACTTCCCAACTTCCGCTATAATTACCCTTACTTCGGGAGCAACTTCCTTAACTAGTCCTTCGAATTCATGAGGATCTTGTCTTATCACTGGAAATGTATTATAATGCATTGGAATCACCACCTTTGGCTTTATTAGCTCTACAGCTTTAGCTGCCTCTTTTGGTCCCATTGTGAAGTGGCTTCCTATAGGAAGCAGAGCCAGCTTAGGTTTGTATAGTTCCCCTATGAGTTTCATGTCACTAAAAACTGAGGTATCTCCTGCGTGATAAACGCTTTCAGCTCCATGCTGAACTACAAAGCCTACAGGAGCGCCTTTTTCGCATGAGTGAAATGCAGGGACCATTATTACTTCCAAGTCTTTTACTACTGTTGAACCTCCAATGTTCATTCCCACGGCTTCCTTAACTCCCTGTGATAGTGCATATTGGCTTAACTCGTAAATGCCAACAAAGGTTGCGCCTGTGTTTTTGGCAATCTCTATGGCATCACCTAAGTGGTCGCCATGGTCGTGGGTAACGAGAATAACGTCCACTTTCTTAAATTCTTCGGGTTTATTCTTGGCCATAGGGTTTCCTGTGAGCCATGGATCTATTAATATTCGTCTCCCTAAGATCTCTATATCAAAACCAGCATGCCCAAGCCATCTCACTCTCATATTCTCACCACATTAGAGTATTAAGTGACGTCTTATACCTAAATTTAATTGTGCTTTTAATAAAGATTCTTAATGAGTAGGTGCAGATGATCAGCTCGAGCTCTTGCAGAAAATTATCTATTCGGCCGGCGAGAGAGGAGGATATATGTGAAATATTTGAGATTGAAGTTCGCTCATTTAAAGATCCATATCCAAGATCCCTTCTCAAAATGCTTTTGCAAATGGCAAGAGAAACGTTTCTTGTTGCAGAGTTAAATGGTAAAGTTGTTGGGTACGTAATTTTATTAGTTAGGCGAAAATATTTAGGTCACATATTGTCATTGGCGGTTTCCCCACACCATCGGCGTAAGGGAATAGCAACTGCCCTTCTTGCTTCAGTTGAAGAAAGAGCCAGAACGTTGGGCGTGAAAATTCTGAGGCTCGAAGTTAGAGTCAGCAATTTAGCTGCCATAAAATTATACCTGAAACTTGGATTTAAAGAAGCTTATCAGATCCCCCAGTACTATAGGGATAATGAAAGTGCAATTATCATGTTTAAAATATTAACCGAGAAGAATAAGTTTGTTTGTGAGAATACTTATTGGGGCGTTGATTTGTGAGGAAGATCCTCACCTTTTGGCCATTAGATGTAACGTATGCCATTCAAGATAATGTGCCTATCATTTGTTTTTGGAGCATAACAGATGATGGTAAGCGCGTTTTGATATTAGACCGGACTTTTAGACCGTATTTCTATGTCTTACCGAAAGACAACAGCTTTCTTGAGTCCATCACTAACAACATCAAAAAATTGAGCAGTCCCACTGCCCCCGTATTAAGCATTCAGCAAGTTAACAAATTCTTTTTCGGCAAGCCAGTAACCGCACTTAAAGTGGAATGCTTGTTGCCTACTGCACTGTCCCTTTTAAAGGAAAAAATATCAAAAATTTCCGGTGTAAAGGATGTCCTTGAAGCTGATATACGATTTTATATGAGATATATGGTTGATAAAGGCGTTTACCCCTGTGCTTGGCACTCTGCCGAAGTGGCTCCTCTCGATAATAAAGAAAACATACGTGTAGATGCAATTTATGAAATGAAAAGTGAACCCAAACCAATTGAACGTCGAGATATGCCTGATTTAAAAATTCTTTCCTTCGATGTTGAGTATTTTAGTCCCAAAGGCTCTCCAAAGGCGCACAGCGATCCCATCGTAGTTATTACGGTAGTTACGAATACCGGTGAAAAAGCGCAATTCACTCTCGAAGAGCTTGATGAGAGGACTCTTCTAGAGAATTTTGCAAGTTATATTGTTGAAGTGAATCCTGACGTCATTGTTGGTTACAACTCTAATAGGTTTGTTTGGCCATACATTCTAGCTAGGGCAAAAAGCCTGAATGCCCGCATTCCGCTCAGCAGGGAATTCTCAGAACCACAAACAAGCATATATGGCCACATATCTATTGCAGGGCGAGCTAATGTTGACATGCTTGATTATGCAGAGGATCTCTATGCTATTAAAATAAAGACTCTAGGAAATGTGGCTGACTACCTGAATGTAAAGCCTAAAGAAGAGCAATTCCTGCTTAAACCGCCCTGGGTATATCAATATTGGGGCGACCAAAGTAGGCGTCCAGACCTACTTAAGCATTCGATGGAAGCTGCTGAGTTGACGTTAAAAATTGCAGAGAAGGCACTGCCTTTCGCAATTCAGCTTTCAAGTGTCACTGGCATTCCTCTTGACCAAGTCTTGGCAGCTCCAGTTGGCTTTCGTGTGGAGTGGTTCTTAATTCGCCAAGCTTTCAAAGAAAATGAGCTAATTCCAAATAGAGTTGAAAGACCATACGTTCCATATCGCGGCGCATTAGTTTTAAAGCCGATAAAAGGCTTGCATGAGAATATCGCGGTGATAGATTTCTCAGCTATGTATCCAAGCTTGATGATAAAGTACAACATAAGTCCCGACACCTATATTCCTCCGGATGAATCGCTATCTCCTGATGAATGTTTCATCGCTCCCGAGGTTGGGCATAGATTTAGGAAAAGCCCGCCAGGGTTCTTTAAGCGCGTTTTAGAAAAGTTGCTTGCCTTGAGAAAGCAGATCAAGGAGCAAATGAAGCTTTTGGATATCGCCTCTCCAGAATACCTGATCCTCGATAACCGTCAAAAGGCGATCAAAGTCATTGCTAATGCATGCTATGGATACACTGGATGGCTTGGAGCTAGATGGTATGTTAAACCCTGTGCAGAAGCTACTGCAGCTTTCGGTAGAGAAACAATTAAAGAGGCCATAGACATTGCAAGAAGAATTTCACTCCGAATAATTTATGGGGATACTGATTCCTTATTTGTCAAATATGTTCCTGAAAAAGTAGATGCCTTCATAGCAGAAGTTGAGAGAGAAATTGGGCTGGAAATTAAAATTGATAAAATTTACGAAGCATGCATATTCACTGAAGCTGCTAAGCGGTACGCCGGTCTCCTTCAAGATGGGCGTGTTGAGGTTATCGGTTTCGAGGCTGTACGTGGAGACTGGTGCGAACTTGCACAAGAAGTGCAGCTCAAAGTAATTGAAATAATTTTAAAGCGAAGATCCCCAAGCGCAGCTGCAGAATATGTTAGAAAAGTAGTTGATGATTTGAGGTCTAAGCGAGTTCCCTTTGAGAAGCTAATAATCTGGAAAACACTGGCAAAATCCCTTAACGAGTATGAAGTTGACGCTCCCCACGTAAGAGTTGCAAGAATGCTACTAAGCGCAGGGTATTCCCTTGAAGTTGGAGATAAGGTTGGCTTCGTGATAATTAAAGGAACATCGAAGAGGCTTTCCGATAGAGCCAAGCCTTACTTTATGGCCGATTATGATGACTTAGACTTAGATTACTATGTCTCCAAGCAGATCTTGCCATCAGCTTTACGCGTATTGTCAGTCTTCGGCTTCACAGAAGATTCTATACTTAAGCCTCCTTCAACTGTAACGCTGGACTTTTGGTTTAAACGGCGATGAACTTGCGGCACATCTTGAAATGATTTCATCTAATTTCTTGATGAACTCTTTTTCGAAACCCCTAGGTATTACCCCCGATGCTGCAACGTCATGCCCATCCGCGAATCCTCCAAATACCTTGGCAGCTTCTGATAGTGCTGTTGATATAGGTGGCATTCGTCCATCCCTTATTGCTAGAGCTAATTGTTTAGGGACTCTTGCCGAAAATTTAACGTAATCCCTACTTAATTCTCCTAATTCAGGTATGACTCTGGACATGTACATGAAGCCGATCAAATACTTCCCTTGGTTAATCCACTTTTGAAATGATAAGTAGCTACAGAAGGTACCTATGGTTTTTACTCCCATGCCCTTGTAGGCGTCGTAGGCGTGAAACCACTGGACAAATCTAGCTTGTCGAATGCCTGAATGTTTGAGTTTTGCTATGAGTTGTCGATTTACTTTCCTGCGCTGTTGATCGAGCTCCTTAATAAATTGCAAGTCTCTCTCCGAAAAACCTGATAGACAAGCATTTACTGCCCTTTTAGGGCCGCCTATGTAGTATCCAATTGCTGCCATGGCTGTCAATTTAGATGCTATCTTCTCTCTAGGCTCAGGCCTCCCATAAGCTGTAACTAAATACTTCTTTTCTTCATTTACTTGCTTCACTTGGATAGTTCCGACCTTTAAAGCATCTTCTAAAGCTATCAAGTTTAAGCCTCTAACTGGGCCTGGTATCTCTGATGAGCCAATTACTGCTAAATGCGCTAAGTCAACATTTCTTTCAGAGAGAATTTTAGAGAAGAGGTAGCAAACAGTTGCGCCGCTAGCTTCCTCCTCTCCGCTAATTCCATAAAGCTCTGGATCCAAGTTGATCACTGCTGGATCTGATGAGAGTAAGGTGTCGTGGTGATCTAGTATTATAGTTAGATTTCTTCCCTTGTTTACGCTGGATATCCTATCTGCATGAGGTGCTCCGATATCTGCATAAATGTAGACTTTGCCTTTCTCGCTATGTAGTTTTTCGATGATTTCTGGGTAGAGCTTTTCAATGCATATCATTTTAACTTGAATTTGCCTTCTTTCAAGTGATGCTTTTAATATGGCTGCTGCTGTCACTCCATCTGCGTCATCATGATAAATTATATGCACTTTCTCAACAGCTTTCTCTTTGAGGGTTTCAGCTGCACACTTAAAATCATCAAATAACTTTTTAACTCTCTCATTTTCCAATATTCTCGCCTTCGGCAGCTCTTTTCAAATCAAAATATTATTGGTTTGGGCGGTAATAAATTAAATTATGTTTTCGAATGTTAGTAGTGTGAGTGTTGCTGGCCGTTTAGTTATGCTTCCAATTCTTGCTCCAACAATTAAGTTTACTCCTTTTTCCCCTGCGATGTCAACTAGTCGTTGTGTTATTATTCCGTCAAATACTATTGCATAGACGTTTTCAATTTTCTGTAGTTGTTCTGCTAGATCCCTAACTGAAATTTCCTTAATTGCTTTCCACCTTTTATCATATATTACTGCCTTTAGTGTTCCTATGATTTCCTTGGCCTTTCTAATGGCATGATCAGGAATTTGCGGTACATATGTTACTCTAGCTTTTTGTTTGGCTTTTTCTAACTGAGATAGAAACTGGCCTGCAGGAGTTAAGCTTGATAAGCACTTGACTATCTCCTTAGCAGTTAATTCTTCTACTTCTTTCCCAGGTGGAGCGCGAGCAATGTAATCGATATCTGCTACCTGAAGTAGCTCCTTTAAAATTAGTTCTCCTGCCCTATCTCCATCTACGAAGGCTATGGTTTTCTTTTTCTTGCTAAGTTCAATAATTGTTTTTGGTATCGATGTTCCTTCAATTGCTATGGCGTTTCTATAGCCGTGTTTCAATAGATTTAACACATCAGCTCTACCCTCTACGATAATTATTGTGTCCTCGTGGGGGACATCCGGCCCTGCAGGCAATCCTTCATCTCCAAACTTTATGATTTCTGCAACTCTAATTTCACGAAGTAGGTTTTCAATGAGCTCTTTAGTTTCAGGAATTTTTTCCTGTTCCCATTTAAGCAATATTTCTTTTGCGCGCTCAATTACCCACCTTCTCTTCTCTTCTCTTAGATCCTCTATATCCTTAAGTGTGAATTTCGCAGTGCATGGTCCCACTTTGTCTATTGTTTCAATGGCTGCTGCGATTAGTGCTGTTTCCACTCTGCCCAAGCTTGACGGTATAATGACGGCTCCCGAAGTTTTTCCTCCCTTCGTCTCTAAGTGGACTTGTATTCTGCCGATTCTTCCAGTTCTCTGCAGCTCCCTTAGATCAAGCTCGTCTCCTAACAATCCTTCTGTTTGACCAAATATTGCCCCGATAACATCTGGCTTTTCAACAATACCCTCTACTTCAAAGTGAACGCGAATATTATATTTTGCAGTCACAGCTACACCGCCCATTTAACTTCCTCCATGTATTGCTCCTCATTTTAATTCACTCAATCCTAAGGTGCTTATCTTATCTAAGTCTTTCTAAGTTCTAGGGGGCATTAAGTTTAGCCTATCAGGACATATACAAAAATTTTAAGTTTTATTTCAGTCATGGGGCATATGGATATAAATGCCCCGGTAGCTCAGTCCGGCAGAGCGGCGGAGCCTTTGGCGCCGAGCCTCGTAAGCCGTTGGTCGCGGGTTCAAATCCCGCCCGGGGCTCCAATACTCCCTATGATGCCCACAGCATAGTTCTTAACACCAAAGTTAATTGATAGTACTTACCCGCTGCTTTGAAGTGAGAACCTCAACACTATCAACATGGCCAATGTACGCGACATCAGTTAACCCAGTGAAAATCCCGACCTCTATAACCCCTGGTATTCTCTTGATTTCCCTTTCGAGTATTTCGGGGGCGTCAACTGTCTTTACGTACAGATCCGCTATGAAATTGCCGTTATCTGTCACTATTGGCCCAACTTTTCCGCCTTTTGCCATCCTTATTTTTACATCACCATATTTCTTGAGGTGATTAAGGGTCCATTTCCAAGCAAAAGGAAGTATCTCTACTGGAATGGGTTTTTTCTCCCCAAGCCTTTCAACTAATTTCGTGTAATCTGCGATTATCACATACTTCTCAGCCATATAAGCAACAATTTTTTCTCGCACTAGAGCTGCGCCGCCACCCTTAAGCAGATTCAACTTTGGATCTATTTCGTCAGCACCATCGATGGCTATATCGACTCTTTCTACGTCGCTCGGCAATTTAACTTCCAGCCCATGCTTATGCGCCAGGAATAATACTTGATATGATGAAGGAATTACTTGGATCTCCAGCTTCCTGCGCTTTACTTCCTTGGCAAGTTCCTCAATGAAAATTTCGACGGTAGAGCCGGAGCCAAGCCCTACGACTAGCCCGGATGATATGTGCTTTAAAGCTGCCTTAGCAGCCATGAGCTTAGCCTTATCAGTACTCAATTTTCCACCTCGATGTAATATGCTTCTAAACAGCTAATAGCCTATTTGGCATATTCGAATTTTATATTACTTACATTGAACTAGACGCCTGCTGTTAAGCTAGAAGTTAGATGTGATTATTGGTGGGGCCGGTGGGACTTGAACCCACGACCAACGGGTTGCTCCCGCGCTCCAGAGCTACATCATCCCTTCCGGTCAAATTCTACCTATGCGCTCTGGAGCCCGCCGCTCTACCTTGCTGAGCTACGGCATGCTGCCCCCTAAAGGGGGTCCCAGCCCAGCCAGCCCCATGTACCAAAATTTCCCTAGCAGGTGATAAGCTTTTCTTCACCTAGCCTTTAAATCGTAATTTGCCTGTGAATATGGCGGGATAAGTGCAACGCCTCAAAATTCAAGTTAACTTGAGTTATCAGTTGAAGTTAACGCAATTTTTTGACAAAGAACTATTTAAAAACGCTTCATCTAACAATAGTACCAGTACTGCTCCTGCGTGGTGAACTTATGAAACAAAAGCATGAATGCGTTGCAGTTGGAGGCACTTTCGACTCTCTTCACGAGGGACATAAGCTCTTACTAAAAAAATGCTTTGAAGTGGGAAATAAAGTGATAATAGGCATTACAAGCGATAAGCTGGCAAGATTTAAAGCGCATTACGTGCCCCCACTCAATGAAAGAGTGAAACTTTTGAAGCGGTTTTTAGAAAGCATAGGCGTTAGTGAAAGAGCGCAAATTGTAATTCTTAACGATCCTTATGGACCAACGATAAATAGCGAAGACATCTCCGCCATTGTGGTTAGTGAAGAAACTTTGCCTCGAGCCTTAGAAATAAACCGCATTAGAGAAAGCCGGGGTCTTTCACCACTAGAAATCGTCGTTGTCTCTCTTGTAAAAGATAATGATCTGCGTCCTTTATCTGCAGCTAAGATTAGGCGTCAAGAACGCTTATGGAAAAGCTTTATTGCTAAGTAATTATTGGCATCTTCGCCATTTTAGGCTCTTTCAAAGCAGTTTATGCTTTCACATAAATAACTTCTTAGGTTCTAAGCTGTTTTCTTCTGAATTATTGGGCGCATGGGGTGGCGGAGCTGTCCCCCGCACGCGATCACCCAATTTCATTGGGAGGGGGCAAGCCTCTCTCTTTGGGCACTCTCGACGGCGGGACTTAGCTCCCCACCCCATGAATGGGCTCTACCTGTCCCACGCCTGGGTACCCCTAAGGGTCATCGATGGATTCTCCTTCTCCCCTAGGTCCGTCTAGCGTGGTATGCGGCAGAGCCCCCTTACAATTTTATCGAGCGAAGAATTAAAGCTATCTATGTGTTTTGCATGCAATAATATGCGGGTTAATGCTGGTGCTTGAAATGCCAAATTGTCAATGCAGCAATACGCGGAAATTGTTCAAAATTAATTGGAGCGATGACATCCCCCTAGTAGGATGCATTGCTTTTGGAGTTATAGATAGGGGAACTAACATACTGCAAATTCGCCCCAGTTCGACCTGCCCTCTTTCTTGCATATTTTGCTCAACTGATGCAGGTCCAAAGTCAAAATGGCGCCAAACAGAGTATTTTGTTGAATTGGACTACCTAATCCACGTGGTTAGAGAGCTTGTAGCTTTTAAAGGTGGAAGACACATAGAAGCTCATATCGACACCGTTGGCGACCCGACAACTTACCCTCACCTCATAGACTTAGTATGTAAACTGGCAGACATTCCTGGAATTGAAGTTATATCCATGCAGACACATGGAACCCTACTTAATGAGCGCATGATTGATGAGCTGGCTGATGCAGGTCTATCTAGAATAAACCTGTCGATTGATGCCTTAAATGAGGATCTTGCAAGGAAAATTGCTGGAGCCGATTTCTACGACATCAACCACATCACCAGCATTGCTGAATATATTTCGCAGTCTAAGATAGACTTACTCATAGCTCCAGTTTGGATTCCTGGAATCAACAATAGCGAAATTCCAAAGATCGTAGAGTTCGCGAAGAAAATTGGCGCAGGAAAGAAGTGGCCACCATTAGGAATACAGAAATATGAGTATCATAAATTTGGAAGGAAACCTCCTGGAGTTAAACCCATTTCGTGGTACAAGTTCTATAAAACTCTAAGGGTTTGGGAGAAGGAGTTAAATGTAAAGCTCATACTTAAACCCGAGGACTTCAATATAATTAAATTGCCTATGTTGCCGCGTCCATTCAAGCGCTTTGAAAAAGTTAAGGTCACCGTCGTAGGTCCAGGGTGGCTCAAGGGCGAAAAAATAGCGACTGCCAAGGGAAGAGTAATTACCCTCGTCGATGCCGATGACATTCCAATTGGAGTTAAAGTTTATGCGCGCATACTACGAACTAAACACAACATCTACATTGCAAGAGTTGAGTAGGATGGAGTAGAAAATGACTCGCCTCCTACTAACAACATGCCCTGGAATAGAAGACATTGCTCTTGAAGAAGTCAGCAACTTGCTCACCATCTCGGAAGCAAGAATTAAGCCCTTGGGAGTTCAAGGAAGGCTCATCGTAGAGTGTACTGAAAATGGAGATTACGCATCATCCCTACTGAATTCGAAGTCTAGGCTACTTCATCGAGTTTCCATACTTCTCTCTACCAGCAAGATTTCAAGGAGAACTGCTGGATTGAATGACATATATGACTGCATATTGAAATCTGGTATTGAAGAGTACCTAAATCCGCATATCAGCTTCGCCGTTCGAGCAGAGCGGCTAGGCTCGCACGAATATACCTCTATGGATATTGCCAGAATAGCTGGAAAAGCAGTCAAAGACTTATTTTCAAGTGGGAGTCAGTCCCCTCCGGTAAATCTCGATAATCCTGCAGTAATTGTTCGAGTAGACGTTGTCGGTGAAGTCTGCTTTGTGAGTATATGCACTACTGGTGACCAATCATTACATAGGCGTGGCTATAGAGTCTACGATCACCCAGCTGCTCTTAAGCCCACAATTGCCTATGCAATGTCCATGATGTCGCAATTATTCAAAGGTTGTATAGTGGTAGACCCAATGTGCGGCGGTGGCACCATCCCCATAGAGTGCTGCTTTATCAATTCATCATGCGAAATTTATGGGATGGACATTTCCCCAAAGCATGTGAAAGGTGCAAAGCTAAACGCACTGGCAGCTGGCGTGCATGATAAAGTATGTTTTAAGGTTGGTGATGCAAGACGAATAAATGAGGAATTAAACTTTGACATTGACAGGATAATTTCAAATCTACCATATGGCATAAGAACTGGCAGGCGGTCAATAATTAAATCATTATATCGAGAATTTCTCTCTTCTGCCAGAGAAACCTTGAAAGACAATGGTTTAATAACCCTCCTATCAACCGAGCTACGCTTAATAAAACGACTTGCCAATGACCTAAATTACACAGTTAAAGGGTATAGGCGCGTATTTCACGGAAATCTACACCCATTCATAATTATGCTAGAAAAAATCTAGCCATACATCCTCAGCAATCCTTAAATTATGGTTTTGCGTAATCACTAGCCGAGTGGATAAGTCATGCCTCTAAGACCAGGGAGATGCTACAGACACATAAGCGGACCACCATATACCAGACGAGAGTATATAAGTGGAGTTCCGCCCCCAAAAATTGCAAGATTCGATATGGGTAACCCTAAAGGTGATTTTCCAATAGAAGTGAGGCTCGTTTCCAAAGAAATTGGTCAAATTAGGCACAACGCGTTAGAAGCTGCACGCGTATCCGCTAATAAAATTATGGAGAAAATCGGGCGCTCAAATTATCACCTAAAAATCAAAGTTTACCCACACCACGTCCTAAGAGAAAATAAAATGATGGCTTTCGCCGGCGCAGACCGTCTTCAAGATGGCATGCGCCTAGCATTTGGAAAACCAATTGGAACTGCTGCAAGAGTAAGGCCAGGACAAACAATAATCCTCATACGCACAAAACCTGAACACATAGAGCAAGCTAAAAGAGCGCTTAAAGTTGCTGGCTCAAAGATATCTGTACCTACAAGAATAGTAATAGAAGCTCTCCAAGAGCCTCTGCAAGCTAAGTAAGCACTTTACTATAGCTATCCACTAAGTTTCTTCAAGTCAAACTTATATAATCCACCTTGCAAGTAGCTTAATATAGAGCCGGGGTAGCCAAGTGGTTAGGCGGCGGACTGCAGATCCGCTTTACAGGGGTTCAAATCCCCTCCCCGGCTTTATTTTGAAAATGAGTGTTTAAGGAATAAGACCTTAGATTCTTCTATTATGCCCATGGCGAGTATTGCTGGTTTAGAAGGGTACCAGTGTTTGGTGCCGGGGGCGGGCTTCGAACCCGCGAAAACCGGATTCCACCTATGTCTGGTCCCCTATATCGCTTAGATTATGAGTCCGGCGCCCTAACCAGGCTAGGCGACCCCGGCCCAAGAAAAGCTTGTATCCATGTTTTATAAGCTTAACTTATCGATTGTCTTTTGATAGTTAAGTTCAGTTGATGAAGGAAGGTTTATTAGTGTGCAAGTAACTCCCATATTTTGAGTGCACCGCCGGCCATAGGCAGTGGGGAAATACCCGGACTCATTCCGAACCCGGAAGTCAAGCCCACTGCCGCGCGCCTGAGTACTGGTGTCCGAGAGGCACCGGGAAAGGGGCGTGCTGGCGGTGCACTCATTAATTTGCAATTTCATTTTTGATTTTATTAAGCCTTAATGGGATGAATAAATTTATTTATAGTTTTCATCATGTTTCTAACCGAATTGGGAGGTTTAGAGGCGGCTTGAAGTTAATTATCATGTCTTTCTTGCCAATTGAGGATTCCCTTAATAAATATGTACTTGACATAATATTCTTCTTGGGTTTTGCTCTATTTATAACGCTGTTTAATCAGCGTATTCAGGTTTGGATGTGGATTAGGGAGGCGGAGGGAGCACTTCGGCGATTGCATTATCTTGCATCTAGCGCAAAGAGCATCACCATAAAAACTGTCAAGGAATTAGGCAACCCGAACTTTGACCCCACTCCTTTAATTGAAGACTTTCTGGACTTCTTTTACATAGCGCCGGTTTCTCTTGATCCTGCTGGAGTTATTAGAAGACTTGAACATGTACTGAATACGCGTGATAGGAGAATTGAAGCTTTCGCCAGGAAAATTGCTCCCAACGCTGATCCTACTTTTATTTCAAATATAGAGGGATTATTGGAGGCAACCATTGTACTCAACACTCTATATAGAGAAATACGGCATTTGCTTCTTCTTAGTAAGAAAACGAAAAGCGTTGTCTTCATAATGCAACTTCAGATGTATCTTCCAATAATACTGCGTTATGCTGAAGCTTTCTTCGGCGCAGTAGACGCTTTTTCGAATGGCAAGCCAATCGGAGATGGCGTTGGAGCGCTTGTTGCAGCAAAGCTTATGCGTGGAAAGCCATATAAAGAGATAGCTAAAAATGTCGTTGCCTCAGAGTTTGACTTTGAAGGTCGGAAGGTCATAGTAATTAAGGCTAAAGGTCCGGGGGCAGAAGTTGGAAAGCCGGGAGAGGCTATCGCCAGAATTGTAGCTCAAAACGGGGGGTCTATTGCCAGAATAATTATGGTTGATGCTGCGGCCAAACTCGAAGGGGAAAAGACAGGCAGGATAGCAGAGGGTGTAGGAGCTGCTATTGGTGACCCTGGCCCTGAAAAATATAAAATAGAGGAAATTGCAGTTAAATACAACATTCCAATAGATGCTATTGCAATAAAGATTTCATTAGAAGAAGCCATAACAGTTATGCGTAGGGAAGTTTTAGAAGCTGCTGAAAAGGCGGTTCAGAAAGTGCTGGACATAATCAGGGAGCGGGTTAAGGAGGGGGAGACAGTGATTATTGCAGGAATTGGAAATACCATTGGCATCGGTCAGTAATGGGTGAGTTGCATGGCAAAGAGTGGAAAGTCGCAAATATTAATGATAATGTCAGTGATATTCTCGTTTGCTGCCTTTGTACTTTTCTTCTTAGGCTTAGCGGATCTTAAGGGTGAAGCCGGTGAAAGCCTGTCTCTCGACTATATCCTTTCCGGTATAATATGCCTAGCATTATCGTTCATATTTGCTTTTCAGCATAAGAGGCAGCTGCAATATAGACTTCGACCTAGATTCTTAAGCGTAGTAACAATTAAGTGCACAAATGAAAGTTGTAACTTTAAGGAGGAGCGAGAGTTTAGGCGGGGAGATTACATCTTTAAGGAAGTTGGAAGCTGTCCAAAGTGTAACAGTCCACTAGTTGTGGTGGCAGTATATGCTAAGACATTTAAGAAGCGCTTTATTTGATAATCGATCTTATTAGTAGATCTACTTTGCTAAGTTCATCTCCCATACATGCTTCAAGTTCGTTGCTTAGATTCTCTATTCTCTTTAAAACACCTTCTGCAATTTCCTTTATTCCCATAACTATCTGCGTTTTTTCTCGGCTGTTAAGTTTCCTCATGATTTTTTCAGTATATGCTTCAACGGCTTTTTCTGAAGGAACCGAAAAAGCCCTCTCCCATAAGGCACACCTTATAATGGCTTTAGTAAGCATCTTCGTCAAGTTAAAGTCTACATTATATATGTTAATTTGAATCTGCTTTGGGGCTCCCAGCGCCCTTACGTCCCTTAACGTCATGCCTTGAGGGGTTACCCATCCGGGCACATTATCTATTATGACCTTAACTGGCGGATGGTAAAATGCAAAGACGCTCACGCTTGGTCTTTCTAACCCGATGTCCCCCAATTCTATGAATATTGGTCTTAAAACGTATCCTACATCCGGAAAATCGTCACCTATTGAGAGATATGCAATCTCTAATTCTCTACCCATAAACTCCGAATATCCTATTGCTGGCGCAACCTCTAGGTTTCTTTTCGCCCCTAGATCAGCTATCTTCTTATTAACCATTTCAGAGTATTTTGCAATTTCAGCTATTACTTTAGATGTTTCTGCGTTTGCCTCTATCGATGGAAAGAGAAGTCCTAAGTTGCTTTTATAAAAGTACATTGAGCAAGCTAACTCCACTGCTCGCATCTGGTGGCCTCCGCCCACAAATTGGATATCGGAAATTTATTTTTTCCTACACCTAGCTATGGTAAAGCTTAATTCTATCCTAATTCCCATTGCTTTTTGGTGTTGCGTTTGCGCAGACTGCCAAGAAGCCTCTCAAGTGTAGTGAAAATTGCAACTTCTATGCGAGCTTTATTCTATAAACTTATACCTCTAATTTCCGTATTTACATGTATTTTCTTGATGAGTGGAGCTGTATATGTGTTGGTAGAGCCACCAATATGGTTCATTCCAATTGGAGGGAGAATATCTTTCCTTGCTCCATACCTTGATTTTCAAACAGTTGTTGAGGCAGTAGTTGTTTCCATGTTAATCTTATGTGGGTTTTTAGGTCTTTTACTTATTCAAATGAGCAGTAAAATAACGCATGACCCCAAATATACAAATATGCTATTAGCTTTTGGCTCAATACTGCTGATAGTATCTCTACTTTCACTTCAATACCTATTCGCTAAAAAGGTTGGATGGATTTAGCTTCAAATCATCACCACGGCACTTTTTTAAGCTTCATGAAGTACGCGAAAATGTTTGTTATTAGATGTAATGGTATGGTAATTAAAATTAAGACTACGACTTCCTCCAGCGAGTATGCCTCCAATATGCTTGAAAGAGCTATTGCACCTATAAGGAAGGACACCTGATCCAGCAAAGGTGCGGGCTCACTGCTCCGGATACCTAATCTTCTCTTTAAAAAGGATCCCGTGAGATCTCCAATCATAGCTCCAAGGGCCAGCATGAACGATGCAGCGACTCTACTTTGAATCAAACCAATCAACGTGCCTGCAGTTACGCCAACAATAAACCCCTCAAAGGTCTTTCCTCGCCCAAATATCGGATTTCCGTCCCTCATTTTTTTGCCGAAGTCGATCGGATGCCCCTTCCTCACGAAAGCGACTGGCGCCGCATTTGCAATGTATGCTGGCAATATTCTCCAAATTAATTGCAAAACCCATTCAATATTCTCCATCTTCTATTCCTCGGCTAGTTATCTTGAACAGCACCCTGAATCCTAATGCATCTTTATTTTCGCTTTTCTCTATAAATGCGATTCTTCTATTCTCGATTTTCTCTAGCCTAATTATGGTGTTTGGCCAAAATTGCATGACTTTTGAAGCGACAACCTCTTCCCTGTCTTCACCTATGACCTCCCTAACTTGTCCTGTTACAATTACTGCTACACCCCTTCTCTCTGCAATGTACCGTAACATCGCGAGTTGCCTACTTAGCGATTTATTCGCGCTAATTGAGTCCACACCTCTAGAAATTGCCTCCCTATACCTAGCCGTAATCGTGTCGACTACAACTAATCCCACCGTGGGCGTAATGAAAAATTCGAGCTTCTCTATCGTTTCCAGTTGCTGCTCGAAGTCTTCCAGTTCAATGACCACTATCCTTTTAGCTGCTTTTTCAAGGTTTCTGCCAACAATAGTAGCTAGCCTTTCTGCTGGAAAAGGCTTTTCAGAGGTTAGATAGATTGCTTTCAAGCCTAAAAGTGCGCAGGTTGCAGAGCAGCTTAATGAGATGGCTGTTTTACCTGTTCCTGCTTCTCCATAAATCAGCGTTACTTTCCCTATGTTGATTCCTCCATTCAAAGCTCTATCAAGCTTCCTGTGTCCTGTCGCTATTGCGTTGGGTTTCATTTCAAAATCACATTGGCGCAAAGGGTATATAACTCTCGACTTTTCTCTAGTTATGATGAGCTACATTTGGTGATGGAGCGTTGGCAAAGGTTGCAATAATGACAAGGGACCCGAGAATTTACTACATCATATCCAGGCTGCTTAAGGAGCACAGCATTGATTTCGTAAGCATTACTCCTGGACTTGCCGTACCAAATGACATCAAGGTTGTGCTCACTTCACGCGGTGAAGCAAAATGCGATGATCGGAAAACTGTAATAACTGTCACTGAGGAGAATGCTGAAGAGTCCATTTTCAAGGTTATTTGTGCGCTCAAGGGCAAAACCATGTTCGATAACTTGATAATAGGAATAGATCCTGGTGCCAAATTGGGCTTTGCAGCTCTTGCTGACGGAACGCCCATAGCGCTAAAGGTATTTTACAGCACGGATAAACTAGTTGAATTTCTAACTAAATTGCTTTCCATGTGCCCAGCTAGAAGGAGAATTATACGAATTGGAAGCGGTGGAGATAAATATCTACATACCATCCTCGCTAGATTGCGTGAAATCATTTTACCTCCTAAGACGCATTTGGAGTTAGTTAGCGAATCCCTGCCCATGTCCCCCTATATTAAGCAATATCCTCTCCCATCTGACGTTAAGGCGGCATGTAACATCGCTTTGAGTAGAGGAGCTCCCATAAATAGGCTCGAGGTGTCTGGACATGAAGGTGGAGTTAGCAAAATCTAGAGTGATCAAAGTTGAAGGACCAGCATTTATTCAGGTAATTGAAGGCTCTTTGACAGTTCTCGGAAAGAGGATGCTACCTAGAGAATCCACTGTAGTTCCAAAGTCCAAAGTTATGGTGTTCGAAGCCTTAGAAGATTCCATCATAGAAGTGAGAATTGGAGAGGGTGGTGGATTGGAGGAGCTGGAGGACATTACCATCCCCCCTGAATGGAAAAATGCGGTGGATAGAATTCTCAATATGGAGAAGCCCATGACCATTATAGTGCTTGGGGATGTTGACAGCGGAAAAAGCACGTTCTGCACGTTCCTAGCCAACCAATCTTACATTAGGGGATTCAAAACGGCAATTATAGATAACGACTTGGGTCAATCTGACATAGGACCTCCGACAACCATAGGATTGGGCTTCCTAGAGAAGCCCGTAGCCTCATTATCCGTCGTTCCCCTCTTTAATGCCTTTTTCGTCGGCTCAACTTCACCTAAAGGGTTGATCGATAGAGTTATCGTCGGTGCGAGAACGCTCTTGGATGCTGCGCTTAAGGAAGGAGCAGAAGTAATCGTAGTTAATACAAGTGGGTGGATTTCTGGTAGAGGAGCGCGAACCTTAAAGTTATCTTTAATGTTGCTTCTTAACCCAAAAACAGTAGTTGCAATTCAGCGCGGCAGTGAGCTAGAGCATCTATTAAAGCCCTTCCAAGGGCTCACCAACTTGGAGATCATTCGCATACCCACTCCAAGAGTGATTAGGTCAAGGAGTAAAGAAGAACGAAGACTCATTAGGGAAGCCTCATACAACAAATATCTTTCAGGAGCTAAAACTAGAGTTTTCTCAATGGATAGGGTTGGGCTAATGTTCTCATTTATGGGCTCAGGCTTCCCGCTCCCCCGCGAAGAGCTTAAAAACCTTGAATCATTAACTGGCCTCCAGTTCCTATATGGTGAACACTGCTCTGACGCTCTCCTATTAATTTCAAAGGGCGACATTTCAAATGAGCTGAAAGAGCAGGCTAAAGAATTAATCAAACAGGAAACTGGTAAGGAAGAGATAATACTGCTGCCGCAAGGCTTCGAAAAAGGACTTTTGGCCGGCCTCTTCAGCTCTGAAGGCCTCTTCCTAGGAATAGGGATTATTAAAGAAGTAAACTTTTCAAAGCGGTCTATTGAGACATTAACTCCAGTTAATGAAGAAGTAGGGTTAATAGTGCTAGGCAATGTGAAGATAAGCGATACTGGAAGAGAGATTAAAAAACTCGATCCGTGGTCATTTTAGCCCGCGCCATTAGATCCATTATTTTCAACACTTACCTTAACAGGCTCATCCCTTATGAAGAAATGAATATATAGTCGCACTAGTGTTTATTGTTGGGGCGATAGAGATGACGGCTAGACCTAAGGTAGCTACTATTGGGCAAATTGGTGGTGTTCCAGTACTAATCCTGAAGGAGGGAACAAGTAGGACTTTTGGAAAGGAAGCTCAAAGAGTAAATGTCATGGCAGCAAGAGCTGTTGCTGAAATCGTTAGGAGCTCGCTTGGCCCTCGCGGTATGGATAAAATGCTAGTAGACAGCTTAGGCGATATTACCATAACTAATGACGGTGCAACAATCCTAGAAGAAATGGATGTTCAGCACCCAGCTGCAAAAATGATGGTTGAAGTAGCAAAGTCTCAAGACAAGGAAGTTGGTGATGGGACAACAACAGCTGTAGTTCTTGCAGGTGAGCTACTGAAAGAGGCGGAATCCCTGCTAGAGAAGAACATTCATCCAACCTTAATAATTAATGGCTTTAAGAAAGCTGTGGATAAAGCCAAGGAAGTTCTAGAAAAAATAGCCATACCCGTAAACATCGATGACGAAGAAACCCTAAAGAAAATTGCAATGACCTCCATGAGTGGAAAGGTAGTTGCCGTGGCCAAAGAGCACTTGGCTGAAATAGCAGTTAAAGCAGTAAAGCAAATAGCAGAAGAAAGGGATGGCAAGCTATTTGCTGATATCGACCAAATTCAAATTATCAAAAAGAAGGGCGGTGGACTGCTGGACACAACGCTGATCTACGGCATCATAGTTGATAAGGAAGTTGTTCACCCAGGCATGCCAAAGCGCGTGGAAAACGCGAAAATTGCACTATTAGACTGTCCACTGGAAGTTGAAAAAACCGAGATCGATGCTGAAATTAGAATAACAGACCCAGAGCAAATGCGCGCATTCCTAGAAGAAGAAGAGCGCCTACTTAAGTCAATGGTAGAGAAAATCAAATCCATTGGAGCGAACGTCCTCTTCTGCCAGAAGGGCATCGATGACATTGCTCAGCACTACCTAGCCAAAAATGGAATACTCGCTGTAAGGAGAGTAAAGAAGTCAGACATGGAGAAGCTGTCCAGAGCTACTGGTGGGAGAATAGTCACTAATATAGACGACCTAACAGCCAGTGACTTGGGAGAAGCTGAGCTTGTTGAAGAGAGAAAAGTTGCAGACGAAAAAGTGGTGTTTGTTGAGGGCTGCAAGAATCCAAGATCAGTGAGCATCCTAATCAGAGGCGGTCTTGAGCGCTTCGTAGATGAAGCGGAGCGAGCAATAAAGGATGCACTCTACGTGGTAGCGGATGTAATAAGAGAGCCTAAGATTGTGGCTGGAGGAGGAGCTCCAGAGCTTGAAATTGCCAAGGCATTAAGAGAATATGCAGTAAGCGTAGGTGGAAGAGAGCAGCTTGCAATAGAAGCGTTTGCAAATGCGATAGAAGTTGTCCCCAGAACGTTAGCTGAGAACGCAGGGCTAGATCCAATAGACATTCTTGCAGAGCTACGAGCATCACACGAGAAACCAGAAGGAAAATGGTATGGAGTTGACGTATTCGGCGGAAAGCCAGCGGACATGCTAAAATTGGACGTAGTCGAACCATTAATAGTTAAATTCAATGCCATCAAGTCGGCAGTTGAAGCAGCGGCAATGATTTTGAGGATAGACGATATAATCGCTGCATCAAGGTTTGAAGAAGAAAAGGAGAAGGAAAAGGAGAAGAAAGAAGAGGAAGAAGAAAGCGAGACTAAATTCTAAAAACACAATATTTTAAACATGTAAATAGATAAAAAAATAATATAATTATTTTTTTATCTATTTAACTAATTATCTATTTAACTAAATTCTTCTCCTCCACTCTTTCCTTTCTCTTCCTTGCTTGGTGGTGCAGCTGCAATTATGTCATCTATTCTCAGAATCATTATTGCAGCTTCCGTTCCAGATTTGATTGCTTGCTTCTTCACACAAGCTGGCTCTAGTACTCCCTTCTCCCACATGTTTGTCACTTTTCCATTTACAATGTCGATTCCTGTCCATTTCTCGCCCTTCTCGTGTCTGGCTCTCAAATCGACCATGATGTCTACTGGGTCTAGTCCTGCGTTTTCAGCTAGTGTTAATGGTATGACCTCTAAGGCATCTGCAAACTTCAATGCCGCAAGTTGCTCTTTTCCTCTTAGTGTTCTGGCCCACTCTCGAATTCTATGCGCTACTTCTGCTTCTGGAGCTCCTCCTCCAGCCACAATCTTAGGCTCTCTAACTAGGTTTCTTACAACGCACAGTGCATCGTGCAGTGATCTCTCTGCCTCATCAATGAGGTGCTTTGTTCCTCCGCGTACCAGAATAGTTACTGCCTTAGGGTTCTTGCAACCCTCGATGAATACCATCTTGTCCTCGCCGACTTTTCTTTCTTCAACAAGCTCAGCTTCTCCTAAGTCCTTTGATGATAAGTCGTCAATGCTGGTAATGATTTTTCCACCTGTAGCTTTCGCTATTTTTGCCATGTCTGACTCCTTGACTCTCCTCACTGCCAGGATTTTCTTTTTGGCTAGGTAGTGCTGGGCTACGTCGTCAATGCCCTTCTGGCATATGACCACGTTTGCTCCAACTTCGGCTATTTTTTCAACCATTTTCTTAAGCATTTCAGTTTCTCGCTCTAGGAATGCGCGCATCTGTTCTGGGCTTGTAATGTGTATCTTTGCACTGATTTCGGTTTTTTCGACTTCAATTGGGCAATTTAGCAGTGCAATCTTTGCATTTTCCACGCGCTTTGGCATGCCTGGGTGAACAACTTCCTTATCCAGAACTATGCCGTAAACCAGCTTGGTGTCATCTAGAGATCCGCCTTCCTTCTTCTCTACCTTCACATTATCTATGTCTACGTGCCATTTGTCATCCTTCTTCTCAGCAACTTGTAGAACTGCATCTACGGCCATTTCGGTTAGCCTTTCAATTGCGCCAACTATCATTGCTTTGCTTGACAATGATGTTATTCCTGCTTTCTTCAGCGTCTCCTTATCGGTTGGGTCTATTGGGACTGCGATTTCATCAATTATCTCTAGAGCTTTGTCCATGGCTTTCTTGTAACCTTCTATTATGATTGTTGGGTGGACATCCTGTAGCAAGAGGTCTTCAGCTTGTTTTAGCAGTTCTCCAGCTAGAATTACTGACGTTGTTGTTCCATCTCCAACTTCGTCGTCCTGTGCCTTTGCTACTTCAACCATCATTTTTGCAGCTGGGTGCTGAACATCCATTTCCTTTAGGATCGTCGCACCATCATTAGTTATCACGATGTCTCCGAAGCTGTCTACTAGCATTTTATCCATACCGCGAGGACCGAGTGAACTTCTTATTGTTTCAGCCAATATTCTAGCGGCTAGTATGTTAGACCTTAATGCTTCCCGCCCTATGGTTCTACTTGCTCCTTCCTTTAAAAGAAGCACAGGTTGACCAGTTACAGCCGTCATGGTGATCTCCTCCTATACCGTTACTGCAAAATGTGGCGGATTATTTATTTTTTACCTCTTAATTCAAGATGCGAACCTCTACCTTTTGTATTCGAAAATGTTTAATTGTGCGGCGATGCCCCTTTTTCTTGGTGTGAATGTTGGCTGATGTAGATTTGAGGCGTGCTTTAAAGGTGCTTGAGCAGGCAGGAGAGCTGGTTCACGTTGAGCATTCGCTTTCACCTAAGTACGAGATAGCTGCGGCACTGAAAGTGTTGGATCGCGGCCCAGCAGCACTTTTTAAGAGTGTGAAGGGATTTAGCATTAAAGTTGTAGGCGGTGTTTGCAATTCTCGGAATAAGCTTAGTTTGGCTCTAGGTGTGTCGAGCTACAAATTGCATGACCTGCTTCTAGAGGCAATTGAGAAGCCTACTCCTCCAACTGAAGTTGAGGATGCTCCAGTTAAAGACTTAGAAGAAACCAGCTTGTATAGGCTGCCGGCCCTCACTCATTATGAGCGAGATGCTGGGCCTTACATTACTGCTGGAGTAGTTATTGCTAAAGATTTAAAGGAACACTACCAAAACGCTTCGATTCATAGAATGCTCGTTCTAGATGAGAGAACATTGGTAATCCGTGTAGTTCCCAGACATTTATACCACATGATGAAGAGGGCAGAGCGTATGGGAGAACCCCTTCCAATAGCAATTGTCATTGGGCTTCACCCCGCAGTTCTCCTAGCTGCATCTTCATCTCCACCTTTAGGGGTTGATGAGCTTCACGTGGCAAACTCATTAGTGGGAAATAAGCTCAAAGTCACGCGCTGTACCCATGCTGATATTTTAATTCCTGCAGATGCAGAGATCCTCATTGAAGGCTTTCTCTACCCTAATACGCTCTCAGACGAAGGTCCATTTGTCGACATAACTGGAACATATGATGTGATTCGAAAGCAGCCTGTGATAAAAGTTAGTAAGATTTTCATGAGAGAAGATGCGATTTATCAAGCCATTCTCCCAGCAAGCTCTGAACACCGACTTCTAATGGGATTTCACAGGGAGGCTCTAATTCGCAAATACGTCAGCCAAGTAGTTCCAGAGGTTAAGGATGTCAAGCTTTCATTTGGAGGGTGCGGCTGGCTTCATGCAATTATATCAATAAAAAAGGCATGCGAAGGTGATGCGAAAAATGCAATTCTAGCAGCCTTTGCAGCTCATCCAAGTTTAAAGCATGTAATCGTTGTTGATGAAGACATCAACATAGACGACATTAACGAGGTTGAGTGGGCCATTGCAACGCGCTTTCAAGCAGATGAAGACCTTTTGATCATAAGGCATGTGAGGGGCTCAAGTATTGATCCATCAGCGGACCAAGAGCAACTAATAACTGCGAAGATGGGAATTGATGCTACAAAGCCCTTAAATAAGCCTGCTCATCACTTTCAAAAGGCCGCAATTCCCCGGTTGAGTGAAGTTAAGAAGATCTTGGAGGCCCTTCGCATTGCACCTCACTAAAGAGCAGGAATTAATGCTTAAAGGCGAGCGGGGCTTAGCAGTTCAGAAAGCCATGGAGTTGCTCGTAGCTCTAGGAGATGCATTAGGAGCTGAAAAGCTGATTCCAATTTCAAGCGCCCACATTTCGGGTATTAGCTACGCTAACATCGGCGATGCGGGATTATCCTTTATCGAAGATTTTTCGTTGCTGGGCGCTCGAGTTAAAGTTCTCACAACCCTAAACCCCGCTGGAATTGATCTTATAAAATGGAGGGAAATGGGCGTATCTGAAGAGTTTTACGTAAAGCAGAAACGCATAATTGAAGCTTTCAAGCGGATGGGTGCCAAGCCCATATGTACTTGTACTCCATATCTCTCCGGGAATCTACCTAAGCGTGGCAGTGATGTTGCGTGGGCTGAGTCTTCAGCAGTTGTATATGTAAATTCAGTTGTTGGCGCTAAGACCAATAGAGAAAGCGGCCCATCAGCGCTTGCCTCTGCAATTACGGGGCTGACGCCATATTGTGGGTACCACCTTGAAAGTATGCGAGGTGCAACATGCAAAGTTTTGGTATCAACTAAAATTTCCTCTATTCTTGAGGCCAGCGCACTTGGATACCTCATAGGCAAAACTTTGGGAATTGGCGTGCCTGCTATTTGCGGATTTAGGCGTAAGCAACTAGAGCTTTTAAAAGCACTTTCCGCGGGGTTGGCTACTTCTGGAGGCATCTCTATGTTTCACCTAGATGATGAATGCTCTTCAACTGCTGTAGAGAAAATTCAAATCGACAAAAGCGACATTTCCAGACTTATCGATGAATTCTCTTCCACTTTGAAGTCACAGTTCATAATCTTTGGCTGTCCGCACTGCAGCTTGAATGAAATCAGGAATCTCTCACATCTACTAAGGGGCAAACGCATTAAGAAGGGCGTTAAGCTATGGATATTTACTTCTCAAACCGTTTTTAAGGAAGCAGAGAGGTGCGGATATGTAACGGCCATAGAAGCTGCTGGAGGACAAATTTTCTGTGACACTTGCCCGGTAGTAATGCCGAGAAATGTACTTAAGGATGCTATTGTCGCTACAAATTCATGTAAAGCGGCGCATTACTTAACCTCTCTACAGAAAGTTACGGTAACTCTCATGGATATGAAAACCTGCATTCAAAGCTTTGCGGAGGCAAGTTAGCCTTGAAGGGAAGGGAACTGCTCCTTAAGGGGCGTGGATTATCAGGAAGTGCTGGAGAAGGACCTGCTCTAGTTTCCAGTGAGCCGATATCCTTCTTTGGTGGCGTAGACCCCCCCACTGGCTTAATAATTGAATCGGGGCATCCTCTTAATGGGAGATCCATTTCAGGTAAGGTGCTGGTCTTTCCTCATGGCAAGGGCAGCACAGTAGGCGCCTACACCTTGTATTGGATGTCGAAACTTGGAACAGCTCCTGCAGCGATAATAAATATTGAAGCTGATCATGTCGTGATTGTTGGATGCATAATTTCAAATATCCCATTAGTCGACCACTTATTGATTAACCCCCTCGAAGTAATTCGCGATGGCGATTACGTCTACGTTGATGGCGCTGCTGGAAGAGTTAAGGTGGTTAGGGCTTAATGGATTGCTTTACCGCTAAAGTGAAATTTTAGTTGAAGTAGGGCCTTCCCCTAAAATGCTCCGCGCAGCTTCCCTTACCTTCTCCCTGTACTCTGGGAACGTATATGCTCTTACAACGTCGAGGTATCCCTTAAGCACATTAACTATGTCGGAGATTTCACTTAGACGGTGCAGAATCTTTCTGCCTTTCTCCTCCTCAAAGACTACTATTTCCATAGGGTCAAGCTGCCTCGGATTGTATGGAATGGATGGGAGTGTTGGCACGTCAATAAATACTTCCTCCTCACTTACTCCTGCTCTTTTAGCGATTTCCTGCTCCAGCTCTTCCCTAACTCTTTCTCGGGTGAGCATGCTGGCCATGAACTTGTCTTTAATGTGAACTGTAACTTCATATGCGCACTTGAGTAGCCTTCGTTTACTTAGCATGTCTACTAGCTTGAATGCTTGCTTCAATTCCTCATCGTTGCTGCTCTTCAGTTCTTTAATTTTAGTGATGACAAATGCATCATCCAACTTCAGGTACTCCTCTGGGGTTTTGAAGTCCACGAGCCCTAAGTAATCCTTGGCTAGCTCCATTGCTTTGGAAAGCATAACATTCGCACTTCTAACCGTTCGATGGTAATATACTGCCTTAAACATTTCATATCTAGCTATCAAAAAAGCTTCAAGAGCATAAAGTGCCCCAGGTATTTCTACTGCCAAGTTTCCATTTATCGCGTCGATCGAATATATTATTCTAAAAACGTCAATTAACCCGTACTGTACTCCTGTGAAGTGCGAGTCCCTAACTAGAAAGTCCATCTTATCCACGTCAAACTGACTTGAAATTACTTGGTCCAAAAACTGCTTTCCGCTCGTAGCCTTCCTTCCTACGGCTAAATTCGCAATGTCAATTGGATTTAATCCTTGGTCGTCAAGAATGTCCTTTATTTCGCTCTCCAACACTAGCCAGTGCGTCAAATCCTCATGATTTTTGCCAATGTATTTCGTAGATACGTCTTCGTATACGTGAGAGAATGGGCCATGACCCACGTCGTGGAGGAGGGCTGCGATGCGAATGCGCTCTATATCCTCTTCTTCGATTAATCCAAGCTTTAACAAGTGCTCGCCGAGCTTGCCTGCAAGATGCATTGTCCCTATGGAGTGCCCAAACCTCGTGTGTTCAGCTCCTGGATAGGTTAAGTATGCTCCTCCAAGTTGTTTGATCCTCCTTAACCGCTGAAATACCTCAGTATCTATAATTTTTCGCTCTACTTCACTTATGAAGATATATCCATAAATTGGATCTCTAATCTCCGAATAGCTCTTCCACATGTTGACTTTCTCCGCGTTTTAATGCTTTAAGTCGCTATGTTGTTATAAAGACAAGGGCTATATATTTCGTGCTTAAACAGGCTCATGGCTTGGAGGTGCCTAATTGGCTGGGCGCCTAGTCGCCTTAGAGGGAATAGATAAGTCTGGTAAGGGAACTCAGGCAAGGTTGCTTAAAGCTTGGCTTGAAAATTTGGGCCTTAAAGTTGAGACAATAGAGTTTCCAGACTACTCAACGCCAATTGGAAAGGAAATTAAAGCTTTTCTCGATGGCAAGCGCAACTTTTCAGCCGAAGTTCGCCAGCTTCTATACGTAGCAAATAGGTGGGAGAGAAAGCGCGACATTGAAAAGTGGATCGATGATGGAAGAATAGTCATAGCAGACCGATATACCCCCTCAGGGATTGCCTATGGCTTAGCCAATGACCTTCCACTCAAGTGGCTGTTATGCCTTGAAGAAGGTCTTCCAAAGGCGGACTTAGTGGTAGTCATAGACATAACCGTTGATACGTCATTTAAACGTATGAAGAAAGAGCAGGACATATATGAGCGGAACTATGCTTTTCTCGAGAAAGTAAGGAATTGTTACCTCAAACTTTCCAAGGAATTTAATTGGGTCGTTGTTGATGGTGAGCGAAGTGTCGGTGAGGTGTTCAGTGACATAAAAATGGTTGTTGAGTCTTTCTTAGGGCGGACAGAAACCTCCGCACCCTCTTGAGAGAGCCCTTCCCATAGAGCCTCCCCAATCAAGTACTCTCTAAGTAGTGTTAAGAGTTATTGATAGTGAGTAAACTTACTTGTGCGGTAAACCAGTGATAAGGCTGAGTGAAGGTGTATGAAGTGCAAGATGGAGAGATGACATGTACGTCATAGTTTTAGCCACGCTAGTGTGATCTATAGCTCTGCTTGCGACTATGTGGGATTTCGTAATACTACGAGAAATGAACTATAAGTTTACATCAGTAAATGTTATTGGCCTAATTCTGCTCATAGCGGGCGCCTATGTCCGCTGGGTTGCTAGTAAGACCCTTGGCAAGTACTACACTTATGCTCTCAAGGTTCTCCCAGGTCATAAGCTTGTAAAGCATGATATTTATAGGCATATTAGGCATCCATGCTATCTAGCCATGATTCTGTATAGCCTAGGAATCCCCTGTTCTTTTCCAGTTTATATAGCTTCCTCACAATGCTGCTACTTATCACATGCATCCTGTATAGAATAAAGATCGAGAAGAGAATGCTCATAAGAAATTCGGGGAAGACTGTTTGGAATATATGAAGAAGACTAAGAGGTTCATCCCCTACATTTATTAAGCCTATTAAACTGATTTAACAATACTACATCCTATTAACAAGACGTATAAATTCCGTGATAATAGTCTTCCGAAGTTCTTAGTCGCATATATCTTTCTGAGATTGAATAAAACTTAAAGCTCTCTTCCTGCTACCCTTACTGAGGCAACTAATGGCGATAAAGATTAATAGGGTTTTGAGATGCTTCGAGCAACTTAGTGGGGCGCTGCGAGTGAGTGGTGCCTGCCGATGCGGTTCAGGGGCCTCCTTTCTGAAGCACGTAGGTACATACTCTACCACACACTTGCGTGTCCTCCTCTCATCTTATGGTACGCTCTCCCATTCTACTTACTAATTACTGGCTATACGGTCCTTGAAGTAGGCGTGATATTCACTGCTGCTCAACTTCTCGGAATACCCCTCACTCTGTTGCTAGGTAGGGCCTTCACTAAAGCTGACATGCATAAAGGTCTCATGGCTATAGATGCCTTAGGTTCTGCCTCCACGTTCCTCTATTATCTTGCCTACGGACCTATAACCCCTCTGATGGTGCTAGGTAAGTGCTATTGCGCTTTGTTCTTGCTTCAGCGAGAATATCTATGTTACCTACAAGCCATCTATTAAATTCCCCTTCATCTCTCCATATTCCCCTAGGATTAATTCTTACCAATCGACCTAACTCCATGATTTTGTCCTCGGGTTCATGATGGTAATTATGTATGCTGCCCCTAGACTAAGTATTAATCGTGAGGCGTATGAAAGGTCATCACAAATTTTTCAGCGACCAGAAACGTTCTTCACCTAGAATGTCCTTCCAATAGCGCGGAAGTCTACGCCATCTCCATAAACCATACTTGATCCAAGATGAATCTAAATTATGGGTTTCAGCCCACAGCTTTAAAGCGTGTTCCCATTTACTCCACAGCTCTGCATGACTTTCTCTTACAAGTTCGAGTTCAGCCAAGTCGCTTGCTGGGCACATGAAGCAGCCTATTCTTACGTGTCCTTTAAAGTACAGGGAGTTTACTTTCATTTTCTTATAGCCTAAGTATAGCCATACGTGCAGTAAATTCCAATTCTTTATGGGGCTGGCTCTCACCTGTCCTGGGACGTGAATTGTTCTGGTAATGCGTGGCTCAGCGGCTCTAGACATGGATTCATACTTTCTCTGCCCAACAAATGTTAAGCACTCGCCACCTAATTCCTTAACTATCTTTGACATTAATCTCAGCTTACATACTTTGCAGCACCACCTATGATCGCGACTTGGCGGCCCCAGCTTGTTTACGCATTTCCAAAATGCATCCCCTGCAGTTTCGTAGAGCAGCAAGTTTTCAACGTCGAGCTCCTTCAATGCCTCCTTAGTGTAGTTAATGGTTTCCGGGAATTCGAGGCCAGTATCTAAGAAGGCTATCTTGAAGCTGTCTCCAAGAGCATCCATTGCTAAATTCAAAACGCATGCGCTATCCTTTCCGCCGCTAAATGCAACCACTATGGGTTTGCGTTGTTTCTCAGTAGTTTCTATTATGAATTTAGTGGCTTTCTTCGCAATCTCCTCCACATATTCCCTATTTGCTTCAACTGCCTTGCTCCAAGTTGATTCGGATTTCAATTCGCAGATATCTCCAGGTTTATCTGCCATTTTCGTTTTAACTGCTACTCCGAGTCCTCCGGCTTTCATATCTTTACCATTCATTCTGGCTCTTCCAACAGCAATTACTTGGTAGTCGTGGGATAGAATGTACACGTAGTCTCCCTTCCTTATTGAATCATCAACGTCTAGAATGCCGGCAGCCATGACGTTTCTCTTATTAATTATCTGTCTAGTAGCGCCCTCATCCACGCGAACCCATTTTCTTCCTCCGTAATGGTATATGCGTCGCGCTCCCTCAATTTTAGGCATAAATCTCCAACGCTTCTCCCTGACATCAAACATCATTAATCCAACTGCTAATCCATCTATGATGACTTCATCAGTCCAGTCTATGCCAGGTATTTTATTTAGCAGAACAAGCTTATTACTTGGAAGTAGCTTTTCGCCGATTCCATTGCCAAAGTCTTCATTAACTACTTTTCTAATGAGCTTTAAGTCGAAATTCCAGGCAGGCCTCAAGTCGCCCGGTAATGATGCTTTAAGGCCTCTAGATTTACCTCCGCAGCGGAGACACGTTGAACTTAAAGTAGGGATGTTGCAGTTATCGCACCACCAAAATTTTTCCTTACCAACTCTAAATAGAAAGTCCTTCGTCCTTCTCACTTTCTAATCCTCCATAGCTAGGACAATTCGTAAATTTTCCTAATTGACGGCCGAATACCCATTTTCCTCAAATTTTGAACAAGAGCTAGGTAAATCATTTTCCCCAGCTCTCTGGGAGTAAACCTCCTTAAACCGCCAATGTGGGATATCTGAATTTTAAATGTTAATTCAGTAAAATAAACTCGCACGAGGTACCTATCCGACCAAGAAGATCTCCTTCTCCCGTTTTCATCTAGATATCTATACCTTATCTTAACTTCAAAATCAATAAAATTTAATATGTTATCGACAACTGAGTTGATTAAAATTCTTAGAATATTGCTATTTATTTTTTTAAATTTATTTCCATCTGCAACCTTCACTTGAAAAATTCTTTCACCATTAACTTCTCCCATTCTGCCCGCAATGGACAATATGATGCGATCCCTTTTCCCATCAATTGACTTTAAAGCCTTAACTATTGCTCTCTTTATGTATTTGATGTCTTGCACTGTACTATAATGCGCTGTGTAATGGCTGTATTTAGGGAAGCTGACGCATTTTCCTAAAAGAAAATCTCTCTTCATATAACTCGCCTTTTGCTCTATTCTCTAAATTTTGCTGATTACATCCACTATTGCCTTAGCCAATTCGGTTAAGCGATATATTTCTTCGATATCTTCAGTTTTTTCAATTTCCTCGGCAACTTTCAAGAGTTTGATGGAGAGAACTTCCTTAAGCCTTTCTGCAGCCATCGTTGGCAGCTCCCCCACTTCTTCGCCCTTCTTTGCAAAGATGATTCTTCGTTTACATAGTGGGCAGATTATTTCTCCAGTCTTTAATTTAAATAATGGAGCACTACACTCTGGGCATATTTGAGATAGCATTGTTGCTCCTGACCTAAGCAGGTTGGCCATTTCCTTCAGCTTGGCTCTATCTTCCTCCATATGCTTTCCCTCTACCATTAAGCTGTAGAAAAATTATAAAAGGTGAAAGTTAAATTTGCCCCCGAGAATTGTAAATAAGCGGAGGCTGATTCACGATGGTCGAGGATAAAATTCAACAAGCAATAGCTCTCTTGCAACGAATTGTTGAAGATACGAGTGTACCAAGAAATATCAGGAGAGCTGCGAGTGAAGCAATAAAAGCGCTGCAAACCTCAAAGTACACTCCTGGTGTAAGGGCCTCAAATGCCATTGGAATTTTGGAAGAGGTTTCTCAGGACCCAAACATGCCGACTCACACACGAGTTCAACTGTGGAACATAACCTCGATATTAGAGACAATAAAGGATTAGAATACTCATTTCACTACTATTTTCCAACAAGCTTAAATCGTATCGTATTTCAATTTAAGATAGAGCCGGGGTAGCTCAGCATGGTAGAGCGACGGGCTGTTAACCCGTTGGTCGCCGGTTCGAGTCCGGCCCCCGGCGCCAATTAATTGGTAGAGAAAAACCTATAATCCTCAATTAGCTACCTAATTTACAGCGGGCCCGTAGCTTAGCGGTAGAGCACCCGGCTCATAACCGGGGGGTCGTGGGTTCGAATCCCACCGGGCCCACCAGTTATTTTACTGAAGCCACTTAACTCAACACGTTAGAAGCATTTGTATTGTCAAAGCTAAATTTGCATGGTTACATGTTTAGCTCGAATAACTGCTAGGTAATTACGCATCTCACCTGCGAATGTAATCTTCATTAAATCCACTTATTTGGTCACTTTTTAGGAGTTGCTAATTGCCCTATGCGCTTCACATGTTATGGTGTCAATTACTCATCACGTCTACTACTCCATTTTATAGCCATTCATAACCTTTAATCTTGGCTGGCATGTTAGCTTTACCTTCAATTCCTGCTAATACTGCTTCAATATTCGAAAAGGAATTTGTAATTGTAGTGCGGGGGGTGGGATTTGAACCCACGCAGCCCTTCGGCACGAGGTCCTGAACCTCGCGCCTTTGACCTGGCTCGGCCACCCCCGCTCGAGTATTCTCTTACTCGGGTTTGAACTAAATCTTTAACGGTAAGTGCAAGCACTTTATCTACTTGTTTACTTTAATTTTTATTGGATTAGTGTTGGTGGTAATGTGCTAAAACAGCTAGTTAAGTGTTTGATTCTGTACGGCAAACCTGATAGTGAAGTACTTAGGTTAGCACGTAAAGCACCTTTCGATGAAGTCTCGTCGCTAAGTGATGATCAACTTTACGAATTAATTCTAGAAGTTAGGCGTAACCTATTCCTTAAGGCGGCTTCTGACCTCTTCAAGCAAGGTTTTGCTAGCAATGAAATATTGAGGGAGCTAAAGCCGCTTCGAGGAACTCTTCCACTTCAAATATTAAATCTTGCTTTGAAGGAAGCGGCAGATGCAGCCGCCTCTAAGACGTGCAAGGCTCCCTTAAAAGAGCTAGATGAACTTTTTTCTCGCTTAAAGGGTGAAGGAGAATTGTTTTTAGCTACTGATCACGCTGGTCCACTGCTTACGTTTAAGTTGTATGGCGATAGACTTTCCCCCGCATATCTCGACCTTTCAATAACGATTGAGAAGTACGATGATGAGCAAAGATTTCTTCTGTTAAATTTCTTCAAATCATTAATTGGCAAGACTGCTAGGGACTTTACTAGGCTTCTAGTGGGGGAGCTAGAAGCTTTTGGAAATAGGCATGCTAAGCTTGACATATTAACTCTAGTGATGGGCTACATAGAGGAAGACGTGGTATCATTATCTCTTAAAGGCTTCTTGAAGGATGAAATTATAGGGAGACTTAAAGCTAAATATTCTGATGTTCTCGATTACATTTTAAGAACCCAATCAACAATATCCCCCATAGATCGCGAGTTTCAAAGAGCTGCCTCTGCGCTTAAGTCTCCTTCAACGCAGCTCGGAGAGATTGCTGGTATTATAGCTAGAGTTGGCTCCAACAGGTTTGTAATTGCTACGCCAAAATACCTTTACCCTAACTTTATTGTTGATATAGCGATTGTTTCGTGGAGCAAGCGTATTAGGGACATGCTTGTCAAGCTATTTAACAGCATAGCCTCTAAGGGCGTGGATCACCTCGCGCTTTCCCTAATAAGCTGGCTTGAAACCTTTCAGAGCAAGAGACTTTAAGTTTAAGCTTCGCTGAGCATTGCCTCATGCCCACAAGATATATGTGCTCAAATCATGATAGCCACAGTAGGTGAATTAAATGCGCATGCTAGTTTTAGGCTGCGGCCCAATGGGATATGCAATAGTCAAAGACTTGGTGAGAGACGACAATATTGGCGAAGTGGCTGTAGTTGACATAAGTAGCAAACGTCTAGAAAATCTAAGAACTTCTATAAAGAGCGATAAAGTTACGATTATTCAAATGGATGTAACTAATAAACCTGACCTCTTAAAGATCATGAAGAACTTTGATTGTGTTGCGGGAGCCCTCCCTCATAGGCTTACGGTTCAAGCTAACAAAACTGCCATTGAAGCGGGAGTAAGCATGGTGGATCTGGCATTTGAGCCGGAGCAACTCGAGCTAGATGCCTTGGCTAGGAAAGCCGGAGTGACCTTAATTCCTGGCTGCGGAGTAGCTCCAGGGTTAAGTAACATGCTTGTCGCGTATGGTGCTAGTAACTTGGATGTGGTTGAGGAGGTATGCATAAGGGTTGGAGGAATTCCGTACAGCCCCACGCCCCCGCTCGACTACAAAATCGTATTTTCGGTTGAAAGCTTAATTGCCGAGTACTGTAGTCCTGCGAGAATAGTTAAAAATGGCAAAGTAATTTGTGTGCCTGCATTATCTGGCTTAGAAAAGTTTACTCTTCCTGAGCTCGGCGAGTTGGAGTGCTTTTACACGGATGGGCTATCAACGTTAATCCACACCATGAAGCATGTAAAGAACATGTGCGAGAAAACCATAAGGTGGCCTGGCCATGCTGAGAAAGTAAGGGTTTTAAGGGACTTAGGGTTTTTCGACACCGACCCAGTTGAAGTTGAAGGAATTAGGATTTCGCCAAAGCTATTATCAGCTAAGTTGATGAGCGAGAAGCTTAGAATGGAAGAGGGAGAAAAGGACATAACTGTACTTCTCGTCGACGTGGTTGGGCTAAAAGGCAACATGCGCGTTCACTGCAACTATAAGATGATCGACTACTATGACGAGGTTGAAAAGGTAACTTCCATGGGCAGAACCTCCGGATTCACCTGCGCAATTATGCTTAGAATGGTGGTTAAGGGCGAAGTTGAGGGCCCTGGAGTTATTCCTCCAGAACTAGCTCTTTCACCTGAGCGCTTTGAATTGTTCGTAAAAGAGCTTGCTGATAGGGGCATCTACATTCATGAAACTATAACGACATCAAGAATTATGTCTATGAGTTAAAAGATGTCTACAATCTGCTAAACTACCTTCTCCTTCTCTGCCAGGGCAGTCCTCCCATGATCACTCTTCTGAAATAGTTACGCCTACTTCGCTTTCTTGGGAATGGATTAGTCCTCGGCTTGCGAGGAATCTTTGGAGTGGCTGCTCTTACTTTACCTGCTTTTGTAAGTGATCCGTGGCTGGGCATATTTTTTCACCTGATTTACCATACTTATCATCCGGATACTTAAACTTAATGGCTCTAACCTAGATTTGCTCTTTTATCCCTGCAGCATTTCTTCTGTACCTTCCCAATTCACGTATCTTTTCCAGTATTTCAATGGGGAAGACGGGGCCGTCTTTGCATACTCTAAGTCCTAAGGGGTCCATAACGCATGAACCGCATATTCCAATTGCACACTTCATATATCTCTCCAGTGATGCCTGCATATGAACCCCCCTTCTCTTTGCGATCTCTAAAATTTTAAGTATCATCAGTTCTGGCCCGCAAACGTATAGTTCGTCGTAGCTTTCTTGGCTAAGGAGTTTTTCAGCCATTTCTGCGGCAGTAGCTTTCATCCCTAGAGAGCCGTCATCAGTGGCTATTATCAATTTTATTTTATTCATGCTTTGCAATGTCCTCAATTTATTTAAGAAGACGAGTTCGCACTTTCTTTTAGCGCCATTCACTACCGTGACTTTTGAGCCCACTTCAATTAGTTTTTCAATTAGTGGAATTAGCGGTGCCATTCCAGTTCCGCCGCCAACAACTAGAGCTTTCCCCCTAATTATCTTGAAGCCATTACCATAGGGTCCGCGAAGCCCTATGCAGTCGCCTACCTTAATGTTGTATAGAGCTTCCGTGGCTTCTCCGACTTTATGAACTGTGAATGAGATGGCTTCCTTTCCTATTCCTGAAATTCCCATGGGTATTTCGTCAACTCGCGGTATCCAAACCATTAAGAATTGCCCTGGACGGGCTTCTTCGGCTATTTGCGGGCACTTTACTGATATGGTTCGCCTATTCGCTGCTTCATCAACTACTTGAATCACTTTGCATGGAATAGGTCTGTTAATCATGAAAGTCACCTCCTATGGGCCAATCCAGCGATTTCACTAATCCTTTCATACCCCTTTCTCATCATGAAGCTCTTAAGCCCCTCCGTAAGCTCCTTAAATATTGATAGGTCTTTTATTGCGATGGCTGATCCAACCTGCACTGCGCTTGCTCCGGCCATTAAAAATTCAATGACATCTTCAGATGTTAATACTCCTCCTACTCCAATTATTGGAATGCTCAGCTTCTCGTAGAGCTCGTATACGCATCTGACTGCAATTGGCTTAATGGCTCGCCCACTAAGCCCTCCAAAGGCATTTGCCAATACTGGCAATCCTAATTCTATATCTATCACCATTGCTCTCAGCGTATTTATTGCGGTCACGCCATCTGCCCCCGCTTTTTCCACGGCTAATCCAACTTCAGCTATGCTTGGCACTTCCGCAGTCAACTTAGCGAAAACGGGGATTCGAACCGTGCTTTTCACCTCTTTTACTACTTCATATGCTTTCTTGGGGTTTTGCGAGAAATGTATTAATCCGCCTGCATGGGGGCAGGACAGGTTAAGTTCAATAGCGTCAGCTCCAGCATCCTCCAGCTTATGCGCGACCTCCGCGTACTCCTTCGGGCTCGAGCCAAAGACAGATGCTATAACTGGGACTCCCCCCTCCTTCGCTATTTTCAGCTCCTCTATGAATTCGTCAACTCCTGGATTTGGCAGCCCCATGGCGTTTATGAATCCGCAGTCTACTTCAACTATAGTTGGGTTTGCGTACCCCTTTCTAGGCTTAAGCCCTATAGACTTTGTAGTGACAGCTCCAGCTCCTGCTTCAGCAACTCGTCGAAGAATCGCGCCGGTATTCCCTAAAACGCCTGAAGCTAAAATTAATGGGTTTCTCAATTTAAGTGAGGCTATCTTGACCGTTAAGTCTGCTGAAGCCATTGTGACTGCAACCCTTATTACCTTATTATGTAAAAGCTTTAAAGGATTGTTGAGAAAATCATGGGTGGTGTAGTCAATGAGCAATTTTAAAAAATCTGACATTGGAAAAGCTTACCTGGTTGAAACGGGATTTGCGCTTTTCGCTTGTGATGAGAAGGGCGAAGTATTAGCTTTTGAAGCCATGCCCAAAGATGCTGATGAAGTGGCTGAGAAACTACTCAAGCTGGAGGAAGGAAAGGTCATTGAGGAACTGAAGAGGCTATGTAATAAGCTGATTTCCATGGGTGTCAAAGCTGCAGTTGTTGAAGATGAGGTGCTGGCCAGATCTTTAAAGTCAATTATTGACATCCCTGTAACTGTTGAGGTAGGTAATCTTGTAGCTAAGAAGATTAGGGGCGAGATCGAGGATTTGGCTTTAAAGTTGGGCCTCTCCCAATCCCTTGAAGAGGCCTCCAGCTTCATTTCTTCAGTCTCAGTCATCATGACTAGGAAGAAGCTTAGGGAAGCTGCTGAGAAGAGAGACCTACTAATTGCCCATGCAGTTAATGCCATAGACGACTTAAATAAATCGATAAATCTTCTAGTTTCAAGGCTAAGGGAGTGGTATGGAGTACACTTTCCAGAGCTAAATGACCTTGTAAGAGATCACAGCAGCTTCATCAGGCTGGTGTCATCACTAGGGTTGAGACGCAATTTCACTGAAGAAAACCTCATTAAATTAGGGTTTCCTGAATCCCGTGCAAGGAAGATATCCTCAATTGCAAGTGCTTCCGTCGGTGCGGATATAGCTGAGATGGACATCGAGCCAATAATGAGAATATCCTCCATAATCAATGAAATGTACAGGATGAGAGATGAGCTTGAAAATTACATCGAGCAAACCATGGATGAAGTCGCTCCAAACATTAAAGGCTTAGTAGGCGCTCTAATTGGAGCTAGGCTAATAGCTTTGGCTGGCGGCCTTGAGGAGTTGTCTCGACTTCCAGCGAGCACCATACAGGTTCTCGGCGCTGAGAAAGCGCTGTTCCGCGCCCTGCGAAGTGGAGCTAAGCCGCCTAAGCACGGAGTAATATTTCAGTATCCTGAGATTCATAGATCTCCGAGGTGGCAGAGAGGTAAAATTGCGAGGGCATTAGCAGGCAAGCTCGCTATAGCTGCAAGGGTTGATGCCTTCACAGGTACATATATTGCCGATGAGTTAAAAGAGGATTTGAGAAAAAGAATTGAAGAAATTAAGAAGCTCTACGCTAAGCCTCCCAAGAGAATTGTGAGAAGAAGACCTCCCAAAAAGAGAAGGAAGAAGAGGTGAAATAAATGGTGGAAATCTATCCTCATGAGAAATTTGAAGGAGTTTACTGGGCTGAGATGGAGGACGGCTCAAAAAGGTTGGCAACAGTAAATCTGGCTCCAGGCTTTAAAGTTTATGGCGAGCTTCTCATAAAATACCAGGGTGTTGAGTACCGAATTTGGAATGCTTATAGAAGCAAGCTCGCAGCTGCAATCCTAAAGGGGATAGAGCACATCTCAGTAAAACCTAGATTAAAGGTACTATATTTAGGTGCAGCTACGGGAACAACCGCTAGCCACGTCAGCGATATTGTCGGCCCAGAAGGCACCGTTTACTGCGTCGAGTTTGCCCCTAGAGTCGTTAGAGAGCTAATCACAGTATGTGAACGCAGGAAAAACATGATTCCAATACTTGCCGACGCCCGCAAACCTTCGCTTTATAGAACAATAGTTCCTCAAGTCGATGCAATTTACTGCGATGTTGCTCAGCCTGAACAGGCAAAGCTTCTTGCGGATAATGCAGACATGTTCCTAAAGGATGGTGGGGAAATAATGTTGGCAATAAAGGCTAGAAGTGTAGATGTAACCATGGCACCCTCAGAGGTGTACAAGCGAGAGATCGACACTCTGAAGAGGAGAGGATTCGAAATTATAGGGACAGTCCATTTAGAGCCATTTGATAAGGCTCATGCAATGGTGGTTGCTAGATACGAGAAAGGTTGAAGTTGAAATGTTTAATAGGAATGTTAGGGTAGCCGAGGGCCTTCTAAATAAGATTTGGAAGGCAGATATAGAGCGAATAAATGACCACTTACCTAAGGAATTCAAGGCGCTGAGCCAATTACTCGAATCGCCCACTCCAATGGTTAAAACGAAAAGCGGCTCTCAAATCATATTCGACAAGGAGGAACTTGAAAGGCTTTCAGAAATTATCCCTGAAAATTTACATGATAAACTAAAGCTACCAATAGTGCTTTTAAGGCGCATAGACCTAGGCGGAGGCGTTTTTCAAGTCCTAGGAGATAAGGTTGAAGCATATGTAGTTCTCAAAGTCCTCGGAAGTGAGGGGGTGCAATCCGTAGAGGAAGTCGCCTTACCAGTATACTTATATCGACCCCAAGTTTTCAAATTGAGAAGGAAGCTTAGAACGTCAATCGTCATTGGCTTTGCCTTTTCATCTCGCCTATAAGTGTTTATCGAGCTTTTCTTGGTGAATTTCATTTTTAATTTTCCTGACTGTTTTCCAGCTTTTTCTAACAATGTCAGGATACTCTCCGTGCTCTCTCAAATATCGCTTTAAAAATTCTACCGTTTTAGGATCTGTAGGATATCCGGAGCCAAAATCCCCATAAATCCTTCTTAACTCCCCTATTATCCTGTCTCGCTTAACCTTAGCAAGTATTGATGCTGCTGAGACCGCTGGGAAAATTTCATCAGCTTTATGCTTGGATACTATCTCAACTTTGAATGGTAGGCTTCTCCTAATTAGTTCGCCAAACCGCTCTTCATTAGTGTCCGAGGCGTCGACGTACGCTACGTCTGGCTTCAGTTTCAGTATTACTCGTGCCATTGCTTCAGCCTCTAATTCATTAAGTAGCCCTCCCTTCCCCCTGCGTTTGCAGCGCACTGCGCGGTCTATCGTGCTTGGGGGAATTACTTCATAAGTCCACTTTTCTGCAATTTGCATTATTTTCACTGCAAGCTTGCTTCTTTTTTGAGGTGTTAATAGTTTGGAATCTCGAACGCCAATTTCTACGAGCTTCTGAACGTTGGTCTCATTAATCAGCACTCCTGCAATTACCAGCGGCCCTATTACAGGCCCCCGCCCCGCGTCGTCCACTCCTGCAATTAGTTTTTCTCCGCCATGGCTTTGCTTCATCATTTCAAATACCAAGTAGCAATTGATGCGAGAGTCTTAATAAGTTAATGTTTTTTGTATGTTTTGGGGCTTGCATTATGCTTATTTTCATAACTGGACGTCCAGGCGTCGGCAAATCGACGGTGTGCAGGAGAGTTATAGATTCACTTAAATCTTTGAATTTGAGGGTGGGCGGCGTCATCTGCCCAGAGGTGAGGATTGGTCGTAGCCGTGTTGGATTCAAAATAATCGACCTTCTTTCCAGTTCTGAGGGCTGGCTTGCCCATGTAAATTTCAAAACAAGAGTTCGCGTTGGCAAGTATGGGGTGAACTTGCGCGACTTGGAAAGCATAGGTGTTAATGCCATTTCTAAAGCGCTTACGTCAGCAGACGTCATAGTTATCGATGAGGTAGGCCCAATGGAGTTGAAAAGCAAGTCCTTTGAAAATGCAGTTTATACTGCATTTAAGAGCGGTAAGCCTGTAATCGCCGTGATTCACTGGCGATTAAGTGGTGCTATGCAAAGGGTTTTCAGCAATCTTAATCCCGAGGTGTTTGAAGTCACACTGCAAAACCGCGAAAGGCTGCCCGAAATCATCCTCAGAAGAATCCTATCCCAATCGAGGAGGTAGCTTTCCATTGAGCTTTCCGAAGCTATTAATTAAAGAGGGGAAGGTGAAGCTCCTAATTCCAGATCCAAACTACTTTAAAAATAGTGAGGGTAGATTTGACCCTACATATGCCCCCGTGTTTTACAATTCTAGAGCATCTCTTAGCAGAGATGTCGGCGTACTTGCAATCCAAACCTTCCAGCGGCAGGTCAAAAAGCCCATTAGAGTTTGTGATCCTCTAACTGCAACTGGTGTTAGGGGGTTGCGGTACGCATCCGAGGTTGATGGCGTAGAGCATGTTTTATTAAACGATGTAGATCCCAAAGCCGCGGACCTTGCCCTTGAAAATGTCAAGTTAAACAATCTTGAGTCTCTAGTAGATGTCACGTGCCTTGATGCGAGACTGCTTCTCCTAAGACATTCTTCTTCTCAACTGCGTTTTGATGTAATTGACATAGATCCATTCGGCTCTCCAGTGCCCTTCATAGAATCTTCAATTCGAGCTCTCAGGGATGGAGGCCTTCTATGCTTAACTGCAACTGACATGCCGCCTCTTTGCGGGAAGTATCCGCTAACCTGCCTGAGAAAGTACGGCGGCATGCCCCTGAGAGTGGACTTCTGCCATGAAATTGCCATCCGCCTATTAGCTGGATGTCTAATTAAGAAAGCTGCGGAAGCAAATTTCGCTGCGCAGATCGTCTTCTCCCATGCAACCGACCATTACATTAGAGTTTACGCTGCTCTTAGGAGAAGCGCTATGAAGGCGAATGAGGTGCTCAAGTTAATGGGCTACGTTGTTTACTGTAAAAATTGCTATTTTAGAGGCATTGTTGGTGGAGTGGCTTCCCCCATTCCCTCCTCATGTCCCCAATGCAAATCCCCCCTCCTCATTGGAGGCCCAATGTGGTGCGGGCCGATATTTGACAGAAGCTTTGTCGAGGGGATGCTGAATGCTTTCAGTGAAAAGGAATTAGATAACGCTGCGCGGGTGAAGCGCCTTCTAAATGTAATTTTAGAAGAGGTTGATGGACCTCCAACCTACTTTATCCTAGATGCAATTGCAAGCAAACTTAGGAGATCGTCTCCACCCATAGGTGAAGTTGTCAGGAAGCTTCGGGAAATGGGCTTTTTTGCGTCGAGAACCCACTTTCACCCAAAAGGAATTCGCACTAACGCTCCTATATCGAAGATTCGCAAGGCCCTCTCTTCATGCTAATTGCAATAATGTATATTTCAGCGCTCTCCTTGCGGGAAGCTGGAGGCTTGTAAAGCTTGACTACTTTAAATGTCTGCTTAATTTTCCGGATGAAGTCCTCAGTCATGGATCCTTGAAAGATCTTGATGACCGCGTTTCCTCCCGGCCTCAAGATTTGCTTAGCTATATCTAAGGCCTTTTCAGCTAGGAAGATTTGCCTCGCATGATCTAAATCCCATATTCCAGAAACTTTGGGAGCTAAGTCTGAAAGTAAAACATCTGCTGAGCCTTTAGGTAGAAGCTTCCTAATTTCCTTCGCTGCATCTTTCGAAGTGACGTCTAGCAACATCGTTTTAACATTTGGCCACGGTAGTGGTGATATCGAAGCGACGTCCACCCCTACGACGACTCCCTTATTCCCTACAGCCTCCCTAGCTACCTGCAACCATCCTCCCGGAGCTGCTCCTAAGTCGACGACAACATCTCCCTTCTTTATGAGTTTGAACTTCTTAAGTATCTGTTTAAGCTTAAAAGCCGCTCGAGATCTATATCCTTCTGCCTTAGCTTTTAAGTAGTAAAAATCCTTTTTATCCCTCCACCTTCTCATTACCTTTCATCTCTTCTCTTATGGATTGGGTGGCTATCTGCTCTATTATCCAGGAGGTGAGTTTTTTGCAGGTTACTGGATTTATGAAATGGCCTATTCCGCACTTTGTTAAATCTGGGCATACGAAGCATGGGCATCCTTTGACGGTTGCTATCGATATCTTCCTTGGAGGGCGTTTTATCAGCCTCAGCCTATAGGTTTTCTTGCCAGCGTGCACGGTCGGTTCTCTTTGGATGAAGCCCTTCCGCTCGAGTCTTATTGCTATTCTAGAGCCCTCTCTGCTGTCTGTACCTAGCATTTTCCACAAATCACTTTGTAGCACTCCTTCGTCTCCGGCTTTCTTTATTATTTCTATGGCCCTCTTCTCCATTAGGCTAAGTCTTACTCTGGGCAAGTTTGCTCCCAGCCCATTATACCCTAATTCGTGTAATGGTATTTTTCTCTTTTTATGTCGCGTTAACCTCGAGCTGGTTTTGCGAGGTGAAATAAAGGGGTATGTGAAATAATGTTGGTGTTTTTATAGGGGTATGTCTATTACTAATCTCTCTACAAGCTCTTTGTACCTATTTCTTATCGTGACTTCAGTTACTCCTGCTGCAGTTGCAATATCCCTCTGCGTGCGCTTTCTATTTAGCACTACACTTGCAATGTAAACTGCGGCTGCTGCTACGCCTATTGGGCCTCTGCCTGAAGTTAGCCCTACCTTGCTAGCTTGCTGAACTATTTCACTTGCTTTCATTTGAACTTCTCCCGCCAGCTCGAGCTGGCTTACGAGCCTAGGGATGTACTCGATTGGATTGGTTGGAGGTATCTTTCTCAGGAGCTCTCGAGCTATAAATCTATAGCTTCTCCCAATTTCCTTCTTTCCAACTCGCGCAACTTTCGTTATTTCGTCAAGTGTTCTGGGTATGCCAAATCTGCGGCATGCTGCATATAGAGCGGCAGCCGCCATGCTTTCGATGGACCTTCCTCTAACAAGCTTCTCTTCGACGGCTTTCCTATAGATCAGCGCCGACTCCTCGTGCACGCTCCTCGGCAAGCCTAGTTGCGATGCTATTCTTTCAATTTCTTGTAGTGCGAAGGCTAGGTTTCTCTCCGATGCATCTGAAACTCTAACTCTTCGCTGCCACTTTCTAAGCCTATAAATTTGAGCTCTCCTCCTCGGAGTCAGGTCTTTGCCATAACTATCCTTATCTCTCCAGTCGATTATCGTAGAAAGTCCCTTGTCGTGTATCGTGAGCGTCATGGGTGCACCAACTCTTGCACGCTTCTCCTTTTGCTCTTGATCAAAGGCCCTCCACTCAGGTCCAGGATCAGCTATTCTTTCGCTTATGACTAACCCGCAATTTAGGCAGGTTATTTCAGCTCTCTCATAATCTCTTATGAGCTTATCACTACCGCATTCCGGACATCTCTCTATTTGCGTTTCACCCTTTTCCAAGACTTAAACCTCCTTTTAGGAGTAACGGGAAAATAAACCGCACCTTTCAGGGAGCTTTTCAGCTCATCCAAAGAAGTAGAAGGCTTAACTAGAACGTATGGCGCTTTTACAGGTCCAAAGATGTCGTAAACTCGCCCTACAAATCTGCCCTTTGCATCTAGGATTTTCGCATCAATTGGCGGCGCTGCAGTTGCCTTAACAAGGATTAGGCCTCGCCTCGTGACGCGAAGTACTCTTCCGAGGCGCTTCAATACATCAACCCCGAGGCGTGTTATTGAAATACAGAATAATCTTATAAGTGTAGCGCACTTGCCCTGGAGCGCCTTAAAATCGAAGCGCTTGATCTAACTGCTTCTCCCCTTTTTACGCCTAATTTCTTTAAGAGCTAGCGCTATTTCTTTGAGAATTTTAGTTTTACTTGCACGCTTTTCAACTAGAATTCTGCCTTTCTCCTTCCACCACATTTTCGGGTATGCCTTGTCCACTTCAGTTATCGGATTAAATCCCGCTTTTCGTGCAGCCTCCACTACCTCTTCAAGTTTAGGATCTTCAACTGAGAGGCTTAGAGGCACTTTGCGGCCATAGCTTCTGCTAACTTTAGAATTGAAGTAGATGGGCCAAACAACTACCTTATCTCTCTTGCGCAAATAAATCGCCATTATTACTTCTTACTTTTGATCAAAACGGCATTTACAACGCCATCTTGGCCCGGCCTTGAAGTGATTACTGCCTCACCTAGCGGTGTTTCGATAATTGCCCCTCTTGTTATGACGCCTCGCCTTGAATAGTCCGGGTTGGCTGGGTTCTTCTTAACTCTGGTGATCGGGACTCTCTGGGTCTTCCCTGTTTCTGGGTCGGTTACATTGGCGAAAACCGATAGTTTCAACCTGATCTTAATGTTTCCTCCCTTAACTCTCTCAACTTTCCTAATTTCCTCTCTTCCAAGCAGTGTTTCAGTTGGAGGTCTCCCTAACTCGAATTTCCTCTTCTTCCTATGCGGCCTTATTCTTCCGCCGCTTGGTTTGCGCAAATCCTTTCCTTGATAGAAGCTCACTGCTACGCCTCCTACTTTTTATATCAATTTAACGCTACTTTTATCGCTAACTATTAAGTATTATGGTCTCCAAGGGTGGTGATGAAGTGGCAGCTGGCGATAAGGTCGAGCTCATCCACGGTAGCGGCGGCGAAGCAATGGTGAGGCTTATTGAGGAGGTAATAGTAGCTGGCTTTAAACGTGGAAGCGTTTTTGGAGGGTTGGGGCTCAAAGATATGGATGACGGCTCGACAATTCCACTCAAAGACTTCGAAATCGTGATGACCTCTGACGGCTACACTGTAGATCCAATATTCTTTCCAGGGGGAGATATAGGGAAACTAGCTATTGCTGGCACAATAAATGACTTGGCAGTTATGGGGGCGAGGCCCCTTGCAATTTTAGACTCAATAATTGTCGAAGAAGGATTCTCGATTCAAGATTTGAAGAGAATAATTCGCTCAATGGCCACTACTGCCGAGGAAGTCGGCGTAGCGGTTATTGGAGGAGACTTCAAAGTTATGCCGCGGGGGAAAGTGGATAAAGTAGTTATCGCCACTGCTGGAGTTGGCTTAGTTGAGAGGGGGAAAGCAATACGGGATTCCGGACTTAAACCAGGAGACAAAATAATTGTAACCGGCACCATTGGCGATCATGAGCTATCCCTAATTTCGGTTAGAGAGGGAATCTCCTTCGAGTGCAGCATAGTTTCTGATGTAGCTCCAATTTGGCCGGTAATGGAAGCTGCCCTTAAGGTTGGAGGCGTTTCAGCTGCAAAAGACCCTACGAGAGGTGGTTTAGCCGCTGCACTTAATGAACTTGCGAAGAAGTCGGCTGTGAGCATTTGGGTTAATGAGGATAGAATACCGATAAAGAATGAGGTGAAAGCTGCAGCTGAAATGCTGGGCCTAGACCCCCTATATTTGGCATGCGAAGGAAGAGCAGTTATAGGAGTTAGGGCGGACAAGGCTGATGAAGTGTTGGAGGCAATTAAGTCCACGAAGCTCGGGAGGGATGCGACCATAATTGGTGAAGCTCGAAGCGAAAGTCCAGGCTATGTTGTCTTGGAGACTCTAATCGGCGGCAAGAGGATACTTGAGCCCCCTGTGGGAATGCCCCTACCAAGGGTGTGCTAAAGCTCGATTACGCTCTTTATCAACTTTAGCGCTTGATTAGGCTCCAGCACTCCCGCCCTAGTCTCCCTCAATACTCGCTGAATTGCAGCTAACCTCAAGTGCTTATGCCTCTTTAAGACTGCCCTCAAGAGGGGGCAGCCATATTTGAGGCTAACATTGGGGTGACCGTGCTGCTTGGAAATTATAATGGTGTCAGTTTTAGTTAACGCTAAGAAAGCCGGCAAATTCACTCTAATGCCATTACCTATGAGCCTTATCGAGTGGCATCCTGTTGGAAGCAGATCTCCAAAGAATACTGCTTCAGCACCACGCTTGAAAGCTTCATCGTACACGGTTCTTTCAACAATATCGTGGCATCGCTTACATGGCGCTGCATGACCTGCCATTGCTTTCGAAATGATATCATCAAAGCTATGCTCTGGCTTAACGAATGTATAGTCAACATTAATTTTTTCATTGAAGCATTTAATCGCCTTTTCTACGTGGCTGGGAATTATGAATGGGCCGGGATTGGCTGTGATCGAAATTACATGCAATCCAAGCATTTTTGCATAAACTAGCGTGGCAGCACTATCCACTCCGCCTGAAAATGCCACTGCCACGTTAACATCTATCTCTTCAAAGTCAGGTACATGCCGCCTGATGGGGTCATTTAGCTCTCCTTCAGCCATTGGGATAAGCCGCTCCTTGAGAAGCTTCTTCACGCTGCTTGGAACCGGTTTATCCATGATTTTCCTCGCCCTCTCTATTGCCTGCCTTATTCTCTCAGCTCTAGCAATGATGTCCGTTAAAGCTCTCACAACGATGACTTTAACATTTAGTCTCTTCATCAGCTCCTTTAGAACCCTTCCTCCTGGCCCCATTAAAACTGCCCTATCAGGGCGGTCGCCGCATAGCACGTACATCTTGCCTTCATCCTCATGCACTCGAACTGAAATTATCTTAGGAAGGCTAACTGTTGGGTAGCCCAGCTCCTTTCGCACTTGAAGTGTAATGCTTAAAATGTCTTCAGACATAATCAATAATGTTCCCACCAGGTGTTTGTCATGTTGAGCATTAGCACTTTTAAAAATAGACTTTCAGCTATTAAAAGGGTGATGGAGGAAGAGGCCCTTGATGCAATGATCATATTGAAAAGGGAGAATTTCTATTACTTCACGGGTTTCCCTAGGGGCTCCGCTCTACTAATGCCTCTTGATGGGGAACCAGTGCTCTTAGTTCCAGAATTGGAGTATGAAGAGGCATCGTCGGCCATTAAGCTTGGATCTATAGTTGCTGTTAAGAGGGGAGTAAAGCTTGCTGAGGCAATTTCTCTGGAGCTAAGTGAAATTGTTGCGAATGGGGCTGTCGGCGTTGAGGAGGATGTAATGCCGCTCTCACTTTATAACGCCTTGGCCGACAAATTGAAGAGCTACAGCTTCAAGTTTGCATCCAAGATTGTCAGCAATTTGAGAGCAGTTAAAAGTGCTGAAGAAGTTGAGCTCATCAAAAGGGCTTTGAGAATTGCAGAGAGGGGCGTTTTAGCTGCGGTTAATGCATTGAGAGAGGGGGTTAGTGAGGTTGAGGTCGCTGGTGAAGCTGAGCATGCCATGAGAAAAGCTGGCGCTGAGTGGTTTTCCTTCGAAACAATTATTGCTTCAGGCGAGAGGTCAGCCTATCCACACGGCTTTTCCTCCCATAAGCCTTTAAAAAGCGGCGAGCTTGTAGTCATCGATTTAGGAGCGAAGTTTGGAGGATACTGCTCCGACATCACGAGAACCTGTGTTGTTGGGGGTAAAGTTAGTGGGGATGCCATGAAGTTGTTTGAATGCGTCAATGATGCCATTGAAGCTGCACTAAGCAGGATTTCCGCTGGCATTAAGGCTTCAGATGTTGATTTGGCTGCGAGGCAAATTATTGTTCAGAGGGGTTATGGAAAATATTTCGTTCATAGCCTAGGTCATGGCGTTGGCTTGAGTGTTCATGAAGACCCTAGATTAAGTCCTCAAAGTGAAGATGTACTTCAAGCTGGCAATGTAGTTACAGTTGAGCCAGGGATATATGTGCCGGGCTTCGGTGGAGTTAGGATTGAGGAAATGGTTTTAGTAAAAGAGGATGGTTATGAGCTTCTAAACGAGTTGAGCCGAATAATTTGAGCGCTCATGCTTCCATTAAGGAGGCACTGCACTTACAACTTCTTTTTTCGGGAATTTCCATTATGGCTCTTTCAAATAGCTTTATTAGCAGTGGTACTGCATTGCCCATAATTTCCTCCACTTCCTTAGCGCTAACTCTCTCCTGAATGCCTGCTGCATAATTTGTAACTACGCATACAGTTGCATAGCATATGCCTAGCTCTCTAGATAAAACAACTTCGGGGACGCTCGTCATTCCAACGACGTCAGCTCCCAGCAGCCTTAGCATTTTTATTTCTGCTGGTGTTTCAAATCTCGGTCCTTCAGTGCAAGCGTAAACCCCGTCATCCCAAACTCTTACTGGAAGGCCTCTGGCAACTTTAATTAGAACTCCCCTTAACTCCGGGCAGTAGGGCTCAGTCATATCTACGTGAACGACCTTTGGCCCTTCATAAAATGTTAGCGGCCTGCTCTTAGTTAAGTCTATGAAGTCATGCACGATAACGAAGTCTCCAGGCTTAAGTCCATCACGTATTCCTCCAACTGCATTTGAAGCTAGTATTCTCTCGACTCCAAGATGACTTAAAGCCCAAATATTTCCCCTATAGTTTACTTTGTGCGGCGGTTTTTCGTGGCGCCTTCCATGCCTAGGTATGAAGGCCACTGTTTTGCCGCTTAAAGTGCCAATTGTAACGCTAACCGCTCCATAAGGTGTTTGAATGCGTTTTTCAACTCCATCTTCAAATGCCTTTTCTAGGCCTGAACCCCCAATAATTGCCAATCTAACCTTGTTGCTCATTTTGCGTGGAGCCTCCCCTACCTCGCCTCTCCTTGATTTTATCGATCAAAGTGAACGTAACTATGAGGCTGGAGCATATTCCCGCCGTAATTATAAGCGAGTAAATTAGCGCTTCATGACTGCTTCCAGGAGTAGTTAATATGTAGGATACATTTTGAAGTACCGGGCGAATGGTGCCGAGGAACATTAATCCAACAAAGTCATGCCATAACTTCGGCTTTTCCCTCAAGTACTTGTCTATCATTCTTCCAGTTAAGAGAATTCCAATGCCGACAAGAAATATGTCGGTAGCTTGGCCGAGGAAGAAGCCAGCCATCTTCGGGATGCTTGAAATTAAGGCGGGGTTCGCCTGCATCTCCGAGACAACTCTATTCACTCCCTCATAAACTGCTACGCTACATGCTATGAGGGTTATGAATCCCGTGAAGAAAATTATTGGGGATGAAGCCCACCACCTCATTATAATCTTATCCATTGAAAACCCCCTAATGACGAAGGCAGCTCCTATGACTATTAAAGCTCCCAGCGTTGTGTATTGTCCATAACCAGCGATAGTTAGTGCTGCAAGGAGTAGGAATATCACTCCCGGGACTCCCAAGAACATCTTAGCATACTGCGGCTCCTCCAGTATTCTCCTTAAATATCGGGCTATTAGGATATAGGTTTCCTCAACACCTCTCTGCTGCTGCACAAGCACTCTCTTAACTGATAGTATGGGTATTCTTGACTGTATAACTGGAATAACTACTTCATCTGCTGCTCCATCGGTCACAAGTATAACGCCATCTGCAGGGAACTTCTCTAAAACCTGATTTAACTCTCCAATAATCTTCATATCCGCCTTTAAGCCGCCCTCAGCTAGCCCAGTTATTGTTGCTATTTCACATTCAATTCCCTCTTTCTTCAACTCATCATAAAGGCCAATTGCAGCAAAAATAGCATTTACATCCGAGTCTTCGGGGGCTTTTAGCGCGAATTCGGTGGCTGCCCTCAAGTTTTCATTGCGGCCGAGAATCGGGCTTTTCGCGCCTGTAACCATGCCAACGTCATTATCTCTATCAACACATAAAATTAACACTTTATTCATCTTCTGTGCTTCGCCTTCGCTCATTACGCCTCACTTAAATCCAAACTAACTATAAAGTTGTAATCACATTTTTATCTACTTCCATCAGTGCTTTAAATTCTTCGAAGCTCAGCTTCTCTCCACGCCTTAATTTTTCCCTCGCCACTTCAGCCAGCCTCACCATCACTTCCCTTTCCCTTTCCTTCTCAATTGTAAGAAGAATTGCATTACGCTTAGCCTTGAGTTCAAGAATTTGGTTTTGAAGTTCTTTGAGTTTTTCACTGATCATCTTTAGATCGCTTCTAAATCTATTGGCATCATCTTTCATTTTGCATATTTTCTGCAGCTTATCCCTTTTCGCTAGCTGCACTTTGTCTCTTTCTTCCTTCAACTCGTCTAATTTACCTAGAAGCTCCTCCAGCTGCTCCTTTAACTTATTTATTTTGCTTTTGGAAGCTTGGACTTCAGCTTGAAGTTCAATGGCTTTCTCCTCAAGTAACTTTGCCTTTTCAAGCCTCTTCTCCTTTCTAAGCAGCTCATCTATTTGGCTAACTATTCTTTTCTCTTCCTCTTTGCTTAGTGGATGCGTTTGATAGTACCATTCTAGCTTCTCAATTTTATCTTTGATTTGCTTTAGGCTGCTCCTAACGTCTCTTCTTATCTTTATAGCTTGAAGCCTGATTTTTCTCGCTTTCTCCGCTTTCCCCCTGATGCTTTCCTTTATGCTTCTTATTTCATTTTTAACTTCTCTTATTTTGTTTCTTATTTCATTTAACTTTAATTTTATTTTCTTTTCACCATCAATAATGCCGTCCAGTGATTGCTTCTCTCTCCTTATGTGCTCTACTATGCTCCTCAGATGAGTTTTAAGTTCCTTTTGCTTTACTCTCAAATCTTTTATGAGCTTCTCAACTTCGCTAATTTTGGCTTCTATCTCCTTCAGCGCTTGTTCGTACGCTTCTTTCATTCTAGTATTATCCTCGCGTCGATGACTTTTGCTCCCTTCTCATAGACGAATATGGGGTTTAAGTCCAGCTGGCTTATTTGCGGATAGTCTACTATAAGCTTCGACACTTTAAGTATAATGTCAATTATTGCCTTCTCATCTGCAGGCGGCTTTCCCCTGTAGCCTTTGAGCAGTGGGTAGCCTTTTATCTCCTTGATCATTTCTTCAGCGTCTTCCCTGGTTACTGGCGCTATTCTGAAGGTAACGTCTTTCAATATTTCCACGAAAATCCCTCCAAGCCCGAACATTATTGTTGGACCGAACTGTGGATCCTTTATTGCTCCAACTATTACTTCCAATCCTTGCGGTGCCATTTCCTGAACGAAAACTCCAACTATCCTTGCATCCGGCACGTGCTTCTTGACGTTTTCTAGGATTTGCTTATAGGCTTTCTTCGCATCGTCATCATCTTTAATGTTAAGTATTACGCCTCCCACATCTGATTTGTGAATTACGTCAGGCGAAACTATCTTGAAAACTACTGGGTACCCTAATTCCCTGGCAAATTTAACGGCTTCCTCCTCGCTGGTTGCAACTTTAAATCGCGTTACCGGTATACCATATGCTGCGCAAATTTTCTTAGCTTCACTCTCTAACAAGTACTTCCTGTTTTCAGCTAGAGCCTTCTCAATTATAATCTTGACCTCCTCCATAGTCTACCTCCTCTTGTGCAATCAGCTTTTACCTAAGTCTAATTAAAATACTCTTCCATTTCGCGCTAGACTTCTCCCGCTATTCTCTGTATTAGTGCATATAGGTTGTCGAATCCTTCCCATGTTGCTGCGGACGTGAAAACCAGGTCTGCCAGCAGCTCTAAACTTATTATTTCGCTTATTCTTTTGCTAAGCTCTCTCCGCATTACTTGCCTTTCATCCATTACTGCAGCTCTAAGTTCATCTGGATTTTCAATCCAGCTATCTATTCGCATCTTCTCTTCAGTGGATAGCATGTCTGACTTTGAAATCACATTTATCTGCGGCTTTAGGAATCTGTATTGCACTGAAGTTGCTAGCAGAAGAATTGATATGAAATCGCTCGGGTATTTTGTAAACATTGAATCTAGGAGGCATAGTACGATTAGCTTTTCGCCGCCGATTTTAGCAGTTATATATGGACCCGTACTTCTAAATGCGAAGAGCTCCATTTGTCCCGGCGTATCTATGATGAGGTAATCAACTCCTAAGTCGCGGACTTCCTCTCTAACTTCCTGGATGTAATTTGACATCATGTCTACGCATGCAATGAGCGCTCCATTAGGGCCCAGCCCATACTTCTCCATTACTTCATCGATGCTTATGTACTCCCTGATATCCACATCTGGGGAGTAGGGCAACCACTTAACACCTGGATCAAGATTTATCGTTCCCACCTTCTTCTCCAAGTTGCTCAGCCACTCCGAGAAAGCTGCTGTAAGGGCGCTTTTTCCAGATCCTGCTGTTCCAATAACCATTATTGAAAGCATGAAATCACCTCTACTTCACTCGACTTACTCTTCCACCCAATGTTGAAATCATCTCAGTGATGCTTTCACATGTCCTATTCAATTCTTGAAGTGTTATTCCCCTACCATATAAATGCAGAATTATAAGCGGCTTGCCTCCCCTAATTTGGGGGTGCGATTTCACATATATCTCGGGAAATAGCTCGGTTACCCTACTTAGAATTGGGGATAGATCAGCCTCATAAACCCCCTCTACTCGCAGTTCAGCCTCAACAAATTTTCCTCCTGAAATCATGTCTGCCAAATTTTCATCGAACATGCTTTTCATTTCAGAAGGAACTCCGGGGAGAGCGGCTATAGTCACGCCCTCATACCTAATTATTACGCCAGGAGCTAATCCAACCGAGTTTGGCAGGACTTCTCCTCCTTCAGGCATCAAAGCCATTTTCCTTCGATTCTCATCCAGCGGCACTCCTCTCCTATTACATGCCTCCTCTAGAGCTGCTAATGCCTTTGGGTCTAATTTGAGGGTTTTTCCAATAGCCCTTGCAAGCGCCTCCATGGTTTTGTCATCAAATGTCGGCCCAAGCCCGCCAGTGGTTATTATGAGGTCAGGCTTCCTCCTCACCGCATCAATAATTGCTGAAGATATTTCATTTATATCGTCGCCCACAACCGTTATTCGCCTAACTCTGCCGCCAAGCTCAGTTATTCTCTTAGCTAGCCAAGCCGCATTTGTATTAACCACCCTACCTATTAACAGCTCTTCACCTATGTTTATAATCTCAACTAGCTTTAGACGCGGCAGCAATGCTCATCGCCTTACTTTTTAGAGCTTAACCACCACTTCAGGTATTCCTTCTTCCAAGAATCTTCATCTTCCTTCCTAGAGCCCTTCCTATCCCTGTACTTGTCCAGCTCAAATCTAGTTAGGGTTAAGCCGCAAGTTCTACAGACATAAGCATACCTGCTCCTGTCAAAGATCATTTCTCCGCCGCATTCCGGACATATTCTAACCACTTTCTACCCCACACTACAGTACTTACTTCTGAATTATGAGTTTAACCCCCATCCACGCAATTCCACCGACTAAAATGAATATTGCGAGGGAGGGTAGAATCGTGAGTATCATGCCGAGATTTCCCTCCCTTAAAATGGCTGATAGGGTAGCGAAGATCGCGTATAAAAGCGAGCTTTCGATGAATTCGTGACCGCCAACGTTTAATAACCCTAAGATCAGCCCTAAAGCCAATGACGTTGCCACTGCGGATAACGGCATGTACCCAAATGCGATCATTGAAAGCCCAAGAATGATTGAGGGTATCACATGTCTCCTGCCGCCGCTAACCTTCTCCAGCCATTCCTCGGCATCAGCCAAAAAACCATAAGCTTCAGATTTCCCCATGCCTTCCTCCACAGCCTCAATCTTGTACGGCTTATCTTCTATTAGTGGAAGAACTCCCTCCCCCTTCTCAGTCAAGAAGTATAAGTAGCCTCTATCAACTCCTCTTCTATCTATAAATCCTGCTTTCATCAGAAGCTTCAAGTGATCTGAAATAGTAGACTTAGTTTTTCCAGTTAAATTTGAAATTTCATTTAAACTGAGTTCTCTCCGCTCCTTAAGCAATGCAAGTATTTTCAGCCTTGTCTTATCCGCTAATACCCTTAGTTCCTCGGCTTTCAACTCTATGCTACTATTCAACTTTCCACCAGCTTCCTTTTCAATCAAATAACTAATTTCACTGGCAATTAACTGTTCGCTTCTCATCGAACGTTAGCTATTCGGCGAACAGCTGAAGCATGCTTAACTTCTACATCGCCCCCCTTTAGGCTGGGGTCTAGGCGTGCTTGGCAGCGTGGCTGTGCTGCTTTCAATAATCTTGCTTGTAGCAAACTTGCCCCTCATCGCCTTCACACTGCTACTATTTATCCTTGCTTATTATTTAATTAAAAAATTTAAAAATAGAAGTAAAAAGCATAAAGTTAAGAAGTATAACATCCATAAAACTATAATTTTCAAGAAAATAAAGGTGAGAGACCTCCAAAAAGCAATTTTTGACATCAGTATGAGGTTGGCCGTGCTCGGCTATGTTGCTCTTTCCTCAGTAGGTTTAGGGGGATTTTCAGTTTCCGGAGCTGTAGCTTTTCGCGAGGTTCAAGATGAAGAATTATTAAAAAGGCTTTTACAGAGCATTCCAGTTGATTACTCGCTCATCTATGTAAAGAGTAAGGCGCATGGAGATCTATACCTCCTTTGCCCACGCACATCATCGTCTATTAAAGGTAAAGATGAAGCAGTATCGATAATAACTGGCATTCTAAACTCGCTGGCCACGGCCATACCTGCCAATGAGGTTAGGATTTTGGAAGGTAAAGAGCTTGTGAACGCTCTACTAACGGCTAGTTTTCGAGGTGTTGAGCTTTGATTTTCAGGGGTAAAGCTGGTGATATTTGTCAAAGAGAGGATGTAGAGTCTCTTTCCATAGCTTTACTTGTTAGGGGGATGCTCCCATCATTTATAATTTCAAGTGAGGGGTTGGATGATGCGTTGAATGTGCTTTTACAAAGTAATTATGCTCAGAAGCGGGATGGAGTGGTATTTCCATCTCCTGAGTTGAAAGCTCTATTCGATATTAGGAAGCTTTCCTTGCCTTTTCCTCCACGAGCTGTAAGGCAAGTGAAAAGGCTTCTACTCTGCTCCTTCTTAATTGATGCGGTTACATGCGGGTTCCTACTTAGTGGGGCTTATGCTTCCGCCGCGCCTTTGATAGCAATTTCGATTTTGATGAAAATCACTTGCATTTGGAGGTTGGTTGGCCTTGGTGGTTATTCCTAGGTTTCTTGAAAGAGTTGATTTGAGGTCAATTCTCTCAGGTTTTCATGTTGGCAAGTGCATTATAGGCACTTTTGGCCCCATTGGTGATAGAGTTAAAATTAATGCCTCAGTGCTGGGTGTGCTTGATTGGAGCCGCGTCATGGTGATTGACGCTTATGGAGCGTATTCAGCTTTAAGCTTCTTCTTCAATAATTGCAAAGTGCTTCGCCTTGGATTTAATGCTTCCATCGCTCCCTTCGACTTGTCCCTCTCCGACCCATACATTAGAGCTTTCGAAATTGCTGAAGCTTTCAAGTTGAGCTTTCACATAAGCGAGTCCTCGGCTAGACTTTTGCAGCAAGCCCTAGCTCGCCTTATAGCTAGAGGAGTTTATGAGCCAAGCGTGGAGGATGTAATTCTAGAAGTAGAGTCGCAATCTCAAATTGCGTCGAGCAGGCCATTTAGCTATAGGCTTCTAAGACTTCTCGACAACTTGACGTATGGGCGAATTGGATCATCGTTTAGCGGCTCCATGGAGTTAAGCTCCGCGGATGCGCCTCTACTCGTAATTGATGTCCATCACTTGCCTAGGGAATTTAGGGTTTTAGCTTCAACATTACTTCTCTTGAAATTCTCCGATGAGAGCGACATGGTAATGGTGGTTGAGGAGTCAGATCTGCTGATGCCGGGCCTCATGAGGGCTTTGCGGGAGGAGTATGCTTTAGCTTTTGAGCGAACGCTGTTCACCCTGAACACTTTAAGGCGGTCGAGGAGTGGATTGGCAGTTCTATCATGTAGGAGCCCACTACTACTTGCAGTTAGAGCTAGACTAGATCTTCAATGTGCCTTCTCCAGCCTTCCACGCTCAAGGGAGGAGTTTGAAGCTCTATCAGCAGTCTTTCCCACAACTACCTTCCGATGGGAGCATGTAACTTGCATTTCAAGGGATTCCTTCCTCGTTTTCCACGATGGTAAAGTTAAGATCGCTGAACTCAGGTTTAAGGAGCTTCCAGAGGTTCAAGTTTCAATTGAAGAAAAGATCAAGCCTGCTAAGCCGAAGGTAGGAGCTGTTCTTCAGAAAATATTTAGGGGAGCGGCGGACTTCGCTTCGCAAATACTTTCATTCTTACTTCAGGGAGCCGCCGACCGAGATACGATCATGGGATACGCTGTAGGCGTTTTAGGTTTAAGCAGCGAGGAAGCGCAACGCATGATTGGAGTGCTCTCTGCCTACGGCTTTATTACAGACGTCGTTGGGAGGGATGGAAAATACTACTTTAGAATTACGCCGTCTGGCATAGCAGCATTAAATGAGTATTCGAGCTTTAGAGGTGGCGTTTTTGAGTAGTTGGATTAGATGGCATAGGGATGGAAGGGGCTTTAGCCACGTGGTTATGGCTTCCCCAAAGGGGCTCATAATAGCTAACTACAGGTTGATGAGAAGTGGGGGTGTCAGGCGCGAGCTAATTCTTGTGCATAAGCGATCTGAAGTAGGTAGGGGTGGAGGTAAGCTTCTCTTCGAGGAGCATTATGATAAATTTAAAGTGAGTTCCTTGATTCAAGCCCTTAAAGACCTGTCTTCCATCTCTTCCCGCAGCTCCCTTGAGGATTTAGTTTCTGAGCTTGACAAGGTCATCCTTCACCTTAATTTTTTGAAAAAGCTGGTTTTGGGGGTGATTGAAGGTGGTGGATTTTGATGACGGGGTTTTTAAGGAGCTTGAAGACATTCCTGGGGTGGGGCCTGCAACTGCGGAGAAGTTGCGGAAGGCTGGAATTTTAACTCCAAGGCAGTTGGCGTTATATGGGCTTGACGAGCTACTGATGTACATTGACGCGGATGATTATTTGAGGATAAATAGGGCTCTAGTGAGAGTGAGACAGGCATTTAGGCCGCAGAAGGTTATTAGAGCTTCAGAATATGCTTCCATGCGCAGCGAGCTTCCAAGATTAACCACTGGCGTCAAGTCAATAGATCAGCTTTTGGGAGGAGGCTTGGAGCCCCGATGCATCTATGAGGTTGTGGGGGAGTATGGAACTGGGAAGTCTCAATTGTGCTTTCAGCTTTCAACTACTGTTCAGTTGACATTGAATAGGGGCGGCGCCGACGGAAAGGCTTTCTACATAGATACTGAAGGCACCTTTTCTGAAGGTAGAATTGCGAAGATTGGAGAGCAATTCGGCATTGAAGATCCACTATCTGGAGTCCTGCTATTTCAGCCAATGAACGTTGATGAGCAGATAGACTGCATAAGAACGATGCTTCCAAAGTGCATTGAGGAGGAGGGAGTTAAGCTGGTGATTGTTGACAGCTTAATCTCCCACGTTAGAGCAGAGTATAGGGGTAGGGAGATGCTGGTAGCTAGGCAGCAAACTCTCAACTACATGCTTAACTTCCTACTTAGGGTGGCGATGATGTATAATGTCTATGTCATCGCGACAAATCATGTAGTGGCTAGGCCGGTGGCTGGAGGCGGAGTTACTGCTGCAGGAGGCCATGTGGTGGCTCACGGCACAACCCATAGGCTATTCATGGCTCCTCACCATTCGAAGCGTGAGCGCATCCTAGTTAGAAAAGTAGTGGTGGAGGATAGCCCCTACCTTGAAAGGGGATCATTCGCGATATTTGGGATTTCAGATAAGGGGCTTGTCGATGTGCTATAAAAATAGAGATTTGAAGAACATCGCATTGCTGGTTAAGCTAGGCATTTCAGCCGGCCAGCTTAGAGCTGCGCTTAAGAGGTTTAAAATGAGGTTTAGCGGCAAGCCCAAGTCCTGGTTTTACCGCTGCAAGCTCAGATTGATCGATGTATCTCCAGCGCCCAAACCAAATATGTGGATAGTGCGAGGTAGAGCGAGCTTAGGGGATCGGGAGGCATTCTACATAGTTACCTTCCACCCGAGAGGAAGGCTGTATAACTGCACCTGCTATGACCCTAAGAAGCTGTTTGCCTCAAGTAGGATGAAGCAGACATGCACGCATGTTGGAAGCGTAATTCTCTGGAGGATGATTAAGGAGAGGAGCATTTACGACTTCCTGGATCTCTGACGCGCTCAAGTGTCAAATTGAGTTGAACAGCTGGAAAGTTGTGACGATGTATGGCTCAAAGCTCGAGAGGGTAGTTGGAGCATTGGCCTGCAAATGGAAGCCCAGCTTACTAATAGTTGACAGCCCTCCATTCGCCATGGCTGGGGAGGATGCCTTCATCCTGGAAGTTGTCGAGCCCTCAATAAGCTACTTGTACAGTTTATCAAGCGTTTTCTCAAAGGTTAAATGCATTTTTTATAATGCCTTCCGCCGATACCTTTCAATGTCAAGGCGCTTTCCTCCAATCGCTAGGGGGTATGCGGTTAAAGCTAGGTGGGCTGCAATGTCTAGACTAGTTTTTAGAGAGCTTAAGGTTCTTACAACAATCGCATTTTCCTGCGGCGTTGACAGGTTGATTTTAGTCGCCCCAATTAAATGCACTTACATTAGAGGGCGCTGGCGCCCCCTACCATACTTTCATCATGTAGTTGCAAAGTTGTCCAACGCAATTTTCTGGGTTAGAGAGAATAGGCTCTGCCAGTTAAAGCCGAAATTGCTAGCTTTCTCATGTGAGGGGACATGCCTTCCGGATTCAAGCGAGAAATTGGCATTTGAAATTCTAAGAATTTAAGAAACTGGCTTATAGCATATTCCAAGCTCGTCAGCGTATTTAAAGGAAAGCTCCATTTCCTCGCGCGTTGGCCTTCTCGCTATGTCTGGATATCTTTCCGGCTCCCATGCAACTAGGTATTCAGGCCTATACTGCCCCATGATGTTGACCAGCGCTCTTGGAAGGTTTTCAGCTATCCACTTCAAAATCGGTTTGGTGCAGCACTCTACGTGATTTGGCATTACTAGGTGCCTGATTATCATGTCTATTCCGTAGTCGTGCATCATCTTGTGATTTCTAGAAACAACTTCGAAGTAGTTGTCTACGGCTGATAGGCGCTTGGCACAGGAGTTATCGCCGTACTTGAAGTCTGGAAGAGCAATGTCTATTACCTCTAAAAGTATGGTTACCGTTTCCACGCTGCAGTACATGTTGCTGTTCCAGAGTAGGGGGACATTTACGTCGAGATAGCGCAGGGACTCAATTATGGTATGGAGATTTGGCGTTGGCTCTCCCCCTACGTAATTGATGTTCCTCACGCCCTCCCTTCGCAATGTTGCTTGGATTTTCGCAAGCTCCTCCGGATTAACCTGTATTCCTCCATATGGATTTAGCTGGCTTATGTCGTAGTTTTGGCAGAAGGCACATCTGAAGTTGCATGAGCCGAAGAATATGGTGCCGCTAGGTACTAGGGGCGCCTCTTCTCCCCAGTGGTGGAACCATGATGTCACGTAGGATTTGGAGTTTAATCTGCAGAAGCCCTTCTCCCCCTTAGCCCTATTAACTCCACATCTCCTCTCGCAGAAGTTGCAGTGGGTTAGCATCCTCTTAACCAGCTCAATTTTTAATTCCAGAAAGCTCACTTTGGGCTTAGGTAAGCTGTTAAGCTCCTTCTTTCCCTCAACTATATCGTCGAAAACTTTCCTGAAGTTCTCGGCTGCTCGCGCATGCTCGCTCCACAATTCCTTCTCGCTAGCCTCAATTAAGTTGACTTCCACTGGTATTCTCTTGCAAATTAAGTACTTCGCAGGCTTCCTATCTCTCATAACTTCATAGTACCATGAAAGCCTATCTCTAACTTCCTCATTCCTCCAAACTAATAATGAATCTGGACGTAAAGCATAGTACATAATTCCCAACTCATGAATCTAATCCCTTGTATTGCTGATTTCTTTTTCGGCTGCTAAAATCGCCTCTTCAAGGTACTTCCTTCCCTCGGGTGAGGTGAAGAGCGGCGGATCCCAATCTTCAGTTAAGCACCTCCTAATAGTGAGTGAGGCTTCACCAGTAACTGGATTTATTCCCTGCTTCTCTACGACGCGCCACCTCAACACTATGCCTCTTCTCTGCCATGCAGGTGTCTTCGCCAAGTTTACGTTAAGCTCCTTCATGACTAAGTCGTGAAGCTCCGGAGACTTCATTTTATACAGCTTTTTTGCTGCTTGACTTGTCGTCATCCCCCTCTTGATTAGAGCGTGGAGGGCATACGCGTTTATGTGATTTCTCCAGGCCTCCATCTGCCTCCAAGCAAAGTAGTCAACGATGTCGCTTTCCGCTAAAGCAACTATTCTAGCATCAAATGCAGCTACTTCCTCTACCCCCTTAATCTTCGATAGTTCAAGAGTAAATCTACTGCTAATTAAGCTTGGAATTATGGACAGAATTTTTTCAAGTCTTCTGTTAAATATTTGCTCTTTGGTGAATAGATAGCTGATTTCATCTGATTGAATGTACGCTAGGGTGGGGTTAAAGCCTGAGTTGAAGACTGCCTTTGCAGCAGCCACCATGATTTTAGCAAAGTCTTCGTCAAATGGCTTCTTGAAACCCAGCCTGCTACAGAGGCTTCTGAAGTTCCGCCCGTCGCACCTAACTATGAATGGAGTGGTTGGAGGCAGCCTCATGGTTGAGTAGATTTCATGAATTTTGAAGCTGCGAAGCTTATTCACCTCTCCTCCCTCTAAGGGCTGCTTCAAGCAAGTTTACTCCTACTTGCTTCAGCATTTCATAGAGCTTTGATATTGGTAGGCCTACGACGTTAAAGAAGCATCCATCAATTTTATCTATTAATAGAGCACCTAGCCCTTGAATAGCATATCCCCCAGCCTTCCCGAAGGGCTCGCGGCTTTTCACGTACATCTCTATTTCTTTTCTTGTCATTTTTCTCATGTAAACTCTCGTTTCAACTGCATCCACCAACTTTTCGCCTGTGTCTGCATTTATAACTGCAATGCCAGTGATCACGGTGTGCTCCTTGCCGCTCAGCTTCGTAAGCATTTTGATGGCTTCAATTTCATCCTTGGGCTTACCAAGAACTTCGCCTTCGACGACAACTATGGTGTCTCCCGCAACTATAACTCCGCTTTTAACTTTATTGGCAACATACTCCGCCTTTTTTAGAGCTAGTTTCTTAGCTTTCTCAATTGGACTCAACTTCTCATTTACTTCTTCAACAACCTTTGGAACTACGACTTGAACTCTCCTGCCCAATACTCTCTCTAAAATTTCTCTTCTACGCGGCGATGCCGAAGCCAGTACTATGTTGAGGTTCAATGACTCCACCACAGTAAATGTTATTGCGCTTTACGGCATAATGCTTTGCGGGATTAATCATGTCTGAGCTTCTCTCGACAAGCGTTAAAAGTAAAATGCTTAGCGGCGCAAGCCTCCTAGTTTACAGTAAGTGCATAGAGCAGGAGTGCCCGGAAATCCTGAGAGAGTTCTCAAATGGGCGAGTGCCGCTTGGCGTCTGCATGGAATTAATTCACATGAACAAGGTTGGATTCAAAATTCTGAGTATAGTTAAGCTTTCAGGGATAAGGGAACTAGTTATCTTGACGGTGGACGGCTCTCCGCACTGCATTCAGCTACACTTCATTGGGGAGCACATTAAGCGAGTATTGGATGAGCGGACGCCGATAATGCACTATGTAATTGAGAAAGGTAAGGTATTCGAGATATCAACTGAAGTTATTAGGCTGGCTCGCCACTTATCCAAGTGCGCTAAACTCCTAGGTGGTGGTTGCAATGCCTAAAGTGAAGAGGAAGCGTGGATTAATTCTCAAGCTATTTGCTGCGGCTATAATTTCCATGGCGATTATCGGCTTATCGATCTACTTCCTTCAGCCACTGAACGTAGTTAACTTGAAAGCTAAGTATAAGGGGGCACACGTTCACGCGTTTTCGGGCGCTTACCGCATATGCTTGATATTTGAAGTTAAAAATGATCGGTCGGCGGCAGTTGTAGCTAATGTTGAAATAGATTTGAGCGGTCAAGGTGTGCCTGTTTCACGTATAACTCAGGTGATAGACGGTAAAACTGGCAGTAGGCTTGAATATGAAGTTAAAAGCAACTACGTGATCGTTGTGAGGTTGAGTTTAGATCCAAATGAGGTTAGGCAAATACACGTTGTCCTTTAATTGCATCGAATAGCTTAAATTGCCCTAACTAGAATCTGTTGTGGGGTGCTAAATGAAGTATAGGCTTCTAGACATATTAGCTTGCCCAATCTGCAAGAGCTTTCCTCTCAAACTAATAGTTTTCAGCGAGAATCAGTATTCCTACAATGTAGAGTTGGAGAAGAAGATTGTATGTGAGGAGTACTGCGGCCTTTTAGGCAAGTTTATTTCAGAGCTGAAGGAGGCTGCTTTGGATTGCTCGTCCTGCCTTCAGCGAGAAGTTGCTGAAGGACTTTTAATATGCGGTAATTGCAATAGGTGGTACCCCATAATTGAGGAGATACCTCACATGCTTCCCGACGAGTTGAGAAACAAGAATGAGGATCTCGCCTTCCTGAAACGCTATAGGGAGAAGATACCGGAGGAAGTGCTAGTTAGCGGTAAGCCTTGGAATTTGTCGGAAACCTAGAACTCAACGTATTTTCTTTTTTAGCTTCCATTAGGGATGCTTTTAAGTCGCCAATGCAAAATGCGAATATCCTTAGAGCGTCGATCATTGGATATAGCAGCGAGGCCTTCAACCCATTTCCCTTCCACGCGTAGTAGGCGAATCCAGCTAAATACCCGATTATGAATGGGGAGAAGGCTGCCAGTAGGGGGGTTAGGTTTCCAGTAGTTAGTGAGGCGGCGAGCCCTAAGGCTAGAATTAGCATGAAGATGTAAAATGCAGTTAAACCCACTCTATAGAACTTAGCTATCTTGCTTTTAGGGTGCTTTTTCCTGAATTTGGGGCCGCCCATTCCGTAGGCGTGCGTTTGCTTTAAAATACCTCTTAGCGTTTGCCTGTGCTTATGCCAAACGTACATTTTGGGGTCCAATATCATTTTGTACCCTACTTCGCATATGCTCTGCACCGTGTCAACGTCTTCGAACGTCTTCAGCGAGGTGTCCAGCCCCCCAATCTTAGTTAGAGCTTCTCTCTTTATCGCCATGTTGCAGAATGCCAGGTGCTTGAAAACTTCCGGCTCGCTTAGCACTTCCCTTTTCTTTGCGAGCGGCATTACGCGCATCACTGACTTGTCAGCGTAGCTTGCGAAGATGTTGTTTCTGATTGACTTGTCTGCATATACGCTTCCTCCTACACAGCCCACCTCCGGGCTTGAAAGGTTTTCAACGATGATTTTGATCCAGTGCTTAGGCACTATGCAGTCTCCATCGGTGAAGGCAAGTATCTCTCCAGTTGATGCTTCAACTCCAATTTTCCTAGCGTAGTTTGGTCCGAGCCCTGGCTCTTGCAGTATCTTTATTGGATATTTGGATGCTATGCTGACGGTGTTGTCGGTGGATTGCCCGTCGACCAGTATCACTTCCACTCTGTCCTTGGGGTAATCTACGTTCATCAGAGATATGAGGAGGTCTTCTATGGTTTCTTCGCAGTTTCTAACTGGAATTATCACTGAGACCTTTGGGAGGCTTTCCAATACGCGGTCACCTTCCAAATCTTCTTTCGCGCTTCTGGTATGTCCTTATTGCCCTCCAAAGGTCTATTTTCCTGAAGTCCGGCCAGTAAACGTCTAAGAATATGAGTTCACTGTATGCTGATTGCCATAGGAGGAATCCGCTCAGCCGCTCTTCTCCGCTGGTTCTAATTATGAGGTCTGGATTGGGGTTCGGCAGGTGGGCTGTGTAGAGGTGCTTCTCGAACACTTCCTCCGTAATATCTTGGGTGTCCAGTTCGCCTGACTTGATTTTTTCTGCTATTCGCTTTACTGCGTCGATGATTTCGCTTCTACCGCCATATGCAATTGCAATGTTTAGGTAGTGCTTGCTGTAGTTCTTGGTTGCCTCTTCCAGCTTCCTAATTTCCTCTCTCAAGTCCTCTGGAAGTAGTTCTAGCTTTCCAATAGCCTTTACTCTGACTTGGTAGTCGTGGATCTCCTTGCTCGCCATGGCTCTTTGAATGTACTTCTTGGCTAGGTTCATGATCGCCTCTACTTCCTCCCTTGGCCTCTGGAAGTTTTCGGTTGAGAATACGTAGATTGTTAGGGTTCTTATTCCCGAGTCGAAGCACCATCTAAGTAGGTTTTCAACTTTCTTGGCTCCCTCTTCATGGCCGGCCCAGGGGGGCAGCCCCCTAATCTTCGCCCACCTTCTATTTCCATCCAAAATTATGGCTACGTGCTCTGGCTTCTCTCCGCGCTTAATCTGCCGCCAAAGCCACTTCTCGTAGATCTTGTAGATGCCTAGGACTTCGAGTATTTTGCGCAGCAACTCTTACACCTACCATACATCCTCCGCGCTTGCAGGTTGGATTAGGTGCGTTAGTTTTTGGAGAATTACTGCTCCAAGGCCTATGGGGGCTAGGAGCGGCTCCCCCTTAAATTCCAGCGCTGAGTTGTCGATTCCCCTTATCTTCAGGAAGTTCAATAGCTCCCTAGCGGATTTTTCCTCAAGTTCGGTTTTAAGTATTAAGGCGTAATCTCCCTTCCTTAATCCTCTAGTTATGTAGGGGTGCTCTTCAATTCTGCATGGAATGAATGTTCTCTCCGAATTCAAGTTCATGTCTCTGCAGATCTTTAATGCCAGTCCGTAAAGCGTCGGTCCTGCGTAGACGTACACTCTACTTCTACTCGCTGCTTCACTGATGATTTTGGCGGCAGCGCTTTCCATATCTTCATCAACTTCAACTTCCCTACTCAGCCTTTCCAATTCATTAAGTATTTCCTGCGCCCTTGGATTCTGCATTGTTCGCATAGCAATTTCAGCTGCGAGGCTTATTAGAACCGACGTGGATGCAATGAAATGAACCGCCGCTAAATTATCTCGGGGGGCGTTTAGCTCTACTAGCGCTTCTATGTAGCCGAGAACATCCTCATCTTCCTCAAGCAGCTCTCCAGCAACTACTAGTGCTGTTTTCAAGTTCATTATGCTGCATGTTCTGATGGAATGCAGAATTCGCGGGGGTAAGGGGCTTCCCCTCGTTAGAAATATTACTAGCTCATCTTCATTCACGTAGGGCGCAGCGTAGGTAGAGTATTCGCGTGGGTGGAAGCACCCAACATTTACTCCTAATAGGGATTTGAATGATGCAACTGCCGATATGGCAGATGCATATCCTCCACCTTCTGCTACTATGCTTATGCGGTTAAGTGAGCCTAACGCTATTTCAGCTAGATTGTCCAGTTGGTCGAACCAGTCGAACTTTACAGCTTTAAGAAGCTTTTCAGCCAATAATTATCCTCCAATCGATTTTACAATATGCGCTACCTTGCTCTTATAGGCCTCCGCGATTTCCTCCGCCCTTTTCCTCTTCTTAGCTTCAGCGTATACTCTTATTATGGGCTCCGTGCCTGATGCTCTAATTAAAACCCAAGTGTTATTGTCAATCCACACCTTAACTCCGTCGATGGTTTCGATTTTCACGGCCTCTCCCTCCTCCCTTACAATTGCCGCTACTTTTTCGATGACGCTTCTCTTCAAGTTGTTTGGACATGAAATTTTCTCCTTCACATTATAGTACTTCGGGAGTTCATCAACTAGCTTCGACAGCTTTTCGCTTCTCTCAGCCATTATTTCGAGGATTAGCGCTGTTGTCATGGCTCCATCTCTAACTGGCTGGTGCGGTGGGTAGAAAACGCCGCCGTTTTCCTCGATTCCAAGAAGGCCATTGACTTTCTTCAGGACGTGGGATACAGTTACGCTTCCAACCTTGGTCCAGACAACCTTTCCTCCGTGAGCTATTGCCACCTCCTCAATCAACTTCGATGAGCTCACCGGCGTCACGATAATTCCTCCGCCAGCCCTCTTGAGCAAGTGCTTTTCAATTATGGCGCCGCTCTTATCTCCCCAATGCACTACTCCAAGTTCATCTGTGAATATTGCTCTATCTCCATCTCCATCATATGATGCTCCCAAGTCTGCTCCTGACATCTTAACTACTTTTGCAATGCCAGTTAGGGCGGCTGGCGTGGGCTCGGCTCCACGGCCAGGAAAGCGCCCATCTATAGCGTCATTTACTGGAAGTATTCGGCATCCAAGCCTGCTCAAAACTTCCGGTACAGTTAAGGTTGACACTCCATTTCCTGGGTCCACGATCACCTTGAAGTTTTGGGCAGCTATTCGCCTAGCATTGACGTGGCTAACTACCGCATCAATGTACTCTGAAATTATGTTTGGCGCCTCTTTAATTCTCCCAACTTCATTCCACGCTGCTCTCCTAAACTTCTCCTCAAAAAATATGCTTTCAATCTTCACTTCCTCGCTTCTGGGAACTTCAATTCCATCAGGACCCACGACCTTTATTCCATTGAATTCCGGAGGATTATGGCTTGCAGTTATCATGACTCCTCCATCATACTTGAATTTCTTAACTCCAAATTGAAGGGCGGGGGTAGGCAGCATTCCAGCATCTACAACATTGCATCCAGATGCGAGAAGTCCACTGATAACTGCCCCCTTGAGAGCTGGGCCGCTCACTCTCCCATCGCATCCAACAAGTACATCTCCCTGATTGAAGTAGGTTCCAATTGCAAGTGCAACCTTAACTGCAAAATCTACTGTAAGCTCGAATCCAAAGCGGCCTCTTATGCCATTTGTTCCGAATAGCTTCTCCATGTCGGCCACCTGCATCCTCCGATTCTAATCTTAGTCATGACCTAATTTATGCTTACTTACTCAAACGTATTTCAGTTGGCTTCCTGGCGTAGCATGCACACATGAACTCTCCTTCACTTCCAATCCAGTTGGTCAGCCTCCTCTTAATTTCAATCCCCATATTACAAGTCGTAAACTTTGCTTCTCCACAGAAAGCCTTAACACTACTTAAAATTCTCAGCCTTTCAGCTTCTCTTGGAACGACATATCCATAGAGAACTTCGCCATCCCTATAGTACATGTTAGCAATTTTTTCAACAAGATTCTTTCCACCCCACTCCTCCAAAGCCATAATCAATGGCCTCTTCCAATTAGGCATTCCACTCCAGCCATAAAGCACGTAGCCTCTCCTATCCAACTTCAAAACATCAGCAGTAAAATACTGCACACCCACACTCCTCAGCTCGCTGACAAGCCTCCTCAACTCCTCTGCAGAATCATTAACTCCAGGAATAATTGGCGATATGCGGGCGATAACCATCACGCCAGCTTCAACAAGCCTCTCAATAACGCGCAGCCTCTCCTCAGGACTAGCAGCATAAGGCTCAAAAACCCTCTGAAAGTCCGGATTCAAACTAGTAACCGTAACGCCAACCCAACAATTCTCATACCCACTCAGCAGATCCAAATCCCTACAAACAAGGCTCGACTTAGTACAAATGTAGAAGGAAGCATTAAACCTCATGAGAAGCCCAATAACTCTACGAGTCAACTTAAACTTGCTCTCAATAGGCTGATACGGATCAACTGCAGAGCCCAAATTAATAACAACTCTCCTCCCCAAATACCGCTTAACCAAATCCCGCCTAGCCCTCTCAACAACATTAACCCTAACAACCACGCTACCAGGACTCCAAGGCCACTCAGCATAACAATAACAACACGCATGCCCACAACGCTCATACACATTTAATACATCAACACCCCTCCCCAAATAACACTCATCCTTAACCAAACCCCTAGGCGAATGAACAACCTCCTCCCTCCACCCCAACCTCCTCAAAACAAAAGAAACAACCATAAAACCACCAACCAAATACAAAATACACAAACAATAATATAATAGGAACTCAATACAAATACCATAGGAGAAGTAGCTCATGAAATTCTCAAAGTCAATAATTACTTTAACCACTTTAACTGCACTTTTAATATGCGTGATCTACACTACAGCCTTCACCATTAAATTGTACAGCATAATTCACCACATCTATGAAGACACTAAAGAATCCCAAGTATACTGGAGAACTAGCCCGCCGGGAACAATTTTCCCCTGGCCAACTGAGCCCGGCCCACTAGAAGCACTATCCAACATGAGCTACATAGATACACTGGCATACAAATACCTAGTAAAAAGCCAAGCATTAATCCTAATAACCGCAATCACGTACATGGCAACAATATACTACATTATTATGAAACTTAGATCGCACTTTTCACATTAAGAGGTCAAGCAATTAACAAATAAGTGATTAGCTTCAAAAAATTAAAATTAAAGCAAGAAAATCATTAATTGTGAAAGTCCGGTACGTCTTTAAATTATTAGCAAAACATAAAGTTAAGCTCATTCAGTACACCTTGCTCCTCTCACTAATACTATCTTCACTCCTACCCTGGACTGGAATCTACGATCTAAACCCCAAGCCAATAATGGTCATTAAAACTAACAGTCTAGGAATAATAGAAGCATTAGAGCTCATCCAAAACGAAGCCCCAACAAACTACCCCATTGCGTTAACCTCAATCATGCTCTACACAATTTCAATAGTAACTACAACGCTATATTCAATCAAGCCCAAAAAGCGAAAAACAGGCTACATCTCAGGCATCCTTGCAATCACATCGTCAATACCTATGGTGCAGAAGCACATCACCCTACGCCGTCGCAGTTCTTATAGACTATGTTCCAGGACAAGAACATGGACCACACTTAATCCAATACCTGCCCATAATGCCAGACATAGCTCCAATTTTAACTCTAGTCACAGGCATAATGCTGATAGCCATCACCAAAATATCCAAACCAATAACATCATAGTAAACTCGATTAGCAGCAATGCCGATCGAAATTAAATCAGCCTATTAGGTTGGAGTTGTTGACGGAACCCTGAATATTTATCGCTAATCTACCTGATTTGAAGCAGAAGTGGTTCATGCTTATGGAAGTGAAGGCAAAGCGAAGTTATGAATCCCTGCAACAGAGCTTCAACCACCATTAATTGTTGCAATTTAACTCTAAGCGAGCTCAAACCATAAACTCATGAGCTTAACTAGTTGAGGATAGGTGATTCAGCGGGTTGATGGTGCAGCTTTCACACCTTTCATCAAGGCATTCAAAATTTCTCTAAATTGACTCCAAGATTTCACACTGATTGGCTCCTTAACATGCCTCTTAATCACTTTAGTGTCCTTCAAGCCAAATCCAGTTAAAACACATACAACTTTCTCATCCCCATCAATTACACCCTTCTCCACCAACTTCTTCAAGCCTGCCACTGTAGCTGCAGATGCAGGCTCAACAAACAATCCCTCCATAACTGCCAACTGCTTCTGAGCCTCAAGTATTTCCTCATCAGACACTGCAATTGCCAACCCCTCGCACTCATCCAAAATTTTCAAAACTCTTCTCCCACTTGCCAAGATCGGATTTGGATTCGATATTGAATGTGCAATGGTCTGCGGCTTCGGCCAGGGCTTGAGCTCGCTCCTGTTCTTGAACGCCTCTACAATCGGCGCGCAACCCTCGCTCTGAACGCAGACCATTCTTGGAAGCTTATCAATTAAGTCCAGCTCGTAAAACTCCTTGAACCCCTTCCAAATTGCGCTGAAGTTGCCTCCACTACTTGTCGGCACGACAACAATGTCAGGCGCCCTCCAATCCAGTTGCTCGCAAATTTCAAATGCAACTGTCTTCTGCCCCTCAACTCTCATCGGGCTGTCGGAGTGCACTAAGTAGACGTTGAATTCCTTAGCCATTTCAAAGGACATCCTATATAACTCGGGGTATGGAAGATCGACGGCCAAAGTTATCGGCTCATAATACAGTGTTTGAAGAACCTTCTCCACAGGAGTTCCATGGGGAATTAAGATCACGCACTTCAATCCCGCTTTAGCTGCATAGGCCGACAATGAAGCCGCCATGTTGCCAGTAGATGCGCAGCCCACAATTCCCGCGCCAACCTCCAACGCCTTACTCACACCAACACTTGAACCCCTATCCTTAAACGAGCCAGTCGGATTCCTACCCTCATCCTTAAAATAAAGCTCCTCAACGCTAAGAGCACGCGATAACCTCGTGCTCCTTATAAGCGGCGTACCTCCCTCACCAAGCGTGACGATATTCCTTTGAGCTTTCGCTGGCAAAAGCTCCCAATACCTCCACAAACTCCACTGCCTTTTCGCCAGAACCTCCTTGGAAATAGCTGACTTCAAAAAATCATAATCGTAAACCACTTCCAACGGCTCATTACAATCCAAACACCTGAAAGCAAAACTATCTACGGAGAACTCTCTTCCGCACTTACAGCACTCCAAAAACAAAGCAAAGTTATCCACACCACTACCTCCAATTAAAATCTAAACCACCAAAACCTTAACTTAATTAACAAATAAATTTCTCACCCGCTCACCTCAAAATAAATTTCTCAGCAAACAATCATAACTCATCACTCTTCATTAAAACTACCGTACACCATGAACCAAATAAACACACTTACAGCAACTATTCCAGCTCCAGCAAACATATGGAAAGGAGTGGTGCCCCCGCCGGGATTCGAACCCGGGTCTTGGGCTTTCTTCGCGGATAGAGCTCGAAAGGCCCATATCCTTGGCCGGACTAGACGACGGGGGCTGCCTCTCTAGGCTATTCTTAGAGTGGCTGCGTTCTTTCATAAATTTTACTATTTGTGAAGTTGTGGTGGGTTGCCTCAAATTGACAATATGTTAGGACGTTATAGTCATTGATAAATATGTTTGGCAATGTAATTGTTTTTGGTTGGGAGTATGATTGTGGGTGCTCTTCTTAAGAGTGCTGAGTTGAATGGAGGTTACGTTGTTGATTTGACTAGAAGGTTGATTAGGGTTCCCAGCGTTAATCCGCCTGGCAATGAGTCTGATGTGGCGTACTTGCTTGGCAGTGAGCTTGAAGCTCTTGGCTTTAAGGTTGAGTACGTAGTTCCGGAGGAGCGGAGGGTTAATGTTGTTGCAGTGCTGAAGGGCGAGGGCGATGGGAAAAACGTGCTATTTAATGGGCATTTAGATGTTGTTCCTCCCGGAGATTTGGAGAATTGGCGTTTTGACCCGTTTGAAGGCGTAGTTGAGGGCGGTAAGATTTATGGTCGCGGCGCTGCTGACATGAAGGGGGCTATTGCAGCTATTGTCGGTGCAGCTAAGTCTATAGTGGATTCTGGAGTTCAACTTAAAGGTGATATAATTATTCACGCAGTTGCAGATGAGGAGGCTGGCGGCCGCCTTGGAACTGGGTATTTGGTTGAGAAGGGATATGCTAGAGCTGATGGCGCAGTTGTAGCTGAGGCTTCGGTCTTCAATAAAGTGATATGCTTGAGGCCTGCGGTTAGAGGGATGTGTTGGGTTGAAGTTGAAACTAGAGGTAGAGCTGCACACGCAAGTAAGCCTTGGGCTGGAGTTAATGCTGTCCTTCACATGGCGATGCTGCTTTTAGCTTTGAAGGATTTCAAGCTTAAGTGCCCTCCGCACAAGTACTTGCCTCCGCCCACGATATCGCCGGGAACTATAATTCGGGGAGGCGTTAAGACGAACGTCATACCGGATAAGTGCACTGCGCACTTAGACGTTAGAATTAATCCTGGATTAAGCTGTGAAGGCGTGCTGAAGCAGTTGAATGAGCTTTTTGAAGAGCTTAAGAGTGGAGAGCCGGAGTTTTCGGCTTCGGCTAAAATAATTACTAGTTGTCCGCCTGCTGAAGTGGCTGAAGATGATGAAATAGTTGAATGCGCTAAGTGGGCAACTAGGTGTGTTACTGGAGAAGACCTGCAGTTTAGGGGCGCATATGGAACAAATGACTCCCACTACTTGATAATTAGGGCTGGAATACCGACTATTTGCGGTTTTGGACCTGGAGATCATGAGACTGGAAATGCTCATGGCCCAAATGAAAACGTTGAGATAGAAGTGCTTAAGATCTTCACCAAAATTTACGCTCTACTAGCCTACAAATTCACTTCAATGAGTAGTTGAAGTCACCTAACTCGCTTTGCTGCGCAGTAAATCACATCTTCAACTCTCTTAATGAATCTAGGGCACTTGGCGCATTCGGTGACTAGAACTACGTGGTTATCTTCTGGGCAGGTTAGCACTTCTATGCTGGCAATTCTATATCTTGGAGGCTCCGGCTCCCTATTAAACAGCTTCTCAAATTCATCTATTGTGAGGGCTGGCGCTAAGGGGTCCTCAAGATCAACTACAACGCTTATTCTCCTAATTGGAGTGGCTCTAAGTGGCTCAGCCTTCTTCAACGCTTTTACCTCTCGAGGAGAGGATGCTCACCCAAGGATTATCCTTGAAGAATGAAGGTAGTTCTTCAGCGACCTTTTTAATTTCAAAGCTCGCTTGAGGCGCTTTTATGGGGGGAGGAGGCTTCTTGGCTTTCGGAGCTTTAAGCACCTTTTCTTCAAGTTTGTTTAGCCTTCGATTTATCAGCAGAATTTCATCCCTAACTTTGCTCAGCTCCCTTTCAAGATCGCTTATCCTGTCGATTACGCCTATGATGTTCTGCTGCGGCTGGCTAAATTCTATTCTGGAGATTGCTACTTCCATGTTTGCAATGGCTCTCTCTAGGCGTGAAATTTTTGCTTCAAGCTCGCTTATTTTCCTTGCAACTTCCTCAACTTCAGCTGATCTCTCCTCCATCTCATTGTATTTTGCAGGCAGCACTTCGCGGACATCGTCATCGACGATTAGCATTCCTATTCCATGCTCCTCCAGCGCTGCGCTGTCGAGAGTGGTTGCTATGATCTTTGGAACTGCAGCGTAGATTAGGTTGCAGTGCTTTTTTGCGGCGACCATTCTCATGATTTTCTTGAGGAGAGCGCTTTTGCTGCTTAGCGAGCTCAGGTCCATGATGTACACAAATAGGGTTTCGCGGCTCCTCCTAAACGCCATGTCCGGCTTATATTGCTCAGAAAATTCTTCGATGGGGTTCTCTATATATCCCTCCGATGCGAAGTAGGTTCTCAATTTATCTTGGATATCTTCAATCATGGAGCTTTATCCAACCCTCCATTTTATCCCAAGACCAGGCGTAATCTTCTGGGACGGCGTAGCCGTAAACTATGCATCCCTTCCAAACGCTGAATTTTGGGTCGGGCGCCATTTCCACAACTACTTCCTCGACGCCCTTCTCCTTGAGGAGGAGCTTTATCTTGGTGGGGGCATCCACAGCTACATCCTCGAATTTCGGCGGCACTTTCCACTGGAAGTTTCCTCCGGATAGCAGTATCCTCTCGTATAGGTATGGCTGAAGCTCTATTGGGCATTTTTCCACTGCCTCTATGACTGCCTCTCCGAAGTCTATCATTCCCTTAAATAGTACTTCGCCTATCTTGACATCTTTGGGCTTGGGTAGCCCCCTCTTGAAGTAGCTTTCGAAAATTTCATTATTGGGGTTGAATATGTACTCTCCAATTAGGAATCTAGTCCACGAGTCTTTTTCTAAGTCTATTTCTATTCGCGTCCCCGGGATCTTGTACTTAACTCTGAACTTCTCTGGTTTTCTCTTTGCCTCTCTTATGGCTTCATCCAAATTTCTGGGGATGGCTCCAATGGCCTCCTTGACTCTCCTCACTATTGCCTCTTCCTTGGCGATGTCTCCGTAGCCAGCGTCGTATAGTATTTGGCTTGTTATGGCGTCGGCGTCGCCTCCGCCCCTATTCAATGCGACGATCGCTCCTCTTACTGGATATCTTGATATGGGGCAAATCTGGGTGTTTCCATGTCCGCTTTCAATGACTACGCATGTGGGAGCCTTATGAGCTATGGCCACCGCTAATGGTTGAGGGATTATCGTGACAGCTTTAACTAATCGCGTCTCCTCGTCGATTCTCCTGTGGATGTCAAATAGCTTTTCATACATGTATCTAGGCGCAACGGATGAGAGGGATGCGCAGACGTAGAAGCCCTTAAAGTCGGGGCTGATGGGCCTAAACATCTCCAAGCCATACCTAGTTATTTCATATATGACTCTCCAAGCCTTTTCATCGCCCTTTCCTATCACGCCATTCCTCATGGGGTAGATTAATCTTGAGGACAAGTCTTCCCTAGTCTCCAAGTAGAGGGGCAGCTTCTTTCCGACAATGACTTCCCTTGGAACCCCCATGATCCTATACATCATCGAAGACTTATCCGGGAAGTACCCCCTATTCTCCACAACTTCAGGCTTTTCGCCTAAAGTTATTGGGCCGAACTTATAGAAGCTGGTTCCATAGTCTTCTCCGAACGTGTACTTCCGCTTATACTTCTCGCTCATGAAGTAACACCTTGCTCAATACACAACTCAACTTTCATCCTAAAGTATTTTCTGTAATTAAATAAGCTCAATATTAAATCTAGCTGAAGCATTATAAATTCTAGGCGTAAGGTTTCCTCGCTTTCACTAGTGCTTCAACTTCCCTGAAGCATGGGTTCAGCATCATGGTAAAATGCTTTTATATTTCAAAGCACTACTCTTCTGGGGCTTTCGATGTTTCCCTCCTGGCGTAAAGGCGATTTAACTGTTAAGGTTCTCTTCTCAATTCCAGCTATTGCAACTCAAGTTGTTATTTCTGCGGAGAGCGTGGGCTTTGACTTGCTGCTCGACTGCGGCTGCAGTGCTTTAAGGGACCTACTATTGGATTACTATCGCGATTCCAAGGAATTTGATAGGTTGAAGGCAATACTGATATCCCATGAGCACTTCGATCACGTCGGAGGCCTCTACTCCCTCATGGATTACATGCACGTTTACGGTAGAGTGGAGCCTTTAACCATTTTAACTCCCAAGCCGTCACTGGTTGCCAGACATTTTATTGAGACATTAATGGAGTTTAGAGGGGGAAAGCTTGCCTATAGCATAAAGCTGGTAGAAGTTGAGGATCAAGAGGAGCTTCAACTTGGCCCACTAAGAGTTAAGGCTTTCAAAGTCCTTCACAGGGGAAGCACGAAAACCGAGCCTATTGGCCCGCCCATACCGGCTATGGGCTACACGATAAATTACAAGGGGTTGAGGGTAGTCTACAGCGGTGATACTGGGATCTGCAACAACCTCATGGAGGAAGTTCGCGGTGCAGACTTGGCGATTTTGGAGGCAACATGGACTGAGGGCAAGGGCATTCCTGGAATACACTTGAGCGTTGATGAGGCTGCTAAATTGGGGGAAACCGCTAAAGATTACATCCTAATACATAGGGGAAGTCTTCGCAAGCAACTTCTAAAGGGAGGCTAAATAGCTAATTGCCAGGGCTTCAGCATAAGCAAAACTAATTTTCTCAGTTTGAATACCGCTTTTTCATGGCAATAAGAATCCAGCAATTGCCAACAGGCTCGGTTTTCTCCCTATAAGATTTGAGCACGTTGAAGCCTGCCCTTCCAACTTCCTCCAAGTACTCCTCCCTAGTCTTTGGCCATGCAGCTATTATAGGCAGTAAAATTTCTTTCCTCCCCTCGAACTCTCACCTTCCTAGGACCAAGGTCCCCAAGCCTTTCGTAAAGCTCTCCAATTGTCACTGACCTATCAACTCCAATGTTGCATGAGAAGTATATGCCTCCACTCTTCAGCACAATATAGGCTTCACGTAAATGCTGATCTCTAACGTTTTGATCTATTATGATTTGTAGGCATGCAATGTTGATCGCTAAGTCGTAAACCTTACCTCTCACTGGAATCTCTGCAACATCCGCCACCAAGAAATCTAGTGGGAGCCTCTTCCCTATTAGCCCTCATTTTTGCACGCTTCACTGCGGAAGGAGGATAAATCAATGCCCGTCACGTAAATCCCATTTTCGCCAAGAAAATTGAGTCCCTTCCCTCTCCGCATCCCATATCAATTGCCTTCAACCCCCTGCTTATTAAGAAGCGGGCTGAAGCCATTTTCCCTAATGTTCATGTGAGGAAGATGCATGGAATTCGCTGCGAATGCTCTGATAGGTCGGCAGAGCTCTCCATTATGTACTTGACTTGCACGTAGAGTGGAAGCTAGCTGTTTGCAGGCCTCAGCACTACCTCTTCTTTTGGGGAGTTAAGCTCATTCGCTCCTCTACCTTAGAATTCTCTTCAGAATCAACTGGTATAGCGGCTTCCCCTTATCTACATGTTCTTTGAGGACGTAAAGCATGTCCTCCACTGTCTTTGCACTTTCCACGATTTTTCCAGCCGCTAGATTTTCCTTACTCGCTTATACTGCTCTAAGAGGAGTTCATGCTCATCCGCCAATTCTTTCACTAGGCTTTCCTTGTCAGGGTGCGAACCTGAAACGATGGGAAAAACGTATTTTCCTCATTATCCATGTGCGGTATAAATGCCTTCATGAAGAAGCTTACAAATTCTTCGATTCCCTTCAGTGGCTTATTCCTCATTAATTTAATTAACTCGTCAACTCTTTCAGCAAAAACTCCTGCTCATAAGTTAGTTCCTTTAAGGCTTTAGCCAATTCATTTGAACTTGAAGTCATTAAAAGGCCTCCCCGTATACCAGTGGTATTTTTCCATATAAGTGGATGATAGGCTGCTTCTTGGTGCGGGGGGTGGGATTCGAACCCACGCAGGCCTACGCCACAGGGTCCTAAGCCCTGCGCCTTTGACCTGACTCGGCCACCCCCGCTCCTCATTCTTCTAAATGTATTTAGCTCAATAAGTTTTCCGTCGCTCATTTCCTTAGCTTTTGCAGTTTGGGAATAACTGCAATTAAGTAGAGTTGAGCGGTTAACTTGAAATAAGGGAATTGAAATGCGGATTGCAAGAAGCCATTAATCTCCTAAAATCTCTTGAGCATGAATGCGATGTAAAGCTGGAAGATTAGCCGCGTTAGATTTCAGCTTTAGTTGAAGCCAGCAGGGGCGACAGTAATTGTTTTGACCACTTCTTTGATACTTAGTTTGGTGACTGAAGTGAGGATTGCAGTTGGCTCCACAAATCCAGTTAAAATTGCAGCTGCCAGAAATGTCGTGAAGAGAATTTATGGAAATGGCTTCGAGGTCATTCCGGTCAAAGTTGAGTCGGGTGTTTCTCACACCCCCATAGGTGAGGAGGAAATTGTGAGGGGAGCCAAGAATAGGGCTGTTCGAGCTTTAGAGGCTGTTGAGGCTGACCTTGGAATTGGAATGGAGGGGGGAATTGCGCGGAAGTTCGGCAGGTGGTTTCTGACGGGCTGGTGCGCTGCCGTCGATAGGGATGGCTATTTCTACTTGGGGTCGAGCGTGTACATGCAGCTTCCCAGCATCGTTGTGGAGAGGGTTTTAAGGGGGGAGGAATTGGGCCCAGTGATCGACGACATAACTGGAATGCGGGATACGAAGAAGACGATTGGAGCAATTGGAATCTTAACCAAGAGCCTTTTGACTAGGCAAATGGCTTGGGAGGCTGCTTTAACGTACGCGTTGGTTGGGAAGATTAGCCCTGAATTCTACTCTTAAGTTAACTGGCCTATTTGGTGAAAACTTAATCTTACTGACTTTCAATTTTTAACATAACGATGTTAATGTAGTGATTGGGTGTTGGAGTTGAGCTTCCAACCGAGATGATTCAGGTAGGCGGCATAGTCATAGTTAGGCCTGGAGAGAAGATTCCAGTTGATGGATTAGTTATTGAGGGGCATTCAGCGGTTGACGAGTCGATGGTTACTGGAGAATCAATTCCAGTTGAGAAGCAGCCTGGCGACGAAGTTGTTGGAGGGGCTGTCAATAGGGAGGGCGTGCTGAAAATTAGAGCTACGAGAGTTGGAAGCGACGCATTTCTAGCGCAGGTAGTAAGCCTAGTGGAGGAGGCTTTGGCGAGCAAGCCTCCAATACAGAAGTTGGTGGATAAGGTGGCTGGCTACTTCACCTTCATAGTCATAGCAATTTCAATAGCGACATTTGCAGGTTAGAGCTTGATGGGTACAGAATTCGCGAAGGCAATTCTCTCTTCGGTCGCGGTTCTAGTGGTTGCATGCCCATGCGCCTTAGGATTAGCTACTCCAACTGCAGTGATGGTTGGAATTAGGAAGGGCATTTGCGTACAACGTGATTCTCATACCCCTCGCCGCGGCTGGGATGCTGTACCCTGCACTTGCAGGGCTAGCCATGGCGCTCAGCTCGGTTTCAGTGACTTCATGGTCGCTGTTAATGAAGAGGTACGTGCCTGAAATTAAGCGAGTGAAGGAAGCTTAACGCTCAGCTCGGCTAACAATTTAAGCCACTGCCTCCATATTTCTACTGGCGATGAAGAGCCTAGTCCCACTGAATGGTGAAGAAGGATCAACCGTCTGAGCCGCATCCACATGTCCGCATCCTAGTGGAGGTAAACTTGCGGATGGTTAAGCTACCTGAAGAGTTCCTTAAGTGGAATTACTTTTCAAGGCGAAAATTGCTCGAAGAAATTCTTGAAGGAAAAATTCAGGCAGGCCCAAGATTCTTCATAGAATTCACTAAGCACAATCCAATTCTATGCACTGCGGCAGTGAATGATCAAGGTGAAGTTGAAGTTAATGGGAAGGTCGTTGGAATAGGCTACGTGCTGAAGAGAGAATACATGGAGAATGCGTTGAGAGACTTCGAAGAGCACCTCAAAGCCTCAGATGAAATTTACAGGAAAGCAGTTGAAAGTCCATCTGAAGTTAGAGCTTTCAGGGAGAATCACTCCAGGAGGGGATTGAAGCTGCTGCTAAAGCACATCTACCTTGAAGAGAAGGAGGCTATGAAGCGCTTAGACTTCGAGAAGCTGGCAACAATAGAGCTTGCCAAGAGGCTTCCAGCTCTTCAAAACACACTTGGAGCATACTTCAAAGGAGCAGGAGGGCATGTCTAGTATTCTTTCAGCCTCCAAGCATTAGCTATGAATTGAAAGGCCACATAACAATTCACGTTGGAGACATCTACCATAAATTCGTAAATCTAGTTCACGACACCTATCACTACACGCCTCCTGAAAGGAGGCTGGATCGCCCAGTATACCTATTTCACGTCGATGAAGTCTACGATAACAGCGCCTCGCAAACTGGATTTGGCAGGAAAATAAGTTAAGCTAGGTTAAAGGACTACCGACGTTATTTCCTCTTAACTCCGCCTGCAAAGTCCCTCTTAATTTGATTGAAGAACTCGGCCATCTTGCCGTACATGTCGTAAAGCTTCTGGCATGGAAATTCGGAGCAGAAGGTGCATATCTTAATACCCCTGCTAGCCGCGCAATCCCTAATTTCGCACTTCTCCCTCGACCAGCATCCTCCACACTTAAACTCTTCAGTTCCAACTACGTAGTATGGGCACCAACCACAGTAAATTCCACAAGCTCCAACCAATTTTTCGCTCAACTCAATCATAATTTCACCATGACTCAGGCCAACTGCCTTTTAATCCAGTTTTCTATTCCAAGCTCTTTAATCTCCATCAACCTATCCACGGCTCGGGGAGAGGATTCCTCCAATATTTTGCATGGAAATTCGCTGCATTCAAAGCAGAAGTCAACCTTCCTATCAATACGGCACTTACGAACTGGGCAAGCTTCCCAGCCGCCATCGACCCTACAGCCGCCAATGCATGGAGTTAATGTTGTTGCCATCCACTTTAATCCTCTAACCAGCTCCTCATAATTGAAAGCGCCGGTTTTCTCTGCGAAAATTTTCAGCTCACCATGCTTTTCAACCATTTCCAAAGCTCGCCTAGCCACATTTCTAATCTTGCCAGTAAAGTAGTCGCATAAGCGGCAGTAAATGCCACGATAACCTATAAGCTCAGCTTCCTTCTCAAAACAACTCATAATTAGTCTCCAATAAACCCTTGAAGCCACCAGCTAATTAAGGCTTGCTTGGATAAATGTAGTGGGCGCTTCTCGCAACGAAAACGGCGTAGAAGACGCTAACTATCGAAAAGACGATCCAGTGGATGCTATTCAAGCTGACGACGACGCGGGAGAGGATGTACATGATTATCAGCCAGCCCAAATACCTGGCCCAGCCCACTTCACTGATCAAGCTCAAAATTTCAGTTACTGCGAATGCCTTCAAAAATTTGCCAGTCTTAATCATGTGGACAATGCCCATGGCTCCGAAGATGAAGAGGAAAAGTCCAATTAAACTAGCTAAAATCGAGCCAAAAAGCATGGCTCCAATAAAGAACACGCGAGCATGATACCACCAAAAAGCCTGCCACATGGGGAATCCTAAATGCATTATCACTGGGGCTGCGGCAGCCACCACTATAAGTAGAGGTATAAGAGCATAGAGGATGACGGCAAGGAATATCTTAAGCCCATCAATAAAAGCCTCAAGGTACCTATCAATCCTCGGAGGCCTATCAACAGAGCCTCCCAACCTGATAATCCTAGCGCAATAACCAACAAACGTCAAGTTGACTATGGGAATCAAATTCAAAACAAATAATATGATTAAATTACCAATATCGTGAGTAAGCTTAACAGTAAAATTCCAAGCCTCACCCAAAATCTCACTTAAATCCACAGAATCACCATAATAGTATCAAACAAGCGCTCCTATAAAACCTTCCGAAATCAGCGCAACGATGAAACAATAACGTAAAGAGAAAAAAGAGAAAATAATTAGTGGGAGACTAATTGTGGATTTGCAGCCATCAACAATAGCAGTAGTATTAGCAGCACTAATAATACTCATCTACATGTACCTATCAATAGAAAGAGTAGAGAAAAGAGAGAGGCAGCTACTAGAAAAGATAAAGAAAGATCTACTGCCAACAATAATTCAAAACCTAGAGGAACTTGAAGATAAGCTCCAAAACATCCAGCAAACAATCCAGCAAAGGGAGAATCTCACCCAAATATTAAGGAGAAATGTGAGCTACGCACTCCTCATAGACTTCAAAAAGCACTTCTACGAGACAGGAACAGAAATAATAGAACTGCAAAAGCAGCTCCAACAACTAGATAGCCAAATAGAACGGCTAAAGGAACCAACACAACAAATAATCCAAAAGGCAAAGCAACTCAAAGAAAAAATAGGTCAATTAAAAGACAAGCTCCAACAACTGCAAGAACATCAAAAATACTGCCGAGAAAAGGAGCATTCAAATGATCTAGACCCTATAAACTACAAAACTCAGCGAATTAATTACCAGTAACCCTCAGCGCCAACTATAATAACAAAACTTCATCCTATAACCATACATCTCAACATAGGTTACCAATCAAGTTATAATTAAAATCGAGATTAACTAGATGTGAAATGAACGTGGAAACATTCTCTCCTGCGGCAATCTCAAGCTTCTTCGCCCCTCACATCGTTAAAGACCCATTGAAGTGCGGAGCGTGGGGAGGCGGGTTCACGATAAGTCGCGGAGTCCAAGTAAACCTAGAAATAAGCTTCAACGCCGAGAAAACAACCCTGGAAAACTACATCAACAACGTCAAAGTTGACTCATGCATATTAGGCAAGCTGGTAAAATTGATGTTGCCACCCAACCTGGAGCCATGCAGGATCGTCGTTAAGCAGAAGATCCAAGTCCCAATAGAATGCGGATTCGGCACAAGTGGAGCAAGCGCCCTAGCCATAGCGCTCGCCCTAGCAAAGGCCCTCAAACTAAACATGACATACCTACAAATAGCAAGAGCAGCGCATCTAGCAGACCTCCAGTGCAAAACAGGACTAGGAACAGTGACGGGAATAATAGGGGGAGGCTTCAGAATAGCAGTAAAACCAGGAGCGCCAGGAATAGGAATAGTAGACAGAATACCAATATCCACAGATGACTACTACATCATAGCAGCAGCCTACGGGCCAATACCAACCAAAAAAGTACTAAGCAACCCAGCTAAACTCCAACAAATCAAAAAACTGGGTAAAGAAACGCTCCGGCACATCATGAAGGAACCAACGCCGGAAAACTTCATGAAGCAATGCAAGAAGTTCGCAATCAAATCCGGGTTCATGACAGGCAGAGTCAAAAAAGCAATTCAGGAAGCCGAGAAAGCGGGAGCAGTAGGAGCAACCCAAAACATGATTGGAGAAGCAATCCACGCACTAACCCCCAAAGAAAACCTGGAAAGCGTATACAACGCATTCACAAAGCACTTCCGCAGAGACAAGATAGTAATTGCCAAAATCGACATTAAGGGGCCAATAATCCTAAGCGCATGACAATAAACCAGCAAAATTTAGTGGTGCCGCGGCCGGGATTCGAACCCGGGTCTTGGGCTTTCCCCGCGCAGCTCACACGAGCTCGAGAGGCCCATATCCTTGGCCGTGCTAGACGACCGCGGCAAATGCGTTACTTAATCACGTTAATGGTGTTACTCCTAACCCCTGCGGTTTCGGTCTATTGTTAGAGTCCCCTCATTAATTTCATAAACTTTTCTATCTTGAACCTCAATTTCCTGGCAAGCTGCTGATGCCATTAGGTTGATGGGTTAAGTTTATGGGTTTTCGCGCTGTAAGCATTTCATCAAGCATTTAACTTCCATACGTACTACTTTTTATTTAGTAGGATTTTGACTAGAATTACGTTTTTGTTACTGGTGGCGATCGAGGAATTGGACGCGCCATAGTGCTTAGATTTGCCAGGTCGAATTTCACCGTCGCCTTTTCATATCATAGGAATAGGAGTGCATCTGACGAGACGTTGAAGCTCATTGAGGAGATGGGTGCAAATGGCTTCTACATCCAAATGGACGTATCTAGTGAGAGTAGCGTTAAGAGGGGCTTCGATGAAGTTTCGAGGAGAATTCCCTACCTGAACGTGCTTGTCAATAATGCAGGTGCAGTATTCTTTGGAACTATTGATGAGACGAGGCTTGAGGATTGGGAGAGAGGGTTATTAGGATTAATTTGACTGGAGCCTTCCTAACTACAAAGTACTTCCTACCCCTATTGAGGAGGGCTCCATGGGCCAGCATAGTGAACATGACGAGTATTGCTGGTCAGACGGGAATGTAGTTGCATCAGCAGTTTACTGCGCATCTAAAGCTGGAGTCATCGGGTTAACCAGGAGGTTAGCGGTTGAGTTGGCTCCTAAGATACGCGTTAACGCCGTGACGCCAAGCTTTATTGAAACTGAAATGGTTAAAGTTTTCATAGACACGCCTGAGAAGAGGAGAAGAGTCGCAGATCTACATCCACTAAAGGATATTGCAAAACCTGAAGATGTAGCTGAAGCAGTCTACTTCCCAGCCATAGAGCGATCGCGATCCATAACTGGACAGACGCTGGGAATTAATGGCGGAAGATTCACATTCTAGCCTTAACATCTCTTTTCATCATAGCTCAATGCAGTAAAGCCAATTTAAAGTGCAGCGCATATGAGTTTAATAGTAGCTTAAACCTAGGTGAATGGCCGTGTCGAAGAGCCAATTGGATGTGGAGGTTAGAACTCACACGGCTCTCCATGTGGTTAAAGGAGCTGTGAGAAAAGTTCTAGGCGCAAAGTGGACGGCCTCAACCTATGTGAAGGGAAATCATGGAAGGTTGACGGTGAAGTTTGATAGGAAGCCCACCATGGATGAGGTAAAGGAGATTGAGCGCTTATCCAATATGAAGGTGATGGAAAACGTGCCAATCAAAGTCGTGGAGATGGATAGGGCAGAGGCTGAAAGAATTTTTGGAGATGAAATGTACGATTTATTCCCCGTACCAAGCCACGTGAAAAGACTTACAATCGTGATCATTGAGGATTGGAACATAAATGCATGCAACAAAATGCATACGAAGACAACTGGAGAGATAGGTGAAATACGCATAGAGAAGATTAGATTTAGAAGGAGTAAGAAGCTGCTGGAAATAAGCTTCAACATATATTAGGTTTAGCTCTTACTCTTAGTAAGCTAAGATTGCCACTCACTTAAGGAGGGTTCCAATAAGTATTATTGGGCTTAAAGCTATAATTGAAAGTACGAAGGTTATTGCGATTAGTTGACTTACTGGAGGGAAAATGCACATCACTGCTGTGAGGATTAGCAGCGTCACCATATATTTAGAGAAGTCTCCCTTACCATAAACTTCACCTTCCGCATCAGCCTTCTCAAAGCTTGGCTTCGAGTATTTAAGCAGTAGCAGCGTAAGCGCATACCAGAATAGGATTGGCGTCCATGGAACAATGCCTCTAGGTATTCTCTCCGGAAGCAATAGGAAGAATGTTGATGCGTAAAGCATGGTTAAGTACGCTGCTAAGAGAATTAGCCCCTTATTGCTTAGCTCCAGGGACTTCAACTTCTTTTCCTTGGCTATTCTATTAATTAAACATATTATCGCTATGCTGCCAGCCATTGATCCCAATGCAGTTGCCAGATCATATTTGGAGTTTGTGCTTTGAAGGCTTGCGCCAATAAGTAGAATTAAAAATATTAGCAGCGTCTTTCTCCTGCTCTTCCTCAAGTATCGCCTATGGTTTGGGAGGAAATCGCCGCTTAAAACTTCGTAGGTTAAAATTGGAATGATGAAGGACATCACTGGATGCCAGAAAAGGACGAGAGTTAGGAATTCGGCCCAAGCTACTCCTAGGAAGGTTCCAAACATTGGGCCCTCCGCATCGAAGTACCCTGCCCACAAAACCTTCGTAATCCACGACTCGTAAAGCCCAAAAAGCATTCCCCAATAATATAACTGCCTCAACGATGTCCTTCCAGTTTTAACAGCTAAATTCAATAGAAATAGCGTGTGGGATAAGTATAGGGGCAAAGTTACTAGAAGCCCCCACGGATCAATAAACCACAAGTGAGATGCACCTGAAAACACCTCCGCAAAAAACGTTGATAGAGTTCCGAGAAGAAGAATCGACATCAACTCGGACATCTCATATCAATTTAACTAGGGTTCATTATGCATTAAGCCCTTACGCAAAATTAGACGTAGAACTTTTTATCGATGTGGTTGCAACCCTAAACCTTCGGATGCGGGGCTCTTCTGGAGGTTACCACGAAAGCCCTATTAGAGGTGGAAGCCTCGATGATGGGGAAGGGTGGCAATAAAATACATCAAAACCATCAAACCCGAACCCCTTATGCTTTCAGGCATTATCACTTGGTATTTGCTGGTAACTTTGATGATGGGCAAATGCATGCCACCTAATGCTACTAGTACTACTTCTTAAATTCTAATTTAATCTGGTCGCTCAGCATTTCCATTGTCGATTCAAACTCTGCAAGCTACTTCATGAGGGTGATTGTTGCTGCCCTCTTGAACTTTAAGTTGATTGGCTATGCCTACTTGGGCTCGGTTATCGCCACAAGTATTTAAGATTGTTTTCGTAATTTTTCGTGCAATTAGCAGCGACATCCACTGCTTTTGGAGGTGCTTCAGTGAAGACTAGAGTTACGCTGAGCCAAGTTTTGGAGGAAGCCGCAGCAATTAATCATAGGCGCATGCTAGTTGTCGCAGGCGATGATCAAGTTAAGCTCTGTACGGCAGCGAGGGAGATGCTCGTAGAAGCTTGCAATTCAATTTTAAGGCATAAAGATAGGGTTGAAGTGCTATATGCCTATCACTCATTTTACGATGACGCTGCAAGTAGGCTTCAACTCGTAGGGGAGTTTGCCGACGAGCTCGATGGTAGGGTTGAACTTAAAGTCATCAATTACAAGGAGACTGAAACCGTACTGGGAGCGACCTTCGATATTGCAGTCCTCGACTTGATCAACGACTTAAATCCAAATGACGTGGGCAGATTGACTGGAATTGTCCGTGGAGGCGGATTAATAGTTCTGCTGGCTCCATCCATCAAGTCTTGGCCTAGGGTGGTGACGAGATTTAGGCGTGAGCTTGCAACCATACAATACCCCGTTTCGACCGTTAGAGACATATTCACTAGGCGCTTCATCAAGAAGCTCCTCGAATATGATGGTATTGGAGTTTACGATTCGGACGAAGGCTGCTTCATAAAGCCCTTCAAGCTCATAGGCGTTAAGCGCTCAGTTAAGTTGAAGCGCAAGAAGATCAAGCTCCCCAAGAGAAGCCCATTTTCACTTAAAATATTCAGATTAGCTTTAACCCAAGATCAAGTTGAAGTTTTAAGGCTTTTCGAAAAGCTGATTGACAGGCCCAAGGGAAGACTCGCTGTAGTCATAACTGCAGATAGGGGTAGAGGCAAGTCCTGCTCGGTGGGCATAGGGCTTGTCGCCTTAGCTAGAGCTATAAGCTTAAAGAAGATTCCAGTAAAAGTGCTGGTCACCGCTCCCAGCCCAACAAACATTCAGCCATTAATGGAGTTAGCTCTCAAAGCATTCAAAGCGCTGGGCTACAAGAACGTTAAAGTTCTCCGAAGAGGAGGCATGATCGTCAGAATTGAAACTAGGCAGATAATAATCGAGTATAGGGAGCCTCTCGACGCGGTTACCAGGAGGGCAGACGTAGTAGCTGTTGATGAGGCGGCCGGCCTGCCAGTTCCAATGCTATACGCCATATGGAGGGCGTTTAGGCGGCTAGTATTCTCATCCACAATTCACGGATATGAAGGTGCGGGAAGAGGATTCTCAGTTCGCTTCCTCAAAGCCCTAAAGGAAGATCCGCAAACCAAAGTCGTAGAGTACGAAATGACTGAGCCCATCAGATATGCTAGGGACGATCCAATTGAGAGGTGGCTCTTCGACACGCTAATGCTCGACGCTGAGCCTGCAGACATAACTGAAGAAGACTTGAAGTTCATTAAGGAACTCAAGCTCAACTACGTCAAGCTAAACCTTGAAGACCTATTCTTCAAAAACGACAACGAGCTCAGGCAGTTCATAGGCATTTACGTATTAGCCCACTACAGAAATCAGCCCAAAGACCTAGCAATGATTGCAGATGCTCCACACCACGAAATAAGAGCGCTAAAAACACCAACAGGCAAAATAGTCTGCAGCATTGAACTAGCCGAGGAAGGGCCCATCCCCAAAGAAGTGGGCAAAGAACTCCTACTAGGAGCAAAAATACAAGGAAACATAATTCCAGACCGATTCATCAAGCACTTCAGAACAACCGAATTCGGCAAATACGTCGGATGGAGAATAGTTAGAATCGCCACCCACATCCAACTCATGGGCAGAGGAATAGGATCGATGATGCTAAGAGAAGTATGCAGGGAAGCCAAGGAGAAAGGATACGACTGGGTAGGCGCTGGATTCGGAGTATCAGAAAGCCTACTACGCTTCTGGATCAAAAACGGCTTCATACCAATCCACATAAGCCCAGACAGAAACCCAATAAGCGGAGAGTACACCGTCATAGTAATAAAGCCACTAAAGGATGAAGTCGCAAAATACGTCTTAGAAGCCAACAAGGAGTTCAGGCGAAGACTAATAAACTCACTACACGACACCTACAGAGACCTAGAAACCGAAATAGCCTACCTACTGCTCCAAGGATGGGGAATGCCAGTCGAAGAAGAAATCACCCCACGCCTCACCAAAGTTCAAATCGAAAGGCTCAGAATCTACGCATGGGGACCCATGACTCTAGAGGGAGTAGTAGACGGAACACATGAGCTTGCCAAATGCTACTTCTACGACATAGAAGAAAGGCGGCCCAAACTAACCAAACATCAGAAACTAATGCTAATAGCAAAAATACTCCAGGCAAAAAGCTGGCAAGACGTATGCGACCTACTCGACCTCCCACCAGCACTAATCATGACAGAAATGAGAACAATAATGAAACAACTACTATCCCACTACTGCAAAGTAGAGCCACTAAAAGGATACGAAGAATTCTAATAAGTAGAATTTAAGTTTCACTTATGCAAAGATATAGAGTTCTCAACTACTACAGAACTTAGAGGAGTAGGGGATCTAAATGTAAATAGGCAATTGCCTGTATGATCTGCCTAAACTTAAATGCTTTTCATGACTTCTCTCAATTTTTCGCCTAGGTCGTCTAGGAATTGCCTGAACTCTTCTCGATCTGGCTGCTTTATGAACAGGGACAGCTCATAACTATTCATCATTGATTCTAGAGTTACGCTAAGCTTCCCTCTGTTTCTCTCGAAATTCTCCCTGTATCTCTTATATCTAAGAATGGGCTTCAGCTTACGCACTATTTTATCTACATAATCTTCTACCTTCAGCTTAGCTTTCTCAAGCATGTAGAGGTCGTAGAAGTCTCTTAGCTTCTGTACTCTCCTGGTAAGTACAGCTCTAACTTTCTCACAGAGAATCTCCCTTAAGTCGTAGGTCTGCAACTCAAACGCTTTATACTCATCCAGAAGCTCTCTGAAGTATGCTTTCTCCTCGTCCGTGACGCTTATACCCTCAAGAAGGTTCCTAACCTTACGCTTCTGAGGTTTGAAGAGCAACTCTTCAGCCAGATTAACCTGAATTTTCAATAACTCTCCTCTATGATATAGCTTGTAAGTGACAAGCCTAGACCCACTACCGAACTCCACGAACCTCCTATTCCTAATATCTGCAATAAATTCAAAACCTAAGCCGCTGGAGGCTTCTTTTAACAGTCGAGCTAGTTGCTCAGCCTCAGAGACCAGCTCTCTCCTTCTCTCGGACTTAGAGAGGCCTTCCCACCTTTCTTGATGCGAGTATGTGAAGTCTAGATCTACGCTGAACCTATAGTAGCCGAAGTAGCACTTCACAAGGCACGAGCCTCCCTTAAACAAGTATTCGCTTCCGAACTTCTCGTCCTGGGAGAGCTTGTAAAGCAGTAAGTGTAGTAACACATCTTTCTCCACTAACAAGGGTTTGTTAAGCCCTGTTTTCTCTATTATGAACTGAATGAACTCAGAGAATCCCTTCATCAACTAGAACCTCCTTGATGGTTTTGGGGTAGTGAATAACATATTTGGCAAGCTTCTCCCTGCTAGCTCTCTCCGAATACTCTCTAAGTACGTCTAGAGCCTCTCTACGCGTTATCCTGCCATACTTAGACAGGTACAGGAAGTCCAGCAGGGTTTTCTCAAGGTCTGAGTATACTAACTCTTTTCTCTTGACAAGGCCGAAGTTTACCAAACTGGGCTTAATTTTTACGAACCTTACATTCTCTCCTGCGATTTTAATAGGCCTAGGCCTAAAGAGAGAGTGGCTTATCACGAAAGTTACATCATAGTACTCATGCGTTACACCACTAAGCCTCAGTGCAGTGTAAAGACCGAAATACCACTTAATCCCCAGCCTCTTCATCCCAAGGGACAGTACTCTTAAGGGGTTTAGGCTCTTCCTAAGCTTGAACTCCTCAACAGTCTTAACGTAATATAAGCCTCTGAGTATCCTGACCACGTAACCATACCTAATAGCATGGTTTATGAAATAATCAAGGTCTATCCTAAATCTCTCGCACAGGTCAACGAGCTCAATTCTAGTTACAACCCTGCCCCCATACTCCGAGAGCAGGTACCTAGTCGCTAGTTTCATACGAATAGTTATATAACAACCGTTAAAAAAGTTGACGGTTGTTATATAACTACTGACAATTTTCTTCATCAAGCATTTTCAGAATTAAGTGTTCAGATGAGAAGAAAATTAATGGATAACTTAAACATCCAATCCTATTAGAAGCTGATCCACAAACACCAGCTGAGCTGATGATTGGGTGGTGCGGCGGCCGGGATTCGAACCCGGGTCCTGGGCGTGGAAGGCCCACGTCCTAGTCCAGGCTAGACGACCGCCGCTCGACTGTCACCTGACTAGTATTTGTTGCCTTTTCGGATAAGTTTTTTCGTATTTATATTACTGCTGGTCTGTTTAGGTTTATTGTCGGGTGGTGCGGCTGGTTTGGGTTGGTGCTTGTTGAGCGCTGATATATTATATTACGTTGCTTTGTCTATTGATTTTAATCTTTTATCGTAAAATTTTTAGGTGTTTGTCTAAATAGGGTGGCTCGGGGAATGATACTATTTGTTGCGGCTTTTCGAAGTTAGATTTCATGGTAGAGGCGGTCAGGGAGTAGTTACAGCGTCTAGGCTTCTTGTTGAAGCAGCCTTCATTGAGGGCAAGTGGGGACAGAGCATCCCAATGTTTGGCGCTGAGCGTAGAGGTGCTCCTGTTCAAGCGTTTTCCAGGATTTCCAGCGAGCCCATTAGGAGGCACAGTCAAATCTATGAGCCTGACGTTGTCGTAGTGTTTGACCCCAAGATATTCGGTGTAGTTGACGTTCTCCACGGATTGAAGAAGGGCGGCATCCTAATAGTCAATGATAAGAGGAGGCCTGAGGAGCTCGGCTACAAGGGCTTTAAAGTTGGAACTGTGGATGCAACTGGAATTGCAGTTAAACTTGGACTCTACTTTGCAGGCTTCCCAGCAGTTAACACTGCCATGGTTGGAGCAGTAGCTAAGGCCACCGGCATAGTCTCAATAGACTCCGTTGTCAAGGCGATTACCAGTGCTTGGTCAGGTAAGCTTGGAGAGTTGAATGCTGAAGCCGCCAAATTAGCTTACGATTCAATTGTTATTTGGGAGGGTTAGGTTTGAGTATTGAAAAGTTACCCTTAACCCCACTTTCCAAGCCCACGAGGGGAGCTGTAGGGTTAACTGGAATTTGGAGGTCATTTAAGCCTGTAATTGATCAGTCTAAGTGCCGCCACTGCCTTTTATGCTGGCTCTACTGCCCTGAGGGCGCTATTAAGAGGGTTGGGGAGGACTTGATGAGCGTTGAGGTCGACTATGACTACTGTAAGGGCTGTGGGGTTTGCGCTAATGAGTGTCCAGCTAAAGCTATAGAAATGGTTTTGGAGGAGTGAAGGTATGGTTGTAAGTAAGGTTTTAACTGGAAATTATGCGGTGGCTCATGCCGTCAAGCTTTCTAGAGCTCAAGTAATAGCCGCCTACCCAATAACGCCTCAGACGACGATTGTTGAGAAGTTGGCTCAGTTTGTTGAATCTGGAGAGCTGAATGCAAAGTACATTAGGGTTGAGAGCGAGCACAGCGCCATGGCTGCATGCATAGGGGCTTCGGCTACTGGAGCTAGGGTTTTCACTGCAACTGCATCCCAAGGCCTACTATACATGTCCGAGATGGTTTGGTGGGCTGGGATGGGCAGGTACCCAATGGTGATGGCAATCGTCACCAGGGCCATTGGGCCTCCATGGTCCATTTGGACCGAGCACAATGACGTTTTAGCCCATAGGGACTGCGGCTGGATAATATTCTTCGCTGAGGATAATCAGGAAGCATTTGACTTGACGATTCAAGCCTTCAGGATTTCCGAGGATGAGAGGGTTCTTCAGCCTGCAATGGTAACTCTAGATGCCTTCATCCTATCCCACACTGCTGCTCCAGTTATCATGCCTGAGCAGTCTGAAGTCGACAACTACCTGCCTCCTCCAGGAGCTAGAAAGCTGCCATACGTTCTCGATCCCTCAAATCCAGTTACCCATGGAAACCTGACCTACCCCGACTGGCTGATGGAGTTTCGCTATCAGATAGCTATGGCCATGGAGAGGGCTAAGAAGGTGATTGTTGAAGCTGGTAAAGAGTATGGGAAAATGACTGGAAGGTACTATGACAGCCTAGTTGAAGCGTATCGGTGCAGCGATGCTGATGCAGCCATAATTACCATGGGGTCTTCGGCTGGAGATGCTAAGGATGCAGTTGACATTCTGAGGGATGAAGGCTACCGGATTGGCGCCATAAAAATGAGGACCATCAGGCCATTTCCAACTGAGGAGCTGAGGAGCATTTGCAGTGGATTCAAGGCAGTTGCAATTGTGGATAGGAATTACAGCTATGGCTATAGCGGCATTCTGCATGGCGAGATTAAGTCCGCCCTGCAGGGGCTTAAAGTTACTGCCCAAAACTTCATTGCTGGACTTGGAGGTAGGGACGTCACAGTCAAAGATTTCATTTCGGTCGGCAAGAAGCTCTACGAAATCATCGAGAAGGGGCTTGGAGAGCAGCCTCCAATATGGATTAACTTGAAGAGGGAGGTGATTCCATGAGAATTACAGTTAAGGACTTGCCTGTTGAGGAGTACCTTTTAGCTGGAAATGCCTCCTGCCCTGGATGCCCAGCTTCACTTGGATTGAGAATGCTTGGAAAAGCCTTGGGCGGAAAGCTAATTTTGGTTGTGCCTGCATGCTGCTCAACGATCATTCAGGGAGCTTTCCCCAAAACTGCAGCCAACTTTCCAGTGCTAAACATAGCCTTCGCGGCTTCGGCGGCTACGGCTTCTGGAGTTGCTGCTGGATTGGAGGTTAAGGGCGAGAAGGACGTTCACGTGGTTGTCTGGGCCGGCGATGGTGGAACGGCCGACATTGGTATTCAGGCTTTGAGTGGAGCTGCTGAGAGGGGTGACAACATAATCTACATTTGCTACGATAATGAGGCTTACATGAACACTGGAATTCAGAGGAGTGGAGCCACTCCATATGGAGCGTGGACAACTACCACTTGGACTGGCAAGAAGGAGTTCAAGAAGGATGTTCCAATGATCATGGCGGCCCACAACTTGCCATACATTGCAACTGCATGCGTAGCCTACCCGCTTGACTTCATTGCTAAGGTTAGGAAGGCAGCCAAGTATAGGGGCACCAAGTACATTCACCTATTAGCTCCATGCCCTCCAGGCTGGAGGTTTCCAAGCGAGAAGACCGTTGAGGTTGGAAGGCTTGCAGTTCTAACTGGAATGTGGGCTCTATATGAAATTGAGAATGGAGTATTCAGGTTGACTGGGCCTAGCGCAGCGCTAATTGATAAGGCTAGGAGGAAGCCGATTAGGGAGTACTTGAAGCTTCAAGGTAGATTCGCGAAGATGAGCGATGAGGATGTTGAGAAGCTTCAAGAGTTCGTGGACATGCAATGGGAGCACTATAAAGCGCTTTTGGAGGAGAGTAGGCGTCAAGGCGAGTAGCTCACGTCGCCGAGAACCAATCTCCTCCTCGGCACAACCGACCTCGGAAAAATCGACGTGCCGGGGGCTATGATGGCCCCCCTTCCAACGAAGGAGAGGTCGCCCACAACTGAGCCCAATATTTTTCTTCCACTATTCACCCTAACTCCCTTAATTGTCATGTACACGTTTGACCCATCGGGGTTTTTGCTTTGAAACTCCACTTCACTTTCAATTATGCAGTTTCCTCCAATGATGCTGTGGGATATCTTACAGCTATTCTCTATGATGGTTCCACCTAGGATTACGCTATTCTCAATTCTGCTCTTAACTCCCACTTCCACTTCATCGCATATGACCGTGTATGGGCCTATTACGCTTCCCTCCTTAATTGTGCATTTTCCTCCAATTACTACTGGAGGCAGCAATTTAACGCCTTTCTCCAGCTTAGCGGAAGCGTCAACCTTAACTCCGCCCTTCCACCCCTCGCTTTCAGCAAGCTCCCTTAGCATTGCCCTGTTTGCATCCAGTAGGTCCCAGGGCCTTCCAATGTCAAACCACCATTCTCGACTAGTCCTTAGAACCGCAACTCTTTCCCCCCTATTGACTAGTAGCTGCAGGGTGTCGGTGAATTCGATTTCCCCTCTGGGCGATACGGGAGTTTGACCTATGAGCTTGAAGACCTTCCCTCCCTCCAAGACGTATATTCCAGCGTTTATCAGGTTGCTTGGCTCCTCCCCCTTCCTAGGCTTTTCAACAACCTTGATTAGAAATCCATCTTGATCGATTGAGAGCACGCCGTAATTCCATGGGTCCTCAACCTCAACTGAAATCATTGTTGCTGCTACCCCCGCCGCATCGTGGAGCTTCAAGGCCTGCTTTATGATGCTGGCCCTGGCGGTCACATCTCCATATGCGACGATGAACCTTTCATCTCCAACGTACTTTTCCGCAGCCATTATTGCGTGGGCAGTCCCCCTCGCGCTTCCCTGGTCGATGTAGGTTAGCTTGACGCCGTAATTCTCTCCGCCTCCAAGGATCTTCATGATCTTCTCCTTGAAGTAGTGGACAACAACTCCAATTTCCTCCACTCCTGCCTCCTTAAGCGCCATTATCACGTGCTCCAGTATTGGCCTTCCAGCCAGTGGGAGTAGGTGCTTTGGCCGCGTTGCCGTTAGTGGGTTAAGCCTGCTTCCCAATCCTGCCGCCAGAACAACCCCCTTCAATGGGCCTCCCCCTAAATTGGCGCTTTCAACCTTATTGGGGAGCCTGTTGAAGCTGATTTGAGAGCCATTTCGCATATGTAGACTGCCATCAATCCATCCAAGCCGCTTATCAGCGGCTTCTCCAATCCCAAAACCACATTTACGAAGTGGGTGAGCTCCTTCTTCAGCGGCTCCTCCCATGGAGTTATGGGAATGAAGATCCCGTGGGAGTTCATGATGGTCGTCTCCTGAGACAAGTAGTCCAAGGATATTACCCCCTCACTTCCAGTCACCGTTAGCTTCCTCAACTTCCTGGGTGTAAGCCAGTTAGCTTCAATAAATGCAACTGGTAGTCCCTGAAACCTCAAAACTATGCTTGCATAATCCTCATACTTGTGCTGAATGCTGCCTGCAATCGCATATACTTCAACTGGGTCCTTCCCCGTGAGAAACCTAACGATGTCCACATCGTGGATTGCTAAATCCTTCACAACTCCTACATCGCCAATTCTAATCGGCCATCGAGAAACCCTTTTCGATGAAATGAGAACAACTTGCCCAACCTTCCCCTCATCAATGTAGCCCTTAACCCTCTGCACTCCTGGATTAAATCTCTCAATATGCCCAACCAGTAAGTGAATGCCTCTCTCCCTTGCCGCCTCAATTAATTTAACTCCATCCTCAACGCTCGTCGTCATCGGCTTTTCAACTAGGACGTGGACGCCGGCTTCAATGCACTTTAAAGCAACTTCAGTGTGGGTTATTGATGGAGTGCATATGGTTACTGCATCAATCCCCTCCCTTTCAAGCATTTCCTCAAACTTCAAGTATGCTTTGACGCCATACCTCTCCTCAGCGAATCTTGCCCTTTCAGGATCTATATCTGCAGCTGCTACCAGCTCCGCACTTGGAATTTCACTGAAAACTCTTAGGTGATTTCTCCCCCAAAAGCCGCATCCAATAACTGCAACCCTAACTTTATCCAAGAACCTTCACCTCCTCCAAAACTCTAATTAAAGCTTCAGCTGGGCTTTCAAGCTCCAAGAGCATTTTGCGAGTGTCAATCCTAAACTTGTCAGGATCCCTCAAAATCCTCAAGGCTTGATCAATCGCCTCATCAACCCTCCTAAGCCACCATATTGGGTACCCCTTATCCCTAAGCCACTCGTTTACATGCAGCATTGCGGGAAACACGGATATTGATGGAACTCCAAGCAGGGCTCCCTCCCTAGCCATGGTTCCTCCGCCAGTAACCACCAATTTTGAGTAGGCGATTAGGCTTGGCCCATCCACAGCTCTTTCTGGAATAATTAGGTTGGGGAACATCTTCAGAGCAGCTCTCTTCTGATCCCAATACCTCGTGAAGTAAACTATCTTGACGTCCTCCAGCTTGATTAGTTCACCTATAAGCTTGATTGTTGGGGGGACCTTCAACTTCGGGTAGTATGAAGCCTTAGCCTCCTCGCTCCTAACCACGACTATGTCGTCGTCCATGCTCAACCCGAGCTCATCTAGGACGGCGGGGTTTGGCTTGAAATTCCTAATCCACGCCACTTCATCCACTCCATGGTAGTGGGCAATCCTACTTTCAGGGACGGCGTAGGAGAACGCCCTCTTGGGTATTGCCTCCGGAACTACGACTTTAACTGCCAGTGGAAGCGTAAGCCTATTCACGAATATTGAGTGGGGTGTGTCATTGAATAGAATTATTGGAATCTTGAGTCCAAATGCGACCCTCACAGCCTCTGGAGATGAAAGTGAAATGTGAAGCTTGGGCTTTTCGGGGAGGGCTGCAATGGCTTCAAGAAGCTTTAAGCTCCTCTTCAAGCTTGCTTCCAACTTGCCCTCCAGCCTCTCCCCGCCATACTCTCCAACAACAATTGGCTCCTCACCTTTAAGCTTGAATATGTCTAGAGTGTAGTCGTGCCTCCTAGTCGTTATGATCGCCTTCCACCCTTCCTCCTCGAGCTCGGCTTTGACCGCCATCATTAACTGCGCTTGCTTCGGCGTCAATGCATCAAGCCACATGATCATTGGGAGCACCAAATTAACTGGTTTTTCTATAAACTCGGTGAAATATAAAATATATAAGTTTTCTTCAAACCTTTAACCGATGACCGAGCTTATAAGTAAACTTAAAAGCTTGGGGCTAACCGAGTATGAGGCTAAGGCCTACATAGCGCTGCTTGATAGGGCTGAGCTAACAGCAGAGGAGGTCAGCAGCTACTCTAAAGTTCCGCTTCCAAGAGTTTATGGGATACTTGAGCTTCTCGCCGAGAAGGGCTTCGTGAAAATCCTCCCTGGAAGGCCTAGGAGGTTTGAAGCCATTGCGCCTAAGAAAGCCTTCGAGCAGTACGTGAAGTATAGGGAGTCGATTTTAAGTGAGGAGCTTAAGCGAATGAAGGAGATCTTCAGCGAAATGGAGGGGGAGCTCGAGGAAATATATTGGAGAAATAGGTTGAGAATTAAGCCTGAGGAGCTGCTGGAGCCGCTTGCAGACCTCTATGAAATGGAAGTTAGAACTATGGAGATCATTAGCATGGCTAGGGAGGAAGTCCTAATATTCACCGAGCTGTTCTCGTGGTTCCCCAAGGTTGAGAGGGAAATTAGGGATGCAATTAAGCGCGGAGTGAAGGTTAGAGTTTTAATGTGCACATCAACCCCCGAGGCTAGAAGGAGAGCTGAAAGGCTCGTTAGGATGGGGGCTGAAGTTAAAGTTGCACCTGAAAAGTGGTATCCGACTAGAGGTGTTATTGCCGATAGGTCTAAGTTAATATTCCTAATTTGGGCCGCCGAGGAGGAGGAGCATTATTGGAGGCCGGTTCTCTACAGGCCCCACTACACGGAGAATAGGGGGTTAATCTGCGTATTTCTCGACGCCTTCGAGAAGAGGTGGGCTTCAGGCGAGAAGTTCACTCTCCACTAGGCTTAGCTTTCCTCCTATAAATTTTGACCAAGTAGCTCCACATTCCAAGCCATGCAAGTGCAATTGCTCCAGCTGCAGCCAGCTTAATGACTGCTTCCAAAAGCCTGAACACGTAGTTTGGCTTTGGAATTGAGATTGGAACTACAACCCGATCTATAATTATGAATACAAGTAGCATGCTAAGCCAAACCACTATCATGATTAGCGTCAGCTCGAAGCTCCTCCGAAATGCATTCACATTCTAACCCCCATGAGCAGCGCCGTTAATACTCCGAGAATGCTTGCTGTTGCAGCCAGCACGTGGTATGCCCTCACCAACTCAATTTCGGTTGCCGGCCCCTTGCGGAGAAGTAGGTTAGCTAGGGTTGCGGGCGCACCCTTATTTAAGTTGGCCCGTAAAACTCCGCCTTCCCCAACAATTACAGGCCTCTCCTTAATTTCCCTCCTCTCCAAGAGGCCTCCCAAACTTGTTAGGGAGTGAAATGCATTCATGATGAATGGCATGAGAACCGTTATGCTCACCACTTCAACTCTCCCTATAACTGCAATTGCTCCAATTGCAGCTCCAACAGATAGGCTTCCAACATCCCCCGCAAACACCCTCGCCGGATACCTATTATACCAGTAGAATGCCAATAGAGCTCCAAGTAGAGCTGCAGACATCAATGCCGCTTCAACCCTCCCCAAAATCGCGCAGGCTATGAGCAGTGAAAGTGAAGCCATCGCGCAGGAGCCCGACATAACCCCATTATAAGTGTCCATCATGTTAACCGCATTAGCTGGAACTGCAATTGCAAAGGGCAATAGAAGCCAGTAAACTATTGTGAGCCTAAGCCTCCCAATGAATGGAAGCTCAGGCCTGCCCAGCACAATTTGACTTGGAAACATCATTGAGAAAATTAGGAGGGGAGCGAAGGCCAAAACTGTAAGTGCAGTCTTAACCTTAGCTCTAAGCGTATACAAATCATCTATCAATCCAATGAGGGCTGTGAATGCAACTGTAGTTAGGAAGGCCAAGTACTTAGCCCAGCTACCCACCCACATTGAGGCGAGTACTCCAATGAACAACCCAAAAACTATTCCTATGCCGCCCATTTCAGGGACTTCAGGCCTGCTCGGCTTATGAACGTCAATGCCGACTATGCCTCTTTCCCGGAGGAACTTCATTAACAATGGCATGGCTATGAACGTAGCTGCAAATGAGGCTGCAAGTGCAATCACTAAGTTGAGCAGCAGCTCCAACCTCAACACCAGCTCAGCAGGTATTAAGCATTAAATTTATCTTACACTAAAAATTTAGCGCTAGTGATTTGCAAGTTGGGATGCCTCGATGAGGAAAAGAGAGATTCGACTGAGATATGCAGGTCTGGTCAACTTCGCTTCAAACTTGATCAGCGTCTTCACCGGAATGATGTTCGTAACCATGACTTCGAGGAGGCTTCCCGAAGCCGAATTCGGCTTATGGTACTACATTGGAGTCGTAGTCCAATACCTGGTTATTCCTGCAGCCATGACCAACTACTGGCTCACAAGATATGCCGGCAGGGGATTCAGAGTTGGTAAAACCGGATTAATAGTTAACTCGATAGTCATGATCGTCTCCCTGCTCGTGTATTCAGCTGCCTCTCCATACGTGATGTATCCTGCAAGCGAATACGAATATCTACAGTTTATAATTATGCTAGTTGCACTTCAAATTCCCGCTGAATACTTCACCTCAACCCTAGTAGCTTTAGCAAGCGGCGTCGCCCCTCAAGCATATGGGTATGGGCAGCTAATACTTGAAACCTCCAAGCTAATTGCAGGCTACTTCCTCGTCGTTCAGTGGAGAATGGGCCTCCCAGGAGCAATGCTTGCCTTCATAGCCGCCAAGTACGCCTACGTCCTTTTCCTCGCATTATATCTTCGGGAGGATTTGAAGGGAAGCTTCAACCCGGAAATGGCTAAGAAGTGGATTAAGCTTTGGTGGCTTCCCGCATATGGGCTCTTACCAGCATACATGAACACTGCTGACGTGATGCTGATAACCTACCTAATAGGTTCAGTTCCAGCAGCCCACATGAAAGCCGTCCAAACAGTTATTGCAGTTATACTCTACTCGAACGCATTAACCAGCGCCCTGTACCCCAAGCTCCTAAGCGGCGGAACTGGCAGGGACATTGAAGTTGCCATGAGCTTCATGCTGATGTTCGCAATTCCAATGGCGGCTGGAACAATCGCAATGTCGAAGGTCTTCCTCTCACTCCTAAAGCCCGCCTACATCGCCTCAGCAAGCGCACTTTCAGTAGCTGCAATTCAAGCTCTACTCTTAAGCTTAACCAACCTATTCGCAGGCAGCCTAGCAGGAATAGAGAGAATTGAGCTATTCGAAAACGTTTCATTCAAGGACTACATTAAGAGCAAGCTCTTCTACGTCCCATCCATACGCCTCATAACTCGCATAGCCTACCTGGCAGCACTGGGGCTCGTACTCTACATCACGTCGACCTCGGTGAGCGACCCAATAACCATAGTTTTCATGTGGATTGGAGTTAAGGCGGTTTTCGACGCATTAACCATGCTCATCTACGCGTTTAAGCTGAGCAGGGAAATCGACTTCAAACTTCCACTAACGAGCATCATGAAGTACACTGCCTCATCCCTAGTGATGCTTGCAGTTTTATGGCTTCTGGGAATTGGGCAGGTCGAATGCAAGGTTTTTGTTGAAGCCTTCAAGCTGGCGATAATGGGGGTAGCCATAGGCGCAGCAATATACTTCACATTAATAGCAATCCTAGACGGAGAGGTTAGAAGGCTATTTAAAGATGCAATTAACGAGCTAAAGAAAATGGCGCGCCTATCCTAACTTAAAGCCAAATACAAATGATTATTATTTGGGCAAACCAGTATTGGTCCATACTCAGCTTCAAACCAGTCAATAGTCCACTTCAACCCATTAAGCAACTTAACCTTAGGCTTAAACCAATCTGCAGCTTCAATCTCCCCGCCAAGCTCCTCCCCAACCTTCCTCGACTTCCTCCTCGAAAATCGGATGCTGCATATTCCTTCGAGGCCGAGAAGGGCAGTTAAACCCCTAACCACATGAATAAGCTTCGCTTCATATCCAGATACTGCCTGAAGCCTCCACGAATCAACCTTCTCACACGACTTTAAGAGAGCTGCAACCGCATCCTCAATATACATGAAGTCCCTAACCTCAGCCGGATCAACATTAAGCTGCAGCTCCATGCTATTCTCCTTAAACTTCCTCAACACATTATAGACGAAGCCCTCCTTAACCCCCGGCCCATAAACCTCCCTAAAAACGAGGTTAAACCCATACTTACAATCGCTATTCCTGCAAAACTCAAATGCCTCCCTCACCGCTTGAAGATCGAGGCTCCCACCATTAAAGTGAAATGCAACAACAAACCTAGTCTTCCTATCACTTGCAGCACCCAAAACCTTACCCAAAACCTCCTCAAGCAAATTCAAATCGCCCAACACGCTGCCAGGAAGAGCTATGAATATTGAAGTAGGCCTCTTCAAAAACGACTCCCGACCAGAAACACTTGAAACATCCTTCTCAACAACATGAACGTTAGGCGCACTAAAACTAAAATCCCCACCAAAAGGATTCCAAAGATAAATGTAAGCGCCATTCTCAGCCAACTTACCAGTCAAGGAAACACATAACGGGCCGAAACCAACAATGAGAACCGGCTTAAGCATCCAACGCATCATTTCACCGGCGCAAAATTACATGAATACACCAAAATTATATAGTTTAATGACATGCCGCAAGAAATGCAATTTAAGCAGAATCAATGAATCTTAACTCACTTAATATCAAAGCTCCCCGGCAATTCATGGTGGCATCCAAGTAAATTCACAAGTTTTTCATGGCGCAACACTTAAATAACTCAATTTTTAACTCGTTTTACGATAAAAAAAGTTAATAGGTGACCCCATGAACCTCCTAAAACTAACCCCCAATCAATTAAAGCAAAACCTAAAAAGCGGAAGAATCGTGGCATCGATCTACGGCCTAGGAAGAGTCGGCCTACCACTAGCAGCAGCATGGCTAAGAGCAGGAGCAAAAGTAATAGGAGTAGACATACGACAAGACTGGGTAAACGCATTAAACTCAAAAAACTTCCAATTCACAGACGAACCCCAAATCAAACCAATTCTCTTAGAATACATTGAAAAAGAAAGGTTCAAAGCAACAACCGATGGAGCAGAAGCATCCAAACAATCCAACGTCAAACTAATAACCGTACCAACCCTAACCACCCCCGAAGGAGAAGCAGATCTATCAGCACTAAAATCAGCACTAACAGCAATAGCCCAAGGCCTAAAAGAAGGAGACCTAGTAATAATCGAATCCAGCGTACCACCCAAAACAACAGAAGAACTTGCAAAACCAATCCTAGAACAGCAAAGCGGACTAAAAGCTGAACAACAATTCGGACTAGCATTCAGCCCAGAAAGAATAATGGTAGGAAGAGCACTCCAAGACATCGAAGAAAACTACCCCAAAATAATAGGCGGAATCGGCCCCAAAAGCGCTAAGGCTGCAGCAGCCCTATACGAATGCATCGCCAAAAAAGGAGTAATAACCCTAAGCAGCCCAACAGCAGCAGAACTAGCAAAACTATTCGAAGGAGTCTACCGAGACGTAAACATCGCACTAGCAAACGAACTAGCAAAACTATGCGCAGCCCTAAACCTAGACTTCATGGAAATAAGAAAAGCAAGCAACAGCCAACCATACTGCCACCTCCACATACCAGGATGCGGAGTAGGAGGAGCATGCATACCAATCTACCCCCAATACATAATCAACACAGCCAAAAAACTAGGCATCCAAACCCCACTAACCAAAACAGCCAGACAAATAAACAAAAACATGCCAACCTACACAGTCAACCTACTAACCCAAGAACTCAAAAAACTCAGAAAACCCATAGAAAAAACAAAAATAGCCATCCTAGGAGCAGCATTCAGAGGTAATGTTTCGGATACAAGACTATCACCAGCAATAGAAATAGCAAAAATACTCAAAACAAAAGGAGCAACCATAGCAGTCCACGACCCACACGTAAAAAGCAACCCAACACTAAACAAACTCAACATACCACTAACAACACTCCAAAACGCAACCCACAACGCAGACGCAATCATAATAGCAACCGACCACAACCAATACAAAAACCTAAACCTAAAAGACCTAGTCGCAAACGCCAAAAAACCAACAATAATCATAGACGCAAGAAACCTACACACCCAAGCAAAAATACCAAACAAAACAATATACATATCAATAAGCGGCAAAAAAGCATACCACCCATAAATATGCGCAGAAATTCAATGAAGCTATAATTAAAATACCAAAAATTTTAAAGCACTGAAACATCATTAATAAAAACACGCAAACCAAAAAACTTCAAATATAATTGATGCGGTGAAATTGTGAAAAATAAACACGCAATCCCACTCCTCATAATTCTAACCCTAATCCTAAACCCCCTACAAGCCCAAACAACATTCACACTCACAACCGACAAGTCAACCTACTACCTAGAAGAAACCATAACCATAACAATCACAGGAGCAACACCAAACGGACACGTAATGCTCCAACTAAACAGCCCAACAGGACCAATATGGGTATGGGAAGCCACAACAGACAACGAAGGCAAACTAACAATCAAACTCAAAACATCAACCGACTGGACAACAGGCACATACACCCTATACGCAAAAGACGTAACAACCAAAACAACAGCAACCCGCACAATCACAATAACAACAAAACCACCCCCACCACCCCAACCACCAAAAATAACAAAAATAAACCTACAAGCAAACACAACAACAATAAAAACCGGACAAACAATAACATTCACAGCCCAAGTACTAGACCAAACCTACAAGCCAATGCCAAACGTAACAGTCCAACTAATCATCAACCAACAGCTAAACACAACCACAAAAACAAACACAGCCGGAAAAGCAACCTTCCAAATAACATTCAAAATAGAAGGAAACTACACCATATACGCGCAGGCAGACACAATAAAATCAAACACAATAACGATCACGGTAACCAAGCCACCCCCACCACCAAAAATCCTCACAATAAAAATAGAAGCCGACAAAACAATCGCAAAGCCAGCCGAACCAATCAACATAACAGCCACAATAACAGACCAAAACGGAAACCCACAACCAAACATCCAAACAACCCTATACATCCAAAACGCACCACACCAAACCAAAACAACCAACAACCAAGGACAAACAACCTTCACCATAACCCTCTACACACAAGGAAACTACACCATCTACGCCAAAACAAACAACTACACATCCAACACCATAACAATCACAGTCAAACTGCCCCCGCCAAAAGTAACAATACTAATGCTAGGAGCAGACAAACTAGAAATCCAAACAGAACAAACAATAACAATCACAGCAATAGCAATAAGCCAATACGGAACACCCATGAAAAACACCCCAATAACCCTATACATAAACAACACACCAACCCAAACAAAAACAACCCAACCAAACGGAAAAACAACATTCACAATAACATTCCAACAAAAAGGAACATACCAAATACAAGCAAAAGCAGACAACACAACATCAAACACAATAACAATAACAGTAAAACAACCACCCCCACCAGAAATCACACCAACAACAACCATAATCATAACCATAACAGTAATAGCAATAGCAGCAACACTAGCAGCAATATACTACCTAAAAACAATTCAACACAAACCAAAATAACCACTTAAAATAACAAACAACAAAACAAACCAGTAAACGTTTTATAACAAAACAACAATAACTAAAAAACGAAATCAAGGAGGAACAAAAATGCAAAAAGACGCCATAATAGGAGCAGGCCTACTCGCAGGATCAATAATAGGAATAATCATATACATATGGCTACTATTCTTCCCAACCTGGCCAGGACTAGACCTCATCGTAATGAAGCTCACAGCCCTAATAGCAGTAGGAGGAGTACTCACAATAATAGCCTGGATAGGATACACCCTAGCAACAACACCACCACCAAAACCAATAGAAGAAATAGAAAAAGAAATAGAAGAAGAACTCAAAAAACTAGAAGAAGAAACAAAAGAGGAAGAAACCAAAGAAGAAAAACCCAAAGAAGAAAAGAAAGAAACCAAAACAAAAGAAGAAACAAAACAATAACAACCTTCTTTATAACAAAACCTCAACCACACAATAATAACACACAAAAACAGAAAAAACAAGCAAACACAATTATAAAAACTGAAACATAAATACGAACAGCAAAATCATTGACTAATAAAATCATGCAACCCAATCCCTTTTAAATCAACAAACATACTAATAATAATTAGAGGGTAAAATATGCCCATCTACTACACTGAGCTCGCAAACACCCTGAAAAAAGGCTTAAGAAACGGAAACTGGAAAAAACTATCCAAACTAGAAAAAGCATTCTACCGAGCAGCCCTAACCTACGCAAAAATCAAAAGAAAAATAATAAACCCAGACGTAATCTCACACCTAACAGAAATAATGAATAAACTCATCCTAACCCCCACCCTCAAAATAGTAAAGGCGGGACTCGAAAGAGCCCGCCACATACTCACCCAATTTAAGAAAAGCGGAGCCTTCAAATGGTGCCCCCAACTCAAAAAATGGCTCCAAGACCCCACATACATATTCTGGCTAGGACTAACCGAAGGAATATACCGCCTAACCCCCAACCCCCCATAACAAACTAAACAAACCCACCCACACAACACCCTCCAACATACTCAAAACCACAACTCCAACCAACAACAAACAAGAAACACGCCACAGCAATACTTAAATGAGAGGTTAGCCAAGTCTAGCTCGAGGCAGACCAAGTTTGACTCTAAAGCTAAAAGTCGGCAAAAAAGGATACATCATCATACCAAAAGCCATCAGAGACGCAGTCGGCATCAACGAAGGAGACGAAGTAACAGTAGAAATCAAAGACGGAATCCTCCTCAAACCAGTAAGAAAAATCGACAAAGAAAAACTAAGCACCGCATTAAAGAAACACCTAAACCGAATAAAAAACATACCAAACTCAATAGAGCCCAAACCCGGCGAGCAAGCTAAAACCTACCTAGAAAAGGAATTCGAACAATGAAAATCTTCATAGACTCAAACCTACTAATATACCTAAACACCATAAAAACCCCAGAATGGAGAAAAATATACGAAAACTTCTACCTAGACTTACTACTAAGCTACAAAAGCATACACGGACGTACTAGTCCTAGACGAACTCCTCTACATCTCTAAGAAAAGATACAACGCCCCATACAACATCACCATAGAATTCATTGAATCCATAGTACTCCCATACATAGAAATCCTACCCCTCAACGAAAAAGAATACCAAAAAGCCGCAGAAATACTCAAAACACACAACATCAACCCCTCAGACGCCCTCCACATCGCAACAATAACAACAAACAACATAACCAAAATAGCATCAGAAGACAAAGAATACGACAAAATCAAAGAAATAACAAGAATATGGCTATAACCAAAACACCAAAAAACAATCCAACAAGACAACCCAAACTTCAAAAGAACAAGAAATTCCTCCCAGAAAATAGAGATAACATTATATTTAAAAACGTCAAATAAACAAATAATGCCATCAATAACCAAAATACACATCAAAAACTTCCTAAGCCTCAAAAACGCAGAAATGAAACTAGGCAAACTAAACATACTAGTAGGACCAAACGCTAGCGGCAAAAGCAATATTGCCAAAGCATTACAACTCATCAAAAACCACGCAAAAAACGGTTTCCCCATACTATCAGGCTACCGAAGCTTCAAAGACCTCGCATACGGATTCGACGAAGCAGCCAAGACAGAGTTAGAAATAGAAGCTACAATAGAAAACCGCAACATCAAATACACATTAACACTCACAGCCAACGGGTACATCGAAAAAGCGTGGATTAATGATGAAATAGCCCTCGAACAAGAAGGCACATATTCCATGCCCCCAAAAAGTATTTTCCTCACAGTTCAAGGGAAAATGGAGAAGGCAACTCCTCCATCTCAACATATTCCATTTTTCAACAATAGACGGTTGTTTAGAAGCTTATTGTCCTTTTTACCATTAAGTGCTGTTAATGAATTACATGAATTAGCTCGTCTACTACGTAATATCACTGTGCATTCCTTTTCTCCTGAGAAGATACGGGGTCGATCAAGTATTGAAGCTCCCACTTTTCTAGGTTATTATGGAAATAATCTTGCCCGCATACTTCTACACTTATATCTTGAGAATAGAAGAGCTTTCACATCTATTGAAGATGCATTTCGAAGCTTCATACCCGAAGTTGAGGAGATTATTCCTCATATTGAAGGCACATCTGTTGAGTTATGGCTACGCGTTAAAGGCCTATCCGAACCATTAAGACCTGCAAATATTTCTGATGGAACTCTCAGAATGCTTGCCTACATAACAGCCCTGTATTCACAGCCAAGTTTAGCTGTTTTTGAGGAACCCGAAAACTGCATACACCCACATCTCCTAGAAACACTAATCGATCTAACCCGCAAAGCACCATGCCAAGTAATAATCACCACACACTCACCATACTTACTGGACCATGTAAAACCCGAAGAAGTCTACATAGTTGAAAAGCCAAATACAGCCACAATTATTAAGAAGCTCGAAAGCATGGAGGAAATACACGCTGTAAAGAAGCTGCTCGAAGAAGGCGGAACCCTCGGAGAAGCCTGGTACTCAGGTCTAATCGGCGGAATACCAAAAGCCGAATAACAATGTCAATCCTCATACTCGTAGAAGGCCCAAGCGATAAAGGCGTCATCCAAAAAATCACGGAAAAACTAAACGTAAAAGCAAAAATTCTACTAATGAGAGGAAATAGACCAAATAAAGCCATACGACTAATCAAAGCAGCACTAACAAGAAAACCATACTCAAAAATAATAATACTAAAAGACCTCCACAAACACCCCGAAAAAACCATAAAGAAAAACCTATCAAAAGTCATCAAAAACATAAATCACACAAACATCCATACAATTATAATTAAGAGATCGATAGAATCATGGATCCTAGCAGGAATGGGAATACCAAACCCAGAAAACCTTGAAAACCCAGAATCATACCTAAACAACATACTAAGAAGAAAAGGAAAACAATACGTAAAATCCCTAAAAACAGCAAAAACACTAACAAACAACATAAACCTAAAAACCGCACAACAACAATCCCAAACACTAAACCAATTCATAAAAATAATAAAAGATCCCTAAACCACCAGCAACAACAAAATCCTCACAACAAATAAACAAATCCCAATGAAGAAGATAACCATGAAAAGCAGATCAATACCAAATTAAAATGAAGATTATAGTCACCGGCGGAGCAGGATTCATCGGAAGCCACCTAATCGACGCACTAGTAGAAAAAGGTCATGAAGTAACAGTCCTCGACAACCTAACCACAGGCAAACTAGAAAACATAGCCCACCACATCAAGAAAAACAAAATAACCTTCATCAAAGGAGACATACGCAACACAAAAACACTCAACAAAGCACTAAAAAACGCAGACGCAGTAATGCACCTAGCCGCACTAATAAGCGTAGAAGAATCAATTAAGAAACCACTACTCTACCACCAAGTAAACGCAACAGGAACACTAAAACTACTAAAAACAGCAGCCAAAAACAAAGTCAAACAAATAATATTCGCATCATCAGCAGCAGTATACGGCGAGCCAAAAGAACTCCCAATAAAAGAAAGCCACCCACCAAACCCACTATCACCATACGCAGCAACAAAAATAGCAGCAGAAAACTACCTAAAAACATACAACCACCTCCACAACATAACCACAACAACACTAAGAATATTCAACGCATACGGACCAAGACAAACCCACAACCAATACGCAGGAGTAATAACAAAATTCATAAACAACGCACTCGCCGGGAAGCCACTAACAATCTACGGAGACGGAAAACAAACACGAGACTTCATATACGTAAAAGATGCAGCAAGAGCATTCATTGCAGCATTAGAAGCAAAACGAAATGGAACCTACAACATAGCAACAGGAAAACCAACAACAATAAACCAACTAGCACAACAAATAAAACAACTAACAAAAACCAACTCACCAATCATATATACAAAACCAAGAGAAGGAGACATAAAACACAGCCACGCAGACACAACCAAAGCACAACAAGAACTAGGCTTCAAAGCAAAAACAACACTAAAAGAAGGATTAAGGCAAACAATAAATAAACTAAAATACATACATCACACAAAGTAAAAAAGTCAAATGAGCAAAAGAAAACTAATCATAAAAATAAAACTAAGTAGCAAAAGAATCTACAAATTAGACCTAACCTACTTCCTAGAAAATTGGGGAGCACCATTCATAATAACATTCATGATACTACTCATCACCGCGGCCGCCTACCTAGCACTAGGAAACGAGCTCACGGCCAACAAGCTAGCCGAATACGCCTATTATAATCTAGTAGCAGGAGTACTACTCCAGCTAGCCTACTTTATACGAGAAGAACGAAAGCGTAAGCACGAAAAGCCACGACGGAGCTAAGCACGGGGAGCCCACCACAAAACTAGCACATAACACTCAAAAACAAAGCTTCGAACACTACACATTAGTCGGGATGGAGCCTCATACAAACATGGATGGACATAACACAGAAAACTATTCGCACCGCGTATAGGATGGCATTGAGGACTGGGAAATTCTTCAAGCTCCATCCCGATGAAAGGGCAATCCTAACCATATCCGCTAGGATAGTAAGCCTAGTAAAAAGCCAAACCCTAAGGGAAGTACTCCTAAAGATATTCGATAAGATAAGCTCAAAACTCACGCTCAAAATTAGGGCATTTATGATTGGACTTGAGATTATTAAGAGGCGTGTAGAGCAGGCGCTCGCACTCGGTTATGTGAAGGCTAAGTCCTGGTTAAAAGACGTGAATTATATACTATACTTGGGGTTCTCACACCTAAACACACCACCAATATGCCAGATGTAATAACCCAGAAGAAGACGCAAAAAGAGCAATAGAACATGAAGAAAAAATCATTAAATACTACAAAAATAAAATCATTTAAACTAAACTACCAAAAAACAATCAAAAAACTAAAAGAATACGCAGAAAAACACATCAAAGAAAAGAAAGCCAAAACCATAATACTCATCAGATCCCTAGCAAGAGGAGACTACACAGCCTACTCCGACGCAGACATAATCATAATCTCAGACAACGTACCAAAAAGACCAATAGACAGAATAACAGAATACATAGACCCAACACTACCCATAGACATACAACTCATAGTATACACAACACAAGAAATCACAAAAATGGCAAAACAAAAAAGAAAAATCATCAAAGAAATAATCACACACGGAAAAATACTCGCAGGAAACAAACAAATAATCAACAAACTAAAACAACTAACACAACAACAAAACCACACAAACAAAAACAAAAAACAAACAACATGAACAAAAACCATACACCAGAAATATCAATAATAATACCAACATACAACGAACGAGAAAACCTACCACAACTCATACAAAGAATAGAAACAGCCATGAACAATCAAGACCACGAAATAATAATCGTAGACGACAACAGCCCAGACGGAACAGGACAACTAGCAGAACAACTCGCAAAACAATACGGAAACATAAAAGTCATACATAGATTCGCAAAAATGGGACTAGCAACAGCAATCCTAACCGGAATAAAACACGCAGAAGGCGACATAATAGCAGTAATGGACGCAGACCTACAACACCCACCAGAACTACTACCAAAACTCCACCAAGCAATGCTCAAAGGAAACGACATAGCCATAGCCTCAAGATACACAAAAGGCGGAAAAATAGAAGGCTGGAGCCTAAAAAGAAAAATAATATCAAAAGGAGCAATAGCCCTAGCGCACCTATTCCTGCCACAAACAAGAAAAATAAAAGACCCCATGAGCGGATACTTCACACTCAAAAAAGAACTACTTCAAGGCATAGAACTAAACCCAACAGGCTACAAAATCCTCCTAGAAATAGTAGCCAAAACAAAACCAAAGAAAATAGCAGAAATACCATACACATTCAAACCAAGAACAAAAGGAAAAAGCAAACTAAGCATGAAGGAGATAGCCCACTACATAAAACACCTAACAAAACTAACACTCAAAAGGTAGACAAAAACCTTGAACATACTCTGGCTACAATGGAGAGACATAAAACACCCATGGTCAGGAGGAGCAGAAGTCTACATGCACCAAATCTGCAAAAGACTAGCACAAAAAGGACACAAAATACACGCAGTAACAAGCTGGCACCCAAAACTAAAACACAAAGAAACAATAGACGGCTACACAATCCAAAGAATAGGAAACCACGACAACTACATCCTACATATGCCCAAAATACTCAAAACCTACAAAAACTGGGCAAACATCATAATAGAAGACACAAGCAAGATCCCCCTCCTCACACCAATCCTACGACCAAACAAAATCACGCCAATAATAGCAATAGTACACCACCTAAACCGAGACATATACCTCCAAGAACTTCCACCATATAAGGCAATAATAGCCTACACACTAGAAACAATCATGCCCAAACTCTACACAACACTACCAAACACACACCTAATAGCAGTCTCAAACAGCACAAAACAAGAACTAATCAAACTAGGTGCCAAACCACAAAAAATCCACATAGTACCAAACGCAATAGACCACAACCCAAACACAATAAAGCACAAAGCCTCACAACCAATAATATTATGGTTCTCAAGATACAAAAAATACAAACAACCACACCACGCAATCACAGCCTTCCTCCTAGCATCAAAACAAATACCAAACACAAAACTAATCATAGCAGGAAAAGGAACAGAAACCCTAAGAGAAATAGCCAAAAAACTAAAACTCAAAAACATAGAAATCCTAGGTGAAGTTAGCGAAAAAACAAAAGCAGAATTAATGCAGCAGGCATGGGCACTCATACATACATCTAAAAAAGAAGGCTACGGATTAACAGTACTAGAAGCTAACGCCCACGGAACACCAGCGATAGGGTATAACGTACCTGGGCTAAGAGACTCAATAAAACACATGAAAACAGGCATACTAGTACCATACGGAAACATAAAAGCGATGGCGAAGGCGATGATAATGCTGACAGAGGATCAAGAACTATGGAGAAGACTAGCAGAGAACGCCTTAAACTGGGCAAAACAATTCAACTGGGACAAATCAGCAGAGAGGTTCATAAAGGTTATTGAGAGCATTACGAATGGTTGATAGTGCCTACAAGCTTGTCTATAGGTTTATCAATAAAGTTCTCGGCGTTAAAGGTAATGTGATTAAGGTAAAATTCAAGGTAGGGAATAGGTCTTTCAAAGCTTACGTCCCCGACGATGAATACTGGGGGAGTATTAAAGACATATTGCTTAGCAGAGAATACGAATACCTACTGGGGTTCGAGCTAAGCAACCTTAAAGATAAAGTGGTTATCTATGCTAGAGCCCACGTAGGTCTCTACTTCCTAGTAGCATCAACATACGCTAGGAAGGTAATCGCTATAGAGCCTCACCCAGTAAACTATAGGCTTCTCGAAATCAACATCCTCATGAACAATGCTTCTAACATAGTCCCAATAAACGCAGCCCTCGTCGGCAAGAACAGCGGTACAGTCAAGATATATGAAGCTTCTCATAGTGGAGCTGCCACTATAGTGAGTAAAACCTCTTCAAAATACTACGAAGTCCCGACTATAACCCTAGACAAAATTCTTAAAGAGCATGTAAGGCAGGGTGACGCTGTATTACTTAAAATAGATATAGAGGGTGCGGAATTTGAGGTTTTTTAACAGCATTAATATCAATAATCTGAGGTGCATAGAGGCAATAGTCGGCGAAATTCATCTGAAGCACGGAGATATAAATGACATCGCCAAGAAACTTAAGACTGCTGGTTTTAAGGTATATTGTTATCATCCTCCACTTATCACAAAACACACCAAACCACGCGTAAGAGTAGAGGGATTGACAAGGTTAAAGTTCTTAAGAACTATAATCTATGCATGCGCATCAATAGGCAAGTTGAAAGATAAAGATCTTAAAATACTTTTTGCGAAAAATGACAAAAACAATTCTCATGGGACAAAAGCACAGAGGAATTCGAGAAAATACTATCTAGAGCTCTCTTAAGGGAGCCATAGAGTATGTCAAGAGATATTTGGGATATATTTGAAGCACCTAGAAAGAGAGGCATTAGTAAATTAAAATATTACCTCTCACAACTTAAAGCCCACTGGAAAGATTGGACATGGTACTACTTCCAATTCGAAAACCATATCCTCTCGATCCTCTACAAACATAAGAAAAATCAAGGCTTATACATAATGAAGCAGGAGTGGGATAACCTAATAATACTTGATGCTTGCCGCTATGACATATTCGAGAAGTACGTGAATCACTTAGGTATAAAGGGAGAGCTTAGAAAGGTAATGTCAAGAGGAAGTTCTACAACAGAATTTTTAAAGGAAAACTTCTCGGGTAAGAAATTTATGGATACCATTTACGTAACAGCCAACCCCTATGTTAGTATAATGCTAAAGGGTGTATTTTATAAAGTAATTGATGTATGGCGTGATTACTGGGATTATGAATTAGGCACCGTCCCCCCAGAACCAGTAACTAAAGTAGCACTAGAAATCAAAGCTCTTTATCCAGAAAAAAGGCTCATAGTACATTATATGCAACCTCACTCCCCCTTTATAGGAGAATATAGAGTTAAAGGCTCTTTTGTAGAGGTCGCATTAAAGTATGGTAGAAAAGTAGTCATGATGGCCTATGAAAGCAACCTAAGGCTAGTCTTACCCTATATTAGGTACTTACTAAACAAACTAGATGGGGTAACCGTCGTAACTTCTGATCATGGAAATGCATGTGGAGAAAAAGCATTAGGAATTTTTCCAATATATGGGCATCCCACAGGAGTTTACATACCCGCTTTAGTAGAAGTTCCTTGGTTTGTTATCAAGTCTAAAAGAAGGTATAAATATAAGCATGAAGATCTTACAAGAATAAGGATAAGGTACAAAATAAATAAGTTACGTAAAGATTTAAGTCGAAAGAAAATCTATGCTTAGTGAGGCACCTTTAGTATCGGTAATAATACCTACGTACAACTCTGAGAAAACACTACCACTATGCCTAGAATCGATAAAGAGGCAGACATACAGAAACATAGAGGTTATCGTAGTGGATAACTTTAGTAAGGATCGAACAGTAGAGATTGCGGAAAAATATAGGGCAAAGGTCTATATTAAAGGCCCAGAGAGATCAGCCCAAAAGAATTATGGAGCACTTAAAGCAAGAGGGGAATTTGTGTATTTTATCGATTCGGATTTCGTTCTTCACCCAAGAGTAGTAGAAGAATGTGTTCAGCTGATGAAACGAGGCTATGACGCGGTAATTGTTCTGAATATTAGTTATCCTAAACCTAGCCTCATAGCAAAGGTGAGATTCTACGAAAGACTGTCATACTATGGCAGTGGTGTATACGAGGCTGCTAGATTCATGAGGAAAAGCCTCTTTACTAAGGTAGGAGGTTTCGACACAAGGCTTTACGCCAACGAAGACTACGACCTACATCAAAGACTAATTAAAGTAGGAGCCAAAATTGCTAGAACGAGACATAGCTTCGAAATACATATAGGCGAACCGAAAAGCGTGAGAGAGTTCATAATAAAAAGCATATACTATGGCTCGAACATAAAGTATTACGTAAGGAAGAATCCGAACATAGCACACATCACACCAGTAAGACCATCGTTCTTTAAAAGAGAATACATAGCATATTTCGGACGAAAATGGTTGCCCGGGCTATTTCTCGTACCAATGTTCAAGACACTGCAAGCCACAGCAGTCTCCATGGGAATGCTTTTAGCATTGAAAACCCATCCTTATACAAGAAGTTAAGATCTAAACATGAGTACATTATATAGTAGTGATTGTTGGGTAAAGATACAGCTAAAGATGGTCTTGGTAGCGTCATAAGGAGTCTTCATATAAAGCTGTAATAGAATCGCCGGGATTCTTCAGGAGGGATGTAGCATTGAAAGTAGGAGGGTTCGATGAGGACGTAGTATTCTACGAAGAAGCAACACTACCATACAAAATAGAGAAGATGGGTTATAACGTAAGGGCAAGAATAAACTCATGTATACTGCATCACGAAGAGGATTTTTCGCTATTAAAGTGGCTTAAGAAGAAACATTACTTTGGTAAGACGGCCAGGTTCTACATAAACAAGTACAAAAGTTTATATGAAGAATACGTTAAGAAACAAGTTGATCCAATCTATAGATTCAAGATATTCCTACTAAATAAACGGTTTTGGAGAAAACCATATCTAGCAATAGGAGTCATAGTATTGAAAATATTAGAATATCTCGCTCCGGGTCTGGGATATGCCACAACCTGGTTTAAATTAGGGAAAGAGGATCGTGGAACAGGGATATTAGTAGATTCGGGAAACATAGAACATCAAGCGGAAGCTAATCTAAGTAGGTGATTAGTTATGAAAAACGTGAACAAGGTTAAAGATGCTAACTATCACTTCAATTTTAAGTACCAAAGGATGTTAGTACCCGAAGTTATCTCTATACACTCTAATACGCCAAAAATACACTACTTCTCCTTCGGAGAATTCTTTTATGAAGACTTATTCCCATACACCAATTGCCGTATCAAAATATTCTTTGACTTTAGACCCAGAAAATATTTCATCGATTTACTTAATGAGTATAACGATGAGAAGTGCACAGGATATTCAGACTCTGTATTTTTAAGAAGAATCGATACCAATTCGTTAAGTACCATCTACATGAAAAAAGCAGGTTTTGTAGATCTGTTCATGCTTACTAAGATTTCTCAAGATAGAATAGAACTTTATGTCAATAAGCATTACTACTCCTTATTTAAGCTAAGAATAGAGAACGTTGTACCTCCCGGGCTTCACCTAAGAGATGTAACCTATTTGAAGTTGTTACTTAACGATTTCCTGACCTTACATGCATCAGCTTTTGCTACAAGTGAAGATGAAGGATATCTTGTATTGGCTCCCCCAAATACTGGAAAATCCTTTGTAGTTACGAAGTTAGCAGAGGACGGATTTAAGCTTCTTTCGGAAGATCTGTCTGTCGTGAATTTGCGGGATCTATGCATCCATGCTGTTCCGTACACAGCAACATTCTATCATGAAACATCAAAATTAAAATATATAGCACCATTAAACTACTATATTCCAATAAGGAGAAAGGTGTTAGGGGAACTTTTTGAAGGCAAAATAATCCCCAAAGCAAAGTTGAAGAAAATATTCATTTTGGAGTACGGTCAACAATCAGTCTTTGATAGGGTTGATGAAAATAGCGCATTAGTAGAGATTTTGAATTTGACTAGAAATGAGTTTAACCTTAGATCAAATTTGGTCATTAATGCTATCTTGTATCATCAAAAGCTTGATTTAGAATCGATTGAAAAGGAGAAATTTAATAAATTAATTAGGAAGGTTGATGTCGTCAAAATCAGAGCTAATTCTCCATATGAGTACTTGGATATAATAAAAAGGAAGGTAAGGTAATTTATCATGCAAGGATTTATGTATGGTAACTTGATGGAAAAACTCATACTGATATGCGTAGCTATAACCATCGCATTTGCTGTGGGATCTAAGGTTATTTTAAGTCCTGGTATACCCATATTGGCTGAACAAGTAGAAGTCTACGACGAAGAACACTTCCTAAAAGCTACTCAGGTTTGGGATGATCAGATAGGTATAACATCGATTGCTGATGTACCGAAATACTATTTGTATCACATAATCTACTTCCTTTCTAAAGCCATGGGTTTTGAGGTGGCAATAAAGCTTTTTCTGATCCTCATTCATCCTGTAAGTTTCTTAACTAGCTATTATTTTTTAAAGAAAACTTTATTGGAGAAAAACAGGGTAACTACTTTGATTGTTTTTCTCCTCATATTAATTTCCTTAGTTTATACTTTCAATCCTTGGATAACTCATCGAAGCAGAAACTTAGTATTACGGTGGCAATACGCTTTATCGCCTCTGTTATTCTACTTGTGGATAAAGATTTTAGAAGATAAAAGATATCTTCGTTACTCTTTTGTATTTGCAATATTTTTCTCATTGGTTGAAACTTCACGGTATATATTTAAGTTTCTCCTTCCAGCATCTCTTCTCGCAATCTTTTATATCATCTTTAACAGAAAGGTAAAAATCGTTGTAAAAAGGTTATTAATGACAACGGCATTTCTTGGAAGTATGCTATTGCCCGTGTATCTTCCACTACTACTTACAAGTCTTACCAACCAACCAACAGTCATTCAAGCCTTTACTGTCAGTAATATATCTGGTGAAAGACCAATAAATGCGTTCTCATTATTCTTCACGAATTACCTTGGTTCTCATTTCTCCAATCCTTATCCTCCATCTGACAAAAGACCATTTCTGTCCCTTTCCATTACTATCCTAGCATTGTCTTCCATAATCTTTATGAATTCAATAATTAGGATGATGAGACCGAGTTCATGGGTAATTATCAGTTTTCCAGTACTTATCCCAATAACTCTGTATTTATCAATGCTTAAGGAGGCTCCACTTTCAAATTATTTGATAAATCTGATGGGAAACTTTCCTTCTCTTGGAAGGTTAATTAGACAAAGCTATCATAATGCTATGTTTCTACCTTTATACTATGAGGTACTTCTTGCATCTTTAATTGTGTTAGTATACGAAAAAATATATAACGGTAAAAATAAAAAGAAAATAATGCAAATAGTGCTGGGAATATTATGTTTTATAATCTTATTTTCTGCGCTGGTCTCAAGCTGGCCTTTACTAACGGGTAATCTAAATTGTTATTGGAGTCCTACAACAGTACCAAAAGATTACACATATGTAAACAAATTAATCAAAGCTGAAAATCCTTTCTTTCATGCTTTATGGTTGCCCATCTTCGGGGGTAGAAAAGCTGTTTGGATAAACGGTTCTTCCCCTTATAGTGGTCCACCAACAGGTAGATTCGATCTAAAATCCTCATCCCTACCAACATACTTGTACACAAAATTCTACTTCTTCGATTATTATAATCCTATTGGTTGGAGACCATTTTACCGACCTTTAGACGGTTACAAAGACCTTAGGTGGGGTAATATTTTCGGACCCTTAAATATCAAGTACTTGATTATCCACTATGATTTAACATGGAACGAATATGAAGAAAAGATTAATTACACGAATTTGTATATAAAATCCATCGTTAATAAACTTAGAAACGATAGAACCCTAAAGGTTATTTACGAAGGAGAGTATTTAACCGTTTTCCAAATACAGAACGTGTTTCAACGTATTTTCATTCCCAATACTACGAGCATAGTTGTAGGTGGCCTACCAGCCTATGCTTCTTTAGTAAACGTTATATATACTAGTGAATCAAATGTTAGAGTTTCTATAATCTTTCTAAATAGCTTAGATATAAAAAGTATTAAAGACTTTCATCATATTTTTGATCACACTATTATAGTAGGTAATAGTTCTATAGTACCTCTTATCTTGGCAAAGCTAGACAAGAAAATAGTAATACAACCTGCTGCTTTTGTTAAGAGGATTGTGACACCTGAAAGAATGTGGAGTTATGGCTATTCCACGTCGAGTTACAGCTTTCAAAGTACTCTGAAAAAATTAGGCATTAATGAATGGGCTTGGGACTTTGATTACGGCTATGGTTTAGCCTTTACACGGGCTAAACATAATATTCCATCAAATCTCAAGCTCTCTAATAGGGATCTCATTAAGTCTTGGGAATACAACTCACAAGATGACTGTCTTCCGTGGATAGAGAATACACCATCTAAACAGTTTAATGCATTACAAAAGTTAATTTGCGTCGATGGTATTCTCGAAGTCGAACTTTACAATTCTACTTGGGGTTGGAAGACTATTAACACACCATTGATACTGGTTGATCCTCAGCATGCCTATCAATTTGTTGTTAAGATTCGCGGTGTTAACGCTCATAAGATCCATATTAAGATCGCTGAGTTTGATTCTAACAAGAAAAAAATTGATGTTGAGCACGTTAAGAATGTTGGTGATGGTACTTTTGATTGGAAGGAGGTCGTGTTTAACTATGTTCCTAGCAGTAGTAGGGTTCGTTATGTTCAGCTTCAGATTTGGCATGGTCATTTAACGGTTAAGCCTTTGCCTAATATCATTATGATTGACTATGTTAAGGTCTATGATGTCACAAAAAATGTTAGGCGTGTTACTCTGGACATGCCTTTCGATGTGTCTAGATCGGGCAAGTACAAACTCTTTGCTCGTTACTTTGAAAATCAGAAGGGTGGTGCTATAAGGGTCTATCTCGATGGTAGGCTTATCGCCGAGATCAGCACTATTAGCCAGCTGAATAGGTTTGTGTGGAGAGACCTGGGTACGTTTAAGCTCGAAGCTGGTAGACATGTGCTGATGCTAGAGAATGTTGAGGGCTTTAACGCTTTCAATGTGTTTGTTCTGATACCTGTTGATGAATACAGCAAGCTTGTTAAGGAGTTTGAGAGGCTCTTAGAGAACAAAACAGTCATCTACATCTTCGAAGCTGAGTCAGATATGTTTAGAGCAGAAGCTAAGATTGTTAAGAATATCAACGCTAGCAACGGCGAAGCACTATCTATAGAACCTGGAGGCTATGCATGGCAGAGCTTCGAAGTTGTTAAAGATGGCTATTACATGGTAGCCATAAAGCTGAGAGGAGATGCAAAAGTTGTCATAGATGAGAAGAGCTATGAGGTATCCTCAAACGCTATCGACTTCCACTATATAGGGCCTATACACCTTGAGAAAGGTAACCATACAATTCGTGTGGAAGCTTCTAAGAAATCTCTGTATCTCGATGTTATATGGATTTACTCCGTTGAATCACCCACCTCTAGAACAACAATTGAAGATCTCTTCAAAGTTAAAGAAGAGCTTGCTAAGGTAATTCGCTATGAGCGTATAGACCCAACAATGTGGAAGGTTAAGGTTATTGCTAAGAAGCCGTTTATGCTTGTTTTTGCTGAGGCTTATGATCCTCTATGGGAGGCTATGGTCTATAGGGACGGTGAGCTTCTTGAGGGGGTTAGGTCTATCCCTGTCTACGGTGTTATCAACGGCTTCTGGATTAATGAGACCGGTGACCTCACTATTGTTATCAGGTATGTTCCTCAGGACTGGTTTGAGCTTGGTCTTAAGATTTCTGCTACTACTTTTGCTTTATGCATCTTTTACTTAGTGTGGGACTGGCGTAGGTCTAGGGGTGATAGATGGGCTTTAGCTTTGAGGAAGTATGTTGGGAGGGTTCTTGTTCGTAGTTAAGGGGGCGGTGTCTTATAGTGTGGTGTTTGCTGTGAGGAATGCTAGGGCTGCTCCTTCGGTTTTGAAGAGCTTTGTTAGTGGTATCATTAACGCTGCTAGTAGGGATAGTAGTAGTGCGCCCATCGCTACGAGCATGCTTGTCCTCCTTTCTTTGTTTAGTTTTGTTACCGTAGCGGTTAGAACTGCTAGCGGTGTTAAGGATAGTAGTAGGCTTCTCAACACATTTGCCCCATCTATGAGCCCCAGGCTTGCTGCTTGAAGAAGCGCTCTTAGCGCCCGCTACTACGGCTACTATGATCAGTGTCGCTGGTGCTAGCCCTATCCTGAGGCTATCGCTGAATGGATCTACGTTTCTCCGTGCTCCTATGGGCAGTGCTGCATTTAGGAGTGGGCTCGGTATTGCTAGTATCGCCAAGCTATCATCATCGATATGTAGAGTGTCCCCGCGGAGATGGCTTCGCTCGCTATATACGTGAAGATGTATATGCTCAGCATTGATAGTAGCTGTATTGAGAATACGAAGAGGTCTGAAGGCCTCTTCATCACATCTAAGGAATTTCATCTTATCGAGCAAATGCCTCAGTTCATCGGTAACCTCAATCTTTGTGGTAGCGTCTCTGTATCTTACACGGCTAGGTTTCAGTGCTAGGTTTTGAGCCGCGGAATACTCATCGGTATTTTTCAGAGGGTCTCATGATCCTTGATGTCGCCTTAGTTCTTCTACTTTCTTCATAACTGTATCGTGTTCCTCTGTTAGGTAGTAAGCCTCTGTTCCGGCTTGTCTGGAGTTTCTAACAAGTAGTTTATCGTTAGCTATTATGATGCTCTTGGTTAGTATTGCGGTAGCTATGTAGTAGGCATCGATGGCTCTAGGGTGGATTCTATCAGCTACATATAGAGCTAGGTTAAAGTTTTCTTCCTCTTTCAATAGATTGATTTTCCTCGTTAAGCGAAGCAGTTTTCACGTTCCGCTTTGTAGCCAAGCTTACGTGCTACGGCTATAAGCTCTACCTCGATTATCCTTGGCGCATAGAGTGGTAAACCTTCTATGCATTTGAGGAAGTTCATTGCTCTCTCGTATCTCTCGAGATTTCCACTAAATAGCGCGTCCATCAAGATGCTCGCATCAACAATAATCACTTCCTCATCTCCTCAAGAACCTCGACTGGGTTATCAACCTTAGGAGCTTCCTTCCTAAGCTCCTCTACGAGCTCTACAAGACCATACGCTATTTTTTCTCAACCCTAACGATAACCTCCTCTCCCTCCTCAAGATCTAGCTTCTCTAATGGTTTCAAAACACCGTTCTCATACTTAGCACGGATAGCTCTAGCCATAACTCTACTACCTCTTCCCTACATACCTATTGTATCTAGCTTTGATAAATTAGTTGGTAATAGCATGAGTTTTTCCAAGGGTCTCACCTACCTATCTTACCCTAGCTATGAACCCAAGCATTCCTAATAGCCTTGCTAGCTCTGTTTTCCTCAAGAGCTTTAACGCTATTTGTACTAGGTACACTAGTAACAAGTATACTATTAATGCTATGATTGTAGCTAGGGCTGATTCTCCGACCAAGTGTTTTAACGTTATGCATAAGAATACTGCTATGACTAGCGATAAGATCATCCTATTCCAAGGTACTTTCACTCCATGGGTCTTAGACACTATTAGCGTCATTGCTGTAAGCGTCCCTGCTAGATGTGCTGTTGCAGCACCTGTTGCCCCGTATGTGGGTGTAAGTATGGTGTAAAGTGCTACCCTAGTTGTACTTACCGAGTGTTTATCAGTAAGGTGTACCTGTAATTACCTGATGCATAGATGTATGTTGCTATTAGACCCACCATTAATAAGACCATGTTTGCTAGAATATATTCTTAAAGGATTGACTGCCGCTCGGTATTCCGGGTTTATTAGCCTCAATACGAGTTCGGGAAAAAGAATAGGGCCATGTTCACCGGTAAGAGTAATGCGAACACTAATCTTATCAAATCTCCAGCTTCCTCCTTCCAGCTCCTCAACTTCCTAATTAAATTCTAATACGGCAGCATTATTCTGCGGCTGCTCTTCTTTACAATTCCTAGCACAATTACATGTTCAGCATTTGTGGTTGCCTCAAATCCTGGTATAACTATCAAGTCGTCAGCTATTCTTCTAGTTGTGAAGTAGCCTTTAGACGTATTGTGGTCTGTTATGGCTATTGCATCTAACCCTGCTTTTTTAGCTGCAACTAATATCTCTCTTATCGTTCCTGTTCCATCTGAGTATGCTGTGTGAATGTGTATGTCTACTTTTAGCTTCATTTTCGTCGCCGCATGATGTGCTGTTACATTCTTCACTTAGGTTGTCATGATTTTTGAATAAATGTGTTCGGCGAAGTTCATGCTCTTTTGTGTAGGTTTAGGTATATCAGGTATTGTGGGTAATAGGCTAGGGTGCTTTGGATGCCTTAGCGCTGGTTATCCTCAATATTTTCCTTCTACCTAACCAAATGGTTAGGTACTCTTTTTCCGGAAATCCTTTAGTAAACAGCTTTTCCACGTACATGACTTTGTCTCTTGATTTTGGTAGTGGTTGGCCTAGTAGGGAGAGGATTATGGTTGTGACAGTGTAGTTTGGAATGTGGTTTTAAATGTAGAATGAAATTAAGGTTAGAGTTGTAGTTTATGGTATGACTATTATTGGTATGCGGAATTTATAGTTTGTTTTTAATATTTCGTCAATAGTTTTTTCAGCATATTCTTGTTTTTCTTTTGGTAGTTTTTCTAGTATTTGCTCTTCTAGATTTTTCTTAAGTTCTTTTATTGGTATTATGATTGTTTTTTGCTTCTTAATGGTTTCATGTTCTTCTAAAAGCTTTCTAAGTATTTCTATGAGCTCTTTTGCGTTAATTGCTTTTATTTCAGTTGAAGTTGAGTGTACTAGTGTTTTACCTGTTCTCTCATTTATTGTTATCTCGTGTGTTTGGCAGTCTATAAATGTCATTGGAGGAAAAGCTGTTATATTTATGAACTTTGTTCTATCGAGTAGGTTTGTTGCATTTGTTTCGAGTTCTTGAGCGTCATAGATTAATGGAAGTGCATAGAATATTGGTGGCGGATCATAGCGGTAAGCTATTTTTAATGCTATTGCTGATATTAGCATGGCGATGTGCTGATTTAAACATTTATGACGGATTTTATCACTATAGGTTAAAGAACTACATCCCCTTCTAGCCTTATCAGCTATGCGGAAATAATATAGAATAAATTTTTTAGAGCGAGGTGCCTTAAACTGCAAACCCAATATAATCCTAAATTGAGGCACATTTATGGTCACATCAAGTCCTGCAGTGGCTTCTTGCCTCATAGAAAATCCATATACATAACTTCTCCTAGCATTTAATCTATATCTTATTGACGTAAGTAGCTCATGTGAGACATTGATTTCTAACGTTTTTTCAGGAACTTTTAGTGTATATAGATGTCTCAATCTTCTCATGATTTAGTAACACCATGATATTTTTGAAAACAAATACTTAAGGTTAACTATTTTAATAATTATAAATATTTGACAATAATAAGGTACTATTGAACTATTTTCTTCATATTTAGTCTATCTTCTCTAGTTAAGATATTACATTAAAAGTGTTTGCCAGTATTTTAAGCGTACATGTCTGATACCGTCATGATTCCTGCTGTTAGTTGGGCTGAGAGGGTGGCCCACTCCTTATCTCCAACTGCCTTCAAAACCAGAATGAATGCTGATACTGTTAGGATTGAATGTATTAAAAGAGGCATGTGCTTTACTGTTGTAGCATTGCTCAAGCAGTATGGGTAGATTGCCGTCACTATCGAAAATATTGCCGCGACTGCGAGTATCGGCATCCAGCCAATTTTTAGTGGGGCTGAACTTCTTACCTGCTCTTCAGTTTCTCCTCTAATTAGCTGAACAACATCTTTTATTGACTGTACGTACTGTTTTGCTATTGGCTTTAGAATCCACATGAACAGTATGGTTAGTGGAGTTGGGAGTGTTAGGATTGCTGTTACGCTGAAAATTTTGTGCTCGAAGTTGGCTAAAGTCTGAAGTACATCCACATTCAACATTGGCTTTAATATTCCCCAGTGCAATAATGTAACCATCTCCAAGCTAGTCCAAAAAGCTAATGCCCAGAATGCGCAGTCTTCATTCTTCTTCATTCTTACTGCTGTGAATGCCGAGAGCATTAATGTTGCTACTATCACTGAATCTCTAAAGCTTCTCATGAAGTAGGCTAAAATCGATATCAAAGCTGTTAAAAGTAGCACGTGAAATTCTCTTTTCCAAGCTAAGTAGATTGCAGTGAGTAATGCTAACGCTATTATCGATATGGTGAAGTCGTACTTTATTCTGAATGCAACTTTAACAGTTGTTCTGTATATCTTCTGGTAATGCTTAACATTCAATGCACTTAACGATAGAATAACCGCTAATATTGCCTGTATGGTGATTATTATGGGTATGAGTTGTTTTTTAAGTCATCAACTATGATTTTCATTTTGTTACCTTTTATTGGTTTTTGTGGAGATGGGTAGGCGAGTTTATGGCTGCTTGTATGATTGTTGATTTGGTATTTTGGTGAAAGTTTTATTTACTACTTTTATTTACTACTTTTATGGTGGTAATTATGGGTAGGTATGTTACTATTTCAACTAAGGTGAGGAGGGAATTGAAGGAGAGGGCTGAGAGGCTGGGGATAAGGATTTCAGAAGTTTTGAGGAGGGCATTGGAGGAGGAGGTTAGGAAGCGTGAATTGGATGAACTGCGTAGGAGGCTTGATGAGATGGCGAGGGTTCTAGATAAGATTGACATTCATAGGATTGTTGATAGTATTAGGGAGGATAGGGGTAGGTGATTTCAAGATTGGCTGATAAATACTTGTTTGATGCATCTTCCTTGGTTTATGTGTTAAAGCTTAAGCGTGTGGCTCTTATTTATGGTAGTTATACTCAGCAATTGGCGATTTATGAAGTTTTAAACGCTATATGGAAGGAAGCATATTTAACTAAGAATTTGACTTATGAAGAAGCTATGGAATTTATAGAGGTGTTTAAAAGTGCATTGGAATATTTGGAAATACTAGATGTCCATCCATGCGAAGCTGATGTTTTAGTAAAAGCCTTAGAGCTGGGGATAACTACTTATGATGCCTCATACATAGTCTTGGCTCAAAAGAATAACTTAATACTGGTAACAGAGGATAGAAAACTTAGGGAAAAGGCTGAAAAACTGGTAAAGGTGGTAGATTTAGGGGAATTAATTCAGAAATGCAAGTGAAAATTGTGAGTTTGTTAATAGGATTGAATTGCAGCGTTAGGTAAGTGAACATGGTTATAGCGTTCATGCTACATGTCATGTTAAGGAGCCTATAAGTCTAGAAGGAGCTGTATAGCTTAAGCTCCCCCCTCCTCCAGTAAGCTAAGACGGGGAAGTGGAGGTAGGTCATGTCTGCTGGAAGCGCCATGACATCCCCGTGAGTATTAACTGTCAAGTTGGACCTCCTTCTAAGCCTGCTAGCGTGAACCCCAGTTAGGAAGCGCTGGTAGATCCCGAAGGCCCTCAACCTAAATGGCAGTAAGCTATGCTCCTTAGGGATCCTATCAAGCTGAATCCCTATGATGTTCTGAACGTGATCCCAATCTGTTGGCTCAGTCGTTGCTAGCTCGACGTCGAAGCCCATGTCCTGAGCTAACTTAATGATGTGAAGCGCTACCCTCTCACCGCCACCTGCACTATTTAGACTACGGTGGCAAATAAGAACTCTCACTTTACACACCTCGTACCCATCTTGACGTTTTGACCCTTATTTTTCGTCCTACTATTGTGGAGATTATGTTTAGGGTTGAGCGGGTGATGCGTGATAGGTGTAGTTTTCTGATTAGACTGTAAATTTTTGGGTTGACATCTATTATCTTAGTGGACTTTGGCTTTGCATGTCTTTTAGGTTTTTTGTAGTCGCTTATCTCGCTTATTTTGTTTATTTTGGTTGCGTTTGCTAGTTTGTGTTTTATGAGGATGTCGTTGACGGATATTAGCTTGTTGTATGTTGCGTAGCCGTGGTCGGAGACTATGACTAGGTTTTCGTGGGTTTCTCTTAGTGATTTGATTAGCTTGTCTACTTCTCTGAATATTCTTCTCTCGCTTGGGAGTAGTTCGTCGGTTTCTATTATTTTGGGCATCTGTGGAATAGGCTGTCGGGGATGTTTAGGTTAATCCATAGGAGGGTGTGGTCTTCATTTATGGCTTTATCGACAGCCTCTTCATGCAGCTCGATAACGTGTATGTATTTGTTCAAGTAGTTGCACGTCGCATCTTTCTTGACCTCCTTAGGGTTTTCTTCTCCAAAGAATTTCTTGTAGGCTTCAGCTGGGTAGGAGACGGGTTTCGGTGTGAAGAATAGGTTGCTTATTTGTATTGTGTTTCTTGCGGGTATGATGGGGTAGTCGGGCATTGGGTTGAAGATTATGCTCTTTGCACCGTTCATTGAAAGCATTTCGTGAATTCTAGGGTATTCTACGTGATAGGCTGATGTTAAGATCTGCTTCCAAGTTGATTTATCGTATGTGAAGAAGCCGAAAATTCCGTGCTTGCCTGGATTTACTCCAGTCATTATGCTCGTCCAAGATGGTAGTGTGACTGGCGGTATGCACTCCAGCTCCGTCTTGAATGCCTTGTTTAGAAGTGTTTTCGTATAGGGCATAATGCCATTGTTGATGAGCTTGTCAAGATAATTCCACGACAGCCCATCTAAGCCGATTACAGCAGCTTTCTTTTTCAAGCAGCCTCACCGGCTTGTAGGCTGAATTCAGGTGGGCTTCTTTACAGAGGTTTTCACTATACTCTACGAGTATATCGCTGGGCACTCTTTGATAATTGTTTCTTAAGTACTGGTTATTACAGGCTTTGACTTATAATAGCGTTGAGCCTTGATTTTGCGTGGATATATCAGTAACTTTATCTTGTAAGTTTATTGACAAAATTTGATGTTAAACTTGAGGGTGGTTCAGTTCTTTCGCCTTATTGAAACTATATTCTCTTTGTACAGCATGTTCTTTAGAACGGTAATTAATGCGTAACCCTAACTTCATTTTATATCGGTCATAATTGAAGTGACGGTTTGAAGTGGTGATGCTTAGTGATTGCTTTCGGTTTATTTCGCTGGATATTAACCTAAGATACAATTTATGTTTGTTTATTTAGATGTTAGAGCTTTTGTTCGCTTACTTTATATATGTATTCTCTTCGATTATTTCAGTGGTGAATGTTTTGAGCAATATTGCTAAGTTTGAAGTTTTAAGGAACAAGCCTGGTTATGTTGTCTTGTCCGATAAGTCTGTATTGACTGTCAGAGTTACTATTACGAAGATAGATGAGTTGGAGAAGTCGCCCACAGGTTTGTCGTTGGGTGTGGGTTTTAATGTTGTTATAGCGGCTTCTGCTCCAAGGGAGTTGCGGGTGAGAGTTTCAAATAAGCCTGTTCCAAGAGGCGGTGAGCATTTGAAAAACTTGGAGATATGGGAGTTTGTCGATATAGTTGAAGCTGAAAAGGCTGTTGAAGAAGTTTTGTATTTTGGGAGTGATGGCTTAAAGTATAGGGTAATTGTTGAGATAGAGCCAACCATTGTGAGTAGAACTCTTGAATATCGGGACAATGACGGCAACCCAGTGTACAATGTTCGCTGGTCTCCACTCGTACTGGTAAAGATTGCTAAGTAAGGATGATCCGATGACTTGTGAAACTTTGCAGTGGACTGATCATTTCATTTACAGGTTTGAAAATCGTTATATTTCCCAATACTTAAACTTTGAAGATCTTCTTGAAGTTTTAAAGTCCCAGCTTAGTCAAGGTAAGCTTGTTGAAGATGTTAAGCATAAGGGTGTTGAAGGTCCTAGATATCACGCCATAATTGAAGTTAGTGAGAAGGTGGTGTTGAAGGTTGTTTTAGAAAAGACTGCTCGTTGTTTCAAGCTTATAACTTTATGGCCTAAGAGTTCTTGATAGTGCTCTCAATATTTCTTTATTGCTTGTTAAAACTTCTATTCCAATAACTTTGCCTTCATCATCTAAGTCTATTAGCATTAGATCTTCACTTTCCAATGTTTTTGCTATTTTTCCATTTTTCAGCTTTATATATAGCGCTCCTGCCTCTTCATCTAGTGATATTTGAGTGAAGTGTAAGGTGTCAGTAGTGCCTCGTGCACTATCAACTACATATGACCTGTCGAACGTCTTTCTTTCACCTAGAGTACTTGTCATATATCTTAGTAGGAAGTGCTGTGAAATTGCTTCCATGTCAATTACACCTATATGTAGTAGTGTAGCAATGCGTTATATAAGTTAAGTTCGTTAAATTATCCAGTTAAGTCAAGCAATAGTCATATTATGTGAAGCTTTCTAGACATACCTCGCTTCTGCGTCACTTTAGCTATCTTAACTAAGAATTCATTAAGCCTATTTAGCTCATTCTCCCAATCACCCTCTTTTACTATTCCACGTAATTGACTGTGGTAAATCTTCGATGCTATTTTAATTTTTACAGTTTATAGAGTTTTCTTAGTATTTAATAACTACTGCTTTTGGTAGTGTTTCTAGTATGCCGCCAAGGATGGCTCCAACTATTCCTCCTAAGGCGCCTTCTATTATCGCACCTGTAATACCTTTTGTTTTATATCCTCGTATTGCTCCTATTCCTGCGGATAGTGCTGTGAATGTGAAGAGTATGGGGTGTGCTCCTTTATATCTAATTATTGCTTTACCGTAGGTCATTTTTGATCTTCCAAGTGTTTCTTGCTATTTTGAGATTGCAATGTTTTATTATCGATCGAACGTTCAGATGCTGCTTAAAATTTCTTTTAATTTATCAAAGACATCTATGACTTTTATTGTTTTGCCGCAATACGGGCATTTAAGGTAGTCGCCTGTTTTCGGTAGCTTTAGGGATCCGCCGCAATGTGGGCATTCGATGGTCTCAAGCGTTATTCCTAGATTTTTGGCGACCTCCATTATCTTTGCAAAATCTATGCTGACATGTCTAATTGTAGGCCTTATACGAGACTCGTATAGTAGTGAGATTTCAGCGTTAACTAGATCAGCTAAATGTGAGACTTCTTCAAGGATTGTGTCCTCTAGGGCATTGATCTTAGATTTAATTTCATTCGATCTATTATGGTCTGCAATTGCTTTCCAAAAGAGAATGAATGAGGCTCCTAAGCATGGCCAGCTCATTATAGTAAAAGGGTAAGAAAGCTCGGGTGGATTGTAGGCCGCTGGTATTAGGAGTATTGCTCCGAAAAACCCAGCTATGAAACTGTATAGGAAGTAGGACGTCGAATTACTTTCATAAGAAGTTTTTAACTCTAATAAATGTGTCAGTTCCTCTACTTTTTTGGATGTTATTCCAATTTGCCTGCGAGTTTTAGGAGAAAGTTCTTCTTCATTGAAGGGAAAGCCAAGTTTATCTGAAATCATCTCTATAACTACATGGCGTGCTCCTGAGCTCATATTTAGTCCCATAAAATTTAATTATTAATTTATTTTTATATTTTGGCATTCTTTTTCTTGTGAATAATGATTTCATTTGAGATATAATATTTTATTTTTTATTTTAATCTTTCAGATTGTTTCAAAAGTTTGAGCTATATATGCTTGATTGACGGTGTTTTACTTATGTTTGTTAGAGCTTTTGAGGGGGCTTAGAGATATTAAAGAGATGGTTGAGAGAGTTGATAAGCTATTGGAAGAGCTTATTGATAAACTGGCTTGGTTTGTGGTGTTGTAATTGTGAGTTGTTGAGTAAGATTTATATATCTTGTCAGTTTATTGACAAGATTGGATGATAAACTTGTCAATCTCATTTCTAGTTGAAGATAATTGGTGGTGGAGGCCTGATTTCCTAAGCCTTCTAGAGGATTTAATGAAAACTGTTGAGGCGGAGAGTCTTTCTAGAGATGATATTGTGAGGCGTTTGAGGATTCCGTTGACTGAGGTGATGGGTGAGCGTGATCCTCATATTAGTGAGCTTAAGAGTCCGGGTAAGGTTTTGAGGATTAGTGAGATTTGGACGCCGCGTCTTCTCTATCTTTTAAGGAAGAATTTTCTTGAGGCTGAGGGGAAATATGTTCTTGTAAGTTTGAGGGGTCCTAGGCGTGTGGGAAAGACTACTTTGATTAAGCTTTTGATTAGAGAGCTTTTGTTAAATCGAATTGATCCTTTGAAGATAGCTTATATACGTTGTGATAGGGCTGGATTGGGTGGGGTTAATGGCTTGGCTAACGTGATTCGAGATTTCATTATTAGGCGGAGGGATCGCCCTGGTGATACTTTTATCTTTCTTGATGAGGTTAGTAGTTTGAAGAATTGGCAACTTGCTGTTAAGGATTTATATGATTCTGGCCTTCTAACTAGGAACCATGTTAAATTGCTGGTTACTGGGAGTCATAGCTTAGATGTTAGGAAGGGTGCTGAGACTCTTGGCTTAAGGAAAGGTGTGATGTTGGAGGGGGGTAATGATAAATTACTCCTTCCAATGAAGTTTTCTGAATATGCATATTATAGGGAAATGTTGGCTGGTAAGCGTGATATTAGAAGTTTATTTATTAGTAAAGAGTTTTTGAAGGTTGAGAGGCGATTGGATGCCTTTAATGAGCTTACTAGGCTGGATGGTGGAATACCGCCTTTTTTAGAGATGGCTGAAACTTACTTAAATGAGCTTTATGCATACTTTGAAGATTACCTTCTAACTGGAGGTTTTCCTCTTGCAGTTCGACAGTTCTTAACTCTTGGGAGGATACATCCTAGTGTTTATTTGGATTTTGTAGATCTTGCAGTGAAGGATGCAATGAAGTGGAGGTTAAATGAAAATACACTATATGATATTCTCTATCAACTTTTGGAGGCTCCAAGAGGACCCTTTGAAGCCGTTCCAGTTAAGGAAATTAGTGATAATAAATTGGCTAATAAGCTTGGAATTTCACATAATACAGTCAGACAATATTTGAATTACCTTGTAGACGCCTTTGTTTTAATTGAAGTAGGAAAATTAAAGGATTTTAGCAAGCGTAAATCTCCTTTGAGGAGTCCTAGAAAATTCTACTTTTGGGATCCCCTGATGTTCTATGCTTTCAAGGCTATAAGTGCTGGAAGTAGCGATCCATATTCTCTGGTCTTGAGTAGATTGAGTGAGTGGAGAGGCGTTATTGTAGAGATGGTTGTTGCAAGCAATATTGCTCACATGATTTTTTCCTTAGAGATTATTCAGGATATTAGATTATTGAAAAGGAAAATGTTCTATTTTAAGTCGAAGCCTGGTAGAGAAATAGATTTTCTAATAGATGTTAAGGGAAGACTTATTCCAATAGAAGTCTATTCCGGTAATAAAGTTGATAGTGATCATATAAAGAAACTTGTTCGATTAAGTAAACAGCTAAAGGTTAGAGGAATACTGGTCTATGCAGGTATGGAATTTTATAGAAATAAAGATTTTATAGCAATTCCAGCTCCCCTCTTTATGTTGTTGGCATAGTGTGTTGCTGAGTGCCCTCTTATAGACTATACCTTTGCGTTTGATGAGTATTTTGAATTTAATTCACGGCTTATTCAATATTTTAAGCGAAAGGTTTATAGTTGTCTTACATGTAAATACATGTAGTGATATGTATGTCTGCTACGTTCACCTTTAGATTGCCTAAGGAGCTTTTGAAAAGAATGAAGGAGAGAAGGGATATTAATTGGGCTCAAATTTTTAGGGAAGTAATTCGCAGAGTACTTAATGAACCTGTTTTACCCAAGGCTATTGAAGATTTGATACATTCTCTTTACAAGTCTGATGATTGGGAGGCGTTGCTCTGTCTTTATCTTAAGGCTGATTTACTTAATGAAAGATACATTCTAAGAAATCTGGAGACAATTTATCCTGGAAGAGCTACTGAGATAGTTGACAGACTTAATTCTTTATTGAGCGATATGGGTGTGGATCCACGTTTAAGTGGATATTCTGATGGGCTTTTTCTTAGAGATATTGTTAAAGATGGGCTCCTTATGTATGGAGTTTATGATAAGTTTGAGGAAGATATAAAAGAGAAATTGGAAGACGAGTGTTTAGAGGTAAAAAAGGCAGTTTGGCTACTTTCACAATATTTTGTTAGTGACCCCTTTTCAGAGCATGGCTTTACAAGATATATTGTACCTAACGGCTTTGCCCGTACGTTGAGAATAATGCTTGATAGGAATGATGTGTCAGATTTAATTGAGAGACTTATTAGGATGGGCTTAGTCTTCATTGATCTCTATAGTAGTAGGGCTTATTATCATGAAATGATAGTGGGTGCAGATTATGCATATCCCATATTCAAAAATTCCTTCTTAAAAGGAGATTATTTTGTTTCTAGCTATTTAACTGGGTCAGAGCGATCTGACTTTATGGCTTTTCTTAAATGGCTTAGTAAAGGATATGGCCTTGAATTTAGAGCTGTAGTTGAATATGAAGATGATAAAGTTAAAAGAGAATTTGATGGTAAAAGGTCATTTAATGAAGTTTTAACAGAGCTTATAAAGAAGGGTATTGTTTTAATTGATTATTGGCCATATAGGCGTAGAGCAGGGAAAAGATCTTCAATGCCTCCTCGCTGGGTTTACAAGTTAACTCCCGCTGCAAAAAGAAAGCTATTGCCTCAACTATTTTCTGACTTTTCAAACCTTAGGGGGCATTTAAATTAGCATGGATGAATAATGTGAGGAGATTGATGTGTCGCGCATACATCCTGTATCTCCTCGGAGGGCATTGAAGGCTTTAGGGAAGCTTGGATTTAAAGTAGTGCGAAGAAGAGGAAGTCATGTTATTTTAAAACATAATGATGGAAGGGTTACTGTTGTTCCGGTTCATCCTGGAGAGGATATTGGGAGGGGTTTGCTGAGGAAGATAGCTTATGATGTGGGCTTATCTCTTCAAGAATTTTTCATGTTTATAAAGAAGGATCCTTAACTGGAACCTTTATAGTTATTCTTTTTACGTCTAAATCTTTTATTTTACCTCCAACTTCTATGTAGAGTTGTATTGCTTCTCGTATTCTCTTCATTAACTCCCTCATATTCTTGGCCTGTGTATGGCAGCCTGGTAACTCAGCTACTTCAGCCACATAATATCCATCCTCATCCCTTTCAATCAATATTGTAAAAGATTTTTCTTCAGTAATCAATCACTTCACCTTTTCTGCTTATAACTCTCATTTGAACTTATAACTCTTTCAAGTATATAAAGAAAACTACATGGATGCGAAGTTACGGTTCAGGCAAGATTTTTGTACTTACCCTTATTTTCATCTAGTTTGTTTATCTAGGCACCCCTTCGTTTATAGTTGCACTATTGAGTTGATTATAGAGAAAGGATTGATGTTGTAGAGTTGTTTGTATTATTTTAGGAGATGTTCTAGTTTACTTTCAATTTCAGGATTCTTTTCGACAATTTTTCTGCTAGTAGTTTGGTTGCATTGTGATCGAGCCATCGTGTACCTCTAAGTGTGTTATTTTTCTCTTTAGAATTGCTTGTCCTAGTTCATTTAGTTTATACCAATACCAGTATTCTTCATAGCCCATAGTTGGTGGGGTTGCTCGGTTTAGTAGTGCGGATTTATCTGGGTCGCCCATTACTAGTATGAATTGGTCATAGTCGAGTTTTTCAGTCTTTTATGGTGGCTTAGTTTTACGATTTTCAGTTATGTTGTTTGTAAGAGAGTTTATTATGTAGCCATTTTCAAGTGCTTGTAGCTGCGTTGTAAAAATGATTTATATTCAGTATGATATGAGATAGGTATTTGAGATTATGGAGATATCTACTCTTAAGGAGAATACTGTATTGTTTAGTTAGTCTCACAGTTAAGAGAGCGTATGGGATTAGAAGTGCATTTGTTCATGGTAGTCGTAAGGAATTGCTGGATAGAGATTTATTTGACAAGATAGTTGAGTATCTTTCCTATCTATACTCATGTTCATCCAAGTGCCAGTGGAAAAGGATTGGCTGGTAGAATTAATTGATGACGCTCTTATCGATGAGCAATTAAATAAAGAGTTGAAGAAGCTTTTAGAGAAGAATATAATAACACTTGGTGGTCAGAAATTCCTTCCTAAGAGAGCTAGCCTTTAATACTTCCTTGAAACTGGGGAATCTGAAAGATTATGATCTTCTAGATATTATTTCTAGGGGTGTTAGGTTTTCATATAGATAATTGGTAAGACCGTGTGCCAATAGTATTGCTTCTAGTATGCTTGTTTTTCCAGTGTTGTTTGACCCTATTAGAATTGTTAGTGGTGATAATTCCACTTCTCCCTTAATGATACCTCTAAAATATCTTAGGTATATTTTCTCTATTTTTGTCATAGGTTTCTCCTCGTAGAATTCATTATTTAATACTGAATAACATTAATATAAATAATAATATTGGAGTCTTTTAGTGATGTTACCTCTTTCATTACTTTCCTCTTATTGTTCTGTGGCAGTGGGGGCATATTGTTGCGTCTTTACGGATTATTTCTTTGCAGTATGGGCATCGAGTATATTTGGTGGATTTATAGATCCCTCTTATTCCTTTGAATAATCCTCCTACTATGAGTGTTACCGCTCCAAGAGCGATTAATCCTAATCCAATAAAAGCTCCGATAAGTCCTCCAAATACGAAGAATAATAGGCCGAAGAGGAAGATTAAGATGCTCCAACCTATTATGCCCATGAAGTCACCTTACCCCTACTGGTCTTTAATCTATGATATATTCTTTTAAATTTATTCTTATTTTTAGTTGTCATTTAAGTTTGAAAAGATTCATTATATGATGATGCAGTCAAAATGGTGAGGTAGGAGTGGGCTAGGGTTATTATACAATATTCATATAGGGGATTTGAGCTCTCTTTACTGAAGAGGCAACTCCTCGAGGATGTAAGTGCAAAATGCTTATTTTAATTACATGGCATAATGTGGTGGTGTGGTCTTTATGCCAATAGTACACGTTTACATGTGGAGTGGAGTTTCAAGGGAGGCTAAAGTCAAGATAATCAGGAGAGTCACCAAGGTATTCGAGGAACTTGGAATACCGTCACGAGCAGTTGAAGTAGTAATACTTGAGGTATCCAAGGAAAACTGGGGTATCGGGGGAGAGCAGGCAAGCGAGAAATTTAAAGAGACGAAATCACCATAGCTTCATAGTAGCTATGTTAATCTCTTATTTTGTTTTAGAAGACGTGTAACGAAGGTTTGAAGCACCATTTTTATAAAATGTTTCTTTTTATTGAAAAGTAGTCAATAATTCGGAAAAGTTCTGATAAAATGAATTGTAGCAACTATAAATATATAAAGAGAAACTGCACGTTAAGCTGTAATTATAGATAACAAATTTCCATATCCAACACTATAAAATAAATAGGAATATAGCTTGACTTTATAATGCATTAGCGTAGGCTTGTTGACGTTATGACGCATGTTGATTTAGCATCTGAGCATGTTTTTCAGAAAGTCACACTTATTATCGGTGCGATACATGACACCGCACCAGGGTGATGAAAAGCCAGTAAGTGGTGTTGAAGTCTTAACATATCTTCCTAGTAATAGAAGATTTATGACACACTGATTTTCGAGGCATATGCTGATAAGAAGGGATCAGTTACAGTAGAGCTTGTGGCAAATATGGACTATGTAATTATCATTAGAAAGGAATCATTAATTGGTGTAGAGATGGTCTCCACACCAACAGAAGTTATTTTAAGTTTAATGTAATTGGTTGCTATGTGTGAGAGAGTTGTATGGGTTGATCTTACAATTGGAGTTTCAGATTGCTTGGTTATTTTATGTTTGATTGCTCATTTATTTGGGTTTTTCTTTTTATTCCTTCTAGTTTGTCGAAGTCTTGTCGAAGGAATATATTTCCTTTACCTTGTTTTCCAGCATTACTATGTATGCTATTGCATCGTTTAATGCTACTATCTTGTTTTTAGCTGCTTTCAGGGCTTTTATGCAGTTTTTTCTTTGTGACTCCATATATCTTTACGTTTGGAGCATATAGGAGGAATTCTTCAACTTGTAATGCATCTTCTAATGGCATGTAGTTTTCTAGTATGTTGGCGATTTCAGCTAGCTGTATTACGGTTAAGCCAACTTTCTCGCTTTCATTTATCTTCTTCACTATTGCTTTAGCTGATTCCTTTATTTTTATTTCATGTGGTTTAAGTTTTCTTTTGGGTTTTATGAATGCATGGACGAAGACGCTTGCATCAACGAATCTCAAGTAGTTCCCTCCTCACAGACTTCCAGTTGGAGAGGTCTGATTTAATTTCAGCTTCAATGGAGTCGAAGAACTTGGTTAGGTCTGGGAGTTTGAGGGGTTCTATTATTATCCTTTCACCTTCTATTCTCAATATGATTCTTCTATTCTTAGCATGCTTCTGTCTCCATTCTTTTGGCAGTACTAATCTTCCTTGATCGTCTATAAGTTTAATTTCCATTTTAGATTTCGTACCAATAATATTTAATTGGTAATATTTGTATTTTCCTATTTTTTAAACCACCATAATCTGTTTCTTCCAGCCTTCAGTGGGCTACTCCTAGTCTAAGATAGGGCGAGAACATTTTGATCATAAATTTAACCTTAATGCTAATCAGCCTAACTCTAACACCATCAATCTAACTCCTAAGTCTAAGCGGATTAGCAATAGTTAAGTTTCATTAATATTCTTAAACTTCTTAGCGTTAAAAAGGATAATTAGTGTGATTGACATGTGAAGTTTAAATGTTTTGCCGATGAATTTCTGAGTGTGATTTCATGTTGATTGAGGTATTCTAGTAAACGAAAGTTTTGTAGGGTAAACGATAGTTTACTATATGTTTCTCTTGTTGAGAGGGGTTTGAGTGTTGGGGATGCTAAGTTCAATTAGCTTATTAATAACTTTCAATGTTTCAGTTGCTGTTCTTTTCTCGGCATTAATTTTAGTTTTGGTTATCGGCATACCTGTAATTTTAGAGTTGCTGTTGGGATTGTTCCTAAAATAGAGGTTGATGCTTGGTGGGCTTTCCTCTTTTAATTGTCTTAGGTTGTCGGTTTGGTTATGTATATTGTTTTATGTGGGTTGCTGTGTTTGGGAATTTTGTGATTAGTTCTTCGTCTGCTGTGTATAGTTTTGTTTTGAGTGTTTTTGCTAGTGCTATGTAGCTTGCGTCGTATATTGTGATGTTGTTTTCCTCTGCGATTTGGATTGTGCGTTGCTTTAGTTCTCCTTGTAGTTCGTGGGTGGTGAAGTTGTAGTTGTTTAGTGCCCGTCCTATTTTCTTGAGTTCTTCTGTGGTGTAGACGCCGCTGTACTTAAGCGCGTTTAGCACTTCATATTCTAGGAGGGAGGGAACTGCTATCTCTATCAGCCCTTTGATGTAATCGTTCCTTACTTTCAGCGCTTCGTCGCTGTACTTTTCTATTAGGAACCACTTTGCAATGATGCTTGCGTCTACGACTATCTTTGTCTTCTCCATTTTTTGATGGCCTCCGTTGAGTCCCAATCTTTTGGAGCTTTTCTCCTGAGTTCCTCGTTTATGAGTAGTGCTTCAGCAATGTTCTTCTCTTCCTCTTCCCTTAGCTTCTTGATGATTGCTTTCCTAGCGACTTCACTCCAGTTGATGTAGCTGTACTTCTTCATAAGCCTCTTAATCTCAGGATCTATTCTGATCGTGATCGTGGACAAATTGGCCACCATTAAAATTGAATATTGATGCTATATAAATGTGTTACTGCCGTATTAACATATTCTGCTTGTTTTGAAGCTCCCTCTTAATCCTTACCTTGAGTCGACTTACTTTTAAATTTCCTAGTTGGCATTGCCTATTGGAAGTATGTTGAATGTTCATGCCATACAGGTGATTGAGCAGGCGCTTATACGTTTTCGCTTAGAGAATCATGGTCATCTATATGTTATTTTGTCGACTCTCGGGGGGGACATTCACTTTCCAGAGATGTTTATTAGTAAAGTTAAGGGTTTAGGTTTTAATGATGTTAATGTTATTATCCCTAGTATTGCTATGTCTGCGGGAACATTATTAGCTTTACTTGCTGATCGTGTTCTCGGCCCCTCATCTACATCTTTGGGACCCATAGATCCTCAGTTAATAGTTCAATCTCCACGTGGTCTCAGAGTCATTTTAGCTATTGCATATAAGAGACTTATTGAAGAAACTCTGCCCAATCTAGCTGTAAATCAAAAGCTTGGAGCAGAGGGTCTTACAAGACTCTACGTAGCTCAAGACATGTATCTTTACCAAGAATCTTTGAGAAGTTTAAGTTATGTTCAACATGTATTGGACACCTATGTAAAATGTAAGTTTAATGAGAATAAGGAGAAATATGAGGATCTCCTAAAGAAGTTTGTCTTAGAAGTAGAGACTCATGGTAAGCCGTTGAATCTCTTCGTACTTAAGGAACTTGGTTTAGATGTAATTTTGTTAGATAGTAATCCTAAATATGTAAAATTATTGGAATTAATTTCAGAGTATTATAGTAGAGTTCAGAAAGCATTTCTATTTGAACGAAACCGAGGTATTAGAGCACTTCTAATTGGAACTAGATTTGGCGAACTAATTCAAGAAGCAGTTATAACTCCACCATTACAGCCGCCATCTTCGCAACAAAAGAAGCCGAAGAATTTTTAGACATAATGTAACAGTATGGAGGAGCACTAGTAAGCGAGGAAGAAGCAAAATTAGTCCCTATGGCGATGTGGGATACCTAACCGCGATGCAACTTACTACAATTTTAAATAGGATGGAGCTGTACTTTTTCGGCTTAAATTGGTTATGTGTATTGTTTTATGTGGGTTGCTGTGTTTGGGAATTTTTTGATTAGTTCTCTGTCTGCCATGTATAATTTTAAGTGAAGCTAAGGGTCTTGTACGATCAGATGACATTTTAAAGAGAGCTAGAAAGACAGTGAGGCAAATTGTTGGTTCTCCATCACTTAGTGCTTTGCATCTAAATTGTATATGCAATTGTGTGGCTTGTTAACATTGAGGTGATTTTGATAATTCCAAATTTTGAGTTTTCGCTTATTTTACTTGGTTAATATTTGCTCTTTTGCTTTTTCTACTAGTTCTTTGGTTATGTATAGACTTGTTTTTGGTAGTTTTTCTATGATTTCTATCGCTTCTCTTTTTGTTATGATGTTGTTTTCTTCTAGTATTTTTATTAGACCTAATGTTCCTTTTACTCTTATTTTTAGTTGTTTACATTTTCTTCTTGCTTGTTTGTCGTCTGTTATTGCTATTACTTTTGTTTTGTCTGTTTTTTGGCTCAGTGTTAATGCTGTTATTATTACTTCTTTTTCCCCTTCTCCTAATCCTTCTAGGTATGATTTTATGAGGGGTGGTATGGCGTTGTTTTTTATTTGTATTGCTTTTGCTTTGATTGGAATGTTGTTTCCTACTTCCATTTTTACTGCGTTTGGAATGTATATTTCTGCTATTTCTTTTGCCTTGTTGATTAGGTTGATTTGATCGAGTTCGTTTAGGGTTATTATTGTTGATGAGTTTATGATTAAGCAGTACTTTTCATTACTTTGTGACGACAAGGTCGTCATCCTCTGCAGTATAGATTTTTACCCCCTTTCTTTTGGCGTATTTTATGAATTCTCTTAGCGTCATTCCCGCAATTTTTGCTGCTAGTGATGTTGATACTACGCCTTTTCTCAGCATATTTAAGGCTATGAGTTTTCTTTTTCGCAGTAACTTGTCTATGATATCTGATTTTTCTTTAAAACCATATTTTGTGTAGATGTATAAGAGTAGTTCATCTTCATCTAGATTGTTTATTAATTCTACAATGTTTTTAAGTATGATTTTCTTGTCTTCTTCTAGTTTTTTCCAGATTTCTTTGGCTTTTGTTAAGCCCCTACTTGTTAGGACTATTCTTTTCTCATTTTTTATGGTGTAGTTGCTGGATTCTAGCACTTCAATAATGTCTTCTACTTCTTCGCTGTAAGGTCCTAGTCTATAGGCTTTAAACTCTAATTCTTCTTTCAATTCATTTATGTATTTTGAGGCTAGGAATAATGCTTTTTGTATATGTACTTTGCTTTTTAGGGCTTTTTGTTTTGAGGCATATAATATTGATAAAGTCCACTCTTCAGCACCCCTTTCTTCACTTATTTTGCTTAGTATTTTGTTGATCTCTATCTTTTTCGCTTGGTTTGCCATTGCATTTAACTGTAAAATAAAGTTTGTATATTAGATTATTGCTTTTTAATTTGAGGACTATAAAATGACCATTAAGGCAAAGTACGTTGAAGATGTGGAGAGTATTGCTGGTAGGGTTTTGGAGGTAAAGCACTTTAGAGGCACCTTTTATACTCCAGTGAGAGTTTTGTTTGGCAACGCTAGGGAGGATAGAGTAATTACACTTAGGGATTGCAGAGGAGTAGTGGAGATTTATGCTAGGATAACTCCTGATAAACTTAAGCGCTTATGGTCGAATTTAGATGAGGAGTATCTTTTCACTTATAAGATTCGAAGAGCTGCAAGGAAAGCTCAAGACTATGAGCTTGTTGTAGCTGTACCTGAAATTGAGGCTAAACCTACTCTTAGGTTTAGATATCCAGCTAAAATTGGAGAGTATATTTTGGAGCTTTTTGGAGCAGTTGAAGTTGATGTTTTATGTACTCCTATTTTTAATCGTGTTAATGAGCGATATGTTCTTCCTATAATTCAGGGTTTTTTAGAGGCCGCTTCTAGTGTTAATAAGTCAATAGCTCTTTCAATTCCGGAAGTGTCAAGAGGTTTGCGTGATAGAATTGTTAAGATGTACTTTGATATGGCTAATAGAAACAATAACCTACTTACAAATTTTATCTGTGTTGATTATGATGGCTCTAATCCTGTCACAAGATATTCAAAGCATGTTTTTGCTCTTAAGCTGTCTAAGGAACTAGAGCGGAGTCTTGATGAACCTGTTGTTATTTATGGTGTTAACGTTAAGTTCAGTAAAACTCCTCATAAATATGACGAGATTACTGCGCGTGATCTTGTCTCTCCATTTATAGGAATTGATGTAATCGGACCTAATCATAGAAGACCAGTTATATCCGAGGAAATAGCTGACATGTTAAGGCAAAGGGATATTGAAAAGAAGATTTTAAGCACCACCAACTATTCATATTTAAATATTGAAAAAGCAATTGCTTTAAGGGATTACCTGCCAGAGCTAAACTCTGGTAGAATAACAATTGACTCCATTATGGCTAATAGGAGAAGTGGGAAAAGTAGATTTGAAGAAGAAGTTAGACTATATAATGCAGAAAAATCAGCATTAGAAGTAGCTAGAATTAGAAAAATCTTTTCTGAAGTAGGTATTGACCCTAAAAATTATCTTTTAAAAAAGCCTAAGATTAAGACCGACAGAATTGTTCGTGAAAGAGTTGAAAAATGTATTAGATTAGTATCGCGATATAGGGAAATGTTGTCCCGCTATAAATTGAAGAAACTCACCGAATTTATGTGATGTTTGCTCAAACATTTTTAAATTTGTTAATTGCTGACCTTAAGTTGAACAATATTATCACTTATAATAATTTATTTTGATTAAATTATAATATTTTTATGTGATTTATATTTAAAAAGAATTGTGCAGTATAAGTTTGCTTAAACGTTAACCATATCTTCAAATATTTGAATATAGAAGTGTTAGGTTGAACAATTGGTAGAAGTTTAAGAGTTTTAAAAGGGGGAAATATTTTGGTGTTTTGTGGGAAATTTTAAATATGTGGGAATGTTATTTTTGGTGGGTGTGTGAGGGGTGGAGATAGTTAGAGTTGATGAGAGAGGCCGCATTCTCATTCCCAAAAAGATTAGGGAGAGGATTAATGTGAAGGAGGGGGGTTATGTTTCTGTTAAGGTGGAGGGGAGAAGTGTGGTTATTCAGCCCGTAGAGCCTGTTGCTGAAAAATTTTTTGGGGCTTTCAAGATTGCTAGGTGGCCGGAGGATCTGGATGAATTTATGGTTAGGGTGATTAGGGAGTGGTGGATGTCAAAAGATATGTAGATGTCAATGTCTTCATATATTGGTTGGGTGATCATCCAACCTACGGTGAAACGGCATATAGGTGGGTAAGGTTAATTGAAAGAAGCTCCCGAGGGAAATACGTAACGTCAAGTCTGACCATATATGAGATACTTGTAATCATGGCGGGCTTAACGGGCAGGAACCTGAGGGATAAACAGCTGGTGGAAAGCATTGTTAATGCGATAACGCATCTCAAGGGTTTAGTAATCGTTAGGCTAGAGCCTGAGGATTATGTTCGGGCGGCTGAACTGATGAAAGAATATGGCCTTGATTATGAAGACTTATTACACCTTGCAGCGGCGCTGAAGGCAGGTGCCAAGGAAATAGTAACAAATGATGCGGATTTCGATAACACGCCTTTGAAGAGAATATTTTAGCAAGCCTAAATTTCATATGAGTTGGAGCTTAGTACTCAAATAAGCGAATAGTCTAAGTTTGTATTCTAGTAGATGCTTAACTACGTCGGAAAAGGGCTTTCCGGGTTTCTTCATGCTTTTAAGTCTTTCATAAACTTCATCAGAAACCATGATGACTTTACCCAATGCTTGACGCCTATTCCATGGTTTGTGGGTATTTTATATGTAAATTCATGTTTATCGGGGCTGGTTTGGGGGAGTCAAGCTCACTGGATTTGGATTCCATAGCATCGAGTGGGGGGATCGATCTTGGAGCTTGGAGGAGGCTTGCTGAGGAGGTTAGGAGGATGGGCTTAAATAAGGTGTGTGAATTGGTGGGGTTCTAACTTTAAGGCATGAGATTAAGCTTATTCTGGTGGCGGTATTGGAATTGTGAGTTGAAATTTATTTGGTTGCGTATTCAAGTGCTTTTATTGCGTGGATTTTTGCTGTGTTGTAGAGTTTTATGTTGTTTACTTTTCCTGTTATTAGTAGTGGTAGTTCTGTGCATGCAAGCGCTATTCCTTGCGCTCCATTATCGATTAGTTTCTCGATTACTTTGATTAGCTGTTTTTTCGACTCGTTTCTCACTATTCCTTTTACTAGTTCTTGGTAGATTATTTTGTTTACTAGCTCTATGTCTTCTGGCTGGGGCGTTAATGCATTTATGCCGTGTTTTCTCAAGCCTTCAATGTAGAATGGCTTTGTTAATGTGAACTTTGTTCCCAGCAGCCCTACTGTTTTTACGTTGTCCTTTTTGAGTTCTTCCGCTAAGGCATCTATAATGCTTATTATTGGTGCTTTCGCTCGCGCTTTTATGTAGTTTAGGAGCATGTGCGGCGTGTTTGCAGCTATTAAAATGCAGCTTGCACCTGCCTTTTCAAGTGATTTTGCTGCTTCAACTAACATTTCTGCTGCCGCTTCATCTTTACCTTCGCTGATTAGCTTCGTGAATTTGCCGAAGTTTACGCTATAAATTATTATGTTTGGGTAGTTTTCATCTTTAAATTTCCTCCTATACTCCTCAATTATCGTCTTGTAGTATAGAATTGTCGATTCAGGGCTTAATCCACCTATGATCCCAATGTTTTTCAAGTTTAATCACTCCCTCCAATACCTGCATTTAAGCATATTTTAATGTTATAGTTTGCCCAGGCGCTCCTACTATAATTGCTGTCAATCCAAGTGCGTATGGTGCGAATGCCATGAATGTTGCGGCTGTTTTCCTAAGTGTTTTGCTTTGTCTAATGATGGTTTGGGCTTGCGGGATTGTGGTGGGTGATCTTTAGATGCATTCTTGTTGGCGTCGCATTTTCCTATTCTAGGTGAGTAATATTTATATTACGATAATTGTATTACGTTTTGGTGGTTGGGTTGAGTGTTGTTGTTAGTTTTAGGATTGATAGGGAGTTGAAGCGTAGGATGGATGAGCTTAGGCATATTAATTGGAGCGAGGTTGTGAGGCGAGCTATCGCCGAGGTCGTTGCTAGGGAGTTGGCTCGAAGGGAGGAGAAGGATTTCGCTAGGATTAGGAGGGCGGTTTTGCGCTCTAAAAAGTTGGTGCGTAGGGTTGAGGGTTGGAGTAGTGTGGAGGAGATTAGGCGGTGGAGAGAGCGAAGGTAGTTGTTGATGCATCTGTTATTTGTAAGTGGTTTGTTGAGGAGGATTATTCTAGGGAGGCTGGCCTGCTGAGGGATGCTTATGCAAGTGGTTTGATTGACGTAGTTGTCCCCAGCCTAGTGTACTATGAAGTTCTTAATGCTTTGAAGTATTCTGGCGAGTTTGGTGAGGATGAGTTGAAGGAGGTTGCCAGGATATTGGAGGACTGTCAATTCACCGAGTTTAGCTTGAAGGGTGGAGTTGCTTTGAAAGCCGTTGAAATTGCCATGAGGAAGGGCTTAACTCTTTATGATGCATCCTACGCAGCATTAGCTTACGAGTTGAACGCCGTGCTCTACACTGCTGATGAGAAGCTGATTGGGAAGATTGATGATCCTGAGAGGGTTAGGCACATTAGGCGCTTTCGAGTTTCGCCATGACTGTGCGGCAATTCTTCCGTGACCTTTAGGATTAGGTTGCCTTATCGCAGTTCGGGTAAAGTTAATTAATTTTTGAAGTGGTGATTAAAGTTTGGATGTAAGTTGGATGCTTGATGAAAAAGAATACTTTGGATGAGTGGAATTCATTTAAGGAGAATTTTCTTCAGCTATGGCTGATGCCGATAGAGTGGATTTTAATTGGGCATGTTTAAAGTGTTAGCAAGCTGCTGATTTTGCAATTAAGTTTCTGCTTCTAGGTTTGGGGTTACCTTCGTTTGGGCCTAGTCTTTCAAGGCTCCTAATGGTTGCTGAAGAAAATTTAGGACCTATTGAACGTGAAATTATTGAGGCTGCTAAGACTCTGGATAATTCAAGGAGCTCGTGTTGGGATTAAGGTGAGCTTAGCGTTTTGGCGGTGAATTTTAGTCTTTAACTGTAAAGTATATTCTTCTCTTGGTTTTGCCTTTATTTTGAACTTTTAGTAATACTACTTCTCCTATTTCGCTGGTGTTGCTTACGTGTGGACCTCCATCGGCTTGAATGTCTACTCCTGATATTTCGACTATCCTTAGTTCCTTTACTTCCGGCGGCGTTCTCTCGGCTAACTTGACTATCCCCGGTATTTTCATTGCTTCTTCCCTGCTTAGGAAGTAGATTTTTACTGGCAATTGCCTTTCAATTAGGTCATTAACTTTCCTGACTGCTTCTTCAAATATCCTCCTATCGGGCTTTTCCAAGTTGAAGTCTTCTTTGGCATACTCGACATCTACGTGTCCTCCAGTTATTAGTGCTCCGTAGTCGTTGTACAGGACTGCTGCTATTAGGTGGGCTGCGGTGTGCAATTTCATTAGTCTATATCTTCTGTCCCAGTCAATTAATCCTTCAACTGCGTCTCCTTCGCTTAACTTCACTTCCCCATCAATTACGTGATATACGTCGCCGGTCTCCTTATCTAATTGGACGTCAACTACTCTGTGCTTCTCGCCTTCCTTAATTATGTATCCAGTGTCATTGGCTACTCCTCCAGCTAGTGGGTGGAATGCTGTTTGATCAAGTACAACTTTATTTTCATAAACTCCTATAACTTTGGCATTAAATTTCTTCAAATAGCTGTCATACATGTAGAGGAGCTTGGTTGGCATGCGCCTCACCATTAAATTGAAGTTGCCGTCCATCCAAATTAACTGTGCTGTAGCTGCTGAGCTTTGACCTCAATTTACATTCCTGCTGCCATTTGCATCTAAAGTTGGTGGTCGAAATGTCGTTTATGCTACTTTTGCTGCGACATTGCCTTTATGAATTCCTCTACCAGCTTAATCGTGTTCTTTAGGTCTTGGATGTGGGTTATTGCTGCTGGGCCATGTATGTATCTGCATGGCACTGCTACTGTTCCGCTTGGCACTCCTGCCTTTGTTAGGTGTATTGCTCCTGCATCTGTTCCTCCTGCTGGTATCTTCTTGAATTGGAATGGAATGTTCTTCTGCTTTGCTACGCTTACTAGGGTTTTTAGGATTTTGGGGTGTGTTATGGTTGCTCTATCTACTATGGTTATTACTGGCCCGCTTTTCAGCTTGGCAGCTACTCTATCCTCCCTTACGCCGGGTATGTCGTTGGCGAAGGTTCCTTCCAGTGCTAGTGCGTAGTCGGGATATGCCTGCCATGCCGCTGTTCTTGCTCCTCTTAAACCCACTTCCTCCTGGACCGTTCCTACGGCAATTAGGTTGTATGGCGTATCCTTTAATGCCTTGAATACTTTTACTAGCACCGTGCACCCGGCTCTGTCGTCGAAGGCTTTCCCCATTAGGTATCCTCCTCCTAGCTCCGTGAATTCTACGTCAAATACGCCCGTGCTTCCGATGGTTATCCCCTTTTCCTCAACTTCTTTTCTGCTTCCAGCTCCAATGTCTATGAATAGGTCTTCCATCGGTATTACCTTCTCCCTCTCCTCCGGCTTCATGAGGTGCGGCGGCTTCGTCCCAATAATTCCTCTGACATAGCCCTTATCTCCTCTCAGCAGTATTCTTTGTCCCGGCATTATTCCGCTCACTATTCCTCCAAGCGTGTGGAAGCGTAGGAATCCGTTTTCATCTATGTTTGTTATCAAGTAGGCTACTTCATCCATGTGCGCCGTAATCATTATTCTCGGATACTCCTCCCTTCCATGGTGGTGGAAGAATATGTTTCCAAGCTTATCCACCTTAACCTCATCAGCATGCTCTTCAAGTTCTCTCCTCAGGATTTCACGTACTTCATCCTCACTTCCAGGAGGTCCAAAGGCATTTGAGAGTGAAGCCAAAAGCTTAACTTCATCCTCCACTTTGAACACCGAAATGAATTGAGCTCCAATTGTAGTTAAGCCTTATGCATCAATAAATTCTCAATGCTGCCGATTTTGTAATGCTTCTAAAATGCGCTTCAATGAAGTTTGCAACGTAAGGCTTGGAGGTGCGGAGAATTTGGGGGCATCATGCACTGCGTCGGCTGCAAAATAGTTGCAGGTAAACGTTTTTAGGGATTATGGAATTGCTTAATTGGTTGGTTTGGGGAGAGCGCGGATGGATACTGACAAGTTCAAGGGCGTAGTGGCTATTGCGCTGACATCTCTGCTGTGGGGCTCATCCTTTCCAGTTATTAAGGTAGTTATTGCCGAGATGAGCGAGTACACTTACACTTGGCTGAGGAGCTTAATTGCCGTTGTCGGCCTCACCCCCTACCTCATATACTACCTCCGCAGGCGTGGGCCGCCTAGTTGGGTGGCTGTTAAGGGCGGCTTGATGGCCGGCGTCGCTTACGCGGTTGGGTTGTGGCTTCAGGGGTGGGGGACGAGGTATACTATGGCATCTAATTCGGCATTCATTACTGGGTTGAGCGTGGTCTTCGTTCACCTATACGTAGCCCTCATTAGGAGGTCCTACAGCCCTTACCTGGGAATCTCGCTGGCGCTTTCAGTTGCTGGACTGTACATGATTACGGCGCCCAGCACGGGGTTCAATTTTGGCGACTTGCTCGTGCTGCTTGGCTCTGTGATGTGGGCTGCCCAGCTGGTTTTGGTGAGTAGGTACTGCCGTGAAGACCCAATAATATTTACGTTATTCGAGATGCTGCCGGCCACCTTCTTTATTGTGCCTGACTTGTTGGCTGGGTCTCTTGGGCCTTTTAGGCTTGATTTAATAGCGCTCATAACTTACCTTGCGCTTGTGTGCGGTAACGGGGCTTTCACACTGCAAGTTATTGGTCAGAGGTACGTTAGTGCTGCGGCCGCAGCTGTAATCTTCCTGCTTGAGCCCGTATTTGCCGCCATGTTGGCGCGCCTCTTAATTTCGGAGTTGATGACTGTCGGCCAAATAGTTGGGGCGTCCTTAATTGTGGCTGCAATGCTCATAGCTAGCGTCAAGTCATAGCAGTATTCAACTTAATTGTGGGGTGCACTGCTTAATGAATTTCATTTTTCTTATCTGGCTCTGATACGAAGAGGGCGAATAGGATTAGCGTTATGTATCCTATTAGCCCGCTTATTATGAATGGTAATGTTAGTCCAGGCATGTTGAGAAACGTTGTTTTTCTGTATTCGTAGTATAGGTAGCTTCCAATTATTGGCCCTACGAACATTCCTATGTTTGAGAAGGCTTGTTGAAGCCCGAAGACTCTGCCCATTATCGTTTTCGGCGTGATGTCTGCTTGAAGTGCCTGCATGACGGGCCTTGAAATGTTGAAGGCTGCAACCCTTGCAATATATATTAATGTTAAAGTTGTGAAGTCCCAGGTGAATGGGTAGAGGATTATCGAGGTTCTGGAGATTATCATGGATGCTATCACCACGGGCTTTCTACCTATCTTGTCGCTCAGCCAGCTTGCAGGGTAGGCTGAGATTAAGCCTGCAATGGAAGCTATGGTCATTAATCCTCCAAGTAAAGCTGGATCCTTAACGATGTATTCTATCGCGTAGACAGTTGCAATGGACATGAATATGCCCATGGCAATGCCGTTTGAAATGCCATTAATGAAGATTACAATTAAACTTCTCCTAGCCTTAGCAGCCAGCTGGCTGAAACCCTTAAAGTAATCTCTAAGACTTAGGCCTCCGCCGCTTCTAATTCTGCCTCCGCCATTGCCCTTGATCGTGAGGGATGCGATTAGGGCTGGCAGGCTGAAAATCGAGATTAGAACTGTAGGTGTTCTGAAGGCGTTTAATGGGTCTTTGAATCCCAGGAAGTGGACTGCAAAAGTGTAGGCTACGACTCCGATGCTTGGACCTATTATCCTGGCAATATTGCTGGCCATTACGTATATCGAGATGGCTCTAGCCCTAAACTCGCTTGGAACGGTGTCGGCTAATAGTGCTTCAGCAACGGGCCAGACGAGGCCTGAAGCCACACCCTGTAGCGCCCTTAAAAGGATAAGTATGTTGATCGATGGAACGATGCCATAGAGTAAGCCTACAACAACGTATAATGATAAGCCGAGAATTATGAGCTTCTTTCTCTCAATGACATCGCCAATCCATCCGCCGACAATGGACATGATGCTCCTGGTTGCCATGAAAGCACTCATCATTAAGCCCATTTCGACAACAGCTTCACCAGCATCGATGCTCGCTACCTCCTCGGGGAGCTCGGTTAAAACGCCCTTCAAAGCCAGTACGAGGTAGGGTCTAATGATGTTGAAGGCTCCGAAGCCGAGAATAACTAGAAAGTTAACGAGACACAAGATAATGACGTTGCGGCTCAATGAAGCGATTGGAGACACCCCCAACAAAGATTAGTCCAGTTATTTGGAAATTGTATATAAATTTTAAGTTTGAAACCTAAGGTTCGCTTCAGCATAATCCATAAAGTCTAGCATTACTTCTCTCCTGCTGTTCAATCTAAGATGCTTTTAACGATGCATTGGTCATTGCCATCTGGAGGAATCTAGGGTAATGCAGTTTCCTGTGAAGCAGCAAGCCTGAATGAGGTGCTGAGAGAAGCTTCTGCTATATAATTTATTATGGTGAATTTATTGTCATGGGTTGGCTGGAGAAAAGGCAGTTAAGGTTGGAAGAGAGGTTTGCTAGAGTAGAAGAGGAGTTTAGGGAGGATGGGAGGCTTATTTTGGTTGTGGCTCACCGCTTTGGTGTGATCACTGAGGAAGCCTTGAGGGAGGCTATGAAGTATGTTGTTGAGGAGATATTGGGCGTAGCGAAGGTTGAGAGGTGGGCTTACAGGGATGAGGATGGTTTCGTTTATGGATATCCATTAATGGTTTATGGGGTGTTGTCGTGAGGGATGAGGTGCACATACTTGTCGAGGTCAAGTCGGGGGTATTAAAAGGGGATGTAGCGGAGCTTTTTAGGAAGGCTAGGCCCTACGAAAAGGTGACTGGCATAGAGCCTAAACCCCTCATAATTGGCGGCCTAATAGACTCGAATGCTTGGGAGGCGGCTAGAAGGCTGAATGCGGAGTTAAGGCCTATAATTAGAGCGTGAATAGTGGAATTCCACTACTAAAATAATTATGTGGAAGTTGATTGCGCATTTTCCTGCAATTTTCAAGTTTTCATTCTATTGGCTCGTATGGGTGGTATCCCTGTCTCTTCATGGTTTCGACTATGATTTTCTCCCTCTCCAAGTTTATAGCTAATTTTCTCTTCACGTTGTCTATCCATCTGAATTCTGGCGGTCTTCTCGAGTATTTAGTGTAGTAGCCTTCCTCAGCCAGTTTTTCATTCATGATTTTTACGGCTTTTTCCAGCTGTTCTTTGCTTAGCCGCCTGTATTCGTCTATGAATAGGGCTGCTTCTAATGGGAGCCTCGGCCTTACGGGCGGCTTTTCATCCGGATATCCTATGCATAGTAGGCTTATGGGCAGCACTCCTTTTGGTAGGTTTAGTATTTCCACGACCTTTGGGTTTGCTAGTGCCCCTCCAATGAATACTGAGCCTAGTCCTAGGGCTTCTGCAGCTATGACCATGTTTTCGGCTGCTAATGCTGCATCTATTATTGCGAATAGCTTTACTGCATATCCATAGCCTCTTTCAAGTGAAGTTACATTTCCACCTATTTTGGCGATGTCAATTAGCTTCCTCACGTCTGCGCATATGGTTAGGGTTACAGGCGCCTCCAGGATGAATTGCTGCTTTCCACAGGCTTCACATAGGGCTTTCCTCTTCTCCTCGTCTTTAACCCAGATTATGGTGTAGGTTTGGAGGGAGCATGCTGTTGGAGCTCTCTGCCCAGCCTCAACTATCTTCAACACTAATTCTTCCGGAACCGGCTTAGACTTGAATTTGCGGATTGTGCGCCTATTCATGATCGCATCCAGCATGTCCATGCGCTTCACCAGAAGTAGATATTAATTGTTCAAGACTTAAGGCTGCCTACTAGGAGCCTATTTTGAATTATCCTCAGAAGTCTGCTCTTCAATGTAGAGCTGTATTGCTTCACGTATTCTTTTCATTAATTCTTTCATGCTTTTTGCTTGGGTGTGGCAGCCTGGTAATTCAGCCACCTCAGCTACATAGTATCCGTCTTCATCTTTTTCGACTAATATCGTGAAAGACCCTTCATTGCTAACCAAATATTTCACCTTATTACCTTCCAATTTATCTGCATTTGTAGTTTACCTCAGCTATGGCGGTGAACTCTATAAAGCGCTTAATGATTGCAAAGCTTGTAAGTTTTTGGGCGATACTTTCTTCCCAAATATTTGTATTTGCAGCCTAGTGGGTTGTGCTCTTCGATTCATGTTTAGGCTAACGCGTAATTACGCGTCTTAATTAATGGGGTGAGCTGTTGGAGGTAGTTGATTATTTGCACCTTACTTATTTTTAGGGGTGAGAGTATTGTTTCTGCTGCGCTTATCAGTATTTCAATGTATTTTTCCGGGTCGTACTTGCCTTTGGCTGGATCTACTGCATTTACTTTCAGGTAGGGGTTTTTGCTTTTGGCTTTGGTGATTATGTAGCTTACTGGCATTCTTGGCTTGATGCTTGCTCCACGCTGGATTAGTTGGAGTGCCGCTATTACGTGGGGGAATTTCGACCTGTACTTTAACGGGTGTTTGTGGAGCATTCTGTTGATTACCAGCTTTTCTGCCGAGATTTTTCCTTCGCTTAGGGCTTTAACTGCATTTGCCAGCACCTTCATAGCCCTCTCGATATTGCCTTTGACTTCGCGTATGCTTTGGGCTTTGAATAACTCTTCAATCATTTTTAATTGAACTTCTCTGATGAGTTTTGGCTGGTCGTAGCGTTTGGCTTCAATTCCCTTGAATACTATTTCGCCGTTCATTAGTTTGCCGAAGTACCGCTTAACCGCCGGTAGACTCGGATTTGATTTTTGCGGTGGGAATGCTATGAATTTAAACCAGTTTTCAATTGATATTGGGAGTCCAGTTTGGCTTGCAATTTCACTCCTCAAATGCTCGTAGTCGCTTAGGTTTGCGTTGGGCTTGTGCACGTATATTGAGTCTACATCCGCGTAGATTACTTCGAATCCCAATTCCTCAGCGATGTTGAGTGCCTTCACTAGTATTTTGCGTGAAATTCTGTTTATTTCTTCGAAGCACTTTACGTTGCCGAATCTGTTCCATGGGCATCCTGAATAGCCGTATACTACGACTAGAACTGACTTTAGTGCCTTCTGCCTCTGCTCTGCATAGGTTTTCAGTTTTCCCGGCGGAAGCATCTTCGCCTGCCTTTTGAAGTGCAGTCTTCTCTTTAGCCAGTATTCGGTTATTTCAGCTAGGAATCCCCTTGGTTTGCTTAGAACTTTTCCCGTGTCGAGCACTGTTTCGTAGCTTATGTTGTAGTTGACTATTATGTTGGGGTATTGGGAGTCGAAGTCGAGTTGGCATACGTTTTCATATACTCCGGGCTTTGGATTCAGCGTTAATCCCCCGTGGTCGGCTTGATGGAATTGGCTTAGCAATCTGAAGTCCGTGTTGGGGTTTCTTGCTGGTGGGAGCAGCATATTCCTCTTAATTGCTTCGTAGCACTGCCTTGAGTCAACGAGCTTTCCAACTGGCCAGCTTACTGCTAGATCTGGTGGAAGCATGGAATAGTTGCATAACTCTGCTATTCCAGCTAGACCGTATTCCTCGTAGTGGGCTGGATTAATTATTGCTCTTCCCTCATAGCTTGCTCCCAAATTGCTGCCAGCCGAATCCCTGCCCAGATTTAAATTTAACTGGTTGATTTGGGTTCTCCAGTTAATGTATTTGGCGGCAATTTTGGGTGTGATTATGAGGTCTGGGTCGAATTCATTGATTGCCTTTTCAAGTTCAGTTAGAATTTCACTTTCACTTCCCTCCAGTACAATTGGGTCGTTTTCGGCTTGTAGGATTATTCGCTTGATTGGATCGCGCTTTGGATTTGGATTCCACCCCTCGCATGCTACTTCAAGATCTAGCTTTAGGTGGCTTATTGGAGGGGGCTCCAAGTTTAGGTCATCGTTGATTGCCTTAAACTCTCCACTTGGCTTGTCGTATTCAATTGGGTTTAGGCATGGAACCTTTAGCTCGAACATTAATTTCTGCCTGTGGGCTAGATCGTAGTTGTAGAGTTTGCATGGGTGGGCGGATAGCCTCCTTAAAATTATCCTGTAGCTTTCCTCTCCTTCAGCGCGGGCGTGAATCACCTTGATTTTCCTTTTCGAGTTGAAGTTTACCTTCTTAAGTTCGAGATTTAGCTTGTGGATGTGGGGGCTTCTTTCAAGTAGGTTCCATATTTCGCTTAAATTCATGCGGGTCGGCTTGACGTATAGGTCTGGCTTGTAGCTTCTAGTTATCTTCACGACTTTGTCGCTTAAAGTTTTCAGCCAGATGAATGCGCTGCCGTCGCGGATGCCCACCGTTATCATGTAGCCTTTCAACTTCGCTTTTCACCTTTCAATCCTTCCTTAAGCTTCTCAACTTTACCGGCTATCCATTTTACCTTCTCCTTCAGCTCTTCGATTTCACTTCTATTATCTACTGCTGCTACCAGTAGCATTGACTCCATTAGTGTTGGCGAGTTTAGGTAGCTTATTGCTTGGAGTTCGCGGCTCCACGCTTCAACTATTTTGTCAAAGGCTCTTCGCCTCTTTAGGGAGATCAGCGCATTTTTGAATTTATTTTCCAGCTCCATGATTTTTGCTTCAAGCTTCATTCTAATTGAAATTGTTAGTCTTCCCATAATTTCACCTCGAAGCTCCGTCTAACCTTGGGCTTTAGCGGGTGCTTTATGATGTAGGCGTAGGCGTATTCGGGCTTCTTCGACCTTTTTAGGTATATGATTACGTTGAATAGGTGTTTTAGGTATGATCCTGCTGGCAGTGGAATTTCTGCTTCAGCCTTGCCTTTCGAGGCTTTTGCCGTTGCTATGAGGATTGCGCTGTGCTTGGTGCAGCTGCACTTTATTCTCCATGAAATTCCATTCAGCCTCTTGATGTCTTCCAGGGTTTTGATTAGCTTGATTGGCTGGAGCAGTGCTACTAGTTTGGCTTTAATTCTCCTAATCTGCTTTTCAAGCATTTTTGCGGTTAATTTCAGCTGTTCTAGGTTGTAGCATCCTGAGATTGCTATTTTGTTGAAGTATTCTTCCGGCTCTAGGCCTGCAGCTTTCATTAGGTCGCTTACTAGGTAGGTGTCCACTATGGTTCTGTCCGTTCGGTAGTTGCTGCATGCAATTATTATTGATGCTCCGCCAAGCCCTCCGCGCCTTATTGGCTTGAGCATATTCACTGCTATTTTGAGCGCCAGCAGGTCCGCCATTTCTCCGGCGGAGGAGTATATTAGGTAGCTTTTTCCAGCTTCAATTCCCCCCATGGCATTGTCAAGCCCATCTATTCCGGTTGAAGCCTTTGCTCCCACCTGCATTTCAAGTAGCTTTAGTGCATTGGTGAATTTTGCTTCAGCCATTTTGGAGCCTCCAAGTTGGAGGCTTGCTATTTTGCGTCGACTATTCCTTCATCGCTTATCTTGAACACCGCTTCTCCTTCGGGGTGCATTGGGCTGTCGAATATTCTTGCTATTCTCTTTCCTCCCTTCGCTTTTCTGAGCCATATTCTGTAGGTGCATGAGTGGGCTAGCACGTGTCCTCCAGTTGGCTTGGTTGGATTTCCATAGAATGTTGCTGGATCCGACATTACTTGATTGGTTACTATTACTGCTAGGTTGTAGGCGTCCGCTAGGGCTAGGAGCTGGTGGATGTGCCTATTCAACTTCTGCTGCCTTAGGGCTAGGTTTTCCCGGCCGGGGAATTCTCCTCTGAAGTGGCTGATTAGGCTGTCTACGACTATTAGCTTGACGCTGTGCTTTTCCAGGATTTTCGGCGCTTCCTCGACGATTAGGATTTGGTGGTCACTGTTGTACGCTCTTGCAAACACTATCTTCCTTAGGGCTTCCCTTCCATCAATTCCAAATCTGGGGGCTATTTGCAGAATTCTTTCGGGCCTGAATGTTCCTTCGGTGTCTATGTATAGGGTTGCTCCTTCAAGTCCTCCTTCGCTTTGGGGTAGTTGAACTGTGATTGAGAGTTGGTGGGCTAATTGGGTTTTGCCTGACCCGAACTCCCCCACGAACTCGGTTACTGCTCCGGTTTCAACTCCCCCTCCCAATAGTTGGTCGAGGGAGTTGCATCCAGTTGTTATTTTCCCAATTTTCATTCGATTTTCCAGGTATTCTTCAGCTGTGATGAAGGTTATGTTGAGCAGTTCCCTCGCGTTTTTGCATATTTGGATTGCCATTTTCTCGCTTATGCCTAGGGCTTCGCTGATGGTTCTTGGAGGGGTTACTGCTAGGGCTTCAGCGCTTGTTATGCCTATTTCCCTAAGCTTGCTTGCAGTTGCAGGTCCAATGCCTCTAACGAGTTCGAGTGCATGTGCCATAATTCACCGTGAAATCAAGGGGCTGCGGAGCTTATATAGTGTGAATGTCAGGTTGGGGGGAGGGGGTGGGTTGCCTTCAACTTTGAAAAGTAGGTTTCAGCATATTTCGAGTTGAATTTCTCTTGTTGGGCTTACCCAATTAATTTCGCTATAAATGTGGTTTCCTGTTGCTTATATGTAGCCTATTTCCCTTAGGAACTTCATGGCTGCCTTTACTTTCTCGTTGTTTAGGTTTAGTTTGTATGCTTTGATTCTTCCATAGCTTAGTTCTTCAATCCATCCTATTGCTATTAGCTTTTTGAGCGCATTTGCCACGTCTCGTTCATTTAGCATTGTTCCCTTTGCTAGGGCGTATTTGCTGTAGGTTTTCGTTGGGTTTTTTGCCATTTCTCCTAGGACTCTTAGGGTGCTTATGCTTCCAATTGCCTTTTCAATTTCCTCTCTAATGTTCACTTTTGATTGCCTCCTCAACTCTCTTGATTACGTCGTCTAGGTAGTGGAGTAGTGCTTCGGCCGACACTCCTGCAATTCCAATTCTAGTTAATCCTCTAATTACGATTAGTTCCCTGGCTGCCAGGTCGTCTATTGCTTCGTATAGGTCTTTGACTGGCTTGATGCTGTTTACTTCGCATATCACTTCGTATGTGCTTTTGATTTCGTTGATGTGGACGTATGGGGTTTGGCTGCTCTTCAGTGTTCTTGCAATTGCCAGTAAAACGTATAGTAGGTCGTGGGGGAGCTCTTGGATGTCTTCGGTTGATATGGTTGGGCATAGGTTTGAGTGGACGTGCCTAACGTGCTCGGCCGTTACTTTGCTTGACCCCCTATGCTCTGCAAGCGTTCCGGCGTATAATAGTAGGTCTAGTGCGTATCTTGCATCTCCATTGACTGGCGGCCTGCTTGCCACATCAGCTATGAATTCTATTACTTCATCTGCCACTGCCCCTGGCTTGAAGGCTAATTTGCATCTTTGAGTTAGAATGTCCCTCAGTTGGATTGAGGAGTAGGGTGGAAATCTTATTTGGATTCTACCTAGGCTTGATAATTCTGCTTCATCTAGCATTTGAGTCCAATTTGGATTTCTGGCAATGAATATGCATCCTACTACGTTGCTGTAGCCGCTTGGCGCCGTTTCATCGAGCCTTGTCAGGTCATAAATTATCTTCTCCTTCGGGTGCTGCTTGCAGTGGTAGTCCACTTCATCAACTATTATTAGTGCGAGCTTGCCCGTTGAATTTAAGTACTTCACTATGGCGTTTAGAATTTCCTCCGGCCCATAACCCCTAAACGAGAGTTCAGGCGTGATCTGCTCGGCTAACGCATTGAATATGAGGAAGCGCGATGGGCCGTGCTTGCGTAAATTGATATATGAAGTTCTTAGCTCATTCCCCCAATTCTCAGCTTCAGCCCTTAATATTTCCGCGAACCTCTTTGCCGTTGCAGTTTTTCCCGTTCCTACGCTGCCTACTAGTTGGAGGCTCCTCAAATGGCTCCTACGCTTAACTGAGTCGCGCAGTAGGCTTTTTAGGAAGTTCAGTTGCTCTTCCCTATGCGGGAGAACTTCGGGGACGTATGCTGGTGATAAACTGTCCCTATTGGTGAATATTGATGAGATAGCTCATCACCAATCTATAGTTATTATATTACTATGATATTACTATGTATGTAGTTTAATTGGTAGCTTTTAGGCGGGTTGCTTTTGTGTTAATATCTAATACTTTAAAGTACACTCCTATCATGCTACTTCATAAATTATGGTTGTTGAGTTGGCCTTAGCTATGCTCGATTCACCGTTGGGGTGTGCTTCATTATGAATTCTATTGTTTTGCTCAGTATTTTCACTCTATTGTTTATTTTGGCTAATCCGTGGCCTTCGTCGCCTAGCTTTATGAATTCGACTTTTCTTCCAAGCTTCTTCAGCTTTTCCACTAGTTGGAGTGCTTCCGTTATTGGTACTCTTGGGTCGTTTTCTCCGTGGATGATCATTAGTGGCGCCTTTATTTTTTCTGCGTGGGTCATTGGGCTTATTTCAATTAGCATTTCATAGTCCTTTTCCGGGTCTCCATACTCTGGTATTCTATATTTTCTTCTCCATGGACCAGTGTTTTTCAAGAATGTTACTAGGCTCGTCATTCCGACTCTTTCCACTCCGCAGCTCCAGTAGTCTGGGTATAGTGCCATGCTCATTAGAGTGGCGTATCCGCCGTAGGATGCTCCTGTAACTGCAACTCTTCCATACTCCGTCAAGCCTTGACTTACTGCCCAGTCCACTATGCTTCCAATGTCCTTTAGTGATGATAGCCTTCTCTCCCTGTCGTCTAGGTGGATGAATGTTTTCCCGTATCCTCTTGATCCCCTGAAGTTTGGCGCTAGTACTAGGTATCCTAGCTTGGCTAGTATTTGGGGTAGTGGCTGGAACTTCGGCCTGAACTGGCTTTCGGGTCCTCCGTGAATTATTACTACTGCTGGGTATGGCGGCTCGCCTTTAATGGGCTTCCACATTAGTGCTGGAATTTTCATTCCGTCGTAGCTTTCATATCTAATGCATTCTGGAATTATCATTGACTGCATGTCTAGCCCGTATTTGGGGGAGTATGTTATTTGCTCAGCCTTTTCCTTTAGCTTGTAGAGCCAAATTTCATTTCCTATTTTTGGGCTTGAAATTGAGAATGCCAGTCCCATTTCGCCCCATGAAACTTCGCTTATCACTCCAGGCGGCACTTCAACTTCCTCTACCTTTGAGAAGTCTATTGGAGCTATGTAGAGCTTTGAGAATCCCTCAACGTTCACCGTGAATGCTACTCTCTTCCGGTCGCTTGAAATGTCCATTGCTTCAATGTCGTGTTCGACGGTGTATATGTACTTCCAAGACTTCTTGTCAACTTGGTAGAGTGCTATTCCAACGTACTCCCTGTCTTGGTTGGTTAGGTATATGAATGTTTTTTCGTCGAGCTTTATTGGCGAGCTGTTTAGTGCTTCTCCTTCATGCTTGGTTAGGTTGATTATTTTCCTTCTCTTCAAGTCGAGGAGCATTAGGTCGCTGTCCAGGTTTGTGTTGTCATGATTTATTATGATGTGATCGTCGGTTAGCCACTCTGCCACTCGATTTCTCCCCTCCATTTCAATTATTGGTCCCTGAACTCCCTTGCCGTGCCTGTAAATGTATGGGTCGAAGTCCACTCCGTTTCTCGTGTTGGAGGTGTAGCCCATGGCTAATCCGTTGCTGCTCCAAGCTCCTGGGTGATTTATGTTTACGTTGTCTCCAGCTACGTGAATTAGCCTTCCACTTTTAATGTCGTAGACGTGGATTTGCCACCTCTCATTTCCATTGATGTCGCTAGCGGTTGCGAGCAATCCTCTACTGCTGAGCGTGATCGAGTTTACTCTATGGTCATGGGGAAATAGGATGTCTGCCTTATCGCCGTAGGTTATCCAGGGAATGTTGAATCCCGTTGTGTCGCTTAAGTAAACTATGAATTTTTCATGCTTTGAAGCGATTGGGCTTGTTGAGGACCTAATGCTTAGGAAGCGCTTGACCTCAAGCCATTCCAGCCTATTTTCATGCATTTTAAAAACTTCGTCTTTCATGTTTTCACCTGCTTTTCGTCCTTTGATATGTTGGCTGAGGTTTTAATGGTTTAGGCTTTTAAGTTAAGCATTTTGTTTCCTTAGTAATGTTGGAATGGACTTGACTTCTGGCAATATGGTGTGTCGGGTTTTGCGCCTTATAGGATGCCGTGGCTTTTGAGGTCTTTTACGACGTCGTGTAGTTGGAGTTCCAGCAGCTTTTCTTCGGTGGGTATGCCTGTTTTGGGGTTCCAATTGCGGGTTTCATAGTATTCTTCGAGCATTTCATCTAGCTCTATTACGTTGCCTGCTGAGGGCCCACTTCTAATAGGCTCTTCTAGGAATCTTTTGGGTAGGGTGTCGTCCATCCTTCTTATGCCTTCCCTCACTATGTACGCTCTTTCTATGTTGACTATTCTTTCGCCAACCTTGACAAGGTCGCTTGCGCTCAGATTTAGGCCTGTGACTATGTTGATTAGCTTGGCCGCCTTGTCGAATGGGAGTATTTCCATGTTTTCCGCTATGTTTTTGCATACTTCGAGGGCGTCTATTACTGCACACCAATTTTCATAGTATGCTACGAGCTTTCCCTTGCCGCGTGTTCCCAGCCTTAATGTTGCTTCGGGCTCTCCGAATAGCTTTCTCCCTATTTCGGGGTTGTCGCTTAGCTCTATGAAGGGTTCTGATCGGAGGTGGTCTGCTCCTCTTGATGCAACTGCGAATCCCAGTCCATAGCCCTTTAGCCCTCTTGGGTCTGCCTGTATCATTTCTAATCCTTTGACGTGGAAGGCTATTTCAGCTCCTTTTCCAAGCTTTTCCGCTGCCTTGGCTACTCCATCTGCCAGGACTGCTCCGAAGCCTCTCCTGTAAGCTATCATTTCTATGAGTTGGAGGACTGCATTCATGTTGCCCCAATTTAGTTCGAGCCCGCTGGTTTCGTTTCTGCTTAGCTGTCCCTTCTCGTATAGCTCGATTGCCCATGCTATGACTTCACTTGTTGATATGACGTCCATGCCTAGGTCGTTTATCATGCTTATGGCTTTTAGAGCTGAGTTGAGGTCGTTATTTCCAATTCTAACTGTGAGGCCTGCTAGGGCTTCATATTCTGGCCCCTCGCCGTATGTTCCTGCAAATTCCCCTTCACCTATTACGTAGAACCTGCCGCACGGCAGTATGCATGAGAAGCATCCGCGGCTCTTAACGTTGTATTTGAGTGCAAGCTTTTCCCCGCTAACTTCATAGGCGTAGTCTACTTCTCCCGCGGTGAAGTGCTTTCCCGGAAGGAAGCCTAGCCTGTTGGCTGCTAGCAGGATTCTTGATGTTCCTATGATTCTTCTGGGCCAATATTGGGGGTGGCTGTAGACTGACTCTTCAATTTCTTCCACGAATGCCTCGAACTCCTTGGGCTCAGCGACCTCGATGTAGCCTTCGCCTCTAACCACTATTGCTTTAAGCTTTTTAGCGGCCATTACTGCTCCTAGGCCTGTGCGCGCTGCTGGCCTGTGGACGTTGAAGAATATTCCTGAGAACTTGACTAGGTTTTCAGCTGCAGGCCCTATTAGGGCTATTTGAGCTTTCCAATCCCTTACTTCCCTCCTTATTTCATCGTATGCCTTGGATATGGTTAGGCCCCATATGCTGCTTGCATCCCTGAACTCAACTTCTCCATCGCTTATGAGTATGTAAATGGGCTTATCGCTTGCTCCTTCAATTATTATTTGGTCGAAGCCTGCGTACTTCATTTCAGCTGGGAAGTGCCCGCCAACATTTGAGTCGCCTAGAATTCCTGTTTGGGGCGATTTGGCAGTGACGTTTAATCTCGCTCCAATGGGGAAGCCCGTGCCCGAGATAGGGCCTGTTGCTATCATGAGCTTGTTCTTCGGCCCAAGTGGATCCACGCCCTTCGGCACTTCGTTATATAGTCTTCTTGCATTGAATCCCCTGCCGCCGATGTATTGGATCGCCAATTCCTTGCTAAGCTCTTCCTTCCTCACTTTGCGGTTGGTCAAGTTTATTCTTAGAATTTGCCCGGCGTATCCGTAGAGCTTACTTGGCATGAATTCCCCACCTCTCCATCACTTTTTTGTGCTGTTGAAGTGCGTAGCTGTAGGCCTGATCGAAGATTTCTTCAATCCAGGTCAAGTTGACTTGGCCCGTGGGCTGGAGTTTGAGGGCGTTGGTTGGGCATTTGGATATGCATGCGGGTTTTCCTCCTCCGCATAGGTCGCATATCAGTGGTACTGCCTTTAATGGGTGTATTCTCATGGCTCCATATGGGCATGCTTTGGCGCAGCTGCCGCATCCAATGCATTTTTCCTCCATAATGCTTATGGTGCCTTCTTCGCCTTTAACTAATGCGCCTGTTGGACATGCATTAACGCACGGCGCTGGGCTGCACATCCTGCATGTGATGGGGATGTCAAGACCTATTCTGTCGTCCCTAACGACTATTATTCTTGATAGCGATGGACTGAAGACTCCTTCATGGGTGAAGGAGCACCACAATTCGCAGTATCTGCATCCCGTGCATTTGGATGGATCTGCAGCTATCATTTTCGCTTGATATCGCATTTAATCCACCGTTGATTTAATTGCTGCATATTTTAAAATTGTTGACGTTAAATTGCTTCACGGTGCTTGGAATGATGTTCGGCTATAGGTATCTACTCGTGACATACCTCTTAGACTTGCTGAAATATTCTTATGTGAGAATTTTTCGATCAAACTTAATTTTAGGTTAGGGTTATTTTGGAAGGCTGTCTCTTATCACCTATAAGGGTTGGGCGTTTATTTGAAGGTGCAGTTTACGGACTAAAATATTGTATTTCAAGTGGTTTTCGAATGGTATGTTATGGGCTGCCAAGCTTTGGATTGAATAAAGAAAAATTGGAGGTTAATTTGATTTTAGGTGATGCTTATTTTTGTAGGTATTTTTCTTCTAGGTATTTTAGGAAGTATGTTGGGTTTATTTCCTCTTTGAAGTTTCTTTTGATGAGCTCTTTTGGCGGGTAGGTTGCTCCCCACCTGTGAACTTTTTCTCTCAAGTACTCCCTTATTGGCTTTAGGTTTAACTCTGCGATGTAGTCGTGGATTTCCTTTAGCTCCCTCTCTGCGTGGTACTTTATTTGGGCTGCTATGATGTTTCCTAGGGTGTATGCTGGGAATCCTGCTAGGCCGCTGCTCCAGTGAACGTCTTGGAGTAGCCCTTCCCTGTAGGTTTTCGGCTTTACTCCTAGCAGTCTCTCCATTTCGCTGTTCCATAGTTCCGGCAGCTCGTCCACTTTTACTTCTCCAGTTATCATTAGCTTTTCAAGCTTGAATCTCAGTAGGATGTGTAGGTTGTAGGTTACTTCGTCTGCATCTACTCTTATTAGGCTTGGCTTTACTGTGTTGAAGTATAGGTATATGTCGCTTGGAGTGTAGTTCTTTACGAATTCCAAGTGCTTGGCGAGTATTGGGTATATTGCTTCTACGAACGTTTTTGATCTTCCAATTATGTTTTCCCAGAATCTGGACTGGCTTTCATGAACTCCTCCGCTTGCTCCTCTAGCTATCGGGGTTGTCATTAATCTTTCATCTATTTGCAGTGCGTATAGTGCGTGTCCAAATTCGTGGATTACTGCGAATAAGCTTCTCTTGAAGTCGTACCCCTCATACCTCGTGGTTATTCTTACGTCTTTTATTCCCATGCTTGAGGTGAATGGGTGGGTTGAAACGTCCAGTCTACCTCTAACTCCAAGTGGGTATTCTAGGACTTCTAGCACTTCCCTGTTTAGCTTTGTCATTGCTTCTACGTCGTACCTCACGTCTTCTAGCTCGTGCTTGGATGGATATGATCCACGGGTCGCTATTTTATCTAGAACCTTCCTTATTCCTGGCTCAAGTACTTTGAATATGCTGTCTACATCCTTCGTTCTCAATCCTTCCTCTCTCATATCTAGAAGTGCGTCGTATGGGTGCTCCTCATATCCTAGATGCTCTGCAATTTTCCTGCTTAGCTCTATGATTTTCGCTAGGTATGGCTTGAATATTTCGTAGTTGTCCCTGCTTCTAGCTTCCCTCCACCTGACTCTCGCTTCACCTGTTATGCGAGTGTATTCCTCCACTAGCTTTGGCGGAAGTGCTTTGGCAATTTTTATTTCCCTCTTAAGAACTCTGACTACTCCGCGCTCGTAGTCGTTTAGCTCATCACTTATTTCTTCAGCTTTCTCAACGAGTTTTATGAGTTCGGGGTCGAGTGTGAGTTTTTGAGTTAAAACTGCTATTTCTGAAGATGCTATGCTTCTCTCGGTTACGCCCTCCCTAGGCATGTTGACTCTTAAGTCCCAGCCCATTAAGCTGGATGCGTGATTTAATGCCCATATAACTCTTGTTTTCTTTAGAATTTCCTTAACAACACTATTGGTGAAAACTTCCTGCTTCTCCAACTAGTTCACCATTTGAACATCCTCTCTTTTTTAAATAAAGCTTCTCATCTATTGGCACAGCGATTTATCCTTGCCATTACATGTCCACTTTATTAAAGCTAAGCGGCATGCTGTTGGAAAATAATTCGATGCTATTGGCTTGATTTATCTTGCTGGCTGAATTCACGTCACGGAAGATTTTGCGTCTGATTGAGAGTTAAGTTAATAGTTTTCTGCGAATATATTATTTTGAGGGGGCTAATTGAAGCGTAAGCGTAGGAGCTTGCTCGATGAGTTTTTCAGCAACTCCATTTTCGGGGATTTCGATGAGCTTTTCAGGAGGTTGGAGAGGGAAATTAGCAATTTAGGTGAAGGCTATTCCATTTCAGTTGTAAGTACTCCTGAGGGAACTAGGGTTCGCGTTAAGGCTGGCCCAGATGTGGATGTAGCTAAGCTAAGGCGTGAATTGGAGGAGCGCTACCCCGGCGCTATCATAGAGATTGAGGGTGGTAAGCCATTAATTAGGGAGGTTGCCTCGGAAAGGGTGGAGGAGCCTCCAAAATCTGAGCTAAGTGGGAGAAGAAGTATTTTGGATGAGGTTCTAGGTGGAAGGCGAGGTGTTTTAATTAAGGAGGAAAAGGATGAGGAAAATTAAGTTATTAGTGTTGCTTGCTCCGATATTCACTTCAACTCAATTTCTTCTCCTAAGCTGTACGGCTTTCTCATGTGCCATATCGTTGGCTTTTCATCGCTGATTTTGTAGGCTTCAACCGCTCTTCCGATGACTATGTAGTGGTCTCCAGCTTCAACTATGTTCTCCACAGTGCACTCTATCACTACGCTTGCATTGAGGATTACCGGCGCCTTGATTTTTCTCCCCTTCTCAACCTTCACTCCGCTAACTTCAAATTTATCGACTTCCCTTCCCGACATGCTTCCGAAAACGTCCACTGCTTGCTTAATCAAACTTTTCGGCACGATGTTCACTGCGAATTCCTTATACTCGTTGATTAGCTTCCAAGTAAATCTCTTGGGGCTTATGGAAACCATTACTAGTGGAGGGTCCCACGAGACTCTTGAAACCCAGGCAGCTGTCATTCCATTATACTTGCCCTTAACTCCATACTCTCCAACAGTTACTATCACTACCGGGTGTGGGATTTGATTTAAAGCATAAATTGGATCTAGGCTCTCCACGCCAATCACCTTCATATTATATGTTGCTGCATGCCTTTAACCGCTTTGCATTTAATATTGGGAGTAGCTGTAATGCAATTGGCTTGATCTGCAACGTAGACTTCGTTTATTCTCGTAAGAATACGATTGGCTTCGTTGTTGAGCGGTGGGAAGCCGAGTTAGAAGGGGAGTGTCTACTGTATAGTTGGCGGTGATGTTGTTGAGATTGCTTTTAATTTTTCTTTGATACTACTTTGATTACGCTATTTTGGTTTCGGGGTTTAGGATGTTATTTGGGTCGAATATCCTCTTTATTTTCATCATTAACTCCAAGTACTTTTCGTCGGCGTAGCGTTTGAGGCTTGATAGTCTAACTTTCCCTATGCCGTGCTCTCCTGTTATTACTCCTCCCAGCTTTACTGCTGCTTCGTAGATTTCGCTTCTTATTTTGTCGATGTAATTTACGTCTATTCCTTCTTCCTGCATAATGTGGATGTGTAGGTTTCCATCTCCAGCGTGGCCGTAGGCTGGTAGGTATGTGTTGTACTTCTTTGCTATTTCATCTACTGCATCTATGAATTTGCCTATGCTTGCCGGTGGAACCGTGGTGTCTAGGATGTCTGCCGTGTATGGCTTTAATGCTATGTATATGTTGCTCCTTATTCTCAGTAGTTTCTCCTGCTGATCTTTTGGCTCTGCGAAGAGCGGTTCTAGGGCTCCGTTTGCCTGGCATATTTCGGCTATTCTTAGGCTTTCATTTAGCATTTGATCTCTACTTTGCTCCGCCACTATTATTAGTAGGTAATATTTTCCCTGTTTAACTGGCCATGCTTCTCCAAGTATTTTGGCTGTCCTCTCCATCAGGTCCTTTTCGACATACTCTATTGCTAGTGGCATTCTTCCATCTTGCAGTATTTTTGGTACGCTGCTTAGTGCGTCGTGCCTGCTGTTGAATGGTATGACTAGGGTTGCTGTTGCCTCGTACTTTGGGTATAGCCTTAAAATCGCCTTGGTTATTACTGCCAGCGTTCCCTCGCTTCCAATTATTAGGTTCATTAGGTCGTAGCCTACGTTGTTCTTTTGAAGTTTTCCTCCTAGATTTAGTATTTCGCCTGTGGGCAGTACCACCTCTAGGCCTCGAACGTAGTTTCTCATTACTCCGAACTTGACTGCTCTTGCTCCTCCTGCATTGGTTGCTATTAGTCCGCCTATTTGAGCGCTTTCATCACCTGGGTGTAGAGGGAAGAATAGGCCTGCTTCATCAGCTGCCTTTATCAGCTTTTCTAGGGTTACTCCTGCCTCTGCTATTGCCATTAAATTGTCCTTATCTACCTCGATTTTATTCATTCTTTCAAGGGAGAGAATTATGCCATCTTTAGTTGGGATTGCTCCTCCAGCAAGCCCTGTTCCTCCGCCTCTAGGGTAGACTGGAATTTTATTTTCATTGGCGAACTTCAATATTTCAGAGACTTCCCTAGTGCTTGCAGGCTTCACTAGAACTAGCTTGGCTGCAGGTTTAGGTCTGATAATGCTGGGGGTCTCATCTAGAAGGTAGTTCTCAATCTTCTTCCTATCAGTAATCACATTTTCCTTACCTACAATTCTTTCTAAGGCTTTTATCACGGCCCACAGCACCAAAAGTAAATTGAACTCATGCACATCTTAAGCTATTCGTAGCCATACAAGGTGATTATAATTACGGGCTTGTTGCCATTTTTAATGGATTTATCAATTTTAGCTCTTCCACGTTTTCATAGTCTTTATCCGAAGAAATTATTTCTCCGTCTAGAAGAATTGCTGTTGCTCCGTGAAGAGAGTCAAAGTATGTTAGATTGTATTTCTCTCGTAGTTCAGAGGCTTTCAGGAGCACGTCTGCAGTTAGTGGAGCTTCACCCAAATTAGGTATGCCTTTGAAGGCTGCTAGATCCGAGCGTATTTGAAATTCAGTATATCCCTTGGATCGGAGGATTAGCTCATACTCTAGGTAGGCGGATGAGGCGACCTTAAGATTTCTGATTTCTCCTCGAATTATCCTTTGGAAGAGTTTATCTGCTGCTTTATGGAGCTTGTCTGATTTGTTTACAAAGGCTATTAGCATGTCAAGCTCTATTACGGGCATCCTTTAGCTCCCCAAACAGTAGTTTTTCGGCTTCGCCCTCCACATTTTCATAAGTTAAATTTGGGTCGCAATATTTTCCCCTCAGAAATTTGTATGGATTTTTAATGACTTTAACTATGATTGTTTTAGTTTTTTCATCAACTTCCCAAGATAGAAAGTCTCCTTCTTCAATTTTGGCTGCTTTTCTCACTCTTGCTGGAATGCTGGTTAAACCTTTCTTACTTACTTTACTTAGTTCCAAATAGTTCACCTAGAATGATCTATAAATCTAAGAAATATATGTTTTTCTAAGATTTTATCTCTAATGATTTTTAGGTTTAGAGAATCGAAGTACTGCTGGTTTTTCACCAAGGTACTCTGCTGCTGTAACTATTTCAACTTCAATTTTTTCGCCTATTTCCCAGACCTTCTTGGTTCTCTCCCTAAATTTCGGTTCTCTTGGTAGGTGGTGATCATATATTATTAGCTTGAGGTTTCTCGTGTTTTCGATAATTTTGATAGCATTTTCCACTGCTCTTTTGAAGTTGGTTAGGTTCATGGTGTATCCTAGAAGGTATGTTGGAGGCCCATCTAGGAATAATATGTCGGGATTTTCATTGATTATTAGATCCGCATAGTCTTCGATGATTGGTCCGTTCAAGTCTGATGTGTGCATCAGCTTAATGCCTTCATGCTCAATTACAACCGAATAGGTCCACCCCAACTTGGAGTATTCGATGCCATGAAACAATGGCTTTGTGAATTTAATGGTTGTATTGCCGAATTCGATTTTTCGGCCATCTGCAAAGCGTAATTTGATGTTTTTCGCATCTGCTTCAGGTACCCTCCTCCATGAACACCACTTTTCAGTCAGCTTCCTAAATGCCTCTTCGCCTTTCATCAGTAGTTGCCTCCTCCTCTCATCGTAGTCGCCAAAGCTTTTGGAGCGTGCTATTTCAAGGTCACTAAGTGGGCTTGGGTAATCCTTCTCCTCCGGCTCAAGCATGACTTCTTCCAGCTTAACCTCTCCGAGTTGGCCATAGAGGTTTTCGTAGAAGTTGATTGCCCTCTTCCTCTGGGAATTGTTGATGTACTCATTTGGATTTTTTGCAAACACCAATTTACCCCTATAAATCTGCGGGTCGAAGTCGGTGAAGTGGTCGTAGTGGTAATGCGTAATTATTATTACGTCAGCCTTCTTCGCCAGCTCTACAATTCTCTCATAACCCTTCTCGTAGAGCTCAAATTTAACTTCCACTGGTGCTGGAAATGATGGATGCATGACTGCAATTCCAGGATCTATGAAAACCTTCACATCAGGCGTTTCGATTAGCACTGACGCTGACTTGGCGCCAAGGGAGTCGAACCATCCAATTTCGAAATTTAATGGTTTAAACTTCATTGTTCTAATGTTAAAGTTTGATTGTTGGCTGATAAGTGTTCTTGCGCTTCTTTCATAATTTTATAGTGGTTGTAGAAGCCTGCTCGTGATGTTGGCTCTTTAATGTAGCTTGCTGCTTTTACGTGCTCTTCTACCATTTCGTTTTCTCTTACTTTGACTTCTATTTTCATGATTGGAATGTTTAGGTATTCTGCTACTTTTCTCGCATTTTCATATTCGCTGTAGAAGTTTGGGATTGTGAGATTTACTGCAGTTAGATTCTCATTGTACTTAGCAACTAAAGCTGCTAGTAGGGCTGAGTCTATTCCTCCACTTAGCATTACTGCTGGCTTCACGTTGTCTTCCGCTCTTTTCTTCACTGCTTCCAGCAAGTGGTTGTAGAGAATTTCGATGTGATTTTCAGTTATTTTGGGAGGCTCTCCATATTCTATGTAGTCTCTCTTAATGCTATTTTCCTGGAGGTTTTCTAGCTCTATTATTAGCTTTTCTCCCGGAGCTGTTTTTCTAATTCCTTCAATTATGGTAGTTTCTATTGGGAGTATGCCTGTGGCTAGGTAGAAAATCGTTGACTTTACATTTAACTTTAATTTCAAATCTAGCTTTTTCATTATTTCAGCTATATGCCTTAGAGAGGTGCTGAATATTAGTTGCCTTGAAGTTTTGTAAATGTAAATTCTTTTCATGTTGAATGCGTCTACCTCAATTTCAAGCTTGTTTGCTGTTAGTGTTATTTCTGCTGAGTCTGAACTTAGTGCTTGGGGGTGTCTGTATATATCACCTTTAATTTTCGCGATCCTGCTCAACGAATATCTCATTACTTTTACAACTATACCCTATGATTGCTTTTCTTGTGGGGGTTGCGCACTTCTACTTTTTGATTGTATTTATTTTCAGCTGCCTTTACGACTATGTCCTCGAGGTTTTCAGTTCACTGCTTTTACTTATGCATCCAAATAGTATAGGCATTGGGCCGTCCTCTGTATTTTCCACTGTTTTGTGATTGATACAATTTAATTCTTGCTTTTTTCCTCGAACATTCTTTTTACTTTTTCTAGGAATTTTTCCTTATTTACTATGTATCTTTCATGGGTTCCCTCTCCAATAGTGACCTCCTTCCATTTTGCTTTTACTTTAAATGTCAGCTTTCTACCTTCAACTTTTACCAGCTCGGCTTCTACGGTTACTTTTGCTCCCACTGGAGCTGGCTTTAAGTGCTTTACGTTTACTCCAACTCCTACTGTGATGAAGCCTTTAGGCAACTGCTTTTGAACGCACTTAAGTGCTGTTCTTTCCATGAATGCTATCATGGATGGAGTGGATAGAACTTCAACTTCTCCTGAGCCTACGTGCTTGGCTGCATGTTCAGGTTTTACTTCATAGTCTTCAATTAAACTGATGCCGGGTTTTACTTCAAATTTCTCCATATGCTCACCTCGCGGCGCTTTCACCTTATTAGGTTTGCTTAGCTGATTGATAGCATTAATGCTCTACCTGATTTACTGTCGTTACGTTGATGGGCTTGCAGCATTTCAGATTGTTATGTTGAGAAGCTTGAATTAGTTAAAATAATTTGATTGTTAATTTTGTGTTATTAGCTTTAGTTCTTCGACTTTACTTATTACTTTTTCAATGTTTTCGGCTATACCATCTTTTTCTGTGTTTACCTTTATTTCTGGATTTTCGGGGGGCTCGTATGGATCGTCTATGCCTGTCATGTGCTTTATTTCTCCTCTCAATGCTCTTTTATATAGTCCTTTTGGGTCTCTCCTCATGCATTCTTCTAGGCTGCACTCCACGTAGACTTCTATGAATGGTATTCCTTCTCCTTCAATTATTTCTCTTGCCTTTTTTCTAACGTCTTTGTATGGGGATACGAAGGATGCTATTACTGCTACTCCATTTCTGGCTAGTAGCTTTGCTACGTGCGCCACTCTTATCAAGTGTCTTGTTCTGTCTTCTCTGGTGAAGCCTGCTTCTGGGCTAAGCCACCTTCTAACTTCATCTCCGTCGAGCAATTCCACTTTTAATCCTCTTTGCCTTAGCTTTTCCGCCACTCCTCTTGCTATGGTTGTTTTTCCTGATCCTGGCAGACCTGTTATCCATAGCACGAATCCTTTATCCACCGTTTCACTCTCCAATTTCCAGTAGCTTGAGCATTATTTCGTGCACTCTAGCTATTTCTACCATTTCGTTTTTCAGCTCTACGGTTTTTTCTGGGTCGTACACCACTATGATGCCATTCCAGTCGTGAACAGCGTCATCTGGTCCTCGATCATTTTCTCTTAGGTACTTGGTTTCCCATCCGAGGGTTCCTGCGCTCCTCCAGTATAGGTCGTCTAGGTAGACTATTAGGTCTGGTGGGTCTCCTCTAACTTTTGGGTAGAGCTCCTCCGGCTTGTAGACTTTGGTCTCCCACTTTTCTCCGTTTGGGCCCTTAATCTTCCTGATCTCCTCTGCTAGCTCGTCTCTGTAGTGCTCGTAGTCCTTCTGCTTAATGATTCCCTTAGCCTCTCTTCCTTCTAGGTTTAGGTATATTCTTGCGTAGTATCCGCCCCAACCCCACGCTATTGTGTTGCTCCAGTCTACGTCTACTTTAGCCAGTTCTATTCCTGGCTTTGAGGGTTTGCTTTTGAGCTTCAAGTACCCTTTCTCTGCAAGCCACTGGTTTATGCAGAATGCTCCCTTCATTCTTTTTGCTCCGTGGTCTGAGATTACCATTACTGCAGCGTCTTTAGGCGTGTTTTTCAGAAGTTTTTCCAGCTCGCTATCTATTAGCTTGTAGTACTCTAGTATCGTTTTCTCGTACTTGTTTCCTGGCTTGTACTTGTGGTGTTCCGGATCCATGTATCCCCAGAATGCGTGCTGCACTCTGTCTACCCCTATTTCTACGAACATGAAGAAGTCCCAGCTCTTCTGCGCTAGCCACCTTAATACTTTGAAGTGGTATCTAGTCATCTCCCAAAGTTCCTTTATGAGCTTGTCCCTCTCCTCGGTTCTAAATACTACGTCGAACTGGTATGACCCAAATTTTTCTTCGATTTCTCGCTTTAGCTTCGGCGGGTAGGTGTATTGGGATTTGTTGCTTGGAGTTATGAAGCAGCTCACCCAAAATCCATTTATCTGCTTGGGCGGGTATCCTGGAGGCACTCCGACAACTATGCTTTTAAGCCCCCTTTCACCAGCTTTATCCCATACTGTTGGGTGCTTGATGAATTTCGAGTTTGCAATGTAGAAGTCTGTGTAGCTTTTAGGCTTTTTATGTCTGAAGCCGTACATTCCGAGTTCTCCAGGCGTTTTTCCTGTGACCATGGAGGCCCATGCTGGTATGGTTATTGGGGGGTGGGTGCTTCTCAGCTCGGCTTTACATCCCTCTACCATTAGCTTGGATATGGTTGGGAGCTCGTCCTCATATTGCTCGTAAATTAGCTTTGGAGGTGCTGCGTCCAGCCCAATTACCATTAGCTTCCTAGCCAATATTCAAATCCTCCATAAGCGTGTTTAATGTCGATTTTAAAGCTTCTTCTACTTTGCTGTGAGTTACTTTCACTCCAAATACTGCCTCTTTGCCTCCTGCTTCTAAACCTACTTTTCTGAGCTTATTGATGATTGGAGTGAGCTTCACTTTTAGCATGCTTCCCCTTCTCACGTAAATTTCGGCTTCGTTAAGCCTTGCGCTTTCATTTGCTGCCACTATGATCGACTTGGGCTTTAGCTTTGCAAGCTTTCTTGCGACTTCTGAAGTTAAGTTGTAGGGGCTTGCAAACCTCTTCACCAAGATGTTTCCATGAATGACTTCTCCACCCGAATTTATTATCCTATTAACTTCCGCTTCGATTGTTGCTTGCGCTTTCCTCCACTCTTCATCACTTAAAATAGTTTTCAAGTCGCTGCCGTACTTAATTAGCTTCCAAACAGCATTTTCTACAATTTTTCTATCTCCAATTCTCCCACAGGCGTTCAAGCGCTTTGCCGCTTCGATGAGCTCTTCAACTGAGTGTTTCCGCCTCTCTATGTGGGGCTTTATCGCTTGGCGGTACAGCTTTAGCGTGGTGGCTTTTTCTTCTAGATCTCCAAATACTCCTAATATGACCTTTAGGTTTAATTGCATGTTTAGGGCTTTCATGATTGTCCACGTGGTTGACGGCCAGTTTTCCTCCGGCTCTCCGCATGCCACTGGGTTGTAGTATGCTGGTTTCGGCGGTGGCTCGCTTTTGTAGTGGTGATCTATTACTGCCACTTTTGCCCCTAATGCTTTCTCCATCGTCTCTGCATCTTTGTAGGGGATGTTCCAATCTAAAATTAATATTAAATCGCTTTTCGTGCTGAGCCTACTTTTTAACTCATCTAGCACTTCGTCATTGACTTTGAAGAGCCCTATTGGCGGGCAGTAATTTACTATTTCTCCATATTCTTCAGCTATCATGGCTGCTGAAGCTATGCCGTCGGCGTCCCAGTGGTGTACTGCTAATATGCTTTCAGCTTTTTTCAGCTGGTCACGAATGGATTTTCCCATTTCAGTATTGCCTCCGCCACTTCTGGCCGCATCATTGTTGGAGGCGGCTTAACTCTCTTCATTATTATTTGCCTGATTTTAGTCCCGCTCATTCGTATCTTGTAATTGTCTGGGTGGGGGCATATTTTCTCGCTGACCATTCCTCCGCACTTGGCGCAGTAGAATGCCTCTTTTACGAATAGGGGTATTATTCCCAAATCTGGGAATTCCTTGAATATTTCCTGCGCCTCATAGGGCTTATAGTAGTTTCCTACGCCTGCATGGTCTCTGCCCACGATGAAGTGGGTGCATCCAAAGTTTTTGCGTACTATTGCGTGGAATATCGCTTCTCTTGGGCCGGCGTACCTCATTGATGTTCTTAGCACTGCCAGTACTACAGCATTCTTCGGGTAGTAGTGCTTGATCAGGGCGTCGTATGCTTCTAAAATTACTTCATCCTTGTAGTCTCCAGGCTTCTTCCAGCCTACTAGGGGGTTTATGAAGAGTCCATCCGTGAAGGTTAGCGCTGCCTTTTGCACGTACTCGTGGCCCAGGTGTGGCGCATTTCTCGTTTGAAATCCAACTATCGTCCTCCACCTCTTCTCCTCGAAAAGGATTCTCGTTTCCACCGGCCTTAGAGTGTAGCGGTAGAATGGATTTTCTACTTCCCTTATCAATTCCAGTTTTCCGGCTAGCAATGTGTCCTTCATTTTCATGGTCTTGGCTACGCCCGGATGGTTCGCGTCTAGGGTTTTGAATACCTTGATTGCATGCTCCTTTTTATCCCACTTGTATGCCTCCTCGATTTTCATGATGGCTATGGGCGCTTCATTCTTATCTGTAATTGCGATTTCATCGCCTTCTTTCAAGCTTTTGATGGCTTTTGGCTCTACGTCCAATACTATTGGGATGGTCCATGGTATGTCGTTGCTAAGCCTCATGTCGTTTAACACGTGTGAGTAGTCTTCCTGGGTCATGAATCCCTCCAGTGGGCTGAAAACTCCATAGGCTATGTTTTCAACATCAACGGCTATCTCCTTGGGGACAGCTATTTTCGGGAGCTCTTCAACTTCGCTTAGGAGCCTACTTCTCCTTCTGCCCGATGAAACTCTATTTACGAGCTTTCCACCATGTGGTGGCGCTACCATAGCTTTCACCCCTACTCTAAGTAGCCTAGCTTCCTAAGCTTCTCAATGATCCTCATCTTGTCTTCCTCGGTGTACGGCTCGCTGTACCGGGCCTCTTCATGTGCGGCTACTATCTCCCTCAAAACGTATGTCACGTAGCTTGAAACTGAGGTGAATCCAGTGTCTTCGATTAACTGCTTAATTCTATTATAGAGGGTTGTTGGTATTGAAACTGTGGTGTACTTTCCCTTGCTTCTGCTTTCCTCGCCCAAGGATGATCGCCTCAAAATTTAATTATATTTAATTAAATAAAAGAGCATCGATTTTCTTGGGCGATTTTAAGCTTGAATTACGCATTTCGTGGATTTTGCTAGAATTCGATTTGATGGGTTTGAAAGTTTGTATGATCTGCTGAATTTAGCCTATATAGCCAAGTGCTCTAAGCCTCTTCTTGATTTCCTCTTCCTCTTCCGGGGTGTATACGTACTCGTCTTCCTCCTCTTTCAGTAATTCTTCAAGCACGAATTTCACGTATTCTTCTACGCTTTTGAATTCTCCCTTACTCTTTTCAACTTCCTCAACTATCTTGTCGTAGAGTTCCTTTGGTATGTAGATTGCAACTTTCTCCTCGCTCAAGTTTTGCACCTCTACACAAAGTACTTGTTTAATTGTATTTAACGTTAATTCTCAGAGCCTTTAAGTTTTAATTGAATGATGCACGTTATTTCAATGGCTACCTACTTAGCATTTCAAGATTGCATGGGTTCACGTTTTAACTCGAATATAACTGTTCCTCCCTTTGTTAGTGGGGGTCCGGGATCTGGGCATTGAAGGTATCCCGCATCATCCTTTTCGCCTATCCCTAACTCTTTAGCCGAAGTTCCGTGGAGGAATGCCGACAATATTGTTTGCATTGCTGATAGTGCGTGTAGACATATTTTCGCTGAATTTTGTGGTATGATGTAAAATCGCTCAGCAATGATTGTATCTCCAGCTTTATATCCTGCAGCGCATTGTCCTCTAACTTCCTTAACCACTATTTTTACGCGATATTTCGTCAAGAACTTTCACCTCGAAAGCTTGTTTGTCATTCTCAATTAAATTATTAGCTTGCTAAATTAAGTTGGCTAGCGATCTGAGTGCGTAGGTTAGTGTTGATGTTATAGTAAATGCTACTGCTATTTTTCTTAGCTTCTTTGGTATTGTGACTTTTCTCACTATGAATAGTAGTCCTTGAGCTGTCAAGACTTCTATTGGTAAATTGAATATAAGCCTGCTTTGAAGAGTTCCATTCACGAATGGATATGTAATTGACATCACGATTAGGAGGTTCATGATTATTTTATGTAGCTCTCCTCTTCTGCTTAGAGTGTAGGCGCCTAGCGCTGCAATTGCCAGTAGAACTGCGTTCGATAGGTATCCTCCATATAGCAATCTGAAGGCAAATATGTTGTTGTTCCAAAACTCCATTATATTTGCGTACATTGGCTGGCTAATTACTGTTGCTTGGGTTGCCTTATAGCTTCCAGCTCCAATGAACTTTTCTTTAACCACATCTACGATGCCCGTGGCTGCAAGGAATGCTAGCAGTGCTTTTACCTTCCACTCATCCCACGATGATGCGTATGCTCGCCTTAAAAGTTGTATGAGAAGTGATAGGGCTATGGCTGCGTAGTATTGGGTGAAGGTCCATGGGTGAGTGAATATGGCTGCTGAGGATAGTGCTATAGCTGCTGCAAGTGCAACTTTCTCCCTTTTCTCGATTGCTACTGCTAGTAGTGTTATGGATGCATACTGGAATATGAGGGCCAGCATGTTGGTTAGGAAGTATGAGTACATGTTTACCGTTGCTTTGAGCCCAATTGCAGTTATTAGGGCCGATAGTGCTGCCCATTCATCATCTTCGGTTGCCCTTGAAATCATGTAGTATGTAATGATTGTTAGGAGTGGATTTAGTAGGATTGGAGTCCACTTGACCACTTCGATGGGCTCCAGTCCAGTTATCTGGCGAAGCGCATATAGTAATAGTAGGATTGTGGGTCTTGAGCCCCCTGCAATGGTGAAAATGTTGTTTAGATCTCTCTCCAACATGCGGGTCCATCCTGCATAATATCTAATGTCTACTCCAACTGGCACTTCTTTGGGGTTGATGCTGGGAATGTAGGGGTATGCCGCAACTATGACTGATAGAATTATTGAGAGTGCAAATGCAATTTTGGGGTTGAGGTGGAGGCTTTTCGCTTCATTCCTTTTCCTAGTTATCTTTACGGTTATGTACCTTAGGATGGGGGTTAAGTGCTGCTTCACTATTGGCTTTGCAAGCCAAGCGTATAGGATTGATAGCATTAGTAATGGCGATAGCGGTGCTACTATGTAGAATAGTGAGAGCTCCAGGAATGCTGGCTCTTCTAATAGCGATGAGCCCATTAATGGGAGTGTGATTGCCCAGTGCGCCAGTGCTAGGAATTCGAATGCTGTTAGTGAGGCTAAAGTGTAAAAGGCTACTTCCACTACGTTTCTCTCAACTATGGTGATTAGTGCCGTTAAAGCTAGAGCTATGGTGGCTACTGATGCTTTTAGCCCAAATGCCTGATATAGCATGAGCGAAGCTATGATTATGCTTCCTAGGATTTTGGATTGCCTCTGCTTTGCCAGGTGAATTGCAGTTACTGCTACAAGTGGCAGAGCGAACGGCGTTAGGTCGTATTTAAGCTGAAATTGTAGTGCGACTGTAGCTCTGTGGATTGTTGGGTGATGATACACTTTAAGGGCGTCTAGCAGCAATACTGCTCCTAATAGTGCTTGAATTGATTGAGCCAGCGGCAATATCCTTTTGAACTTCATTTTCGCCCTCCAACCAACTTTGCTTATGGCTAGGCAATGCCTCTATTTCCGTTGTGTAAATTTACTTTGCTAATGTTATTATGAATATTTATTTGTTATTTTAGGTTAGCTTAAGTATGTTGCTAATTTATAGGGCTTTATTGGGAGGGAATAACATATAAATAGATGGCGCTTTAATATGATTCAATAGAATTTAATGGATGGGAGAAGCTTTGCCCGAAGGTGAAATTAGGGAGATTGTCATTGAAATTGACGCTAAGCGGTTAATAGCAATAGTGCTGGTAGCAGTTATTGCTGTTGGCGCTTTAATCAGCTATATTGGCTCATTGGCGAGCTTCATAGCTCCATCTCAAGAATTACCCCTAGACATAACTACAGCTTTCAGCGCTGATCAGACGGGAAATCCTAAGAGCACATTTAGCAGAGGCGAGCTGGTCTTGATAAACGCAACTATCGAGATGGCATATGCTTACTACTTTGGAGATACTACCTCTTATTACTACTTCACTACGCCAACTAAGTTCTTGCTACTAATCCAAGTAATGTATGGGAATACTCCAGTGTTCATGGGTTTCGTTGTTGAGGAGATATCTCCAGGCGAAACCGAGTCTGCTGGCATTGGATATAGAATTCCGGATGATGCCCCAACTGGAACTTATAAGGTTAAGGTTATGGTGTGGAGCAACTGGCTTGATGAGGGAGGAGTACCTTTAGCTTCCAAGAGTGGGCTTGAATTTACCTTCCAAGTTCAAGGTTAGTGGTGATTATCATGAGACTAAGGGGTTTGGCTTTGCTAACACTAACTTTGCTCTTCGCCCTATCGTTTACCACAGTTCTAGTGTATGCCTCATTTACTGTTACAACCGACAAGTCTTCATATAGATTGGGCGAGGTTATGACGATAACTGTCTCAGGCGCTACTCCAAATGGAAAGGTTATGCTTCAGCTTAATGGGCCTACTGGTCCAATGTGGGTTTGGGAGGATGTTGCATCTTCAGATGGCACTCTAACCATGCAGCTGAAGGTTCCAAGCGACTGGCCCACTGGAGATTATACGCTTTATGCTAAGGATGTTTCCACTGGTAGTGTTAGTACGTGCACGTTTACTGTTAGTGCTCCTCCACCAGTAGTTAGTAGGGTTGAGCTTACTGCCAATATACGCATGATCTACGTTGGAGATGTGGTGGCATTCACTGCTGTAGTCTATGATCAGTATGGCGACCCCATGGCCAATGTTGAAGTAAAACTATACATTGATGGGGAGCTTTACGGGGCTCGGAATTCCTCTTATGATGGTACAGTAACTTTCTACGTCACTTTCGATGAAGCGGGTGTCTTTGAAGTTTACGCGGTAGCTGATGGCGTTCAATCGAATACTGTTGATATAACTGTTCGCGAGCCCCCTGCAGTTCACAGCATATTGCTTGACGCTGAAACAACTGAAGTTGATGTTGGGGGTGTAGTGATCTTTACGGCAACAGTCCGAGACCAGTACGGTAGTCCTATGGCTGGAGTTCAAGTCGATTTGATGGTTGATGGAGAGCTCTACGACACCAAGTATGCTGGAATTGGAGGTGCAGCTGTATTCCTAGTTAGATTTGATGTTGAGGGTGCTCACGAAGTATATGCGATCGCGGACTCCGTGAAGTCCAACACTATTACGGTGACCGTCAGCCCTCTGCCGCCAGCTCCGACTGTGACTAGCATAAGCTTGGAGGTTGATAAGGAGTCCGCCGTAACTGGCGAGCCAGTTACATTTAGAGCTACGGTTCACGATCAAAATGGCAATCCGATGTCCGGCGTCAGCGTAACTCTATACATTAACGATGAGCTTTACAGCATAAGGACTACCGACGCTAATGGCGTTGCTTCGTTTACGGTGACTTTTGGAGAGGCCGGCTCATACACGGCGCGCGCAGTTGCTGATAATGTTCAGTCGAATTCAGTGACTGTAAATGTTAGTAGTCGTCCTCCTCCACCTCCTCCAGCGACGCTCTACGTGGTTGCTGCTTTAATAGTGATAATAATTGTGATATTGCTTCTCCAGTATATGCGTAGGAGGTACTAGGAGCTCCGCACTCTTTTTACATAACTTTATTATCCTCAATTCGCGTTAGCGCAACCTAGTAATACTAGCCATGTAATAGTTTGTGCTTGGTGGCCGCATGTTTATGGAGCTTGCTAGAGCTGCATATAAGGTCGTGAAGCTTTTAGCTGGCGTTGAAGCTGGTGAGTCAGTTCTAGTTTTAGCTGATACTGCAGTTGACAGAAGTATGGTTGATGTGGTCACCGCCATGGCTCATGCGGTTGGAGGTGAGGCTGTTGAAGTTGTTTATGAGACTAGGAGCGAGGTTAATGTTGAGCCTCCAAAGCCAGTTGCAGCTGCAATGGCTTCAAGTGACGTCATCATAGACTTCGTATACCAATATATTATTCATACCAATGCTTTCTACGAGGCTCTAAATGCTGGGGCTAGGATTTGCGATTTGACTGGAATGAATCCTGACATGATGATTAGGTTGATCGGCAAGGTGGATTATGAGGCGATGTGCAAGCTTGGCGATGCGCTTGCAAAGGTGATTTCAATGGCGAGGAAAATCGAAGTGCATTCTCCTAAGGGGACTTCACTTGTGATGGAAAACGATCCCCATAGGCCGGTTTACCATAATGATGGTAAGGTTCGCAAGCCGGGTGAATTGAAGTTTCTGGGCGGGCAAGTTTCTTGGGCTCCAATTGAGAAGAGCATTAATGGTAGGCTTGTTCTGGACGGATTTCTTTGGCCTCCTCAGAATGTCGGCGTACTCTCTTCACCTGTAGCTTTAACCATTGAGGAGGGGAGAATTGTTGATGTTGAGGGTGGCTGGGAGGCTGAGGCCTTTAAGCGCTGGCTTGCAGGCTTCAATGACCCCAAAATGTATTATATTGCTCATGTATCCTTCGGATTTAATCCTGGAGCTAGGTTGACTGGAGTTCCACTTGAGGATGAGAGGGTTTATGGCTGCATAGAGTTTGGCTTCGGCTCTCAGTCGCTTAGATTTAAAGGTAAGGTTGGAAGGGCTAAGGCTCATTCTGATGGAAATTGCTTGAATCCAACGGTTTACGTTGATGGCACTTGCTTACTGAAGGATGGGAGGTTTGTTCATCCTGAGCTGGTTGAATTTGATAGGAAGCTGTTGGGGTGAGGCATTTTAATTTCCAAAAACTATTTTTCCCATAATCACTTTCCTTGAGGCTCCAGTGGCGTTTGGAATGTTGTTGAAGTGTCCGTGAATTACTTCATTTGCTAGGATAACCATTACTAGGGGCTCCTTTGCCTGTGCAGGTATTCTGAAGTCTTCGTGGGTCATTATTTTTGCCTCTTCAATTTCTTCCTTCAGCATTTTCATTAGAGTTTTATTGTATGAGCCTCCTCCGCCGACAATGACTTCATCCGGCATTGTGGGTAGATGTCTTCGGTAGCTTTCTGCTATTGTTTTGGCTGTGTACATAGTTACTGTTGCAATTAGGTCTTCTCCTTTCACTCCCAGCTCAGCTGCCTTTTCAAATACTTTTTCGGCGAATTTTTCTCCAAATTCCTCTCGACCAGTTGTTTTTGGAGGTTTTCTATGGATGTATGGGTGATTCATGAGCCAGCTTAGCAGCTCCTCTGAAATTCTTCCCTTTGCAGCCAACTTTCCATTGGAGTCGTACTTCATTTTCCCGTCTGTTACGCGTTTTACCATTGCATCTATTAGCATGTTTCCCGGCCCAGTGTCGAATGCTATGACTTCGCTTAAATCCGCACTTTTAGGTATGTAGGTTACGTTTGCTATTCCTCCGATGTTTTGAATTGCCCTTGAAGCTTTGCTGCTTCTGAAAATTATGTAGTCTGCGTATGCGCTTATTGGTGCTCCTTCTCCGCCTGCAGCTACATCTTTTGGCCTGAAGTCTGCAATTGTCAGCACTCCTGTCTCCTCAGCTATCACTGATGGCTCGCCAATTTGCAGCGTCGACTTGGACTCGTAGTTTGCAATTCTAATTTTCCTTGGCATGTGGTGGATTGTCTGTCCGTGGCTTGCAATTAAGTCTACGTCTCCAATTGGGAATCCGCACTCTTCAGCTATTTTCAATACTGCTTGAGCAAATATTTTCCCTAAAATGAAGTTCATGGTGCAGATCTTATCCACCGTTCCAGTTTCAGGATCGAACAGCTCGAATATCTTCTCCCTAACCTCATTTGGGTAAGGGTAGGTTTTGTGGCCGATTATCTTGAACTTCGTGTTTAGCCAGTTTCCCTCAATTTCAACTAGTACTGCTGAAACTCCGTCGACTGATGTTCCTGACATTAATCCTACGGCGATTTTGCGCCTTTTGCTTTGGAGCTTAGCCAATTTTTCAATTGGGTTCATCAGCTCTCCCTAGATGGTTGTGGTCAAAGTGATATTATAGTTGCGTGCAAGCTTTTATTGGTGGGCTTGATTGGAGAGGTGCAGTCCGGAGGACGTTGGATTTTCGGTTAAGCGTTTAAATCGAGTAGATGATTTCATTGTGAACTGCATTGAAAGTGGAGCCTTTCCAGGTGCAGTTCTGCTAATTGTAAAAGATGGCTTCATCGCTTACCATAAGGCCTTCGGCTTCTCGATGCTTGTTCCTGATAGGCGGATTACGAGGATCGACACGATCTTCGACCTAGCTTCAATAACTAAGCCTGTTGTGGCTGCAACCTCCGCGATGATTCTGCTTGAGAGAGGGCTTCTCCGCCTCGACGATCCCGTGTGCAAGTATTTACCGAACTTTAGTGGCGATGGGCGGGAGGATGTGACTTTAATGCACTTGCTAACTCACACTTCAGGTTTACCTGCTTGGAAGCCATTTTACTTGACTGCTTCCAGTAGGGAGGATGTATTTAATTTGGCTTTAAGTACTGGCCTTGAGCGCAAGCCCGGCGAAACAGTGATTTACAGTGACGTTGGCTTCATAATTTTAACTAGAATCATAGAGAAGCTTTGCGGAGCTAGAATTGATGAGTTTGCAAGTTCAGAGATTTTCACTCCTCTCGGCACGAATGACACCATGTACAATCCTCCGGCGGAGTCGAGGGAGAGAATTGCAACAACCGAGTATTGCAAGTTTAGGGGGCGAATTGTTTGGGGTGAAGTTCATGATGAGAATGCGTATAGGATGGACGGCGTTTCTGGGCATGCAGGCTTGTTTTCAACTGCACTTGACTTAGCAATTTTTGCTCAAATGATGCTCAACTTCGGCTCCTACAATGCGGTTAGAATTCTGAGTCCTAGAACCGCGAAGTTGATGACCATGAACCACACTACGGACTTGGGTGAAGCTAGGGGTTTGGGGTGGGATGTCAAGTCCTTTGGGTCTTCGTGCGGCGACCTATTCTCCGACAAGTCTTATGGGCACACCGGATTTACCGGCACTTCCTTGTGGATAGATCCCGAAGCAAGATTGATCGTCATATTCCTAACTAAAAGGGTGCATCCAACTAGGGAGAACACATCTATTAAAGATGTTAGGCCTAAGCTTCACAACGTAATTGCAGCTTCGCTCGTGAGGTGAGCCTGATGGATTTGAACTTCCTTTCAGGTCAGCTTATGATGGTAGGCTTCCATGGTGTTGAGTTTTCTGAGGAGCATGAAGAGCTTTTGAAGGTCATTAAGCCGTCTGGAATAATATTGTTCAAGAGGAACATCGTTGACCCTAAGCAGCTTGCCGGATTAATTAAAGACTTTCAGGCCTTTGCAAAGAAGATTGGTTTGCCTCCACTGATAGTCTCCATAGATTATGAGGGTGGAATTGTTGTGAGAATTAGCCGCGGAGCAACATCTCTTCCCAGCTTAATGGCAATTTCAGCTACTAGGAGAATTGAATGCGCTAGAATTGTAGCTGAAATTGCAGCTAAGGAGTTGAAGGCTATTGGCATAAACATGAATTTAGCTCCAGTTGTTGATGTAAATACCAATCCTGTTAATCCTATTATTGGGGTTAGATCCTTCGGCGATGATCCAATTGAGGTTGCTGCCTTCAGTGAAGCTTACATTAAATCCCTTCAATCTAATGGAGTTATGGCTGTTGCGAAGCACTTTCCAGGTCACGGCGACACTTCGGTTGACTCCCACTTGGACCTTCCGGTTTTGAACTTGAGCTTGGAGGAAATGGTTAAGCGTGAATTGATTCCATTTAAGGCTGCAGTTGAAGCCGGCGTATCGTCAATTATGGCTGCTCACATAGCTTATCCTAAAATTGATGAGTCGGGGCTTCCAGCTACGCTTTCAAAGCCAATTGTGGGTGGAATATTGAGGGGGATGCTTGGCTTTGATGGAGTTGTTATGACTGATGCTTTGGAGATGAAGGCTATTCGCGATCGCTTCGAGCCTAAGGAGATTGTAGCTCTCGCATTGAATGCTGGCGTTGACTTGCTATTGCCGGCCAGTGATTATGACCTAATGATTGAGCTCAAGGATGAAATTATCAAGGGTGTTGAGGCTGGCAGAATTGATAAGCATAGGTTGATCGAGTCTTACGCGAGAATTGAGAGTTTGAGGAGGGAATTCGGCCTTTACAGCTACAGGTTTGATCCTGCTGCTTTATCGGTTGTCGGCTGCAATTCCCATCGGAAGGCCGTGCTTGAAATTGCTGTTAGCTCGATAACCGTTGTTAAGGATGAGGGTTTGCTGCCTCTAAGCGGTGGTTTGGGAAGGCTGGGCATAGCTGTTCCAGATAAGCTTGCAGGCAGGTTGGGTGCGGAGCATGGGGGTATTGAAGTTTTATTGAATAGCATTTTCAGCGGAAAGTGTGAAGAGCTGAGCGTCCAAATCTATTCAGTGGATCCTTCACGTGAGGAAGTCGAGGGGTTGCTGGGTGATCTTGAATTTTGCGATGCAATAATTGTTTTCACTTATAATGCATTGCTGAATCCCGGCCAGATTGAACTTGTTAATCGGGTTGATAAGCTGGGTAATGCTGTGATTGTTGCTTCTAGAGACCCATATGACGTTAAGGCTTTTCCGCAGGTTAAGTGCTTCATCGCTACTTATGGCATTACATTGCCTCAGCTTGAGGCGCTGGTTAGGATTTTGTTTGGAGAGCTGCAAGCTGGCGGCCGCCTTCCAGTTAATATAGACGACGTGTTTGCTAGGGTTCCTCTAGTTGGTGGCTAGAAGTATAGCAGGTACTTCTCCCTTTCAATTACGTATTTGTCTAGCTCCCTTTCGAGTTTATCAACTATTTCCCACGCATCCACTCCACTATCCACCATTTCTCTTAGCTTATTTGTTCCAGCCAGCTGATCTATGAAGTAGATTGGACCTCTTCTTATCCATCGAAGCTTGTCTTCATATAGGTTTCTAATTGCGCATATTATGTGAACTCCAACTTCAAATGCTCTGAACTCCTCCCTATCAACCACATGCACTTGAACTCCTCCGCATAGCTCTCCCGCGTACTTGGATGTGCTGGGCCTAAAGTAGGCTGGCCTAAACATGACTCCGGCCAGACCTCGGGCATTTAGTTCCTTAGCCAGCTTGCTGGCTTTAATCCATGGAGCTCCTATCAGTTCGAATGGCTTGGTTGTCCCCCTACCTTCGGAGATGTTGGTTCCTTCAAGTAGTGCTGTTCCAGGATAGACTAGTGCTGTTTCTGGAGTTGGCATGTTAGGGGATGGGAGAATCCACGGTAGCCCAGTGTCCTTAAACCAATAATCTCTCTTCCAGTTTTTCATTGTAACTACTTGCAGGTCTGCTTTTAGATTGTACTTGTCGTTTAATAGTAATGCTAATTCCCCTATTGTTAGCCCATACCTCACGGGAACTTCTGCAATTCCCACAAACGACTTGTACTTTGGATTTAGAATTGGGCCTTCAATTACTTCTCCGGTTATTGGATTGGGCCTGTCCAGCACGTATATTGGGGTTTTTGCTTCGCCGCAGGCTTCGATGCAGTAGTATAGCGTTGACGTGTAGGTGTACCACCTTACACCTACATCTTGCAGGTCGAATATTAGCGCGTCGAGCTTTTCAAGAAGCTCTATTGGCGGCTTAAAACTTTCTCCATATAGGCTGAAGACCCTTACGTTATAGTCTAGATCGTAGTACTCTCCAGCGATCTTCTCTCCGCACGGCCTCTCGCCTAAAAATCCGTGCTCCGGCGAGAATACTATCTCTAAATTGCATCGCCTTTTCTTCTTTGCTTCTTCAACTAGGTGGGTTAGGTTTCTCGTTGTTGAAGCTTGATTTGCCACAACTCCAATGGTATATCCTCTAATTCTCCTGAAGTCCTCCTCTACAAGGATGTCAAGTCCAGTTTTAACTTTTACTTCAGCTTTCCTTCTCACTGCATTTCAGCTCCTCTGCAAGCTTAATTGCCCTTGTAGGTATGTTGTTTGAGGCTTCTAAGAGCTTCTCTGCAATTTCCCTATTAACTCCAGCTTTTGCCATTACTATGGCTACGGTGACATTTCCACCCGACATTTCCAGCAGCTCAGCAGCCTCCTCATAGCTCACTCCAGCTTCTATCATTATGATCCTCTTAGCTCTTTCAATGAGCTTTTTGCTAACTGGCTCTAGAGTCACCATTAGGCTTCCGTGAACCCTTCCAAGCCTAACCATGACTGCAGTGCTAAGCATCGTCAAAATCATTTTTTGGGCTGTTGCAGCCTTCATTCTTGTTGAGCCGGTGATTACTTCCGGCCCAGTTTGAGGGCAAATAATTATATCTGCGTGCCTTGTTATTGGAGAGTTCTTGACGCAGGTTATCGCCACAGTTTTAGCTCCAATTTTTCTCGCGTACTTGAGCGCTGAAATTACGAAAGGCGTTCTCCCACTGGCTGAAATTCCAATCACCACGTCTTTGCTCCTTAGCCTTCTAGCCTTCAGCTCTCTCACCGCCATTTCCTCATCATCTTCCGCTCCCTCTATAGGCCTGAACATTGCTCCCGGCCCGCCGGCTATAATGGCATCTGCAGTTTCCGGCCCGACATTATAGGTTGGAAGCAGCTCAGCAACATCGATTACTCCAAGCCTACCGCTCGTTCCCGCACCCACATATATCCACTTTCCACCTCTTCTCACCGCATCAACTATCACTTCAACTGCTTCAGCTATTCTTGGGAGCTCCTTTTCAATAGCATAGGCAACCTTCTTATCTTCCTCATTAATCACCTTTAGGACTTCTATCGTTGGCAGCTCACTTAATTGCTGAGCCCTCGGATTTATCTGCTCGGTCTCAAGCCTAGAGAGCTCCTCGAATATTCTCTTCTCTTCCTCGCTAAAATTCATTGATTAACCTCCACTTTTAGTTGATTGTAAAAGCACGTTCCACTCATCCTCATTTACCTCTATTTGCTAATTTTTAAGCGCCAAAATTAATGCTTTCACTGCTGGTTTGAAATTAGTTTTTAGTTCTACTTTGAGTGAATAATGATTCTACACTCATATAAAATGCTTTTCCAAAGTAATTTAACTGGCTTAGTTGCAGTAAATGCGTCTTTTAAAATGCTGCCTCGCCAGAGCTTCTTACAACATGTAAATCTCTTTCAAGTTTTCTTGATTGTAGTGTTAGAAATTTTATTTTATAGTTTAGAATGTTTTATAGTTCGAAAATTGATTAGAAAGTGGTTCAATAATAATTTATAGATGCTTTATTAGGAATATAGTGCAGTTGACAGACATATGGGTGTGATTCATGAAATATGGCGTCGTAATACCAGCTAGAAATGAGAGAAAATTCATTGGGTTAACTCTGAAAAGCTTGTTGAGACAATCAATTCCCCCTCAAAAGATAGTTGTAGTGGACGATTCTAGTTCTGACGGGACCGCTGATATTGCTGAGAAATTAGGCGCCACAGTTATAAGGATTAAGAGAAAATCCACTGCAAATATGGTAGGGACACCTTATATCGCTTATCTGATAAATAAGGGCTTTGAAGTTCTCGAGTCACTTAAGCTAGATTACGTGATGATTTCAGGTGCTGATTGCCTCTAGCCTCCTCACTATGTCGAGGAGCTGGCAAAGAGGATGATGCGCGATGGGGTTGTAGTAGCCTCTGGCATTGCTGTTGGTGAAGAAAGCAGTGAATATGGTGTGAGAGGTGCAGGTAGGCTTGTTGATGCCGATTGGTTTAAGAGTATTGGTTATAGGTATCCCCTAATTTATGGCTTTGAGCCATGGCTTATTTTTAAGGCTTTATCGCAGGGTTATAATGCGCGGACTTATGATGACCTCAAGTTCAAGCTCATAAGACCCACTAGAGTGTCTCCTAGAAAAGCCTTTTTATGGGGTAAGGCGATGAAGGTAGTTGGATATTGGTGGCCTTATGCTATTAGTAGAAGCGTGCTACTTTCCATGCGGTCTCTTGCTCTAGGCGTGCACATGATAGCTGGATTCATAAGCTCTGTGGAATCATCATCAGATATTTCCGATTTTATGAAGGAATTGCAAAAGAGAAGATATATTGAAAAACTAAAAAATTTTCTTTGTAGATTATTAATCAAATTTTAATGATTTTTATATTCAATTTATTTTTAATATTTAAATAAGTAGCTATGATTCATCACCTCATCCTTTTAAGCTTGTTTTTAGTTGGCTAAAATTATACGCTTAAAATTATATTAATAAATGGTATAAATGACAATAATCATAATGATAACGAGGCTACTTCATTTGAGGGGGGTCAAATGAAGGTTCCTTTTGTTGAGAAGATAAAACGTGAAAAGGAGCTATTTGATATTTTTACTGCAAAACAGGAATATAGTAGTATGAAGGACGAGCATGGGCGTTTCATATATAAATTCTCAAATTACAAGAATGCATTTGATCCTGTTGTTTCAAGTTACCTTGTCAAAGAAGGTATTATGGATATTGCTTGGCCTGAGGGCTTCAGATTTGCAGCATGTTTAACTCATGACATAGATCATATTCATCCAAATTGGAAACACATTTTCTCTGCAACGCTTAAACTTCTTAAAAACCAAAGGTTAGTTGAAAGCTTTAAGCGCTTTTTTGGAGGAATTACTAAAAGCAAGTCACTTAGCCCTTACTGGAATTTTAGGTATATTATTGAACTTGAGAATAAATATGATGCAAAATCTACTTTTTTCTTTAAATCAGCAACAAGAGATTTTGGTTCAGTTTATGATATCAATGAGTTGACGGATGAATTTGCGTACATTGTTGATATGGGTTGGGAGGTCGGCCTTCATGGAGGATATTACTCTTATAATGATCCTAAAGAATTGGCTAAAGAAAGGGAGAGAGTAGAAAAGGTTGTAGGGAAAAGGGTTATTGGAGTGCGGATGCATTACCTAAGGTTTCAGGTACCTGATACCTGGAATCTACTAGCTCAGCTGGGTTTCAAGTATGATACCACCTTCGGATACCCTGATATGCCGGGTTTCAGAAATGGAATGTGCCACCCGTTTAAACCATATGACCTAAACAAGGATGCCGAGATAGACATCCTGGAAATTCCCTTAGTGGTGATGGATACAACTTTCTATGGATACATGCGTATAAGTCCTAGTAAAGCCTATGACATTATAAAACATTTAATAGATGTTACAGAGAGAAATAATGGCGTGATAACGATTCTTTGGCACAACAACACTTTTGATGAATTACGTTATGGAGATTGGGCAAAGCTTTATGAGAAAATTTTGATGTATCTGAAAGAAAAGAAGGCTTGGATGACTAGTGCTGAGGAAATTTACAACTATTGGATAAGTAGTGTTTAATTGGTTCAATTTTCATACTTAACATCGCGAAAGCTGGATCGCGGAGGTAAGGTGATAAAATATTCCGTCGTTAATGTGTTGGATGTGGGTGTATTAATGATGACATATAAAATTTTATTAGCCTCCATAGCATCTCGCAAAGCTATTGGGATGATGTACTCGTTGAAGGAGGTTATTAAAGCTAAAATTATCGGCGTGTCTCATAGAGTTCACCATCCTCATAATTACTCCAAGCTTCTAGATGAGAAACACATTGTTAAAGTTGATAGGGAAAAAGCTGCATGGGCTTTAGCTGTAGCTAAGCTGGCAAGAAATGTAGCTGCTGATCTTGTAGTACCTGTAGATTTTATTGATGTAGCTACATTTTCGAAGTACATCAAGATTTTTGATGAATTTGAAGTTAAAGTAGCTGCGCCTAGTTATGAGGCAGTTGCTAAGGCTTCAAGCAAAGGGGACTTGCCAAAAACTCTTAAGGGAATTGCTGAGGTCCCTAGCTTAGTGATTGTAAAAGGCTCAGAGAATGTTAACCTAATTAGAGATTTAAAACCGCCGCTTGTTGTTAAGGGTTTGGGAGACGCCTCTAAACCTGAGTATGTTATCTCGCATGAGCTAGCAGCTGAAATGGCGTTAAAGAGGGCTCCATGCCTTGTCCAAGAGTACGCTCCTGGAAGAGCTAGAGGATATTACGTAGTAGCTTATGAGGGCACTCCTCTACTAGAATTTACTCATGAAAGAATTGTTGAATACGACCCAAGTGGTGGTGCTAGTTTAGCTGCTAAAGGTCCAATGATGGATCCGAATCTTTACGCATTGGGTAGAGCTGTTGTTAGGCATTTAAGGTGGAGCGGCCCTCTCATGGTTGAAACAAAGTGGAATTATGAGCTAGGTAAGTACTATGTCATTGAGCTTAACCCTAAGTTTTGGGGTAGCTTGCATCTTTCCGTATCTCTTGGCTATCACTTTCCTGCGATACTTGCTTTGGCTTACTTAGAGGGAGTGGAGAGTGCTGAGAAGTTGGCTAAAACGCTAAAGGTACTTAAGGGGGAGTATTATTGGGTTGTTGATGGGCTTAGATATTTAGCTAAAGTGCCTACTACTTGGCTGTACATGGCTCGAAAAGGCCTTCTAGGGTTTGGATTCAGCGATTTCCACCTATCAGACCCAACTAGACTTGTACCTCAATTATTAGTTGGATTGTCTAGTTTGAAAAGTGAGAAGATAAGGTGGAGAAAAAGTGTAGAAAAAAGCTTAAGTTCTTTGAGCAGATGGTTTCAATCTCTATGTAGTAGATTGATGAGATCGAAGAAGAGGCCTTTGTTCATTTTCGATCTTGATGGAACGTTAGTCGACTTTAATATTAATTGGATTTTAGTCAAAAGAGCTCTTATTAAAGCTAATCTGGCCTTCAAATGGGAAAGTGTTTCTGCTGCTCTTTCTAGGCTTTGGATGAATAATGTTGAGGATTTTTATAGAGCATCAAGTGTAATTGAGTCTTTCGAACTGAATTCAATTAGGTATGTGAAACTATTAGTTAATGAAGTGGATTACTTGAGAAAGTTGGCTAGTGAAGCGTATATTTGCTTAGCCACCAAGCAAAGCGTTAAATCCGCCTCCAAGGCATTGGAGAAGGTTGGCTTAACCAGCATTTTTCACTATGTGGTAGGTAGAGATTCAGGCTTTGGCCCATTGAAAGAGTCACTTTTCCAAGCGTGTATGAGCAGGTTCAATTATGGTAGCGATGATCCAATAATAGTTGTGGAAGATAATTTGATTAATGTTATCACAGCAATTAGAGTTGGCGCGCATCCAATTAGAGTTGCTAAAAATAGTTATAAGCTGTTTCAGAGTTTAAGGTTGGGGCTTCCTTCAACAAGACCTAAAGAACTACCTAAAATTATAGGGTTAATTTGCAAGTTTGCGAAGAGGTCAAGCTGTTTTGGAAAAAAAGATTTCATGATGTGCAGATTCTCATAAATTATCTATTTTATTGAGAGCGGTGTCGTAAAAGCTTAAATTATGTCTGGAAATTAGTGAGCTAATCCCCATGCCTTAGCCGAATCGACTAAGTTTGCCCAGATTTTTTCATCTAAATCTATACCTAATGCCTTTAATGCTAAGATGACTGCGCCTACTACTGGCTTTAATTCGGATTTCCTAAATTCAGCGAAAACTCCTAATTCGTACAGCTTATTTTTTAGTGGCTTTAAGATGAGATTGCCTGCCTTAAATACTCCTCCAAAATAATAGATGTCAACTTTACTATTGAATTTCAATTTCTTAGCTACAGCTACAGCCATTTCAGCTAGTTTTTCGCCAGCTTCTCTCAGTATTTCATTAGCCACTTGATCTCCCATTTTGGCGCACTTTACAACTAATTCCGCGAGTGAAGCTATGTTTGAAACTTTCAATTCTCCGGAATAAATCATTGATACTAAATCCTCTGGCTGTTCAATATTAAGATGATCAAACAAAGTGCTAGCAAGAGTAGTTCTATGTCCTCTACCATCATATGCTTTCATAACTTCTCTAAGTGCTCTTAGCCCTATCCAGTATCCGCTTCCCTCATCATCTAGTATGTAGCCCCAGCCGCCTGCTCTAGCAGTGTTTCCATTACTATTCATTCCAAAGGCAATTGAGCCAGTGCCTGAAATTAATATTATGCCTGGTTTCATCTTGGTTGCTGAGATAAGTGCGATCATGGCGTCTGAAGTAACGATAACTCTTTCAGCAAAGTCAAGTTTTAAAGCAATTTCTCTAATTGCTTCGGCGTTATCCCTCCTTTCAGTTCCAGCTACACCTAAAACTCCAGCAAGTGCCTTACCACTAGCCCCACTCTTCTTCAAAGCTGAAAAAATTGCCTTCCTAAGCGATCTTGCCACTTCCTTTTTACTTGCAACGTTAATATTGGAAGGTCCCCCTCTTCCAAATCCAATAATTTCGCCTTCAACTGTAGCTACCACTGCTTCCGTCTTCACCCCGCCGCCATCAACACCCACAATGAAATTCATAAGTAAAATTCCTAAGTTAGTCGAATAAAAATACTTTGAGCAGTTTTGCATGATAACTGATGCATGTAAAGTTACAATAACTATAACGTTATGAGTCCTAATCTTTGTGTTACTATGTAGTTTCTGAAAAGGTGAACTTAATAGAATTCTAGCATTAGTTTATAAATGATTTCATATGTTAGTGATTAACAGAGTAGATTAACCTTCAGCTGAGGAGTATTTAATTGCAATTGAAATTACTTTATGTTTCGGCGCCAAGTAAGCAAAGTGGCGGCAGCTTAAGAAGTTTAATGAGTTTAAAGTACCTGGGAGAATATGATATTGAGCCTCACTTAATAACCTATAAGAGACATATCAAAAATGTTAGGGAAGAAAATTTAAATATCGACCTCGTTGGAAGCATTGACTTCATCCAAAAAATCGACGTACTTAAGTACACCTTACTTACAAAAACTTCTGAATATCTCTATGCTTGCCGCAAGTGTGCTGAAAAAGTAGCTAGAGAAATTATTAAAAACTATGGTAAGGATCATTTCGACGCAGTGTATTGCCATCATGAAAATTTCAAGCTAATAATTTTTTCATATTATCTTTCAAACTTATTGAGAATACCTAAGATAGCGCTTCTTTGCTTACCTCCTTTCTATCATGATGACAGAATCCCTAAATTGAATTTCTACTTCAACAATATTATCTACTCAAATAAAACTTTAAAAAGAATATCTAAAAAGATAACGATTATGAGTTTAAATAAAATGAAAAATAATATTGAGAAGAACACTAAAAAGGTTTGACTTAATTTTATCAGTATCACAATCAATACCCTATGAAATGGGGGATCAGTGGATTAATAGGCTTAAAGTTCTAGGTCCAAACACATCTTATGAGCATATTAAGAATATAGCTAAAACTAACATTAGTAAGCCGCATATGAACTATGATGCAATTTTCTTCGCAAGGTTAATACCTAAAAAAGGTGTTTTGGATTTACCTCTAATTTGGAAAAAAGTACTAGAAAAAGGGGTTAACGTCAAATTGGCAGTTGCAGGCAAATTCTATAATAAAAGTGTAGAAATCTTTTTCTTCAAATTAATTGAAAGTTTATCTTTAAATGACTACATAACTTTTCTCGGTTTTCTATCACATAGCAAGCTTACAAGTTTGTTAAAAACATGTAAGGTTATGGTATATCCAAGCTATCTAGATGCAATATCTCTAGCAATTATGGAAAGTCTATCACATAACATACCTGTTATTGCATATGAAATTCCTGCCATAAAATTCAACTATGAACGAGTTAATGCCGTAATAAGGGTTTCAGTTGGCGATGTAAATGCAATGGCAAATAAAATATTTAAGTTTCTCAAAGGAGATTTGAAATTCGATTTTCATCAAATAAGAATGTTTTTAAATAAGTTTTCAAGTTGGAGTAATGTTGTTAAATCAGAAGCGAAAATTATTAAAAAATATTTTAATTAAATTATAAATATCCAATATTGATTATGTTTACATAAATTTTTTCTGCTTTGACCTTACGACATAACATTCTGCTTTCTTGATTAATTTCATAATGAACTTATCTTGCAAATCAATAAAATATGAAATGTTAATATTATGATTATAGCTATAAGGTTGTCAAAGAAGTTTTTATGCATTCTAGCTGCCACAAATAACTTATGATGAGCTTTATCTTTTATTAGTTTTTATATTTTATTAGCTATGCGTTCTAAAAAGAAAAATTTACTAGTGGCTACCTTTTGTGATATTTTTCAATTATTCTAGTAATTAATCCTGTAATATAACTTTATTATTTTGTGATTTTTTAGAATATATTTTAAATTGAGAGGTAATATTAAAAATTACTGTTAAATGGTATTGTATTATATAAATACTTAGAAAAGAGACTTTAGAGAATTTTAAAAATGAGAATAAGTGAAATAGAAATATGTGTTCTGATAAATTTAATCGCCAATTTTCGTACCCGCTGGTTGCCATCTGCATGACATGTAAGAATGCAAGTAATGTTATTGGATATGCGCTTAGAAGTATTGCTAAACTTAAATATCCTAAGGATAAGATTTACATAATAATAGTTGATGGCGGCAGCACTGATGGTACTGCTGATATAGCAAAGAAAATACTTGACTCATATGGGTTAAGATATGAAATTACAGTTAAACCATGCAATATCCCAGAGGGAAGGAATGAATGTATAATTAGAGCAATTAAAAAGTGTGTTGATTATATACTTTTTATTGATTCGGATATAACTATAGCTAATAAACAAATATTACTTAAGTTAATTGATTTTGATATAAATAATGGTCCTTGCGTGGTCAGTGCAAAGACAATGTTCAAGACATTTACAAATTTGAATGATCTAGTACAATTTGCTAATAGCATTGTAGATTTAGATGAGGATAAGTGTGAGCTAAATATTAAAGCAAAGCCTGTTCCTTGGTGTGAAATGAGTTTGACATTAATCCCAGCAGAAATAGCAAATCGTATAAAATTTGATTCGGACATGACTTTTAGTGAAGATCGCCTTTTCGGTTATCATGTATGGAAAAACGAATACAAAGTTTATTCTATTAGCTCCGATAAACCCCTAGCATATGATATAAACATAATTAAGCGATCTGATATTTATGTCCGTATGAGTATTCGAGAGTACTTCCGTGGCTTATACAAGAAGGCTCTCGTTATAGCATATACTTATTATAGTGGAAGCTTTTTTAAAACATCACTTAATTTCTTGAAAAGTACCGTTGGGAAGAGAATGCTTTTTCATGTTTTAAATAGCTTTACTCTCCTAGTAGGGCTTTTATTGTTGCTTACAAATATCACTATCAATTTTGGATTAATATTAATTGGGATGCATGGAGTCTTATCTCTGCTGTACATCGTAAAGTTAAGACTGACTAAGTGTGAGAGTTGGCTAAATGCCCTTGCTAATTTAATTAAGTTCACGCTATTCAGCCAATATACGACGCTGCTCATACCAATAATTGTCTTTAAGCATAAGAATGAATTTAATAAATTATTCAATAGAAGAGCTAAATATAAAATATGCTTTCAATAATTTATGATAATTTTCAAGAAATCATAATTAAAATTTTATAAAAAACTTTAGTTTCGATCCGAACTTAGAAAGAACATGCCTTTTTCCTTTAAGTTTTCTATATAGTGTCAATGTGTCTTATTATATCTAAAAGTCAACCATATGTCCATTTTGTCCTAACGCTATACTCCTCCAGCTTTTTACCCGTTATGAATGAAGCCTAAGTAATAGGTATATGGAACTTTTGTCTCTTCATGCAAATATTCGTCGCTATCTTCAAAATAACCGCACTTTAATTGCATTAAATTCTTTAGCTTCCATTTTACCACTAGCTTGTATTCAAGACTGTCTAATGTGAGGATGGAAACTTTCATGATCATGAGCTCCTCAATTTAACCTGTATGTACGACATTTTTATCTAAATTTCTGTTTATATTATATTTAATACTCTGGTGTTAGTTTAGATTTAGCTAACCTATGTAGTCTAATGACCTAAGTCTTTTCTTTATCTCTTCCTCTTCTTCCGGTGTGAAGGGGCTTTCTTCCTCTTTAAGAATTTCTTCAAGTGCGAAATTTACGTATTCATCCACACTTTTGAAAATGCCTTGACTTTTCTCAACCTGTTTAGCTATTCTATCATAAAGATCTTTTTTAATGTAGACCGCAATTTTGTCGTCCATCATATTACCACCACTACCAGTTTATTATTTATTCACAATTAATTTAATGGTTAAGTTTAACTGTTTCATTCGAAAATTGCATATATTGTAGTTATATTTACTTTTTCAATGTTCTTACATGAAGTGTCTTACATATTTAAATACAATATTTTTAACTATGTTTACATTCATAGTTGTATAACACCTTTCAGATTGGCTTAATTGATTATAGTTATATTTGGGTTTTTAGTAGGTTATTTGGGAGTTAAAAGTGAATATCTTAATAACTCACAATTCGCTTAACAGCACTGGTGGTGGAGAAAGGGTTTGCTTACATATCATTAAGGCATTAATGGAAGCTGGTCATGATGTTTCTCTAGCTACTGTAGAGAAAACGAATTGGAATAAGGTTTTCACTGTTATGGGAATTAAACTCCCTAGAATCCCCAGAGAGTATTCACTTACTAGACAATTGAGAATGTTTGGCATATATCAAAGGCAGCTTCTTTTCATAAATGTACTTAGACTCAGAAGGAAGTATGATTTGATCATTAACACTCACGGCGACACTATGATCGTTCCATCAGACATTACGTACATGCATTTTCCAACCATAATGATACTTCGAGGCGAGTGGAGTCCATACGTTAAGTACTCCAAGTCGCTTTTCTGGAGAGCATACTTTACTCCTTATGAATTATTGCTCAATTTTACGAAAAGTACTTTGAATAAAACACTTTTATTAACTAACTCCGAGTTTTCCAAGGAAATAATAATGAAATACGTTAATAGAGACGCAATTATAGTCTACCCGCCAGTTGAAATAGATGATTATCTAACTTATTCAGAAAATGATGATAGAGATGATGCGGTCATAGTTATATCAAGATTTATGCCAGAAAAGCATTTACATTTAGTGCCATACGTAGCCAAACTGCTTCCCAAAGTTAAGTTTTATATAATAGGATCTGTTAGAGGCTTCAAATCTGAAGAATATTTTAATAAGATTGTTAATTTGAAAAATAAACTTAATATTAATAATCTAACTCTAATTCCCAATGCTCCGCACAAAGTTAAGCTAGAGTTACTAAGCAAATGTAAAGTTCTGTTACACTTGTATCCCTACGAGCATTTTGGAATAGTCGTTGTTGAAGGTTTAGCATCAGGATGCTTACCCGTTGTTCACCAATCTGGTGGGCAGTGGATAGATATCGCTGAATACGGAAAGTATGGGTTTGGATACGAGAAATTAATTCCAGCTGAGATAGCTTCAAAGGTAAAGTTAGCATTAGAAAGGTGGGATGTAAAGCTAAAAGAAATTTTAATTAGAAGAGCTAAATTATTTTCTGATGATATTTTCAGAAGAAAGATTTTATTTATAGTTGAAAAATATTATAATATGTAATATTATTTTATTAATTTATAATTGTTACTTATCTAATTTTAATAGTTTGATTAAGCCTATCTCTTCAATTAATTTAGCTCTGCGAGTTTTGTTTTTTCCTCTAATATGCATAATAGTTTGAACGATGGCTCTGTACAATGCGCTGTCCATAGCATAAATCAATGTTGGTATGTTTAGAGGTTTTCTATTTTTAGCTGAAAAGGCTAAATAATATAAATATATTAGCGGTGTGCTTAATGGAGCTAATTGCCAAAGTACTTTTTTCCATATGCTTTTAGTTTTGCGCTTATGGTACTGTAATGCTTCAAGTCTTGCATAGAATAGACGTCTTGACCAGTCTCGCTTAATAAAATGGAGGAGGCAATAATATTCAGGAAGATGTTTCAGAATGCCGTGAACTTGAGGGAGTTCATGAACTAACCCCTTAAATATTACCTTAGACTTTTTGAATATTCTGATTTGTCTATTAAGAAATGGACCCAAAATGATTTTCTTCCCAGGTAGTATGTTAATGCGCAGTGTGCTAAATGCTGATACGTTTTTGGATTTCTCAATGATATCTCTGATGTCGTTCTTAAGTTTTCGACATAGTCGTTCGTCATCGTCGAGGTATATAATCCACTCATTTGAAGCCATCCTTAAAGCAAACATGCGGTCTGGATCGGGATATCCCCAAGGCTTTCTCAGGTATATCTTGGCATCATAGCTTTTAGCTATCTCCACCGTACCATCGGTACTGAAACCATCTACAACTATGATTTCATCAACTATGTCTCTTATATGTTTAAGTAAACCTTCAATTCTAGCTGCTGAGTTCCTAGTAAAAGTTATAAAAGTTATTTTTACCATAGTTTAGATCCTCCAGTTAATTACCTTATTAAATATAACTTAACTAAGCTTATTTAATATTAAGGTATAATGCTTTACTTTATACATTACAATATTGAAGATTACTATATCTTCTCACTTATAATCTACTTTTCAAAATGTCATAATTTTGTTACATTATATCTTGGCTTAATGATAGCTTTCATAAATCACACCATAAAACTCATAATCTTTTATGATTAACTGCGGTTGATTGACAGTTGAATCACTAACATTTCTATGTTTAGGATAAATGTTTTTCAAAGAATATGCGTAGTTGTTAATTAGTTACACCATATTATATTACCCTGGAGGCTCATTGCCATGATACGCTTTGATCGTCTCACAACTAATGGACAATGAGCTTATGGATGTGTTATAGGTGAAGAGCCAGAGAATCCTAATCTATCGGTTGTTGAGGCACAACAAAAGTATTCTATTTGTATTAGATGCTTGTAGACCTGATATGTTGGAGGATAACATTCGTTTTTTAGGTAATTTGAATGTAAATGTTGAAAGAGTTCTATCCGCCGGCAGCTGTACCAAAGAATGGTTGGAGAAAACTTTTACAGAGCCTGTTAATGCAGTATATGTGTCGGCAAATCCTTGGGTATCAATTGTATTTAAAGGAAAGAATGTATTTAAACGCGTAATTGATGTTTCAGTTAAGTTTTGGGATAATAAGCTAAAAACTGTTAGGGCTGAACACGTTAATCTAATAGCTTTAAGGTATCTTTTAAGAGGAGAGAATTTAATTGTTCATTATCTTCAACCGCATGCTCCATTTATTTGTAGTACTTGGCTGAGAGACTATGGTGACGATCCTACATTGGCAGGTTCAAGTATATATAAGCAGGCAACTAGGAGCAGTAAGGCTAGAAAGGAATTCGCAAGAGCCTACTTAGAAAACCTGAGATATGTTCTCAAAGTTGCAAAGAAGTTAATTTATTCAGCTATGAAACTTGGGTATAGTATTGCCATAACTTCTGATCATTCTGAGTTATTAGGTGTTTATGCACCTCTTAAGACTTTTAAGTTATACTTTAGAAAAAATCTTCTTAAATTTTTGAAGAACTGGCTTCCATATGGAATTGGATATTATCGAGTTGTAGGGCATCCGTGTGGTTGGGGCGATAAAAGTTTGCTGGAAGTTCCATGGGTTGAGGTATATAACCACGATATTCAGATAATGTCTGGGCTCAACCGGAATTCCAGCATTATTTAAGCCTGTATGATCATTTTAATTTTACAGCAGAGTAACTTGGTGGACTAAGCGACTTTTAGTACGAACATTATCTTGCATTATTAAGGTAGACTTAAGGAATGTTGGAAAGAACTGCATTTACTATTTAGCTAGGGTAAACTTGCATGGAATAGTTATTGATTTATAGGTTGACTGTTGGCTATACATTATGGGATTAGCCATGTACGATTTACTTGTTAAAGGCGGCTTTGTCGTTGACCCTAAAAATGGGGTTGAAGATGTTTTAGATATTGGAATAGAAAATGGAAGGATAGTTGAAGTAGCTGACGAGCTTGATGCTCGGAAGGCCAAAGTGGCTATCGATGTCAAGGGTAAAATAGTGTTTCCAGGGGTTATTGACTCGCATGTTCATATTGATAAGCTTGGGCATAGGATGATGGCTAAGGCTGGCGTTATAACTGCTTTTGACCTTAGTGCTCCAGCTGAGGAGATTATAAGCAATTTGAAGGCTTATGGCGCTGGTTTGAACGTGCTTTTCGTGACTAATATTAGGCATTATTATCCTGATGCTGGTGATACGTTGACTGATGAGGAGATTGAGAATGCTGTTTCGAGAACTGTTAGTGAAGGGGCTTTGGGGCTTAAGATTACTGGTGGTCATAGGCCTTTCACGCCTGAGACGACCGCTAAAATCATTGAGGAGTGCAATAGGCAGAAAGCGTACATCGCTTTTCACGTTGGCACTACTGAGACTGGCAGTGACTTGAATGGGCTTATTGAGGCTGTCGAGCTTGCTGGTGATAATGGGCTTCACGTTGCTCACGTGAATAGCTATTGTAGGGGTTTGATTAAGGATCCTGTTGCTGAGGCTTTGGAGGCTTTGGAACATTTGAGGGGTAAGCGGAATATTGCCTCCGAATCCTACCTGGCTACTATTAATGGGACTAGCGGCAAGTGCGTTAATGGCGTTCCAGTTAGTAGGGTTACTCGGAACTGCTTGAGGCTTAGGGGTTATCCCGAAACTTATGATGGGGTTAAGCAAGCCATCCTAGACGGCTATGCTCGTGTTAGGGTTGAAGCTGGAGGTGAGGTGCTTCTAGTTACTGGCGAGGAAGGGTTGAGGTATTGGCTTGAAGCTGAAACTGAGATTGGCTTGAGCTTTCCAGTTAATGATCCTGAGGCTCAAATAGTTCTGGCTACTGCCAAGGACTCTGATGGCAACTTCATAATTGATGCGATAAGCACTGATGGTGGAGCTATTCCTAGGAATGTGGCTGTGGAGAAGGGCATGCTCCTAGTGAAGTTTGGGGCATTGACGCTTTCTGAGTTGGCGGTTAAGCTTTCACTTAATCCAGCTAGGATGCTTGGATTGGAAAGTAAGGGTCATTTGGGTGTTGGTGCGGATGCCGACATTACAGTTATAGATCCAGTGTCCTGTAAGGCTTGCTTGGGAATTGCTAGGGGTGAGATAATCATGGTTAATGGGGTTGTCGTTGGCAGCGGCGGCTTCATATTGACGACTGAACGGGGTGAGGAAGCCATTAGGAAGGCTAACGTTCCATACGGCTTAATTGACATTTCTAAGACCAAGATTTACTCGAAGTAGGAGGTGTACGTGTATGAGTGAAGTTGAGGTTTCCTTGAAGCTGGTCAAGGACTATGGCTTCATCGGCAAGACGAAGTCGAATTATGCCGTAGTGCTTAAAGCTCCCGGAGCTGTAGTTGATCCGCCGTTGGGCCCTAGCCCTATGGAGCTGGTTTTAATAGCTTTAGCTGGCTGCACAGCCTACGACATAGTTTCAATTTTGAGTAAGATGAAGCAGAGGGTTGAGGGGTTGGAGATAACCGTTAAAGGCAAGCGTAGGGAGGAGACTCCAAGAGTTTACACCGACATCCATTTGAACTACATTGTTTATGGAGATGTTGATGAAGATAAGGTTGCCAGGGCAATTCAGCTTTCCAAGGAGAAGTACTGCTCGGTTTCACTGATGCTGAAGAATGGCGGTGTGCGCGTCACAGCCTCATATGAAGTGAAGCGGTGACCATGCCTCAGCGAAGTGAGGAAATTTTTATACTCTAGCATCTACCTATCATTCTAGTGAAGCCGGGTGGTGTAGCGGCCAAGCATGGCGGGCTTTGGCCCCGCCGACGGGAGTTCGAATCTCCCCCCGGCTACCAATAATTCTTACAAGTTAAATTGAAATTTTAGCGTCTAAAGCAGCTTTAATCTATATTTTTTATCTATTGACGTGTTCGTGATTTTTTAGTTAGTATTAGAATGTGTGAACTATTACTGTAGCTCCTATTAGGAGGTCTCTATCGTCTATTGTTTTATATTTTAAGATCAGCCGAAGAACCTGTTCCGCTTACGAAGTATATGATTATTGCAAGATCTATTAACTTTAAGTTTGTGCTTGAAGTTGAATTGCCATTTAGAACGCCTAGCGCGTATGATAGTTCAGGAAAAGAAAATTAGACGAACTTACAAGGAGAAGCTCCCCAGATGACTCTATGAAAATAGGTTCACCACTGGTGATGCACTCCTTACTATATATACCAAAAATATATAGACTTAGTTTCAAAAATATTGTTTAAGTATAATTTTTCCTATTCTTTCACAAGATGGGTAAAACGTATGTTCCTCTAAGCTTTTCTTAAATACTTCATATTCTCTGAAACAGATTAGTAGCTTCCTAAATGGAAGTATTGCAAAATGGATTCTTTTATCCTTTCTGATGAACTCCTTAACGTGTTTAACCACTACTGACCATGTTTGATCAATATTTTCCCATTTAATGTAAAACCATTCTTTAGGCAAGCCTACTTCTTCTGGAAGTAGGTACTCTGTATTTGCGTACACTTTGTACTTAATATGTTGCGGATCATTACTAAAAGTAAAGCTATAGATTGCGGAGAGGATTAATAGCATGAACGTGCTAGGTCTTGCTAGATTATCGTTAGAGTAAATTACATGAGCAGGGTTTAAATTCCATCCAATTACTGTGTCTCGAAGGTTTCGTAATTTCCTTGATAGATAGGATGTTGTACCTCGAGTATACCTTCTCTCTCCATATACTCCGTTTTCAGTCGTCCTTATATTTCGAATGGGTCGTCTCACTGGAATGATTTTTATTTTTACATCTCTTTTAATCGCTCTTCCGAGAAGTTCCCAGTCTTCGCCAAAGTTTAAATCTTTCCATCCGCCAATCTGCTCTATCATAGTTTCTCTAGTCGAGAAGCCGAAGTTCCATATTTCTCCTTTCATGCAGAGTTTAGATAGTCTCTCAACGATCATCCCAAGCTCGCGACTAAATAGACAATCAAAATCTAGGTACATGACAAAGTCGCCTGTAGTTTGTCTAAGAGCTATATCTCTTCCCTTTCCTCTGCTACATTTATATCTAAAGAGTCTCAGGTTTTCGTATTGTTTCTTTATCTTTAGTAACTTTTCCCAAGTTCCGTCAGTAGAGTAGTTTTCCACGATAACTAGCTCATATCTTTCTTCGAAATCACGTAATGCTCTGATTAGAGAGGATATAGAGTTTTCTATTATGTAAGCATTATTATATACTGTTCCGTAGATACTAATAAGGGGCATGTAAAACAACCCCTACAATATTATTTGTAGAGGATGGTATTCTAATATTAATATCTCTTCTCTATAAGATATATCCTTTCCTAAATCTAGTTAACTACTTTATGCCCTGATTCTGTGAGTGTCTTAACTGTGTGTGCGTGAATGGGGAACTATGAGAAGCGTCCTAGGGCCGTTTTTACGTTTTTAGAAGCCTAATTGGGTTTTTCTGGCACTTTAGCTTCTTCTTTAGTTGCTTTTGTCTGATTTTTTATAAATTTTGATAAGTCTTGAATTTTGTTTTTAGAAGAAGTTGCTTGGCTGCTGATTAGGTTCAGGAAGTTATCTCTAACTGGCTTATATACTTTCTCATAAAATTTTTGTTGACTAAGTAAGGTATTCTTGCCGAATTTACTTACATAATTTATTGCAGCTTTCCATGCTTTTTCGAAGGGTACCTGCGTATTTATTTTGTAAATTACCTGTCTCTTGAAGTCCTCTGGTCTCTGCTCAATGTTTCCAATCATGAACCATCCTCTAGGTGATATGAATGCTCCTTCATCTCCAAAGTATACCATTATTTTGTCTCCCTCCTTTACCTGCTCAATTGGCTTGGTTAGTCTGCGCTTTCTTACTTTTGCTTGGAATTTGCCTTTGTGCTTGGCCCATGCGTAGAATATTGCTCTGTTGAGTCCAAATGAGTATGCCTTTTCCCTGTCTCCTGATAGTAGGTAGTATCTTGCTGCTTGTAGGAGTGCCATTACTTCGAATCTGCCCATTGCTTTTCCTCCGTTTTTCCTTTCAATTTTGGGTTTAAAGTTCTTGCTGTCTTCGGTTGGCGGGAAGACTTTTAAGTTATATATACAGACGTAAATATAGGTGGTGGTTGTGGGGGTCGACTACTATAAGGCTACTAGGGATTATTGGCTGGTTAACTTGGCTTCTCAGCTAAATTCTCCAACCCTTGTTAGGATCGACATTAACATTCCTGTTGTTGGCGGCAGGATCATGGAGGATAATATGAGGATAATTGCTTATGCCCATGTTTTGGAGCTGCTTTCCGAGTATGCTGGGCTGGTTGTAACTGCTCATCAGGGGAGGCCTGGAAATAAGGACTTCATTAGCTTGAAGCAGCATTGGATTGTTTTGAGGCGGCTTCTACCCACTAAAATTGACATCGACTTCATTCCAGCCGATAAGGTGTTTACTGAGGAGACTAGGCGTAGGATTAGGGAGCTTAGGGCCGGCGAAATTCTCCTCCTTGACAATGTTAGGATGTTTAAGAGCGAATATGAGTTTGATCCTTCAACTTCAAGTTACATCAAGTTCTTTAAGGGTGTGATTAAGAGCTGCGTTAATGATGCAATGCCCGTTTGGCATAGGGCTCACACAAGCTTGATGGCATTGCCATACATTGCTCCAACTTGGGTTGGAGTTAGGTCTGTTTATGAGTTGAAGGCTTTGAGTGAGGTTTTGCATGAGCCTGCCGGCGACTGCGGCATTATTATGGGTGGCGCTAAGCTTGCTAAGACGAATTACTTGGTTTCAATTCTCTCTAAAATGGATGCTTTTACTGGCGGTTTGCCCGGCCAGCTTATTGCTAGGGTTAAGGGGTATGACTTGGGGCCGAGGAATAATAGGTTTTTGGAGGAGAAGTTTTCTCCTGAAATATTTGATGTTGCTAGGATGCTTGTTAGGAAGTTCAAGATTTATCATCCAGTTGACTTCGTCGTTTTGGAGAATGGGGAGAATAGGGAGGTCTCAATAAACGAGTTGAGCAAGAGTAATGGAGTCATCATGGATATTGGCATGGAGACCGTCGACCTATATGCTGAGAAGCTTCAGGAGAAGACCATTAGGATTAGGGCTGGCCCGCTTGGAGTTTATGAGAGGGGCTATAATCACGGCATAATCCTGACTAAGCGGATTGCAGGCAGCGGCTTGATATTTCTCGGCGGCGATACTACCGCCGAAATAGTGAAGTACGGGTTGGATAGGATTATTACCAGCACAGGCGGGACGGTGTGCTTGAGTGGGGGAGCCTTCCTTCATGGGATGGCCGGCTCCCCCTACCCCTCGGTTGACTTGATTATTAAGCAAAAAGAGTTGAGGTCTTAAGGGGCCTTAAATTCCCTCTTTGAACTTTCTGTAGGTGCTGTAGTCTATGTACTTTAGGTATGGGTTTTGAACCTGCCACTTCACGTTGAACTTCTCCGTCCTCTTCCGCTTTTCAACTATTTTTGGCGTTACGGTTAGTAGGTACGCGTCGCTTCCTGCTCCTGAGCCGTAGCTTACTAGGAGTATTTTTTCGTATGGCTTGGCTATGTCAAGCACTGCCGCGAGTCCTGCCGGCGAGGAGCCTGAGTATAGGTTTCCGAAGTTTACAACTTTAAGTGCGGGTAGGCACTGCTCGTTCTTGAATCCAAGCCTCTTGGCTGCTTTGAGTGGGAATCTAGCGTTTGGCTGGTGGGGGACGAAGTATTCTATGTCGCTTGGCTTTAGCCTCATTTTGTCCATGAGGGCTTTAGCAGCTTTAATTATGTGCTTGAAGTAGGCTGGCTCGCCTGTGAATCTTCCTCCGTGCATGGGGTATTTCTGCCCGTCTCTCCTCCAGAAGTCCGGGGTGTCTGAGGTGCATGAGTACCATCCTTCTATTTCAGCTATGACGTCTCGATTGCCGATTATGAATGCTGCTGCTCCAAATCCAACGAAGTAGTCGAGCTCTCCTCCTGGAGCCCATCTTGGTGCTGCTTGGGAGTTGTCTGCTCCGATAACCATTGCGAAGTAGTCTTCGCCTAGATTGTTCATGTAGCTTGTAAGTGCTGCTGCGTCTTTGAACATGCTTGTAGCTGCTTTGCATGCGAATTCGGTGTCTATTGCGTCTACTCCCTTAACTGCATCTCCGAGGTCTTCGCCTAGGTCTAGGACTTGGGCGACTTTGGAGGCTATTGGCTTGACTGCATATGGATTTGACTCTGATCCCACGTAGATTTTCCTTATGAGCTTGCTGTCTAATGCTGAGTGGATGAGCGCTATTTTTCCTGCTTCAACTGCAGCTGTTATGGCGTCTTCATCTAGGAATGGGACTGACCTCTCCATTCTGCCTTCCCTAATTCTGAATCTTGAAGTGTATAGGCCATATCCTACTATTCCCGGCTTTTCCGAGTACTCCTTCGGCTTTTCAACCTTGTACTCCATGTATGGGTAGTATTCGTCTGCGAAGGTGAATGTGAGCGATGATGTTGGAATTATGTCTTCGGGCCTGGCCGAGTACCTCCTTCTAAATCTAGCTACAACTTCTCTTCCCTCGAACTTGGCTGGGTCGAATTCCCCTTCAGGTATGTAGTCGGTTAGTCTTCCTGGAACTTTAACTCCATTGAAGGATACTATTCCATATATGAATGGGGCTAGCATTCTGAATCTGTTGGTGGCTTCCATGATGATGGTACATACTTCCACCACGCCTTTGGAGTAGAAGAAGTTTATTTCCCTCATTTTTCCGAAGCTCTTCCTACCGCATTTTCCGCAGTAGTCTCTTGGCTTGAAGTACCTTCTTCCGCATAGGGTGCATTCGCTTCCCCTAAGCCTGTCTGCTATGTAGCTAACTCTCCTCTCAATTGGCTCGGAGCTCAACCTCTCCACCTCCTAAATATGTAGACGTATGATTTGGTTCCAAAGCCTTCAAGCTCTACGGTTAATGCGTGGGGGTCTTTGCTGCTGAATTGGACTTGCCTTGCGCCGGCTTTTTCAAGTAGCTGCGTGTATGCTTCGCATACTTGTGCTCCTCCAGTTGCTCCCAATGGGTTGCCGTCGGCTTTTAGCCCTCCATTGGTGTTTACGTATATTTCCTTCCCATTGATGTTGTAGGTGAGCTTTCCTGCTTCGCAGCTTCCGTAAATTACTTCCCACGCTTTTCCTGCTTCGCAGAGCTTCAGGTCTTCAAGCGTGGTGAGCTCCAGAAGCGTTGATTGGTCGTAAACCTCTGCTAGCTCGATGTCCTTGACTGACGCTTCTGCCTCTTCAAATGCTTTTGCAGCTGCCTTTCTGGTGGATTTGAATCCTGCCTTTTCCTCCCTTGCGAAGTAGGATATGTAGTCGGTTGCGCATCCTCTTCCAGCTATTAGCAATCCTTCATCCGCTATTTTGCTGGCTACGTTCGAGCTTACTACTATTATTGCTGAGGCTCCATCTGATATTGGGGCGAAGTCGTATAGGCCTAGGATGCTTCCGCTCCTCTTCCTCATTTTGATGACGTCTTCAACGCTTATCCTCCTTCCGTAGAAGTGGGCGAGCGGATTGGTGGATCCGTATTCGTGGTTCTTTGATGAAATGAATGCCAATGCCTTCAGCAGCTTCTCGTAGTCGCCTCCGGATATTCCGTGCTTTTTAACGTATTCTCTGAGCATTAGTTCGTGGAATGCTTCGGGGGTTCCTCCAGCGTAGTAGCTCCATGGGTCTCCAAGCATCATTAGGTCATCTCTTATCTTGTCGAGCCTGTCGGTCATCTTTTCAACTCCACCTACGAGGACGACGTTGAATCTTCCTGCTTCAATTGCATTGCATGCGTAGGAGAGCGCTGAGCTAAATGATCGCAGGGTTTCCATTGGAACGTTGATTTCAAGCAGCTCTGAGATGAATCCCTCCTCCAGCCCGATTTTGTTGGTGACTTGGAGGAAGTAATCTGCTATGAAGACTGCATCTAGATCTTTCCTTTCGATTCCCGCGGCTTCCAGGGCTCTTAGCCCTGCTTCCTCAATTAGTTCCTCGGGGTTTTCCTCGTAGTGCTCTCCGAATGAGGTTCTACCTGCTCCAACGATTACGGGTTTTATCGTCAATAGTCGAATCCTCCTTCATTAATAGTCGAATCACCGTAGTATAGCTGTTTCTGTCATAATAAATAGGTTACGATTCGAAGTTGTCTTAAATACTTATCTGCGTATCACTTGATTGCTAATCACGGTTAATCGATTGTGGTGGGCATGTACGTCACCATTGCGAAGTGTAGGGGTTTGGAGGTTAAGGTTCCAAGCAGCTGCTGGTTTAGCTTTTTCAATAGTCCATATCCTGCCCACAAGTCTTCATCTGCAATTGACATCTACTTTCCGGATTTGGAGGCTCTCTTCCCTGCTGAGGAAGGCGTTGTTTTGGAGGTTGAGAAGTTTGAGTGCCCGAGGTTTAGGAGGGATGCAGATGGCTTCGACTACCTAACTATCATTAGGGTTGGGGATGATGCTGTCTTAAAAATACTTCACGTTAAGCCTAAGGTTAAACCTGGTGAGAGGGTTTCTCTTGGGGATTATCTTGGCGTGCTTTGGACTTCGGGCTACTTCTCCCCTTGGTCTGACTTGCACATGCACATTGAGGTGCGCCCTCCAGATGATGCGAAGAGGGCTTTAGGGGCATTTGAACTTGATGTTAGTCCAGCTGTTCGCTTAATTTCAAAGCCGAGCTGCATTGGCAGCCTCTACACAGTTTACGAGGATTGCGGATGCTACGTGTGGCTTAGACCATCTGATTGTGGAGGCTTTATGAGGTGCGGCTTGGCTCTATATGCTGATGGTGAAGCTGCATTTGTTGATGGAGGCTTGCCCCACTATGGTTATGGCGCTGCCCTCAATTTGGCGCTTCCAGCTGGCTTTAGGCTTGTTGATGCTTTGGGCAGCGTGGTTGGAGAGGTTTATCGGGGCTTTAGCTGCTATTCCCTTTTCAAGGCTTTGTGTGAAGTTTATGTTGGGGGTTTGAGGGTTAGGGGTGTTGGAAGCTACTTTAATAAGCCTCTACTTAAAGTGATTAAGCCTTCTTCTTGGAGCTTTATTGTTGGTGATGTTGTTGAATTGAAATTTAAAACCGACCATAAATCTTCAAGCCGTAAAAAGAAAAGGGTTTTTAGGTGAATTCAAACTTTCTTTCCCGCTCTTTTCTTGGTTACTATGATTGCGGTTGCAATTGCTCCTATTGCTACTGCAGTCATGACTACCGTTTCGAATCCAACTATTAGCTGGGCAGGCGGCTTTGGATTTATGACTATGTTGATGGAAGCCTCTGCTAATGAGTATCCTTCCTTGCTGGCCTCTACTTCTGCAACGTACTTTCCGGGTGACAGGTCTTCAGTTGGTATGCTTGCAGCGTATACTCCTGGCTCAACTTCAGTTGCTGTATATGTAGTTCCTGCAATTGTTACTTCAACGCTTGCCGATTCAACTGGCCTTCCATATGCGTCTTTTAGTGCTACTTCCACCTCTATGGTTTCTCCATGGGTTGCCGTGATTTCTGTGGCTTTTGGCGTTGCTGCCATTATTATTAGAGCGGATGTTGGTTCAAGCTCCCCTGCCGTTGGAGCTTGTAGCGTGTAGATTGGGTTTAGGGCTTCGGGCGTTGTGGTTTCCTCCACTTCAAGTCCTATGCTTGGATCGTGCTCCAATATTCCTCCATCGAAGTATGGGTAGCATATGAATATTCTTAGTGCTCCGCCTGCCTCCAAGTATGATGCTTTGACGTCAACTGTTTCCCTAGTTCCATTTGGATAGGTTACTGTTGCAACGTTTATGAATTTGAAGAATCCTCCTAGAGTTTCGTTTTCCGATAGGAATCTGATTTTCAGGTGTTCGCCTAGCTCCCTCGGTATTGGCAGCGGCCTTTCATACTCCTTGGTGGCGTTAACCTTCACGTTTACGTTAACCTTTACTTCTCTTCCCACTGCGTTTACGTGAGTTAATATGCTTGCCCTTGCAGCTGCCGTAGCAATTTTCTCTCCTGCCTCCACGATTGTCATGTTGTGTTTCCGTAGCCTTTCCAGGTTGAGTGATGCTGCGTCTATCCATAGTGCAAGTCCTTCGGTTCCATTTACTTTGACGCCGTACTCCTCTAGTGCTTCCTTGATTTCATCCAGTATCCAATTCCACTTGCTTAGGACGAAGTCCATTTTAAGCTCCGCCTTGGTTACCGTGTAGGTTACGTTGCCAACTTCCTCCTTTACTGGCACATAGTAGAACCTGCACCTGATCATTAGGTTGTCTTCGAGGAATTTGAAGTGGGGATTTGGAACGTAGGTTAGCTTGTATGTGAACGTCACTCCTATTTCAGTTCCATCCTCTGCCGTTATTGGCCCTACGTCGGTTAGGTTCCAGAATCCAGAGGCGAAGTGGAAGAATGGTGGGCGCCACTTGGCTTTCCACGCTGCAACCATTCCCTTTATGTTCTCCATCATTTGCCTTGCTTTCTCGGCCTCTTCATGACACCTGCCCATTGCTTTGGAGATGTTCTTTTCAATATTGATTATGAACGATTTGACTTTGCTTACGTTGAGGTCCAATTGCCTTGCCAGCGACGCTGCAACCTCAACGTCTGTGGTTACATTTAATTTGTTTAATACTTGTAGGACGTGTGAAATGTTGATTGAAGCGTTTAGAGCAACGTTGACGATGTTTTGTAGGTCTGTGTAGTTTGCAGCTCCCTCTTCTAGGTCGGCTTTCAGTTCATGCATTACTTCCCTGATCACTTTAACTACTTTGCTTGCATGCTCAAAGTGCTTGCGCGCTTCACGTATTTCATCCTCCAATTCATCTGCCTCTTCCATTGCTAATCGAGTTACGCTGCGGATTAAGCTTAGCTTTTCAGAGATCTCGGCTAGGTGGCTTCTGCACTTGCTGATTCTCTGCCTTATCCTCTGTAGGAGGTGGTGTCCGGGGCCGAAGAATGATTGGATGATGCTGTCAGTTGCATTCAATTCGCTTGTAACTGAATTCAATAAGCCGATCATTTCGCCTATTTCCACGTCCATTTCATGCATTCGGCTTCTAAGCATTGTTGCGTTTAATTCCATGGTTTGATTCAGCATTAACAGCAGTCTTTCCGCGATCTTGATTGCTAATTGCTTGGTGAACGCCTTCATTGTTGAAACTTTTAATGATATGTCGCAGCCGCCTTGACCGCATTCCTCCTTTAATCCCCTTAGGCTTTCGTTGAAGTTGTTTATGCTTTTGATGGCTTCATAGCATTCCCTTACGATATTTCTTGTTTCGTTCATTATTCTCATGCGTATCTGCCAGGCTCGCTCGAATCTTTCTTTGATTGCGCGAGTTGCATTTGCTGCCTCCTCCAGCTCTAGGCTTAGCTGCCTGGCTTTCTCCGCTGTTTTGTTTAAGTGTAGTTGAAGCCACCTGTGCAGTCTTTCGATTTCAATTGCCCTTCTTATGAGCTTGGAGGTTATGGTTTTGTTGACCAATTCAGCTGTGAAGTTCAGGTTTCTCCTGAACTCTATTAGGTGGGGAACGTCGATTGTAAAGTAGTCCCACATTCCCTTGAAGTGAACTACGTGGATTGTCTTGTTGTCCCTGTTGTAGTACCAGATGAATATTGGGTGCTTTCCTCCTGCTGGGAATATTATTGTGACGACGTCCGTCTCAATGGCTTTCCAGCCCTTTGTCCTCCATTGCTTGAGGGCTGGCTGGGTGGTTTGGGCTGCTGCTAGCTGAGCTACTGGTAGGGTCGATATTACTGTTAGTGCTAGTAGTGCTAATCCGATTAAGGTCTTCTTCATTTGCATCGCCGCTCTACCCTTGGAGTTCATGGAGAAAAGCTTTATTTTCTCGAGTTGAGTCGAGGTGGCTCTCGAATAATTCGAGAGCTAAATTAAGAACGTGGCTACTGCTTCTAGGGCTAGGAGGGCGCTGTACATGGTTAGGAGGGTTATTATTGCTGCCTTTTCGCTTCCAATTTTAAGCGTGCCTATGAGCATTGATATTATCATCATGCAGGTTAATGCTTGGGAGGCTACGAACACGTATTGGCTGAAGCTGCTGTCCAGTATTGCTGACCAAAGGTATAGTAGGCATGGGGATGTGGAGGCAGCAACGCCTATTAGCGTGTTTGTAATTTCGGCTAGGCTTAGCTTTCTCCTTGTGAGTATGATGGTTAGTACTAGCATTATTAAGGTTAATGTGAGCCAGTTTCCTAGGACGTGGAGGGCGGATAGGTGTATTGGACTTTGCCTGCTTTCGAAGAATGATATCATGAGGCTCGTCTTCAGCCCGTACAGGTGGTCTGCTGCGATGTAGCTGGCGATGGTTAGGGTTGCTAGTGCTGCTCTTAGGGTCGTTCGCTTTCCAGTTTCGAATATTGTTACTAGGCTTGTGAGCTTGAATTTTCTCAGTACTTCCAGCTCGCTGACGTATGATAGTGCTCGCCACCCTTCTGGGCTGAGCTTCAGCTCCTTGTTGGAGTTGCGCTCTAAGTAGTTTTTCATCAAGTTTAGGTGGTAGTAGAGCGTCCCAAAGCTTATGTTCAGCTCTCTTCTCAGCTCTGAGGGGGTTATTGCCCCTCTTTCAGCTATGATTTCAAGTATTCTTCGCCTAAGCGGATTTCCTATCAGCCAGTACTCGTCCTTCTTGTTCTTTTTGCTCGCTTTTCCGCTCAAGGCTCTACTCTCGCATCACCCTGTCGTAGTTTTATTTGGGGGCGGCTCCAATTAATTTTTGCATTGAATTATTCCTTTCTGCACTTGGAATTTGTGAGGGCATTTTAAACTTTATTTTTCACAATTTCCTCAATTATTCTTCCGCATTGGGTGCAGGATCTTATTTCGACGGTTTTTCTTCCTTTTCTGCGCGTTTCGACTTTTACTCTTACGTAATCTTTGCAGTGGGGGCAGTAGGCTTGCTCGTGCAGGAGGTTCTTTAATGCTTTAATGATTTTCTTCATGGCTCTTCTATCTCCCTAATTAGTTTCATTAGTTTTGGAGCTGCCTTTTCAATTTCCTCTGGAGTTACTGTGTGGGCTGCTGGGCATTCTGGGTCGACTGAAACTCCAACTCCTTCTATGTATATTATAGGGTATATTCTGCATCCTTCTGGCCTGTGGGGGTATATTTTGCATTCGTTGGTTTCTGGATTTAGGAAGAAGCAGTGTCCATCAACGTTCTTTAATCGCCAGGCCGCCCCGTTGAATGTGGCGAATTCGCTGACCTTATATCCGAGCGACGTTATTCGCTTGATGTCGCTCATCGTTAGGGGCATTTCGGTTTCTCTGCAGCATTTTCCGCATTTCATGCATTTGAATGGCATTTCAATCTACTTTGCGTCGAGGGGCAATATACGTTTAGCGTGAGCCTGATGTCAGCTGGCTGCGTTTGTGAATTTGAAATTGAATAAAAATGTTGAGGTAAAAGGGTGGATTTATTTTACTCCTCAATGGTGATTGCTTGGACTGGGCACTGGGCTTCGCATGCTCTGCAGGCTACGCACTGATCTTCATTTACTGGCTTGGCTTTCTCGTCAACTAGTTCGTAGACTCCCATTGGGCATACTTGAACGCATGTTCCGCAGCCGATGCACTTTTCCTCGTCTACCACAACTTTTGGCATAAGTTTCACCTTATGCTTCTAGCTTTAAGTTAGTTTTTAAGCTTTTTTAGCTTAGAGTAGCGGTTAGGAGGCTAATTCTAGGAGGTCTGCGAGCTTTCTTTCGAGTTTCATTCTGGCTTTTCTTGCGTCTTTCTCTAGAGTTCTCCTTGCTTCTTCGTATTCTCTTCTTGTTATCTTCTTTGAAGCATAATTTCTTTCAAGCTCCCTCAATTTCATCATTGCTGCTGAGTACTCGGCTTCTGCTTCTTCGAGCTCCTTGATTATGCTTTGCAGCTTTGCGTTTTCAGCCAGTGCCTTGGCTTTGAGTTGACTTATCTTGCTGTCGACTTGCTTTAGCTCTTCTCTAAGCTCCCTCATTCTCGCTCTATAGGCTCTTTTCACTATTCTTTTTGCTCTGTAGGCTTCTTCGAGGTTTTTCATGTCGATTAGAATTTCGAGTTTATCCATGTATGCTCCGTAGAGGTCCTCAAGGTAGGTGGGGGCTGCTTCGACTGGGGGTTTGGGCTTTTTGAACACGTAGCGCTTGAAGTATACTGCTGCTCCAATTAGTGCTCCAATCAAAGTTCCGGCTAGCACGCTTGTTGGTATTTCAATTCTGAGTGGCGGCGGTGTGTACTCCACTTTCACGTTGTGTGGGTAGCTGCCGCCTATTACTTTGCGCGCTACGTAAATGACTTTGCCATTGGCTGATGCTGGCTCCATTCCGTGGGTTGCCTTTAGCTCCGAGCCTGGAGGAAGGTCAATTATTACCTTGAGTTGATCCGCTGGGAACTTGTAGAATGGGTCCATGGGGACTAAAAGCTCCTTGTTCGCCTCCTCCTTAATCCAGCCTGAGCTTGGCAGCTTGTAGTGGATGTAGACTTCGTACTTCCATCCGCTTTCCAGATTTATCCTTAGCTTGACGTTAACGATTTTTTCTTCTCCAGCTTCATGGACTTTGAATTTGAGGTCGCCGAAGTCGTCTTTTACAGAAATTATGGTTGCATCCTTGGGTAGGGTGAAGTTGACTCCATATGCTTTTGGTATGGAGGTGAACCCTGCGTTCTTGAATTTGATTGCGTCTAGGATGTCGAGCTCTCCATTTACCTTAACTTCCCTTGTCAAGTTCAAGCACTGAACTTGATGTAGGGTTGCTGAGAATGTTACTTCAAGTTGCTCTTCCATCATTGCTGGGAGCGGCGCTTTAGTATAGTTCACCGAGTACCTTCCATTCAGTAGGGTGGCGTTTGCACTTGGATTGACTGATTCAACCCTTTTCGTCCATTGGGGTAGGAGGACCTCTACGTAGCAGGACTCCACTTCTATGGGTAGGGTTGGGTAGAGGGGGATGGTTAGCTTGACGAGATCATGCTCGGCTTGGGCGAGTAGGTTGATCATATAGATTTCGATTTTAACCTTGAGGGGAGCTGGCTTTTGAGGTAGTTCAACGTTGAGTTGCATATAGTTTGCTGTGCTTTGAACTTTGACTTCCAGCTCTTCGCCTTCCCAATCCACTGCTCTTATGGCGTAGGTGTTGTTTTCATACTGTATTGGCAGGTATATGGTTAGGTTGCTTAGGCTGCCTTGGGCTACGGTTACCTCATCTATTATGAGGGTGTAGCTTTGCTGGACGTCTATTAATCTTGTGATCGTCAGCTTGGCTGGGCTTTGGGATTCGGTTGGAATGCAGGTTTGCATTAGGAGTGCTATGGCTATTATTGCTGCGATTGCTATTTTTGAGTTTTTCATGGAATCACCATACTCTCAACTTATCTTTAGCAATATATCCTCTTCAGTATAGGATAATAAAAGCGTATTTGCTTAGCATCGCCTTCCCTTCAAATGCAGGTGTGGGGCTGCCAGCTTTGCCCTCCCCACTCCAACTATGTCGGCTACGTCCTTGAACGTCCAGACCTCCTTCCCTTCCTTTCTGAGCTTTAGGATTTTCCCAGCTGACTTTGGTCCCATTCCAAGTACTTTCAGTAATTCCTTTAGCTTTGCGCTTGCTGGGTTGACTGGACACTAGTTGGGATTTGCCTTTACGTATGCTAGCTTTGAGTTTCCTTTTGGCAGCATTTCGCTTTCATTTAGTATGGTTTTAGGTCTTCGAGGGTGAATCCGTAGTCTATCATTAGGAATGAAGCTTGGTATAGGCTGTGCTCCCTGCTTTTCGGGCATCTCCTCCAATTTTCGAGGGGCGTGCCGAGCATCGGCGTGAAGCTGCTGAAGTACATTCTCCTCAGCTTGAGGCCTTTAATTAGCTGTTTCGCTTCTCCGGAATGAATAGGTTTTAAGCTATTTGCGCAATAGTTTTCTCGGTGACTGAGGGTTGAGCAGGGGGTTCACTCACCCATATTTGCCGAACTCTGCTCCTAAGGTTAAGGAGGAGATGTTGAGGGAAATTGGGGTTAGCGATGTTGATGGGCTCTACGCTGATGTTCCCGAGAGCATTAGGTTGAACCGCGACCTAAAGGTTCCGGGCCCAATGTCTGAGTGGGAGGTTTACAGGTTTATTCGCAGAGTTCTGTCGAAGAACGTGAATGCATTGGAGATGCCGATATTCTTGGGAGCAGGCTGCTGGCCTCACTACGTGCCTTCGCTTGTTAAGGAGATTGTTAGGAGGTCGGAGTTCTTAACTTCCTACACTCCATATCAGCCTGAAGTGTCGCAGGGAATGCTTCAAGCGCTTTTTGAGTATCAGAGTTTGATTTGCGAGCTCACTGGAATGGATGTGGCTAACGCTTCAATGTATGATTGGGCTTCAGCGTTGGCTGAAGCCGCCCTCATGGCTGTTAGGGTGACGAGGAGGAGGAAGATAGTTGTTCCGAGGGCTATTCACCCTGATCGGAAGTTCGTACTTAAAACTTACACTAGCCCTCACGGCATAGAGGTTGTTGAGGTGGAGTATGATAGGGAGACTGGCTTATTGGACTTGAATTCGCTGGAGGATGCCGCTTCAAGCGAAGTTGCTGCTGTTTATGTGGAGAACCCCTCATACTTTGGCTTGATTGAGGTGAATGTTGAGGAGGTAGCCTCCATAGCTCATAGGGCTGGAGCACTCTACATCGTTGGAGTGGATCCGATTTCACTTGGAGTTTTAAAGGCTCCTGGAGATTATGGCGCCGACATAGTTGTGGGCGAGGGGCAGCCTCTCGGCAATCCAATGAACTTCGGCGGCCCATCCCTAGGGATTTTCGCGTGTAGAGGTGACATGAAGCTGATGAGGCAAATGCCTGGAAGGATAATTGGCATGACCACTACTAAGGACGGCTCTAGGAGGGGCTATGTAATGGCTTTGCAGACTAGGGAGCAGCACATTAGGAGGGAGAAGGCTACCTCCAACATTTGCACCAATGAAGCATTATGTGCGGTTGCAGCTGCAGTTTACCTTTCGCTTCTAGGTCCTAGGGGGCTTAGGAAGCTTTGTGAAACCATACTTTACAATTCGCACTACGCTATGAAGAGGCTTAATGAGATTCCGGGGGTTAAGGCTCCCCTATTCAATGCTCCCCACTTCAAGGAGTTCGTGGTTAACGTTGACGAGTCCCCGTTGAGCATTGAGGAGCTTCATGGGCGGCTTCTCGAAATGGGTGTTCATGGGGGTAAGGTGATTAAGAGCGAGTTTCCTGAGCTGGGCGAATCTGCATTGTACTGCGTTACTGAAATTCACTCTAGGGAGGATATAGAGAAGCTTGTGAGTGCATTTAGAGCTGCGCTTGGAGGTGGTGTGTAGTGTTTAGGCAGGCTAGGTGGATTGAGCCCTTAATATTTGAGCTCAGTACTCCGGGGAGAATCGGCCATCTACCTCCTGAGGCTGACGGTGAGGTTAAGCGGGCTGTCGGCGATGTCTTTAAGCTCATTCCCGAGGGGCTTAGAAGGGATGAGGTCGACTTGCCTGAACTTTCGGAGGTTGAGGTTGCCCGCCACTTCATTAGGCTTTCCCAGATGAACTATGGAGTTGACTCTGGGCCCTACCCGCTTGGCTCCTGCACGATGAAGTACAATCCAAAGGTTAATGAGGAGCTCGCATCCCTCGATGATGTTGCTTGGATTCACCCATACCAGGATGAGAGCACTGTTCAGGGTGCGCTTGAGCTCATGTATTTGGTCGAGAAGTGGCTTGCGGAGATAACTGGCATGCATAGGGTTACCCTTCAGCCTTCAGCTGGAGCTCATGGGGAGTACGTTGGCTGCCTAATTATTAGGGCTTACCACAGGTTTAATGGTGAGCCTCATAGGGATGAGATGATCGTTCCGGATAGTGCTCATGGGACGAATCCCGCTAGCGCTGCTATGGCAGGCTTTAAGGTCGTAGTTGTTCCGTCGGCTGAGGATGGCTGCGTGGATTTGGAGGCGCTGAAGGCAGCTACTTCCGATAGAACTGCGGGTTTGATGTTGACGAATCCAAATACGCTTGGGATATTTGAGGAGCACATATTGGAGATTGCGGACATAGTTCATGGGGCTGGGGGCCTCCTGTACTATGATGGAGCTAACTTGAATGGCATTATGGGTAAGGTTAGGCCTGGCGACATGGGATTCGACATCGTTCACATCAATGTTCATAAGACGTTTTCCACTCCTCATGGTGGAGGCGGGCCTGGAGCCGGCCCGGTTGGAGTTACTGAGGAGCTGGAGAAGTTTCTCCCAGTACCGGTGATCGAGTTTGATGGGAAGCGCTACTACCTAGACTACGACCGCCCGCATTCGATTGGGAAGGTTAGGTCGTTCTATGGGAACTTCGCCGTTCTAGTTAAGACTGCAGCTTACATACTTTCAATGGGTGCTAGGGGTTTGAAGGAGGCTGCGGAGCTTTCAGTTCTCAACACCAACTACTTCCTAAAGAGAATTTCCGGCGTTAGGGGATTTTCCTTGCCCTACTCGCCCGATAAGCCGAGGAAGCATGAGTGCGTTTTGAGCGCTGAGCCGATGCTTAGGGAAACTGGAGTTAGAGCTTTGGATGTGGCTAAGAGGCTGCTTGACCATGGGCTTCACGCTCCAACCATGTACTTCCCATTGATAGTTAAGGAGGCTTTGATGATCGAGTTCACCGACACTGAATCTAAGGAGAACATTGACCGCTACGTTGAAGTGTTGAAGAGGATTTCGGAGGAAGCCTACAGCGACCCGTCTAAGGTGACGTCTGCGCCCACCAACACTGCCATTGAGAGGCTTGATGAAGTGAAGGCCAGCCACCCAAGGACCATGTGCTTGTCGTGGAGGATGTATAAGCGGAAGCTTAAGGGGGATTAGCGATAGCTTTGAAGGTCAAAGTACTGCTTTTCGCTTCTTTAAGGGAGATTGCAGGTGCAGGCTCCATTGAGGTGGAGCTTCCTAGTGGAGCGACCGTGCTGGACGTTTTAAGGAAGTTGGCTGAGCTTCTAGGCGATGACTTTAAGCAGCGCTTGTTTAGGGAGGGAGGACGCTTCAACGATTACCTTCGAGTTACGGTTAATAGGGTTTACTTGAGGGTTCCAGAGGAGCTTGGAAGGGAAGTTTGCAGTGGAGATGAAATTGCAATTCTGCCTCCTGCTTCAGGAGGCTAGATGAGCTTCCCTCTGAGCTGGATTGGCGATGCTTCAACAATTTTTACTTTTACTTTCTCGCCAATGATGCTCGGATCTCCATTGAAGACTACGATCTTGTAGTTGTTCAATCTAGCTTTTATGGTTCCGCCGTATCCTTCGTCAACTGCTAAAGCTTCCTCAACCCTGCCTACGAGTGGGATATTTCTCTTCAAGCCTATCTTGAGCGATAGGTTTGTCATGATTTTCGACCTCTTCTTCTTCACCGCTTCGGGTATTTGAGGTAGTGCTGCTGCTTCGGTGTGGGGTCTTGGACTGTACCTTGCTACGTGAACCTTGTCTGGCTCGACTTCGCTGATAACTTTAAGCGTGTTGTTGAATGCCGCCTCGTCCTCCGTTGGGAAGCCTACTATTACGTCTGTTGCTATGAAGCCCTCTGGAAATCTCCTTCTGAATTCGCGGGCTAATTGGATGAATTGGCTTGAAGTGTACTTCCTCCTCATCAACTTTAGTATTCTGTCATCTCCGCTTTGAAGCGGTATGTGGATGAACTTGTACACCTTATCGCTCTCGTAGACCTTTAGGAGCTTGTCTAGCATTTTTAGGGCTCCATCTGGATTCATCATTCCAATTCTGATCATGAAGTCCCCTGGAATTTCAGTTATTTTCTCCACTAGCTCTGGCAGGCTTGTCCCTATGTCTAGTCCATATGCCGCCGTGTCTTGGGCTGTTAGCCTAATTTCCCTGGCTCCAGCCTTCACTGCGCATTCGACTGCTTCAACGATTTCCTCTGGAGGGTAGCTCCTCAACCTGCCTCTAGCAACTTTAACTATGCAGTACGTGCAGCTTCCAATGCAGCCTTCGGCTATTGGAACTGTGAATTTAACTCCTTCGAAGTGCTTTGGCAGGGTCCTCCTCTTGCCTTCACCTAGAATTTTTATGATTCGGGAGTCGTCCTTCACGACCTCCACTACTTCCTCAATTAGCTGGGGCGCGAGCATCGAAGCTTTGGGGGAGATTTTCGCTATGAGTGCTGGCTGAGCCTTAGCTAGGCATCCTGCAACTACTAATTTGAAGTTCAACCTTTGCCTGAGCTTTTCAAGCTCCTTGAGCCTTTTGACCATTTTCCTCTCCGATTCGCCTCTAACCGTGCAGGTGTTTAGGATCACTACGTCTGCTTCATCGATGCTGTCAACTACTTCGTATCCTGCCTTCTTCAGCAGGGTGACCATTATGTTCGTGTCAGCTACGTTCGCTGAGCACCCGTAGGTTTCCACGTAAATCTTCCTCATGTTGCTCCTCGATAGATATCGGAGTTCTCACTCTAATATTTTGTACTTACCGATTTCAAGTAGCAGCCTTTTTTCGCCTTTTTTAGTTTTTTTGAGTTTTTTCCACGTTTTTCGCAGCGTATTTCCCTAATTTTTATCTAGTTTTCCAGATATTCTCCTCTCTAATTCCTTTTTTGGATTTTGAGGGGGCTTGACAGTGGAATTTTTCATGTAAATTTGTATTCTCTTAGTAATACACTAGTAATACGCACACCTAAGTGTTAGCGAGTTTAATTTATTTTTGTGGGGGAGGGGTGAGTGAAAGTAATTGTTGCTAGGGTTCCTGAAGCTATCCTTAATGAAATTGATCTGCTCGTCAAGAGTGGCAGATACACCTCTAGGGCGGAGGTGATCAGGGTAGCAATAAGGGATCTGATTCGTAAGGAGTTTGTAAGTGCTCGCTCCGCACTTAAAGTGTACGGGTAACATCCCTCTTCTTTATTTTTGCTATTTTCGCAGCAGGTTTACCTGCTCATTTCGCTTTTCATTGTTGCCTGCATTTAGTGGCGTAGTAATTGCCTAATAGGAGTGTAGGTGAAAGGTTGTTTGGGGTTTAAAGTGTACAACTTCGAGTTGGATAGGGTTGTTCGAGAGGTTAGGAGTAGGCGTGCTAGGAGGGTTATTCTTCAGTTTCCTGATGGATTGAAGGTTTATGCTCTTAAGCTGGCTGGGGAGATTGAGTCTAAGTGCGGAGTTGATGTTATAGTATTGGCTGACCCATGCTATGGCGGGTGCGACGTGGCGTTTGATGAAGCTAGGAGGCTTTCTGCCGACTTGATAATCCACTTTGGCCATACCCAATTTTTGAAGTCTAGTGAAGTGCCGGTAGTTTACATTCCTGCCTTTTCGGAGCTTCCAGTTGCTGGCGCTGTTAAGAGTGCTGTTAAGCTGCTTAAATCCTATAGGGTTATAGGTTTGGTTTCAACTGTTCAGCATGTTCATAAGCTTGATGAAGCTAGGAGGCTTCTTGAGGCCTCTGGATTTGAGGTTTTGATTGGAGGTAGGTGTGGTAGAGTCCCCTTTGATGGTCAAATTTTGGGCTGCGATGTTTGCGCTGCTCTTTCGGTTATGAGTGGCGTGGATGCATTCCTTGTTATTGCTGGCGGGGACTTTCATGCGCTTGGCGTTGCTCTTTCAACTGGCAAGCCTGTGGTTGTGGCGGATCCATATAGGGGGGAGGCTAGGGATATCTCCAAGCTTTTGAAGAGAATTTTGAGTTTGAGGTGGTCGAGCATCGCTAGGGCGAGGGATGCTGATGTTTTTGGAGTTATCGTTGGAGTTAAGCCTGGGCAGGCGGTGATTGATGTTGCTCTTGAAGCTAAGAAGCTAATTTTGAGTTATGGTAGGAAATGCTACTTGATAGCTGCTAGGGAGATTTCGCCGGAAGCCCTATACCCCTTTGATGAAGTTGATGCCTTTGTTGCTGCTGCCTGCCCTAGAATTGCAATTGATGATGCTGATAGGTTTAGGAAGCCCTTGATTACCGTTGGAGAGTTGAAGTTGGCTTTGGGTGGATTTGAAGGTGTTAGTGGACTTCCGATTCCAACTATAATGGGTGGACTTGATGGGGAGGATAAGGAAGCTTAGGCACTTGGAAATTATTCTTGAGGGGGTTAAGCCCCACCCCTCCCCAACTCCTTCGCTTGAGCAGTACACTATTTCAGCTGGAGCTGCAGCTAGGGTTCTCTGGTTTGCTGGGAGGACTTACGATGATATTGAGGGGAAGGCTGTGTTGGATTTCGGCTGTGGAAGTGGGAGGCTTGGCATTGGGGCTGCTCTTTTGGGAGCTGACTTCGTGGTTGGCGTTGATGTCGATTCAACGGCTTTGAGGGTAGCCTTGGCTAATGCTGAGGAGGTTGGTGTCCGTGGATGCGTGGACTTTATTCGCGCCTCCGTTGAGAGCCTCTCGATTAGGGGGGATACGGTAGTTCAGAATCCGCCTTTTGGGGTTCAGAGGAGGGGTGCTGATAGGGCTTTTCTGAAGGCCGCCCTTTCCTCGGCTTCGGTGGTCTACTCCCTCCACAAGGCTGGGGAGCTTAATAGGCGCTTCATCTTAAAGTTTGTGGGTGAGCTCGGCGGAGTTGTAACTGACATAATTCCACTTTACTTGGAGATACCTCGCATGTTCGACTTCCACTTTGAGAGGAGGCATAAGGTTAAAGTGGATCTTTACAGAATATTGGCTGAGAGCTAGCTGTGCGCAGCGAGCGAGTGGATTTTAAATGTGCTCGTAAGGGGTGGTGATTATGCAGCGATTTCAGGGCAAGTTCGTGCTTCCAGGGGAGTTTCTGGCAGTTATTGAGGAGTTCATTCCAGGCGATGGCACCTACGAGGAGAATGGGAACATTTATTCTGCTAGGGCTGGCATGGTCCGCTTTGACTTGGCGGAGAGGGTTATTTCGGTTGCGCCGTATAAGGGGTGTTTCCTCCCGCTGCCTAGGGAGGGCGATGTCGCTTTAGGAGTTGTCTATGACGTTAAGGATGAAATTGCGATTGTTAGAATGTATCATCTTGAGGGTAAGGGGAAGCTATCTTCCTACTTAACTGGCTTCCTGCACATTTCCCAGCTTTCAATTAGGAAGAAGTTTAGGAGCATGTTTGATGCTGTTCGCCTGGGGGATTGGGTTAGAGTTAAGGTGCTCAACTCCTGGACTCCCTACCAGCTTTCCATGAGGGGCTCTAAGCTTGGAGTGCTGCTTGCGAAGTGCACGAGGTGCTTGTCGCCGCTTATTAGGCGGAGGGACCGGCTATTCTGCCAGAATTGCAGGGCCTATGAGTCCAGGAAGATTGCAGCTGACTATGGGGGATTAATCCTTGAGGCGGGGCGTTGAGAGGGTATTTAAGATCAGCGTTTCAAGTGAGAAGGAGCTTCTGGCGATTTTGGACGCCATTTGCAGCCGCTTGACCTTCGTGGACTTAAGCATTTCTTCTAAGCCTGGAGTGGTTAAGGTGGCCGTGCGCGGCTCCCATGATGATGTTAGGAGGGCTGCAAGCCTAATTAGGGAGCTTACTTCAATTGTCAAGAGGAAATCCAAGTTGAAGCTTGTTGGAATCAACCTATTTGAAGTTAGAGCTCTATCTAGGGAGGCTGGCACAGCCATTTCGCTGGAGCTTCTGGCCGAAGCTCTTCAGCTTAGGGGTTTTAAGTGCAGAGTTGTTGATGGTGGAGTTGAAACCGACGCTGATGAAGACACCGTATTTGAAGTTGCTAGGCTAATTGGATCTGCATACTCGAATCTTCAGTATGAAACCAAGTCATCCAGCGTCAAGAAGCTCCTCGCATTGGCTTCAAGCGTTTCCGGGCTGGATTTGTGGACCGTGGTTGGTGCTGCTGAGGAGCTTAAGCTTTTGGGTAGGAATGAGAGTGGAAGGCTCGTGCTCCGCAAGGCTTGGAGGGAGGCGCTTACCGAGCTTTTGTCCTCTTTAAAGGAGGTTGAGGAGCTTTTCCGCTAACTTTATTTTGATGTAAGTGGACTCTAGGCGCTGAGGTGTGAGTTTGAGTAAGGTGAGGATTGTTAAGGTGGACGAAAGTTCCCTCGAGTTGGAGCTTGAAGGTGAGGATCACACGCTTTGCAATGCCCTATGCAAAGAGCTTTTTAACGATAAGCACGTGGTGTTCGCCGCTTACCACATTGATCACCCCTTGGTTGGGAAGCCGAGAATTTACGTTCAAACCGATGGCTCTAAGGCTCCGATCCAAGCGGTTATTGAAGCGGCTGAGCGGGTTAGGGATAATGCGTTGAAGTTTAAGGAGCTTTTCTTAAGCGCGCTTAAGTCTAATGGGTGACTTGATGGGGAGATATTCGAGCTTAAGCGGCGTTTTAATGGATAAGGGATTGGCTGAGCTCGGCGATAGCCTAGTAAACTTCCTATATTCCGCCGCTAAATCTAGGGTTTTAGGCAAGTTTTGCGGTGAAAGGGTTTCAAATAGAATTTTGGCTGAGGCCTTGAGGAGGGCTGGCCTTAGAGCTGAGCTTCCCAGGAGAGTTGACGTTCAGGCCAGGGGAGATGCCGCTGAAGCCCTGGTTGCCTACGCTTGGATTTCCAAGATCGTTGGAATTGATGAGGCCATAGAGCTGCTTGCATCCAAGTTGAAGTGCATGCTTGATGAAGGTGAGTTCGAAGCCTCAATCAATGCCTTCGCTGAGTTGCTGAAGCTTATCTGGGAGAGATTTAAGTGAGAGTTAAGCTTGAAACGAGGGTTGCTGGGCTGACCTTCATCGAAAACTTAGTTGTATGCACAATTTTTAGGGGTGGGCTTTGGCTTGACGGCGTTCTATCCAAGGCGTGCTTGGAGCATCCTATTGAGGAGGCCGTTGAGCTTTTGAAGTGCTCCCCCCACTACCCTCAAGTAAATTACGTTTTATTCGATGGCTTTGAGTGGGGGGACATTGCAATTGACGTTAAGCGCCTCTATGATGAGCTGAAGCGCCCTGTAATTGCAGTTGACTCAGCCTGGCGCGCTGGAGCGAAGCGCTCAAGCAAGTATGACTTGTACTTGAAGTTTGAGGGTTTAAGCTTTGATGCTGCTGAAGATCTGTTGAGCGTAGTTGTTGTTGGCGATTTTCCTGAGCCGATTAGGGTTGCAAGACTTTTAGCGTTAAGCCTATTAGAGACTTTGCGCTGTAATTAGCTGGCTTTTCAGAGGCGAATTCAAATGAAGTTCTGTCCGAAGTGCGGCGGCTTGCTTAGGCCTAAGCGCTCAAGTGATGGGGTGGTTGAGCTTTACTGCTCGAGGTGCAATTACTCCGAGCCAGTTGAGAAGGACTCGACCTACAAGATTGTTAAGGAGATCAAGCACGCTCCGGATAGGGGAATTATAGTGGTTGATGAGAGCAAGCTTCCAAAGGTGCTTCCCACCACTAGGGTTGAATGCCCGAGGTGCGGGCATAATGAGGCTTATTGGTGGATGGTTCAAACTAGGAGGGCTGATGAAAGTCCAACCAGGTTCTTCAGGTGCACTAGGTGCGGCTATACTTGGAGGGAATATGATTAGTGTCGGAGTGCAGTCTCGAGGATAAGGCTGAGGCTTTGGAGCTTCTTCTAAGTAAAGCGCTGAAGGCCGTTGCCGAGGTTGAGGCGAGGATCCCCTACTACTTGAACGCTAAGACTTACGCTTCTAGGCTTAGGAGGATGATTGAAAGTGCTCTAAAAATTTCAAGGGAGATTTGCGAGGACGTGAAGAAGCGTCAAAGTAAATAAAATATTAAACGTGTCGCTAATAGTATTTTGGAGGTGTTAATAGTGTTTAGGGCTGTTTTTACGAGTGCGAAGATCTGGCGCAGCATCGTATCTGCAATTGCTGAGCTTATAGATGAAGCAAACTTCGTGGCTTCGCCGGATGGGCTTAGGCTGAGAGCCATGGATCCATCCCACGTCGTTATGATTGAGCTGGATCTGCCTCAACTTGCTTTCGACGAGTACAGGTGTGATGAGGAGATGGTGATTGGAGTGAACTTCGACGAGTTCAATAAGCTGCTTAAGAGGGCTTCGGCTAGGGAGCGATTGGAGATGGAGGTCGCTGACAGGTCTAGGTTGACTTTGCGCTTCATGGGGAAGGCTTTGAGGACTTTCCGAATGCCTCTAATAGACATTGCTGGCGAGGAGCTTCCCTCTCCGAGCTTGGAGTTCAATGTTAAGGCTAGAGTGATTGCTGATGCTTTGAAGGATGCAATTAAGGATGCAAGCATCGTTAGCGATTACGTCAGGTTCACTGCCGATCAGGAAGCATTGATGTTAACTGCCTCTGGGGATAGGGGTGATGTTGAGGTTAAGCTTAGCGAGGATATGGGCTCTCTGGTGGAGCTGGAAGTTAAGGAGCCTTCCAGGAGCACTTACAGCTTAAGCTACTTGTCGGACATGATGAAGGCTGTTGCTGCAGCTGAAATAGTTACAGTGCAGTTTTCAACTGACATGCCGTTGAGGCTTGACTTCATGCTTCCAGGGGAGGGCAGGATAACTTACTACTTGGCTCCGAGAATGGAGGCTTAGGTGAGCTAGCAACTTATTTCAATCTGCCTACCCTTATTAATTAGAGGTTGTGCGCGTGAGGGGTGCTTTCACCAAGGAGGACTTGGCAAAGTACCCATTCAGCGTTGAAGCCGTCAAGTACGTTGAAGGCATTGGCTTAACTTTAAGCGAGCTCGCAAAGCCTGGTTATAGGGTTATTTTGAGGAGAGCTGTTGAGCGAATTGAAAGTGCGGTGAAGCTTGGCCGAGTTAAAACCGACTTAACTGATGTTGAAGTTGAAATTCTCTCCTATCCCGCGGCTTTGGCCTTGCTTACCATCGTAGGTGAGCCTCCGCTTTTTAGGAGGTATGCTGTTGCTGAGGCTAAGAGGGTTTATGAGGAGCTTAGGGTGGATGAGGATTGGAAGGCTCAGTACTTGGCTGAGAGCAACTTTAGGTGGAGGGTTAGGCGGTGTGCTGAGGCCGGCTTCTTCGAGATTTTCTTCGCAGATTACTTGAGCGTTGCCCCTTCATTTCACGCTCCAAGCTGGAAGCTCGTTAATAGGCTTGTTTCTAGGGGTTGGGTTAGAGTTCAAAAGTATGAGCTTGCGAGGCTAATTGGAGAGGCTGTTAGAGCTAGAATTGCAAGTAGAGCTGATTCTCCTCCTCCAAGCATAGTTGTTCCCGAGGAGGTTGCTAGGGCTGCTGAGGATTTGAGGAAGCTTTTTGAAAGCTTTAGGAAGTACATTAAAATTGAGGAGGAGTACGCTGGGCCTGTTGTTGAGAGCGCCTTTCCGCCCTGCATGCGGTCGATTTTGAGCGATCTCCTTAAGGGCAGCTCCATTTCCCACATGGCTAGATTTGCATTAACTTCATTTCTGCTGAATGTGGGGAAGAGCGTTGATGAGGTCGTGCATTTATTTAGCTTGACCGCGGACTTCAATGAGAACGTCACTAGGTATCAGGTTGAGCACATTGCTGGGCTTAGGGGCTCAAGGATTAAGTATACTCCTCCAAGCTGCAGCACCTTGAGGACGTTTGGCTTATGCGTTGGATCCGGCGTTGATCCTCTATGTGCTAGGGTTAAGCACCCGCTTACCTACTATAAGATTAAGGTTAAGAGCAGTAAGGGTGAGAGCGAAGTTGAGCGGTGAGCATCAATTCCTTAGGAGGATGTTTTCCGCATACTATGCGAGGTCCCTGATTCCACCTCCAAAGCTCATTGAGAGGAGGGAGTTTGGCTTCATTCTTTTTGGTAGGGAAGGGATGGTTAGGCACTTGTCCTTTAGGAGTGGTGATGAGCTTAATGATTTTTTGAGGCGTGAGGCTCCCCTCCACGCCTACTTCTCCTCAGCCTACTATGAGGTGCCTAATGCGGAGGATATGGATAGTAAGGGTTGGCTCGGGGCTGACCTCGTCTTCGACATTGATGCGGATCACATTCCCACTCCATGCAAGGAGGAGCATGACAGGTGGACTTGCCTTGACTGCGGCTACTCTTCATCTGGAATGGCTCCCGAGGCTTGCCCCCAGTGTAAGTCCAAGAGGTTGAAAGCTGAAACTTGGCTTTGCGAGTTATGCCTTGAGGTGGCTAAGAGCGAGACGATCAAGCTCGTGGAGGACTTTTTGGTTGCTGACTTGGGGCTATCTACAAGCGAGATGTCCTTCAACTTCTCGGGCCATAGGGGGTATCACGTGCACGTTCATAGTGATGTTGTTAGGGAGCTATCGCAGGAGGCTAGGAGGGAGATAACCGACTACATTAGGGGTGTGGGGATCATGCCTAAGCTTCACGGCTTCTCCAGAGCTTCCCTAAGCGGTGGCCCTCCAGACCTGGCTGATCCAGGATGGCGGGGGAGGCTTGCTAGGGGGCTTTACGACTTCATAAGCAGAGCTTCAATTGAGGATGTCCGGAAGGTTATTAGGCGGAGCAGGGTTGCAAGGGTTATCGTTGAGCATAGGGATGAGATTTTGAGGAGCTTGGAGAGCACTCCTCCTAGGTGGCCTTCAATTAAGGGTGTTTCGGTTCTTACTTGGTCCAGAATTGCCTCCCACGTTGCTAGGGCTCAGGGGAGCTTCATTGATGAGAGGGTGACGACCGACATTAAGCGCCTTATGAGGTTGCCTGAAACTATTCATGGGAAGACCGGGTTTAAGGTTAAGAAGTTGAGCTTCAGCGAGCTTGAGAGCTTCGACCCACTTGTTGATGCAGTTGTTTTTAGGAGGGGGGAGGTTGAGGTTCACGTTGATCGTGCTCCGAGCTTTGCGGTTGGAGGGGAGGCTTTTGGGCCGTTTGAGGATGCTACTGTGACGCTTCCAATGCCTGCAGCCATCTACCTTCTATGTAAGGGCGCTGCCACCCTACCGCGGGGTGAGGGCTAATAATATAACTGACTTAGATTTACTGGATTATAGTGAGGCTCAATCATGTACAAGCACTTGATTAATGTTCTTAATGAGGAGCTTGAGTCGGAGGAGCTTTCCCAGCTTCCATCCGACTTTTACATTAATGTTCAAGCTTACATGCAGAGCTTGAGGGATAAGGTTAAGGGGGGATCGGATGTTGAAGCTAAGCTTGCTGAAGCCGAGGCTAAGCTTGCCTGTGAAATTATAAGCTCGATTGTATGTTTGAGGTTGAGGAAGATTTTGAAGCACTTCATGAGTGGTGGAAGCGAGCCTCCCAAGAATCTGCTTGAAGTTGAGCTAAGCGCTTATGAGAAGATTGCATCCGCAATTGAGGAGTTTCTATCCTTAACTGAGAAGTTCGCAAGCTTGGAGGAGGGCGTGCTCGCGAAAAAAATATTAGTTCGTTTTCTTCGAGAGGTTCCAGCCTTTGTAGGCGCTGATTTGAAGACGTATGGGCCGTTTAAGCCTGAGGATGTAGCGAATATACCCGTGATAAATGCTGAAGCGCTGGCTAGAAGGGGTGTAGTTGAGATATTGGGGTGAATGTGAATGAAGGTTCCTAGAATCATAAGGACTTACTGCCCGAGATGTAAGGCGCATACCGAGCACACCGTGTCGCTTTATAAGGCCGGTAAGAGGAGGGCCCTCGCCGCTGGAGAGAGGAGGTATAGGGCTAAGAAGAAGGGTTATGGTAGCAAGAGGAAGTCCGAGCAGAAGAGGTTTGCTAAGGTAACTAAGAAGCAGACTTTGAAGCTAACCTGCAGGGTTTGCGGATACATTCTGCATAGGAAGGGCATTAGGATGAAGAGGATTGAAATTGTGGAGGTGAGGTGAATTGACTATCGTTAGGATGAAGAGGAAGAAGATACTCATTCCGGAGCCTAAAAGCAGGTTCATTGTGGTCAGCTGCCCCGAGTGCGGCAATGAGCAGATAACCTTTGATAGGGCCTCCACGGTGGTTAGGTGCTTGGTTTGCAATAAGGTTTTGGTTAGGCCGACTGGCGGTAAGGCTATTATTGAGGGCAAGCTGGTTAGGGTTTTGGAGTAGTTATTGGAGGTTTATGGGTTGGTTAGAAGGAGGAGGCCGCTGCCCGAGCTTGGAGAGCTGGTGATGGCCACTGTTGCAGAGGTTTTCGATAGGGGTGCATACGTCATTTTAGATGAATACGGCGAAATCGAGGGGTATGTGCCTATTGGTGAGGTTTCCTCCAGCTGGGTTCACAATATCAGGGACTTCCTCAAGGAGGGCCGCAAGGTTGTTTTGAAGGTTATTAGGGTTGATCCAAGGAAGGGGCACGTCGACCTTTCTTTGAGGAGGGTTACTGCCAAGGAGAGGAAGGAGAAGCTTTTGGAGTGGAAGAGGCTTCAGAGGGCTGAGAAGTTCTTGGAGATGGCTGCTGATAGGCTTGGAAAGACGCTTGATGAAGCTTATGAGGAAGCCGGCTGGCCCATGGAGGACTACTTTGGGGAGATTTTTGCTGGATTTGAAGCTGCAGCCATGAAGGGGGTTGAGCCTCTACTTAAAGCTGGGGTTCCCGGGAAGTGGGCTGAGGTTTTAGCTGAGCTGGCTAAGGCTTACATTGAGCTTCCTGAGGTTAAGATCAGCGGCATCCTCCAGTTGACTTCTGCAGCTCCAGATGGGGTTTTGAGGGTTAAGGAGGCGTTGATGAAGGCTGCTGAGGCCGGCGGGAAGTACGATATTTCATTTCGAATCTACACTGTAGGTTCTCCTCGATATAGAATTGATATTACTGCTAGGAATTATCAGATTGCTGAAGCTGCGATGGAATCAATCGTTAAAGCAGCTTTAAATACTATCAAGAAGCTTGGTGGTCAGGGGAGCTTCACTAGGGTTTGAGGGTTGAAGGTTGCCTTGGCTTTTGAGGAAGTGCACTAAGTGCGGAAGGTATACTCTTAGGAAGGATGCATGCCCATACTGCGGCGGCTCGTTGAGGATACCTCATCCAGCCAAATTTTCTCCTGATGATAAGTATGCGCGTTATAGGCGTTTGATGAAAAAGCTTGCCTTGAAGGATCAGCCCTCTTCCTCGTAGAGGACTTTCCAGACGAATACGAATTCATTGCTTGACTTGAATACTAGTTCGAAGTGCTCTGGCTCTGGAATGTCTATTCCCCACATTTTCCATAGATGTCTTCTTGTCGCGAATAGCATTCTGTAAAGCGTTGCGTTGGCTGCCTTAGGTCCTTCGGGAGTTCGAATTCCCTTGTCTGGGTAGTACTTTATGTAGTCCGACTCGTTTAGATCTGCTATCCTGATCATCCAGTAGGACTTTGCGAAGTCTCCGTAGCCTCTTCCGTGGAGTAGGAATCCGGTTTGTGGGTCGAAGGCTTCGAAGACGACTACGTGGGTTGCTCCAAGCTTCTTGAATATTTTGAGGGCTGTGGTTTCATTTGACATGAATGCTAGTGCTATGCTCTCTATTTGGGTTGCGTTAAGCGTGGCGTTGTCGATTACCGATGTCTTGTTTGCGAGGGCTGTGATCCAGTAGCCGTAGTCCCACCATGAGGCTACCACCGCGTCTTCGGGTAGGTTCTCCCTCATCCATATGAGGGCTTCGATCCAGTCCTGGTAGCCTGTTCCTCCAGGTATTCCTCCGCAAGTGACTATGGTTGGAGCCGTATATGCGGTGGCTCTCCATGAAATCGTATTGAATATGAGGATTAGGGTTAGTAGCACCATGATCCACGCGCTTCCACCCCTACTAATCCTAACTGTGACTTTTCTTCCTCTCCTGGCTGGAATTGCTCTGCCTATGAGTATATTGGCGTGGGGCTTGAGAATTCTAACTACTCCTATGGCTGCAAGTATGCTGAATGTGGGTGCTGCGAGCATTAAGAGCCTTATCATTGTGGATGCGAAGTAGGCGCTTGTCAGTGCTCCTAAAGCTAGTAGAATGTCGGTGTCCCTCCCCCTCTTGAGTGCGAAGTACATTCCCAATGGAGCTAGAATTAGGACTGCTCCGTACTGGAGGAATATGTGCCCCCATGTTGGCGCCCTATGCTCAGCTACCGATGCGACTAGGGGCTGAGCTTCCTTCACGAATGGATTTATGACTGAGAGTATTCTGCCTGTTAGAGCTGTAATGTATCCTCTGCTTTCTAGGGCTGCCACTCCCATTAGCGCTATGACTGCTATGGCTGCTAGGCCGAGCATTTTGGCTTTCTTGTCGTCGGCTTCCTCGAGAACTCCCTTGATTGCTAGGATTGCCATCGCGATTAAGGGCAGTATCGTTGCGTAGCTTATCAAGTACTTCCTAGTGAATAGAGGTACTTGAGCGGATAGGAGTAGGCTGACTCCAACTGCTATTGAGTACGTTTTAAGGAGCCTTCTGGAGTACTTTCCTAGGAGCACCATTACGATGGCGTAGAGCGCGTATAGGTTTAGTAGGTAGATGCTTCCGCCCCAGGATGCAGCCATGTATGCTAGGGCTGCTCCTGAGATTGCCGCTGCCGCCGTTGAGTCTCTCCTCATGGCTAGCACCCAGAAGTATAGGGATAGCATGTATGCGAAGAAGCCTACGCTTTCGGTGTCGTAGAATCCTGCTGAAGTTCTGCTGATGAATGCTGGCACGGTGGCTAAGATTAGTCCTGAGAATATTCCTACAGCCTCGCCTTCAATTTCCCTTCCAATTAGGTAGGCTATAATTGCTGACAATGCTCCTAGAATTGCTGGTACAAGGGTGCATATCTCCATGACTGACATTTCGATTCCCAGGGTTTTGGCGAGCATGTAGAAGAATGCGCCTGTGAATGGAACTCCAGGGTATGAGGTTTTAGGTATGTTTCTGCCGAATGGGTACCAGCTCATTTCATCTTTCCATGAGAACCACGCTTGGAAGCCGTTTTCAACTATGTACTCCGTAACTCTATATTGGAAGTAGGGGTCGTAGGCTGTCAGCCATGATCCCCACTTCATTGGGAGCATTCTTATTCCCAAAGCTAAGGCGAAGATCAGAATTATCGCAGTAAATTTGATTGCTTGATTTAGGTGGGGCAGCTGCTTGGCGATGCCCCTAATCTTCGATCGTTTTCGCAATGTGCTTCCTCCCCTTACCCCTAATGTTCAATAAACTTTAAATATTATTGCTTCTCCCCTATGATGAGGAGGCTGGAGAGTGTATCAGCGCCAAATTTAGGGCTTTACACGCGGACTTTTCTGCTAGGGTACTTGTTTTTAAGTGAATGCTTCTTCTGGAGGGCGAATTGACATGGGTGTTGTTGGAGCTATAAGTAGGGATTATCCTGGCAGTGAAGGGGAGCTTGAAGTTTTAAAGTGGTGGGATGAGAACAGGATTTATGATAAGGTTAAGAGGCTTAGAGCTAATGGTCCAAAATTCTACTTCTTGGATGGGCCGCCGTACGTTACCAATCCAATTCACGTGGGAACTGCTTGGAACAAGGTGTTGAAGGATGCTTTCCTAAGGTTTTATAGGATGAGGGGTTATGATGTTAGGGATCAGCCTGGCTATGACATGCATGGCCTACCCATTGAAGTTATGGTTGAGAGGAAACTTGGCCTCAGGACGAAGAAGGATATAGAGTCCCTTGGAGTTAAGCGCTTCGTTGAGGAGTGCCGGGAGTATGCTCTTGAGCACTTGAAGGTTCTTGAGAGGCAGTTTAAGAATTTGGGAGTTTGGATGGATTGGGATAAGCCCTACATGACCATAGCTAGGGAGTATATCGAGGCTGAGTGGTGGGTGGTTAAGAAGGCTGAGGAGAAGGGGTTGCTTGATGTTGGCTACATGGTTTTCCACTGGTGTCCTCGATGTGAAACTGTGCTTTCGGGATATGAGGTGACCGACGCGTATCGTGAGGTTGAGGACCCGTCCATATACGTTAAGTTTCCGGTTGAGGGTAGGGATGGTGAGTTCATCCTAATTTGGACTACGACTCCATGGACTTTGCCTGCTAATGTTGCTGTTATGGTTCATCCCGAGCATACTTATGTGAGAGCTAGAGTTGGAGATGAAGTTTACATTTTAGCTGAGCCTAGGTGTGAGGCCGTCTTCAGCGAGGTCGGGTTGGACTATGAAATTTTAGAGCGATTTCCAGGTAGGAAGCTCGAGGGATTGAAGTACGTTCCTCCGCTCCTCGATGAGGTTGATGTTCAGAGGAGAATCCGCGGCGCCCATAGGGTTGTTTTGAGTGAGGAGTTCGTGTCGATGGAGGAGGGTACTGGGTGCGTTCACTCTGCTCCTGGGCATGGTGAAGAGGACTTCCTTGTAGGGTTGAAGTACAACTTGCCCGTAGTTTCTCCCGTGGATGAGTCTGGGAGGTTTACGGGTGAAGCAGGTAAGTATGCTGGTAAGCTGATTTGGGATGCTAATGAGGATATAATTAGGGACTTGGAGAGGAAGGGCCTCCTTCTCTATAGGGGGAAGGTTAGGCATAGGTATCCTCATTGCTGGCGCTGTAAGACTCCGCTTCTTCTCAGGGCGACTAGGCAGTGGTTTATCAGGGTTCCGGAGATAAAGGAGAAGCTTCTTGAGGAGAATGAGCGGATAAAGTGGGTTCCCGACTGGGCTGGAAGGAGTAGGTTTAGGAATTGGCTCTTAAATGTGAGGGACTGGGTTATTTCGAGGCAGCGGTATTGGGGTGCCCCACTCCCAATATGGATCTGCGAGAAGTGTGGGCGTAGGGAGGTTATTGGCTCCGTAGAGGAGTTGAAGAGCAAAGCCGTAAGGCTTCCGCCTGTCCTCGACCTTCATAAGCCTTGGATAGATGAAGTTGTTTTGAAGTGCAAGTGTGGAGGAGAGATGCGTAGGGTACCTGACATTCTAGACGTTTGGATGGATTCAAGCGTTGCTTCATGGGCTTGCTTGGGCTTCCCATCGCGTGAGGATGAGTTTAAGAAGTGGTGGCCAGCGGACTTGATCCTTGAGGGCCCTGACCAGACTAGGGGTTGGTTCTACACCCTGCTTGTCAGCAGCTACATTGGATTCGGCAGATCCCCCTACAAGCAGGTGCTAATGCACGGCTGGTCCCTTGACCAGTATGGCAGGGCAATGCACAAGTCGCTTGGAAACGTTGTTTACCCTGAAGAGGTTTTCAGCAGGTATAGTAGGGATGCTCTCAGGTGGTATGAGCTCCAGTGCACTCCTTGGGAGGACCTGCGCTTCTCCATGGATGAGCTGGGCGAGGTCTATAGGGCGTTGAAGATAATGTGGAGCGTCTACTACTTTGCAAGCCTTTACATGAACTTGGACGGCTACTCTCCTGCTAAGTGCAGCTTGAATGACGTTAGGGAGCACCTTCAGCCTGAGGATAGGTGGCTTCTAAGCAAGACCCAATTGCTGGTTAGGAAGGTTACTGAGGCTATGGAGAGTCTTCACATTCATGAGGCAGCTAGAGCTTTGAGGGACTTCATAGTTGAGGACGTTAGCAGATGGTATATCAAGCTGATTAGGCGGAGAACTTGGATTGAAAGTGAGGATCCAACGAAGTTTGCTGCTTACGCAACTCTTTATCACGTGCTTCTCGCTTTCTTGAAGTTGGCTGCTCCAATAATTCCATTCATAACCGAGAAGCTTTATCAAGGGATTTTCAGGCCTGCAGATGAAGGTCTTCCTGAAAGCATTCACATGTGCGACTGGCCTGAGCCTATTGAAGACCTCGTGGATGAGAGGCTTGTGAAGCTTATGGGTATAGCTAGGTCGATTGTGGAGGCTGCCCTGAGTGCTAGGCAGAGTGCAAGGATAAAGCTCAGATATCCTTTGATGGAGCTGCTGGTTGCTTCGGATATGCCTGAAGTTGATAGTGCAATTGAGGAGTTTAAGTCAGTGATTTGCGAGCAAGCAAATGTCAAGCAGGTTAGGCTTCTCGCTAAAGGTGAGGAGGATGAGCTTAAGGTGATTCAAGTAAGTCCGAACCATGCCTCCTTAGGGCCGAAGCTTAAGGATAAGTTTAAGTTGCTGCTGGAAGCTCTCCAGTCGGTTGATCCTGCTGAGGTTAAGAGGGCTCTTGACTCCAGCGGCTATTATGAAGTTGAAATTGATGGGGAGCGAATTAGATTGACTGCTGAGGACCTCGTTGTGAGGGAGGAGGTTGCAGAGGGCTATGTGAGGTCCTCATTCAACTTTGGAGACATCTACTTGAACGTGGAGTTGACCGATGAGCTGATTGCCGAGGGATTGGCTAGGGAGGTTGTGAGGAGATTGCAGGAAATGAGGAAGGAGCTCGACCTTCCAATTGAGGCTTACATCGACGCTTACGTGGCGGTTTCCAATAGGAGGATTCTGGAGATGCTCAAGTCCATGGAGTGGTACATCTTGAGGGAAGTGAGGGTTAAGGAGCTTCTTCTCACGCAGACGCCGCCCTACAAGGCTGCGTACGAGAAGCTTTGGAGGATAGATGACGAAGAGTATAGGATGGGCATAACTCCCCTTTAGTGGTTGATATGAAGAGGCTTGGCTTCATAGTTAACCCCATAGCTGGAATGGGCGGTAGAGTTGGCTTAAAGGGGACTGACGGTGAGGAGATTCTTAAATTAGCGATTAGGCTTGGGGCGAAGCCGGTTGCTCCTGAGAGAGCTAAGCAGATGCTTAGGGAGCTGAGGAGGCTTGGGGTCCAGTGCACCTTGATAACTTACCCTAGGGAGATGGGTGAGTTTGAAGCTAGGGAGTGCGGCTTCGATCCAGTAGTTGTTGGGGAGATTGGCGATCGAACCTCTGCGGAGGATACCAGGCGTGCTGCTGCCCAGATGGCTGAGCTCGGCGTTGACCTAATCGTTTTTTGCGGTGGCGATGGAACTGCTCGGGATGTCTGCGAGTCGGTGGACTTGAAGGTTCCAGTTTTGGGCGTTCCTACTGGAGTTAAAATGCACTCCGCAGTTTTTGCCATTAATCCTGCGGTTGCAGCTAAGGTTGTAGCCGAATTTTTGGCCGGAAATCTTCCTCTGAGGGAGGCTGAGGTCATGGATGTTGATGAGGAGGCTTTTAGGGAGGGCCGCCTTTCAGCTAGGCTTTACGGCTACTTGCTTGTTCCATATGAGCCAAACTACATTCAAAGCGCTAAGTCTCCCAGCCCCCAAACTGAGGATGAGCGGGAAAATCAATTGGCGATTGCGAGGTACTTTGTGGAGCGAATGGAGGATGATGTAATCTACATTTTGGGTCCTGGAACCACTGTTAAGGCGATTGCCGACGTCCTCGGCTTGCCTAAAACTCTCCTTGGAGTCGACGTTCTTCATGGCAGGAGGCTTTTAGCTCTTGACGTTGATGAGAGGAGAATTCTGAGCGAAATTGAGGGTAGGCGAAGCGTCATTGTGGTTACGCCTATTGGGAGTCAGGGCTTCATCTTCGGTAGGGGGAATCAGCAGATTAGCCCTGAAGTTATTAGGAGAGTTGGGCGTAGAAACATCGTTGTGGTTGCTACGCACTATAAGCTTTCAACCATACCTTGCCTTAGGGTTGATACTGGGGATCCCGAGGTGGATGAGCTTTTGAGGGGATATATGAGGGTTATAACCGATTATGGTGAGGAAAAAATAGTTAGAGTTGCTTAATGCTCTTCAACTTCCTTTTTCAAGTATTCTGCATATTCATCGGCTTTCATGAGGTCCTTGAGCTCTTCTTCAAGGTTGCTTGGCTTTAGTACTGCTATCCACCCTTCCCCGTAGGGGTCTTGATTTATTAGCTCTGGGCTGTTTTCCAGCTCCTCATTTACCTCGACAACTTCTCCGCTTAGTGGGCTGTAAACCTCTGATACCGCCTTTACCGACTCGACTGTTCCGAGGACGCCCATTTTGCTTATCTTCTTGCCTACTTCGGGAAGTTCGACGTAAACTATGTCTCTCAGCTGCTTCTGCGCGTAGTCCGTTATTCCTATTCGGACGAGTTCTCCTTCAATTTTAGCCCACTCATGCTCTTTGGTGTAGTACAGCTCCTCCCTAACTTCATAGTCGTTTACCTTCATTTTTTCACCCTCCTTCTTCCGTAAGCTGTGGGGTCGTAGAATGGCCAATCTACTATTTCTGCTTTTGCTCTTTTCCCCCTAATAACGACTTCGACTTGCGTTTTTGGCTCTGCATATTGTGGTTTCACGTAGCCCATGGCTATTCCAACCTTTAGCAGTGGCGAGTACGTTCCGCTGGTTATTGTTCCGATTTTTTCTTCTCCGCTGTATATTTCGTAGTGCTGCCTAGGTATTCCTCTATCAATCATTTTTAGTCCGACTCTAATTCTCTTTAGTCCTTCCTCCGCTTGCTTCATGAGTGCTTCTCTTCCTATGAATTCTCCCTTTTCGAACTTTACCACCCATTCCAGCTTTGCCTCTAGTGGTGTTGTGGCTTCGTCGATGTCGTTTCCGTAGAGGACTAGTCCTGCTTCCAGCCTTAATGTATCTCTTGCTCCTAGCCCGCATTCCGCTATTCCATATTCCTTTCCGGCTTCGAGTATTGCCTCGTAAACTTCAACTGCCTTTTGGGCTTCGCTTAGGGGTATTCTCCACAGGGTTATTTCGAAGCCGTCTTCGCCCGTGTAGCCTGACCTGCTGATTACTGCTTCTACTCCTAGGATTTTCGCCTTGGTTAATCTCCAGTGCTTGAGCTTGCTTAAATCCGCTTCAACTAGCTTTTGAAGGGTTTTCTCGGCTAGGGGTCCTTGAAGCGCGAACATGGGGACTTCGTCTGAGATGTTTTCCACTTGAACTTGATATTTTTCGGCGTGCTGTTTAAGCCAGTTGAATATCTTCTCTCTATTTGAGGCGTTGCATATGAGAAGGTACTTCTCCTCCTCTAGTCTTAGGAGCATTATGTCGTCCTTTATTCCTCCGCTTGGATTGCAGATTGTTGAGTAGTGAAGCCTTTTGACCTTGAGCTTTTCGACGTTGTTGGTTGTTACGTACTGGAGAAAGCTGCATGAGTCTTTTCCGGTTATGAGCATTCTCCCCATGTGGGTTACGTCGAAAATTCCTACGGCATTCCTAACTGCTAGGTGCTCCTTTATTATGCTTTCAAACCATAGTGGCATGTGCCAGCCTGCGAAGTCAACCATTTTTGCTCCTTTAGCTACGAAGTGGTCGTGGAGATGGGTTTTCCTAATCAGCTTCGAGCCCCTTAGCTTACTTTGTTTTGTGGATTTAAATTCTTTAGCAGTGGCTGGCTTCTAGCTTCCCTCTGCGTCTCTTATTCCTTCCTCGGTTATCGCGAATATCGCTTCTCCTTCAGGTAGGTATGGGCTGTCAACTAGCCTCGCTATTCTCCTATTGCCCTTGGCTTTCCTCAAGTATATTCTTGCTCCTGGCACGTGGAATAGTACGTGGCCTCCAACCGCCGTTGTTGGATCTCCGAAGAATGCGTCTGGCCTTGACATTACCTGGTTGGTTATGAAGACTGCTATGTTGTATACGTCCGCTAGCCTTGCCAGGGTGTGTAGGTGCCTGTTAAGTTTTTGCTGCCTTTCAGCTAGGCTTTCCCTCCCTGGGTATTCTGCCCTGAAGTGGCCTGTTACGCTGTCTACTACTATTAGCTTTATGTTTTCATCTTCAATTATTTCCTTTGCCTGCTCCGCGATTAGCATTTGGTGGTCTGAGTTGTACGCTCTTGCGAATATGATGTTTTTCAGCGTTTCTTTTGGGTCTAGTCCTAGGGCGTTTGCCATTGTGACTATTCTTTCGGGCCTGAAGGTTCCTTCGCAGTCTATGTAGAGTGCCTTCCCATTTAATCCTCCGGCCTCGATTGGCAGTTGCACGTTTACTGACAGCTGATGTGCTAGCTGGGTTTTTCCGCTTCCGAATTCTCCGAATACTTCGGTTATTGTTTGGGTTTCAACTCCTCCTCCTAGTAGCTTGTCTAGGCTTCTGCTTCCAGTTGTTATTCTGCTGACCTTTAATCGCTGCTCGTAGATTATGTCTGCTGTTTTGAATCCGATGTCGAGGGCTGCCCTTGCTGCAATTATTATTTTTTGCGCCGCCTTTTCGGACACGCCTGTGGCTGCTGCGAGCTCGCTTGGAGTTGCGATGGCTATGGATTCAAGGGAGCTGAATCCTGCGTTGATGAGCTTTTCCGCGGTTGCCGGCCCTACTCCTGGCAGGTCTGTTAGTCTCTTCGCTTTCTTAGAGATTTCTATTAGTAGCACCCCCATGCTTATCTTTAACTACTTGTCAATAAATTTTCCTAATTAGAGCTGCCATTTCTGTATGTACTCTTCCTGCTCTTTTGTTAGCTTGTCTATTTCTATTCCTAGGCTTTTCAGCTTTAGTCTCGCTACCTCGACATCTATGAATTCTGGAACCTTGTAGACTGCTGGCTTTAGCTCTTTGCCTTTTCTCGCTAGGTATTCGACTGATAGTGCTTGGTTTGAGAATGACATGTCCATTACTTCGCTTGGGTGTCCCTCTGCAGCTGCTAGGTTTACAAGCCTTCCTTCGCATAGTAGGTATAGTTTTCTTCCGTTTTTGAGGGTGTATTCATCGACGTTGGGCCTTATTTTCCTCTTGGAGGTGGCTAGGCTCTCAAGGTCTTTTAGGTTTATTTCGACGTTGAAGTGGCCGCTATTTGCGAGTATTGCTCCGCTTTTCATTTTTATCATGTGCTCTCCTCTTATGACGTTGATGTTTCCTGTTGCGGTTATGAATATGTCTCCTACTTCGGCTGCCTTTTCCATGGGCATGACCCTGAAGCCATCCATCACTGCCTCTAGCGCTCTTAGCGGGTTTACCTCGGTTACTATTACATTTGCGCCCATTCCTTTGGCTCTCATCGCTATTCCCTTTCCGCACCAGCCGTAGCCTGCTACTACCACGTTTTTTCCTGCTAGTAGCACGTTTGTCGCCCTCATTATTCCGTCGATCGTGCTTTGCCCAGTTCCATGCCTGTTGTCGAATAGGTATTTGGTGTGCGCGTCGTTGACTGCGATTATTGGGTACTTTAGAACTCCCTGCTTCTCCATGGCTTTCAGCCTTAATACTCCTGTGGTCGTTTCCTCGGTTCCTCCAATGACTTCTTCGGCGTATCCGTCCATGTGCGCTTTGACGGTTAGGTCTCCTCCATCATCCATTGTTATGTCTGGCTTGTGCTTTAGCGAGAGCCCTATGCAGTTGAAGTAGTCTTCTTCGCTTTGGCCTCTCCACGCGTATACGCTTATTCCCTCTTCGACGAGTGCTGCTGCCACTTCATCTTGGGTTGAGAGTGGGTTGGATGCGCTTAGCGCTACTTCAGCTCCTCCTGCGATTAGCGTTTTCATTAGAACTGCTGTTTCCTTGGTTACGTGGAGGCAAGCGCTTACCTTCATGCCTTCCAGCGGCTTTTCGGATTTGAATCTCTCCCTAATTTTCATTAGAACTGGCATTTTCGATTCTGCCCACTCTATTTGCCTTCTTCCCTGCTCCGCCAACTTTAAGTCTTTAACTTTAAACTTCACGCGCTTCCCCACGTAATCTTTCAAGTAGGCTTTCTTTAACTTTTTCAGCTTCCTTCATGACCCAGTTTTCATCGACGGTTTTCACCTTGCCGTTTTCGACGATGAATTCTCCGTTGACCATTACGTCTCTAACGTCCAGGCTTTTAACTGCGTAGACTAGGTGGCTTAACTCGTTGAATAGGGGCTTTAGGTGCGGCTTGTTGAAGTCTATGATTACGAGGTCCGCTTTCACTCCGGGCTTGATCGTGCCTATTTGGCTGCTCCAGCTCAGCGCTTTAGCTCCATTTACTGTAGCCATTTTTAGTGCTGTTTCAGCTGGCACGACGGTTGGGTTTAGGGTTGCTCCCTTATGTAGGAGGGCTGCGAGCTTCACTGCTTCAAACATGTCGAGCGAGTTGCTTGAGCATGCGCTGTCGGTTCCAAGGGCAACTGTGATTCCTTCGCTGAGCAGTTTGTGCACTGGACTTATTCCGGATGCTAGCTTGAGGTTGCTTGCTGGGTTGTGCACTGCCTTTACATTGGCCTTTTTCAGGGCTTGGATGTCCTTGTCTGTGAGCCAAGTGCAGTGGGCTGCAACTACGTCTTCCTTGAGAACCTTCAAGTCGTATAGGTACTTGACGACTCCTTCGCTGACATTTACTTTGAATTTTTGCTTGACTAGTTCAGCTTCATTTTTGGTTTCTGCTAGGTGTATGTGAACTATGATTTTCTCGTAGTCCTTTTGGGCGTCCTTGTTGAGCTCGTCGGCGTACTCCCTAAGTTCTATCATGTATTTCGGGTCGACCGTGTATGGTGCGTGGGGTGATATTGCAGCTCTAATTTTCCAGCTGCCTTTGCCGTGCCAGTGCTTGGTTAGGTGGTTTAGCTGCTTGAAGTCTTCTTCCTTCCTCCAGCTGAAGCAGACGTGGGATACTACTCCCCTTAATCCCACTTCCAGGATTGCCTTCGCCTCGTTGTAGTCTGGGTTGTAGTGGTACATGGTGTTGACCGTTGTTGTCCCCATTTTGACTGCTTCAACTGATGCTAGTAGGGCTCCTACGTATATGTCTCGGCTGCTCATCTTGCTTTCGAGGGGCCAGATCCACTTTTCAAGCCATTCGTGTAGCATTAGGTCGTCCGCGTATCCTCTCAGCAGGCTCATGGCCATGTGGGTGTGGGCGTTTATTAGGCCTGGAATTACAACGCAGTTTGATGCGTCCACCTTCTCGTACCTTGGGTACTTGGACTTCAACTGGCTTTGCCTTCCAACTTCAATTACTTCGCCTTCCTCGACCACTATGGCTGCATCCCTGATTACTCCTAGCTCGCTCATGGTTACCGCTGACTTCGCCATGATGATGTACTCCAACTGGATCACCGATAATTAACTTTAATGATTTCGATTTAATAGGTTGAGGGTGGAGAAAACTTTATGTTTGCGGATGGCGATATGGCGGTGGAGGATTTACCTTGAAGAGCGTAAGCGAATGGACTTATGAGGAGCTTCTGGAAAGGGCATTGTCTATGGTTCCTAAGACGGTGACTAAGGCTGAGAGATTTGAGATTCCATCAGCATTGGTTTCCATAGTTGGGAATAGGACGATAATTCACAATTTTAAGGATATTTGCGACGTCCTGAATAGGGAGCCGAAGCAGGTTGCCCGCTTCATTTTGAGGGAGATTGGTACGGCTGGGGAGATTGAGGATTCGCGGCTTCTCCTTCAAGGCAGGTTTTCGAGGTCAACCATCAACAACGTCGTTGAGAGGTATGCTAAGCTTTTCGTGATTTGCCCGATTTGCGGGGCTCCGGACACCTACGTCACCAAGGAGAGGAGGGTGTTCATTCTCGTTTGCACTGCATGTGGAGCTAGAACGAGCATTTCGGTTAGGGGGATTTAGGAAGCTAAATAAGTGTTGAAATGTATTTTTGATTGGTGTATGATGTGAGCAGGGATTGCTGTAGCAACGGTGAAAAGCTTTTCTACATGAACATCTGGTCTAGGGGCAAGGATATTCTGGTCGCAGTTTGCGATGCAGATATTCTTGGTAGGACATTTAGGGAGGGTAGGATTAAAATTGAGATTAAGGAGAGCTTTTATGGCGGAAGGCTTGTCACGCTCGAGGAAGCAATTGTCGCGCTCAAGTCCGCTTCGATAGGGAATATTGTCGGCAAGGAGATTGTGGCTAGCGCTATTAGGGAGGGGATAATTCATGAAGATGCAGTTATTTGGATTGAGGGTCAGCCTCATGCTCAGTTCGTGAAGATCATTTAGCCAGGTTTGATGGGTGTAAGTTGTGAGGAGATTTTGCGCTATTTGCGGCAAATTCGAGTCCGAGGATGAGCCTTTAATAGATAATTTGTGCTGGTCCTGCTATAGGGCTCGCCACAAGTTGATTCGCGCTCCAAGTCGACTTGAAGTTGAGGTTTGCAGTTCATGCGGCGCCTATAGGGTTAATGGCCGGTGGGTTAAGTGCAGGACAGGTAATCCAGCTTTTGAAGCTTCCGCGGAGGCTGTTAAGAGGAGCGTTAAGTTAGCTGGCCGAGGCAGCTTTAAGGTCGTCCCCGAGGAGTTTAGAGGTAAGGGCAGGGTTGTGGTTAGAATTATTGCTTCTGGAAGCGTTCACCCCTCCATTCCCGAGTATGAGGAGGAGGCGGTGGTTGAGGTTGAAGTTAAGCGGGTGAGCTGCCCCATTTGCATTAAGATGGCTTCAAAATACTATGTGGCTACGGTTCAGGTTAGAGCTGAAGATCGCCAGTTGACTAGGAATGAAGTAACTCTGATATGTAGGTTGGTTGAAAATCTGGTTTCAAGGGAGATTGAGAGCGATAGGAGCGCTTACATCGTTGAAGCTAAGAGGGTTACCGGGGGTTTCGACTTCAAGTTTGCAAGCACTAGAATTGCTAAGCTAATTGCTTCCAGAATTAAGGATGAAACTGGAGCTATGCTTAAGGAGACCTTTAAGGTGATTGGAGTTGAGAAGTCTACTGGTAAGCGGCTTTCCAGATTGACGATTTCGGTTAGGCTTCCTCCTTTCACTTTCGGCGACGTAATTAGGGTTGGGAGCTCAATTATGCGCTTTGAGGGTTTTAGGGGTGGAAGGTTTTTCGGTCTGGATTTGAGGAGTTGGAGGCGCTGCTCGATAAGCTATAAGGCCGTTTGGTCTGGTGAGGTTGAGAAGATCGCTTCAATGGATGAGCTTCCAACTGCAGTTGTGCTTTCGGCTTATGGGGATACCGTTCAGTTGATGGACTTGTCTTCCTATGAGGTCTATGAGGTTGAGAGGCCTGAGGAGCTTGAGGTTAAGTTGGGGAGTGAAGTTCGATTTATAAAGCTGAATGGGAAAATCTACATTGTCGGTTTTGCTTAGCAGCTTAGATTAGCTTAAATAATTGGCTGCTTTATTGCTAGTGGTGGATGGTGAATATTTTGGGGCGCAGAAGGAAGAAGGGGCGGTATGAGGAGAAGGCTGAGCTTAGAATTCCAGCTGAGGGTGAAATTGTAGGAGTGATAATTCAGCTTTTAGGGTTTGATAGAGCTAAGGTCAAGTGCGCAGATGGCTACGTTAGAGTATGTAGGATTCCAGGCAGGTATAGGAAGAGGATGTGGATGAGGGAGGGGGACATAGTTCTCGTTGTTCCATGGGACTTCCAGTTCGAGTCTAGAGGGGATATAGTGTGGCGTTATACTAGGGATGAAGTTTATAGGCTTAGGGAGGCCGGCCACATGCCTGAGGAGTTGGAGATTGAGTATTGAGGGAGCTTGGAGAGCTAAGTTATGGCTAATAGTGAGGAGAATAAAGAGACTGAGCGCATCGTTTTTGAGCGAATAGAGAGGAGGAGGCTTAAGCGGATTAAAGATAAGGATCTCTATGAGACTGTTGAGGAGGTTTTCGACAGGTCCACCCTGATGGGCTTGTATGATCTCATCAATAGGGGCTTCATAGACGTCATGTATGGGGTTGTCAATGCAGGTAAGGAGGCTAGGGTTTACTGGGCTAAAAATGCTGATGGCGAGGACGTTGCAGTTAAGATCTACTTGACTTCAACTGCCGAGTTTAGGAGGAGTATGTCGCTCTACATTGAGGGTGACCCCAGGTTCGTGGGAGTTAGGAGAGATACTCGCTCCTTAATTTATGCCTGGGCTAGGAAGGAGTTTAGGAACTTGAAGAGAGCTTATGAGGCTGGAGTTAGGGTTCCCAAGCCCTATGCGGTTAATAAGAATATTTTGGTTATGGAGTTTATTGGTGAGAATGGGGCTCCAGCCCCCCTCCTGAAGGACTACCTGCCTGCTGATTTGAAGTCCTTCTTCAGTGAGGTTTTCGAGTTCGTTAGGCTCCTCTACGTTAAGGCGAAGCTCGTTCACGCCGACTTGAGCGAGTACAACATAATGGTGTGGAATGATAGGCCCGTGTTCATTGATATTGGGCAGGGAGTGCTGCTCGACCACCCCATGGCGGAGGAGTTTTTAGTTAGGGATCTGGAAAACTTATTGAATTTCTTCATTAAAGTTGGTTTGGATGTTCCAAGCTTGGAGGAGGCTTTGCGTTGGGTGAAGGGGGAGCCCCAATAGTTAGGGATTACGTTAACGTGCCTTTGGATAGGATTGGCGTTATTATTGGTAATGGCGGAGCTGTTAGGAGGGAAGTTGAGGATAAAACTGGAATTGAGGTTTATGTTGATACTTCCTCGGGCTCGGTCATGCTTGAGCTCGACCCCTCCAAGGCTACGTATGAGGACCTCTTGAAGGCGAAAAACGTGATTTTAGCTATTGCTCATGGCTTCAGCCCTGAGAGGGCGTTTAGGCTTCTGGATGAGGATCAGATATTGGATATCATTGATTTAACTCAGTTCGTCGGCAGCTCGAAAAATGCTCTAACCAGAATTAAGGGTAGAATTATTGGTGAGAAGGGGAAGACTAGGAAGATAATTGAGGAGCATACTGGCACGTACATTTCCGTTTATGGGAGCACCGTTGCCATCGTGGGGGACTATGATGGGGTGAGGATTGCAAGACGTGCCGTTGAGATGCTTGCTAGTGGAGCGCAGCATAGGACTGTTTACAGCTATCTTCACAGGGAGAGGAGGAGGTTGAAGCGGAAGGAGTTTCTTCTCTGGAGGAAGTACTGAGCGTGAAGTTAAATAGCTTTATCATCTTATATGTGAGCGGTGTTAAGTTTGACTCAAGAAGTGTATAAAGCAATTAGTCCAGCGGATTTTTTTACAGGAATAGGGACATAGCGGGCTTCGACAATCCAGTTAGAGCTACATACACCATTGTTCGAGAGCTAGTTGAGAATGCATTGGACGCCTGTGAAACTCATGGAATTCTGCCCGACATTTACGTGAGGTTGATGTCGGAGGGCAGGGGCAACGTCTACCGAATTAGAGTTGAGGATAATGGCTGCGGAGTTCCAAAGGAGTACATTGCATCTGCCTTTGGAAGGGTTCTCTTCGGGTCGAAGTACATTTTGAGGCAGACTAGAGGGACTTTCGGGTTAGGAGGCAAGATGGCCATACTTTATGGGCAGATCACAACTCACAGTCCAGTTAGGATTTTGACGAGCACCGGCGGGCCAACCAAGTACTTCTGCGAGCTCATGATAGACATTCAGCATAATAAGCCCATACTTCGTAGAGGCGGAATCAAGGCTTTGCCTAATCCCACCTACTGGCATGGAACCGTGATTGAATTTACGTTTGAGGGCGACTACTCTAGGGCTAAGCCAAGAATTTTGGAGTACTTTAGGCAGACCGCCATAATATTGCCATACGCTAACATAAGCTTCATAGATCCCGACGGCATTCTTTACAAGTTTCAGAGGGTTACGACTGAGATGCCTAAGCCTCCTCAGGAGGTTCGCCCTCACCCTCATGGAGTTGACGTTGAGCTTTTGAAGCGGCTGATCAGGCGGACTCGCGCTAAGAATCTCGTTGAATTCATTGCGAATAGCTTTCACAGGGTTGGAAGGAGAACTGCAATCAAGTTCTTGAAGTTTGCGAAAATTAATCCGGATAGGGATCCTAGAAGCTTGAAGTCGGATGAGATTGTCCGCATCGTTAGTGCCATGCGTAAGTTCAACGACTTTCTGCCACCAGATGCTTCTTGCCTATCTCCGATTGGGCCTAAGCTTCTAGAGAAGGGTATAATGAAGGAGCTTAACCCAGAATTCGTTGTCGCGGTTCAGCGGAAGCCTTCAGCTTACGCTGGCCACCCATTCATTGTTGAGGCTGCGATAGCTTATGGCGCCAGCATATCTCCTCCAAAGCCTGGCGAGATAAACTTGTACAGGTATGCTAATAAGATACCGTTGCTCTACGATGCGCACAGCGACGTTGCGATGAAGGTCATCAAGTCGATTAAGTGGGCTAGGTATAAGATAGACTTGAGCATGCCGATAGCCTTCTTCGTCCACATAGTGTCGACTAAGGTGCCCTACAAGACTGTTGGAAAGGAGTTTATTGCTGATAGGCCTGAAATAGCCTATGAAATTGAGTGGGCTTTGAAGGCCTGCGCCAGGAAGCTTAGGGCTTACTTGGCTAGGAAGGAGAGGAAGGCTGCGATTAGGAGGAAGATTAACATTTTAGAGCGCTATCTACCTAAGATTGCTGAATTTGCAGCTGAGCTTGCAGGTAGGCCTCAGCCTCCAGATGTTTCTCGGCTGCTTAGGGGGTGGCGTAGGCGTGAGTAGCAGGGCCATGGAGCATAAGAGGCACATTTTAGCTAGGCTGAGGGAGTTTGGCGTTAGCATTTACGAGCAGCTTGAGAGAGGAGAGTTTCCTAGGGTTAGAATTCGAAGTAGGACTACGAGCAACATAATTTACGACCCTAGATTGCGGCAGTTCGTTCTCGGCGACCAAGTTATCACTAGGAGTGCAGCCAACATCCGGCAAATCAAGTCTTTGACTCAGCTGATTTGGGTTGCATTTTTCGCCTACAAGTCGATGTTGGCTAATCAGCCAACAACCCTTAGGGACTTGTACTACAATTCTGAGGCTTTCGGAATAAATTTCAAGAGCCAGCAGGAGTCCAATGAGATCGTCGCTGACCTGGAAACCATTTTGGGCGTTCCTAGGGAGGACTTCATGATCTTTCCCGAGGAGAGGAGCGCCGTTTTCGGGGACTTGACTATCGAGTATACTACTCCCGACCCGGACTACTATGGGAAGCGGGTTAACTTGGCTTCCCACCCTGACGGCATGATGATCGGGCCTTCGCTTCTTTCTGCAGAGTTTGTTGAGTGCAATGCTGACAAGGTTATTGCAATTGAGACTGGCGGCCTATTCACAAGGTTTATTGCCGAGAAGGTTCACAAGACCTTTAACGCTGTTCTCGTTCATACTGCTGGGCAGGCTCCGAGGGCTACTAGGCGCTTTTTGAGGAGGTTGAACGTTGAGCTTGGACTTCCAGTGTACATTTTAACTGACGCTGATGTTTGGGGGATGCACATTGCGATGGTCATTATCTCCGGGTCTGCTAATGCAGCTCACTTAACTGAGCTTACGACTCCTGATGCTAAGTGGCTTGGAGTTTGGGCTACTGATATAACTAGGTATAAGCTGCCTACTGAGCCCATGACATCTGAGGACTTGAATAGGCTTATGCTTCTGCAGAGGGATCCGAGGTATCAGGATCCGTTTTGGATGAGGGAGATCAATGAGTTCATTAAGATTAGGAGGAAGGCTGAGCAGCAGAGCTTCAGCCGCTATGGCCTATCCTACATTGTGAGGAAGTACTTGCCGGATAAGCTTAAGGAGCTTTCAGGCTAGCTTTCCCATGATTTCCAGGATTTTTCGCCTTACAATTTGGCTTACGACTTTTCCATCCGCTTTCCCTCTGACTTCCCGCATGACTTCGCCCATTATTGGGGACATGGCTTTTAGGCCTCTTTCCCTGATTAGCTGGTAGTTTTCTGAGATTTTTTCTTCAATGATTTTTTCGAGCTTTTCCAGTGGTATTAGCTCTACTCCCAGCTCTTTAATTGCTTCTTCAGCGCTTCTCGTTGGGTTTTCGGCTATCCACCTCAATACTTCGGGCAGTGCTTCCTTTGCTAGCCTTCCTTCTGCTATGAGGCTGAATACTTGGGTTAAGTGGGTGTCTGTAATGTTCTCTATTGGCACGTGCTCGTGCTTCAGGGTTTTCAACGTGTACTCGAGCGCTGATGCCACGAGCTTTGGCGGTGCATTGGTTTCCTTAACTATTTTTTCGAATAGCTCTATGTTTGATGAGTCGGCCAGCTCTTCAGCAAGCTTTCTGCTTATCCCATATTTCTTTACGAGCTTGGCTACTTTAACTTCGATGGGCTCCGGAAGCTTCTTTCTTAGTGCTTCTATTAGCTCCCTGGTTATTGGTATTGGCCTTACGTCGGTTTCCGGGTACATTCTCGCTGCTCCGGGCATGGGCCTGCTGTACCTTGTGGTTCCATCTGGATTTGCAGCTCTGGTTTCTTCTGGAACTCCTTTGAGGGCTTCTCTGGCTCTGTCAACTACTGCTTTTAGTGCTTCTTCGCATTTCCCTCTTTCGTCCACTACTATTACTACTGCATCTTCGTTTGAGGCTGATACGGCCTTTTTCAATTCTTCAACTTCTTTGATGGTGATTCCGTACTTCGGCAGCTCGTCTGTATGAATTATTCCTCCCACGCCTCCCCAGAACTTGGCTCTATCAGCCATTTCGGTTGCAAGTCTTCTGTTGGGCTGAATTTCGGTTCCGAGCAGCCCTGCGAATTTGGGGAGCTTAACTGCTAATACTACTGCTCCTCTGCTTAGCATTTTTCTAATTAGCTTTGACTTCGTTTCCTTGAATATGTGGGTGACTTCGTGGAACTCGTACTTCAGGTCTTCCTCCTTAAGGCCTCTGGCAGCCAGTTCATCTCTAATTTTTATTAGGTTTAGTTGCCTTTCGACTTCGAGTTCGATTATTTTTGGTATTAGGTTTAGGTCTTGAACTCCCTTGATTTCGATTCTTGCTCCTCCTCTTATTGACACGTTTAGGTCTTGCCTTATTGTTCCTAGACCCCTCTTAACTCTCCCTGTGGCTCTCATTAGCTGCCCTATTTTCAGGGCTACTCTTCTCGCTTGCTCTGGGCTTCTTATTTCTGGAGCTGTTGCTATTTCTATTAGGGGTATTCCAAGCCTGTCCAGCCTATAGTATACCTTGTTGCCTTCCTCCCTAATTTTTCTTGCAGCTTCCTCTTCGAGACATATAGTTTTTATTCCTATTCTGCCGTCGACGTCCTCGACGTATCCTTCCATTGCAATTATGGCTGTTCGCTGGAATCCAGTTGTGTTTGACCCGTCGATGACTATTTTCCTCATTACGTGGACTTCGTCTACTGGCTTTGCATTTAGCATGAGGGCTATTTCGAGAGCTATTTCAAGAGCTTCTGGATTTAGGTCGTGCGGGGGCTCTTCGTCGTGCTCCACCAAGCATATGGTGTCTTCATATGATTCGTAAACGTACATTCTTCCTCTTTTGAATTCGAATAGGGCTGCTGGATCTACTTCTCCCAGCTCGCTTTGGGTTGGCCTTAGCCTCCTAACTATAATTACGTCGGGCTCGTCTTCCCTTAGTATGGTGGGGCAGTTGCAGAAGAGCTTGTGCTTCGTGTCTAATTGCTGGTGTATTTCCAGTCCCACTTTTAGTCCCAGTTCTTCGTAGTTTAGCGGTGCTTCCCGCTTCTTCACTTTGACCACCCTGCATTTTCATATGGATTTGCTATGAATTGGAGGTGGGTTGTTCTTGGATTTATTTCGCCAGCAATGTTTGTGAGCATGATTCTTCTAACTTCGCTGAGCTCTCTTGTTTGTGCAAGCGTCCACATCAGCTTGACTAGGGCGGTTTCGGGCAGCATGTCTTCCCCTGGAATTACTCCCATGTTAAGTAGCTCAACTCCAGTCCTGTAGACGTTCATGTTTATTCTTCCCCAAATGCACTGTGAAGTCATTACTACTGCCACTCCATTTTCGATTGCTCTTTTAATTGCTGGAAAGGCGCTGTAGGGTGCGTGGCCTAGCCCTGTGCCTTCAATTACTATGCCGTGGTACTTCTTGTCGACTAGGAAGTCTATTATTTCTCCAGCCATTCCCGGATATGCTTTTACTAGGGCTACTTTTGGGTCGAACTTGGCTTTGACTTCCACTGCGTTGTCTTCACGCCTTGGATTGTAGTTTTCGGTTAGCATTGTGATTTCCCCTGATGGCTTGATCATGGCTATTGGCTTGTCGTTGATTGATTGGAATGCATCTCTCCTGCTTGTGTGGCACTTTCTAACTTTCGTTCCTCTGTGGGCTAGGCAGAATTTGTCGCTGGAGCTTCCATGCATTACAACTGAGACTTCTGCGAATGGAGCTTTGCCGGCGGCTATTACTGCGCATGTTAGGTTGATGGCTGCATCTGACGATGGCCTGTCCGACGAGCGCTGGGACCCCACTAGGATTACTGGGACTGGCAGTTTTTGTAGGGCGAAGCTCAAGGCTGCAGCGGTGTATCCCATCGTGTCGGTTCCGTGGGCTATAACTATGCCGTCGAAGCCTTCCTCAATGTGCTTTGCCACTGTTTCCGCTATTTTGGTCCAGTGCTCGCAAGTCATGTTTTCGCTGAAGATGCTGAAGAGGACTTGGGCGCGTATGTTTGCTACTTCTCCGAGCTCAGGAACTGCGCTGTAGAGGTCTTCAGCTGTCAGTGCTGGGTAGACTGCTCCGGTTTTGTAGTCAACTCTGCTTGCTATTGTTCCTCCAGTGCTTATTATTGATACTGAGGGCAGATCCCCCTTGCGGATGGATTTCCCCTCGGCCGCTTCCATTTTAGCTTCCCGCCTCTCTGCCTTTTCAATTACTTGGATTTTCATTTCAGGTGTTACTCGGACGCCTATGTTGTACCCGTTGTCCAGCTTTATGACTATGTGCTTGTCGTCGCATACTCCAGCTCTGGGCATGAGTATTCCTTCGTAGGTTAATCCTCCGCTTGTAATGCGAATTCTATCTCCAATGCTTGCTCCTGCCTCCAATATTGCTTTCAGCGACTTCCCCCTGTACCCTTCAAGTTCCTCCACGCCTGGTCTCCTCACATGAAATTACGTTTACCAGTTAATGAAGTATTCTAACTTCATAATTACGGTTTCCAGCGCGAAAACGTTAAATCAGCATGTTGTTCAATAATCTTTTCCGGTGTTTCTATGCCACTCAAAGGCATTCCTTCTCCTAAAGAGTTCTTCGGCTTTGAGATGGGTGAGGATAGGAAGCTGGCTAGGTGGGATAAAATAGTCGAGTACTTCAAGTTGCTGGATGAAAAGTCCGATAGAGTGAAGGTCGTGGAGCTAGGTAAAACCACTGAGGGCAATCCGTTCATCTTGGCCTACATTTCCTCCCCAAGCAACTTGGCTAACCTTGAAAAGTACAGGGAGATTTCGCGCAGGCTAGCTAATCCAAGGGGCTTGTCTAGGGAAGAGGTTGATAGGCTGGTTAGGGAGGGTAAAGCCGTCGTAGCTATAACGAATAGCTTGCACGCCACCGAGGTTGGCGGCACTCAAATGGCTGTTGAGCTTGCGTACGAGCTGGCAACTAGTGATGATGGCCGAGTTAAGGAGATTTTAGATAATGTGATAGTTCTGCTTTTTCCATGCTTCAACCCGGACGGCCAAATCATGGTTGTGGACTGGTATAACAAGTGGCTTGGAACTGAGTATGAGGGCTCTCCTCCTCCTTGGCTATATCACAAGTACTGCGGCCACGACAATAATAGGGATGCTTACATGCTCACTCAAAGGGAGTCTCAAATGTTTGCTAAGGTTGTTTATAGGGATTGGAAGCCTCAAGCCTACATAGATAACCATCACATGGGGAGCTATGGCGCTAGGCTCTACATTCCTCCATGGTATGACCCCATAAGCCCTGAAATTGATCCCCTTCTCTGGAGAGAGCATCAGATGTTTGGAGGTTACATGGCTGTTAGGCTTGAGGAGGAGGGAGTTAAGGGGGTTGAGGGCGGCCCGCCGTTTACGGCTGAGTGGACTGCCTCGTTCTTGAACTTGGCTAACTTCCTCAATATCGTGGGGATGCTCACCGAGTCTGCCACCGTGAAGATTGCTACTCCAATTTACATTCACCCTCATCAGTTGACTGGCCATAGGGGTAGAGCTGCTGATAGGCCTCAAATGAGCTTTCCAAATCCATGGCCTGGAGGCTGGTGGAGGTTAAGGGACATAGTTAGGCAGCAGAAGATCTCCAACTTGGCTGCCCTTGAGCTTGCGGCTAAGCTTAGGGAGGTCCTTTTGAGGAACATGTACGTCAAGGCTATGAGGAATATTGAGAGGGGATTGAGAGAGCCGCCTTACGCCTTCATAATTCCGCTGGATCAGCATGACCCGCTTACTGCTCTTAAGCTAATTGAAGTTTTCTTAAGATTGGACGTTGAGGTTCATAGGGCTAAGAGGGAGTTTAAGGTTGGAGATAAGGTTTTCCCAGCTGGAACGTACGTGATTTTCTTAGCTCAGCCAGCTAGAGCCTTCGTCAAGTACATTTTGCAAAGGACTATTTACCCTGATAATGAGTGGACTAGAGCTAGGGATGGCACTCCAATTAAGCCCTATGACGTGGCGTCGTACACCCTGCCGGACTACATGGGCGTTAAGGTGGAAGCTGTGGATGAGAGGTTTGACGGTGAATTTGAGAAGGTAGTTGAAGTTGAGTATCCGAAGTTTAAAGTTGCTGAGTCGAAGGTTGGCTACTTGCTTAGCTGCAGGTACAACGACAGCTATGCAGCGGTAAACTTGCTTCTCGCTTCTGGATTCAAGGTTTATAGGCTGACTGAGCCTCTAAACTTTAATGGAGTTCAGCTTCCAGCAGGCTCATTCTTCATTCCAAATCAGGATGGAATTGCTAGTAAGCTGCAGGAGGCAAGCGACAGGTTTCACGTCGATTTCATTTGCGTTGATGAGGAGCTTGAAGCTGAATTTGTGGAGTTGAAGCTGCTGAGAATAGGGATCTATCAGAGGTACTATGGCGGCAACATGGATGAGGGGTGGACTAGGTGGCTTCTTGAGCAGTACGGCTTCCCCTACAAGGTGATCATGGATAAGGACATACTTGATGGCAAGCTTTCGGAGAAGGTTGACCTTCTAATTTTCGCGAACGACTATCCATGCCTAATAACTGGGGAGAATATTGAGGAGGAGCTCACTAAAAGGCTTAAGCGACCATTCGTCCTTCCTCCAATTCCTCCAGAGTACAGGAGTGGGCTTGGAAAGGAGGGCGTTGAAAAGTTGAAGGAATTCGTCAAGGGCGGCGGAGTGATCGTGGCTTTCAATAGGTCTTGCGAGTTTGTGATAAGCGCCTTCAAGCTGCCAATTAAGGACTTGTCGTTGGATCTTGAGCCTAAGGAGTTCTTCTGCCCAGGCTCAATGCTGAAGGTTAATGTCGATGTGAATCACCCATTGGGATATGGAATGCCGAGGAAGGCATATGTGCTATTTCACTTCAGTCCAGTTCTGCAGATACTGCCGAACTACAATAACGAGCTCTACGAGGTGGTGCTATCCTACCCGGAGAGGGACATAATGCAGAGCGGCTGGCTTATTGGAGAGAAGTACTTGGGCAGGAAGCCGGCTATGATTTCAGCTAGGTATGGCGATGGGAGGATAGTGCTAATGGCGTTTAGGCCTCAATTTAGAGCTCAAACTCACGGCACATTTAAACTGCTATTCAACTCCCTCTACAGCCTGCATGGCCGGTGCAGTGGTTAGCCTGCTCCTCTCACCCTATCTTTCCAGTTGAAATCAGCTTTTCGAGAAGTTTTCCGGTGGCCTTCGTCGTCCTTACCTTTTTAATTTCTTCGGCTGAGAACCACTTTACTTCCAGCGCGTCTGTTGATGCCCTTAATTTTCCTCCTGAAACCCTCGCCTGATAGTCAACTATTACGTAGTGGTACTTTATTTTTCCAGCTTCATCTCTTATAATTACTTCAAATACGTCTTCTAGGTCTCCGACCTCAACTTCTAAGCCTGTTTCCTCCTTGACTTCCCTTTTAACGGCTTCCTTCAGTTTTTCTCCCAGCTTAACAATTCCTCCTGGAATGGCCCAGAGGCCTCTTCCCGGCGGAGCTGCTCTTCTAACTAGCAGTATTCTTTTTTCATTGTCTATGATTACTGCTCCAACTCCAACTATTGGCTGGCTTGGATATGCTCGCTTCATGTTTTTTCCAGCTTTCTTCCTCTTAGGTCGATTACGTCGTATACTCCCTCTCCAGTTCCTATCAATGTTACTGGTACTCCCAGTTCATCTTCTATTTTGCTTATGAACTTCTTTGCCTCCTCGCTGAGGTTGTCGAAGTTTCTTGCCTTTGCGCAGCTTGGGAATAGTATGTCGAGCTTGGTTATGGCTATTTGAGTTGCTCCATTTAGCATTACTGCTCTCCTAGCTAGCTCGAAGTTGAATGGAGCTACTCTTCTTCGCCTGCCTGTGACCGTCGCTATTTCAGTCCAGCCTCTTCTATCTGCTTCTTCTGGGCTTAGCTCTCCTGGGAGCGGTCCTTCCCCTACTCTTGAAACGTAAGCCTTGAATACTATGAGTACTTCGTCCACTTTGGTTGGGCCTACTCCAACTTCGCTGCAAACTGCTGATGCGGTGGTGTCTCTTCCAGTTACGTACGGGTATGTGCCGTGGTATAGGGATAGGAATGTGCCTTGAGTTCCTTCTAGAATGACTTTTTCTCCTCTATCTAGGGCTTTGTTGACTTCTAATGCCACGTCGGTTAGGTACTGCTTGAGCTCTGGAACGTCCCTGGCTAGCTTGGCTTTTCGCCTAACTCTTTCTGCTATTGCAGGCCCTACTCCCTGCCCGGTTGTGCCTATCTTCTTGGCTAGGTATTCATTTCCCCTATCTTCAGCTATGTGCTTTTCCTCGATTATCGATGATTGGAAGTCTACTCCTATTCTGCCTTTGCACTTGGTTTCCTCAACTTCCTTGAGGAATATTGAGACGTTTATGTTTGCTCCTGCGCCTATCAGTAATTTGCATTTTTCATGGACGAATGCGCTTGGAACTATTCTTAGCTTGTACTTTTTGCCGTTCCACTTTACGGTGTGCCCTGCATTTACTGAGCCTGTTCTAACTGCCAAGTCTACTTGGTCTTTGAGTGCTAGGTAGGATACTATTTTGCCTTTTCCTTCGTCTCCGAAGAATCCTCCGACAATGACCATGCAGGGCATCCTGCTCCCTCCACTTACATTTCTTCTGGTTTGGGTCTGCTAATTAGCCTGTCAATGAGCTTTTCTAGCTCCTCCTCTTTAACTCTCTCTGGCAGCCACTCGTACCTTGCCTTGAGAATCTTACCCTTTCCAAGCAGCTTGTTAAGGGCTATTTCGTATATTCTCAGTCTTTCGGTGCTTAGTTTCGCGCATCTCTCCCAGTATGGGCAGTCTGGGATTGAGCACTTATTTGATGATAATATGTGGTATTTTCCCGGCTCAATTTCCTTTGCAATTATTCTGGGCGGGCATACAGGGCTTTCATAGGTGAATACTATGTTATCGTCTTCCCTGCACTCCTTAACTCCTACTCCAAGGGTTATCCTAGCTGCTTCTCGGAGAATTTCAATTGGCGCTTCTACTATAAGTTCGCCTCTCTTCTTAAGTTCCTCGATTCTTTCCATGAGGCTCCCTTCCTTAATTTGCGCTTCTACTTTTAAACTGTTCTGTCGCTGGTGCACGTTGATTTTTGTGGCGTCAGTTCGCCCGTCGCGTATCATTGCCTTTGCTCAACTTTTTGGTGTTCTTCATCCGCCAATTAACATTGAACGTAAACGGTTAAATTTTTATTGTAGTATATTTGCTTGTAAGTGGCTTGGGCAGGGGAGTCGCTGTGCTGGATAGAATTTCAACCGGTATTCCTAAGCTTGACGAGATGATTGGGGGCGGCTTCATAAAGGGTAGAACTTACTTGATTGCAGGCGAAACTGGAGCTGGAAAAACCATAATGTCAATTCAGTATCTTCTCCACGGATTGAAGAATGGCGAGCACTGCGTATACGTTTCTTTCGACGACCGAATTCACAACGTTCTGACAGGAGTAGCTAGCATGGGGTGGGATTTAAACCAGTACATGAAGGAGGGCCGCCTAATTCCATTTGAAATCAGGTTGAGAACTGAGGACTTAAAGCATGGAAAGGAGTCTAAGACCTTTGTTAACGTCATTGCAAGGTATACGAGGAACATCCCCGTCAGCAGGCTTGTCTTGGATCCAATTTCAGCTTTAGCTCAGGGCGTTGGAGATCTGCTGTGGGTTAGGGAGTACGTTAGGGAAATAGTTTCATATTTGGAGGAGCAGCTCGGCTGCACAACTGTTGTTACGTGTGACATTCCAACGGGCTCAACTTCCCTTAGCAGGTACGGCGTTGAAGAGTTCTTGGCTTCTGGAATAATAGTTCTGGGCCTTCAGAGAGTCGGCGGCAGGTTCGTTAGAACGATATTTGTGAGGAAGATGAGGTGGTCTCCAGTGGACATGACGATATACACATTCGACATTGTTCCAGGCAAGGGAATTGTGATCGGCGAGCCGCTGGAAAAGTACTTGAAGAGTGAACCTGGGAAAGGTTAAGTGCATTGGGCAGCATTAGGATCGCTGCAACAGCCGACGTCCATTCACCTAAGTACCTATCTAAGTTTGCCGATGCGCTTTCCAGAGTTCCAAGGGATTTGAATTTGTTTCTATTTGCGGGAGACATGATTTTTAGGGGTAATGTGCGGGAGTTTAGAAGGGTTTTAAGCGCCGTTCGCTCCGTTTATGATGGGCCGATAATTGCTTGCTTTGGCAATGAAGAGTATGATGAGTGCATTCCGAGGCTCAGGGAGGAGTATGGGGGAGAGGTTAATTGGCTTAATGATGAGTTGTTGAAGCTGAATGTTAAAGGTTACTCCGTGGGTTTGGTTGGCAGTAGAGGCAGCCTTGATAGACCTACGAGGTGGCAGTTGAGGAACATCAGTAACATCGAAGAAATATACTCTAGGAGGGTGGAGGTCATAGATCAGCTTCTCAAGGAGCTTGTAGGCTGCGACTTCACTATTCTCCTCATTCACTACGCCCCTACTTATAGGACGCTTGTAGGAGAGCCTGCTGCTATTTGGCCTGAAATGGGGTGTAGGAGGTTGGAGAGGGTTATAGCTTTGAGGTCTCCTACGGTTGTAGTTCATGGGCATGCGCACAAGTCGAGGGTGTGGAAGGCTCAGCTTAAGGGCACCACAATTTTTAACGTTTCTCTCCCAGCTGTTAATCGCATCGTTGTATTTGATCTTCCCTTGGACGGGTCAGGTCAACTTAAGCTGACCCGCTTTTTAGCTTAACTTGCCTATGGCTTCGAAGGATTTAATTTAAGTTTACTGCAGATGTTTGGTCGGGCTGCGCGCATGCTGGAAATTAATGCAGAAGTCGTGGTTGACGCAGTTTCAAGTTTTATTAGGCAGCACGTTAAGCCTCCAATAAGAGGCGCGGTCATAGGTCTAAGTGGAGGCTTGGACTCGACGGTCACTGCATATTTGTGCGTTGAAGCGCTTGGCCCTGATCGAGTTCTCGCATTGATATTACCTGACCCTGAAGTGACTCCTAAGCAGGATGTTGATGATGCTCTGCTAGTTGCTGAAAGGCTTGGAGTTAAGCATACTTTAATAGATATTTCAAGCATTCTCGAAGCCTTTTCAAGTTCAATTCCTAATTTCAGGTTTGATGCTAAAGTTCCGGTTGGAAATTTGAGGGCTAGAATAAGGATGTGCCTTCTATATTATTATGCTAATCTTGAGGGTAGGCTTGTGATTGGAACTGGAGATAGGAGCGAGCTTCTCTTGGGGTACTTCACCAAGTATGGTGATGGTGGAGTTGACATTCTTCCCATTGGAGGCTTATATAAGACCCAAGTTAGAAGGCTGGGCGAATACTTGGGGATTCCCGAGAGCATAATCAAGAAGCCCAGCAGCCCTAGACTTTGGAGGGGGCACCTGGCTGAGGAGGAGCTTGGACTCACGTACGATGTAATTGATCCAATACTCCACCTTCTTGTAGATAGGAAGATGCCTCCAAGTGAAGTGTCTGCCGAGTTGAATTTGCCGTTGAATTACGTGTTGAGGGTTAAGTCCATGATTGAATTTTCTGAGCATAAGCGGAGGCTTCCTCCAATAGCTGAATTGCCGCCTGAGGCTTTCGCTTAGGGCGGTGACTTATTTATGCTCCCATCTCAAATTATAACTCGTTTAGTAGAGGGGTGGTGAATTGACCAAGTACATCTTCATAACTGGCGGCGTGCTTTCAAGCGTGGGGAAAGGGAGCTTGCTTTGAGCTCCCCCCTAGAGGCGTCGTTGCAGCGTCAATTGGCAAGATGCTTCAGGTTAGAGGTTATAGCGTAACCGCCGTCAAGATAGATCCGTACTTGAACGTTGATGCTGGAACCATGAATCCATACATGCATGGGGAAGTTTTCGTAACCGAAGATGGCGGAGAGATAGACTTGGACCTGGGACATTACGAGCGATTCCTGGACGTGAACTTGCCCAAGGACAATAACATCACGACTGGGCAGATCTACTTGACCGTGATTGAAAGGGAGCGTAGAGGCGACTATTTGGGTGCATGCGTCCAAGTGGTTCCTCACATAACTGATGAGATTAAGAGGAGAATTAGGCTTGCAGCTAAGCGAAGCAATGTTGACATCGTTCTGGTTGAGGTTGGAGGCACTGTAGGTGACATTGAGGGCTTGCCTTTTCTGGAGGCTATTAGGCAGATGAGGCTTGAGGAGGGTTACGAGAACACGCTGTTCGTTCACGTCGCATTAGTTCCGATATTAGATGTAACTGGAGAGCAGAAGACTAAGCCCTGCCAGCACAGCGTTAATGAGCTTAGGAGGATAGGTATTCAGCCGGACATCATAGTTGCAAGGTGCAGCGTGCCCCTCGAGCCTTCAGCTAAGCGTAAAATTGCTCTTTACGGGAGCGTTTCTCAGGAAGCGGTTTTCTCGTCCTACACTGTAGACTGCGTTTACAAGGTTCCGCTGATACTCGATCAGCAGGGCATGGGAGATTACATTTGCAAGAGATTGAGGTTGAAGTTGAATTCGCCTGATTGGAGCAAGTGGAAGAGCGTGGTGGCATCCTTTGAGAACTTTGAGCACGAAGTGAAGATTGCAATGTGCGGTAAATATGCTAAGCTTGCTGACGCGTACATCAGCATTAATGAAGCCTTAAAGCATGCTGGAGCTGCTCTTAAAACTAGAGTTAAAATAGATTGGATAGAAACTGAGGTCTTTGAGGAATCTCCTGAAGAGCTTGAAATGCTCCGCGGATATGATGGCGTTCTAGTTCCGCCAGGCTTTGGGCCTAGGGGTACTGAGGGGAAAATTCTAGCTGTTAAGTTTGCTAGGGAAAATGGAATGCCATTTCTGGGTATTTGCTTTGGCTTTCAAATGGCAGTTATAGAGTTTGCTAGAAATGTCGTTGGATTGAAGGATGCCAATAGCACTGAGAATGCGCCTAACACTCCTAATCCAGTTATAGATCTCCTGCCGGAGCAGAGGAAGATTGATATGAAGGGAGGGACCATGCGGCTGGGGGCTCACCCAATAGTTTTGGAGCCTGGAACGCTTGCGCACAAGCTGTATGGCAAGACCATTGTTTATGAGCGTCATAGGCATAGATACGAAGTTAATCCAGCCTACTGGGATGTCCTTCAGCGCCATGGACTCGTATTTTCCGGGAGGAGCCCTGATGGAAGGAGGATAGAGTTCATAGAATTGCCGGACCACCCCTTCTTCCTAGGGTCTCAGGCGCATCCAGAGTTCAAGTCCAGGCCGGGAAGACCTTCGCCGCCGTACTTGGGATTTGTGAAGGCTGCATTGGAATATAGCTTGGCTAGGCGCAAGTAGCAATCGGAGAACTTGATTGCTATGCCTATATTTCACAAATCCCAAGTTAATGCTCTTCTTCTAGTTTGCGTTGAATGATGCGGTTGCAATTTGCTTAGAATATTAGAATAAGGGGCTTGACGGTTAATTGAAATTAACTAAAATTAGTTAATGTTAAAATTAGCCATTTCAAGTTTGCTGCTTACTCTAAAATTAATCTCACTTCTTTAATGTCTGTCGTGCAGACCTTCTTGACTCCTCTTATTCCAGGCTTGTACATGGTTTTGACTAGGTGGTACTTTTCGAGTATTCGCATTTGGGCGCTTGCATTGGCCTTGCTTTGCTTGATGAAGTCTGCAACTTGCCCTATGTCGGCCTCCTTTCCTCTTAGGAACTCTAGTATTTTCAATCGAGTTTCTGAAGATAGTGCTGAAGCTACGTTAACTACATCCTTGCCTTTAACTATCAAGACGCCATTTTCTTCGTAAATTTCGGAAGACACTAACCTCACCTCCACCTGACATTTGTTCCTTATAATCCTTCTCATTAAAGTATTTAAAGTTATTGCATGCTTTGAACTATTTGCTCATCTATTTCTAGCAGTTAGGTTTTATTTTCATTTTTCGCTGCTTTATTGCTTGATATTATTTAAAGTTTTAAATGTTTTTCACTCTATGCTTTGGTGGTTTTATTGCTTTTGCTTTGCACTATAATATTTATTAGTTCATGCGTTATTTTCTGCTTGGTCGCCATGCTGCCCGTTCAAGCGTTTAAAATGCTTAGGCGCGCTGACTTTAAGGTTTTGAGGGCAGTTGAGTTGGGGATGCCTCACTTCGAGTTTGTGCCGATAGATTACATTTCGAGGAAGATTAAGCTTGACTTGTCGTTGACTTCTAGGATTTTGGGGAGGCTTTTCAAGCTGGGGCTTGTGAGGAGGGGTGTTGGAGCTTATGAGGGTTATTCGTTAACCACTTGGGGTTATGACTGCTTAGCCTTAAGGTACCTTGTGAATTCGGGTTTTTTGGAGGCCATTGGTAAGCCTTTAGGGGTTGGCAAGGAAGCGGACGTTTATGACGCGATTACTCCTGCTGGGGAGAGGGTTGCAGTCAAGTTTCATAGGCTTGGCAGGGTTAGTTTTAGAAAGACTAGAAGGGTTAGGACTTACATCGCTGATCGCGATAAGGCTTCATGGCTTATTCAAGCTAAGATGGCTGCTAAGAGGGAGTATGAAGCGCTAGTAGTCCTCTATTCTAGGGGGGTTCGAGTTCCCAAGCCAATTGCGTGGAATAGGCATGTGGTGGTTATGAGCTTCATAGACGGCGACCCCCTCTACGTTTGCGACGTCCTGCCGGATCCTGAAGGTTTTCTTGAGGAGGTTTTGGCTGACATTAGGAGAAGCTTTAGGGAGGCTGGAATTGTCCATGGAGATTTAAGTGAGTACAACGTGATTGTCACTCCTGAAATTGAGCCTCTCATAATTGATTGGCCTCAATTCGTCTATGCTTCTCACCCAAGCGCGTACATGCTTTTGGAGCGGGACGTAAAGAACATTGTTAGGTTTTTTAAGCGGAGATTTCGAATTGAAGTTGACTTCAGGGAAGCTTTGTCGGCTGTAACTGGTTGAGCCAACTTTAAGTAAATCCGCTGCAATTATTTTTAGCGGTGTCTCTGTTGGCTAGTGATCAAGATTTAGTTATGGGTATAGACTTAATGGCAATGTGTTCGCCTTCAGGTTTAAGGCAGCCTAGGTACGCTGTGGTGGTTATTAGAGGTGATGGTGAGGTAGTTGAGAGGCATGAAGATGTTAGTAGGCGGAGGCTAGTTAAGCTTGTGTGGAAGTTTAAGCCTAAAATTCTTGCAGTTGATAATGTCTTTGAGCTTGCTTCATCTCCTAGTAAGTTGGTGAAGTTCCTCTCTTTATTACCTGCTGAAGTTAAGCTTGTTCAAGTAACTGGCTCCCCTCTATATGGATTTAAGCCTCTCAAATACCTTGCACGCGCTCATGGCTTGTTCGCCGGAGGCAAGCTTTCTCCAGTTAAAGCTGCTGAGTTGTCTGCTAGGCTTGCGCTTCGAGGCGTTGGCTATGTTGCTTGCCTGGTTAAAGGTGAGACGAGAATTGTTGTGTGTAGGCGGAGAGTTCCAGGGGAGGGTGGGATGAGTGAGGATCGATTTGAGCGTAAAATTAGGACTTCTGTTTTGAGGGTTGCTAGGGAGATTAAGGAGTCCTTGGACTCGCATGGATTTGACTATGACTTGTTTGTTAGAAAGGGTAAGCACGGCTTTGACAGCTGCTTATTCATCGTTTATGCGCCTAGGGATGAGCTTAAGGGTGTAGTTAAGTCCATGAAGAGCAGCGACGTGAGAGTTTTAGTTAAGCGGGAGCCGTCCCGCAAGTTGACCTTCGCGCCAATTAGCGGCGAGGAGCCATTGGGTTCCTCGGCTAGGGATTACTTGATCGTAGGGGTTGACCCGGGAGTTGTTACTGGAGTTGCTGCTATTAACTTGTTTGGCCGCCTAGTTTTGCTCATGAGTAAGCGGCATTTGAGTAGGAGTCAGCTGATAAGCGCGTTAATGGAGCATGGGCACCCAATACTTATAGCTACGGATGTGAATCCTCCTCCTTCCTTTGTTGAGAAGTTGGCGTCGATGCTGCGCGCTCCAACTTTCTATCCTCCTCAAAGTTTGACTGTGTCTGAGAAGCAGGAGATCATAAAGCGCTACTTTGACGAGTTTAAGCTGGATGTTAGGGGGTCGCTTGACTCCCATAAGAGGGATGCGTTGGCTGCTGCATTGAAGGCCTTCATGAACTTTCGGAATAAGTTTGAGCAGGCTGAAGCTCATGCCCGTGAGGCTGGCGCTGCTGTTTCCTCGAAGGAGCTTAGGGCTTTGATCATTAAGGGTTATAGCATTAGGGATGCAATTGAGAAGCTTACGCCTAAGGTGGAGGAGCCGCCGCCACCTAAGGTTGAGGTTAAGCAACCCGTTGAGAGGGATGAAGTTCGAGAATTGAAGGAGAAGTTGAAGGCTGAAAGGAGGAGAGTTAAAGCTCTTCTTGCTCAGAGGGAGCAATTGGCGTCTAGGATAGAGGAGCTTGAGAAGAAGGTTAGGGAGTTGGAGCGGACAATTGAGTTGCTTCAAGTTGAGATGACGATGAAGATTAAGAAGGAGAGAGAAGTTGCTGCTTTGGAGTCGAGGATAAGCCAGCTTACTTCCATGCTTAATGAAGTTGGCAGGAAGCGTGATGAATTGGAGAGAAAGTTAAGTGAGTGGAGGGGTGCTTTCAATAAGTTGCTGAGGGGGGAGCTTATTCCCCTTAAGCCCTTCAGGAACTTATCCAAGGACGATGCTTTGAAGAGCTTGAAGTGCCTTAACGTGCGTAAGGGCGATGCCATATACGTTCATGATTTGAGCTTAGCCGACCCTGAAGCTGTAAAGGAGCTATCCAAGATTGGCGTCAAGTGCATTGTTGGAAGTAGGCGGCCGCCTGCTCACGTCCTAAACCTTTTAGAGGAAAATGTCATTCCTTTCATTTCCGCTGATGAAGTTGAATTGACTTGGATTGATGAGCACCCGTTGGCTGACAGGATTTTGCTGGATAAGTTGGCTAGTGAAATTAAGGCTAGGTTGATGCGCATGGCTGAGGATAGAGAGACATCTAGAATCAAGTCCCTTTTCGAAGAGTATCGGAGGGAGCGCTTGGAGTCGCTAAAAGATCTCGACTTTGCGCTGGAGTACTAGCTCTGTGATTTTAGTTACGTTGGCCATTTCTTCATCCACTATGCCTTCCACATCTCCCCTCACTGATGATAAGCTGTACCCGGGTTGGAGTATCATTTGCACATCTACGTGTAGGGGGTCATCTATTGGCCTGCCTATTTGCCCCAAAATTTTCACGTATACTTCCTTGATTCCATTGACTTCTTCGTATATTTTGTTGGCTAGGATTTTGGCCATTACGTTGTATATTTTGCCTACATGGCTGACTGGGTTTTTGCCTGCGGTTGCCTCCATGGACATCGGCCTGCATGGAGTTATTAGGCCATTAACCCTGTTTCCTCTGCCTGTGTTTCCGTCATCTCCACTTTCAGCTGAAGTTCCGGTTACGGTTATGTAGATGATGCCTTTATCGGGCTTGTCGGCTGCATTAACTTTAACGTTAACTGGGTAGTCGGTGATTTTTGCAGCTAAGTCCTCAATTCTCCTTTTCACTTCTTCCTTCACGCTCATGTAGTGATCCAAGTCTGGAATTAACTTGCTTATCATGGCTGCAGCTATTGTTAGCTCTATCTCCTTATCCCTTCGGAGGCCCATGACCTTTATGTCTTCGCCTACCTCCGGCAGCTCCTTCTTCAGCTCCTTCGAATTTAGATACTTCTCGGTTTCGAGAACGAGTCTTTCCGTTTGGGTTAGTGGGGCGAAGCATACGCCGAAGGAGGTGTCGTTGGCTAATGGCATTTTTCTGCCAAACTGGAAAATGCTCACTAAATCCACTGACCCTGGCCTTATCTTGTAGTCTATTATCATGTGCTCGTCTGGATCGAGGAATCTAAAGTTTTCCTTGATGAATTGCCTAATGGCGTTTACTGCAATGCATCCTACAGGTATCCTCGTTATCTCCTTTTCCTTGATTACTTCGTTTGCCGCTCTGCCGGCAATTATCACGTATATTGGTTCCTCGACGTAGCCTCCCCCAAATGATGGGCTTGCTCTCCCCCCTACCACCAATCCCTTATCGACATTGTGGTGGAGTATCGTTCCAAACTCCTTTAAGTAGTATTGTGAGAGAGCTAAGCTTACGCTTTCAGCCGATGCATCTGCAATGTAGTCGGGATGTCCAAGCCCCTTCCTCTCAACGATTTCCGTATTAAGCTCCTCAACTGGCTTTTGACATAGCAATTCGATATTTATGCGCCCTTTTTTGTCCATTTTTTGCACACCTACTTTTCTGAAGCTTAACCTTATAAGTTATGAATTTAAGGTTTGTCATTCGCTTGAATGCCAATTGTTTTAAGTTTGAATTAGGTAAGTAAATGTTATGGGAGATGTATATGCTGCTTGCGTCGATTGCTAGTTGGAGTAAGTGTGAGGAGATGCTTGAAAGGTTTAAGCCTGATGCAATATGGTTCATAGTCGATTTTTACAATAGAACTGTGACTGTGAGATTTACCGATGGCCTTGTCATATACGAGTACTCCTCCGAGAGCGACGAGTACCCTTCATGTGACATTTACGAGTTTAAGCCTGAGGGTTTTCCTGAGGACGGCGTGGTGGAGATTGAGAGTGATGTTTTAGGGGAGCGGGTAAAGTACCTTGTTGGCTGCCAGAAGTTGGATAGAGTGGAGTTGTGGTGCGTTTACAGTAATTACTATGATGTAGTGAGACCTGTGGTTGAGAATAAGCTTAGCAAGTATGGGCTTCCGATTGAGGGAATTATAACTGAGGTGGCTGAGGCTCTGTAGGTCGGTAGGCTTAAACTATGGGCATTTCAAGCCTTATGTAGAGGATGTTGTTTCCTCTAATCAATATTTTTCCGTATCTTGCAACTGGGTCTCCGTTGTTGAGTTCCTCTGCCTCTACTAATATTAGGTTCATGCAGTTATCGCACCTTTCTAGAATTCCCGCATATTCGTGCCCGCTCTTCAATTTTACGTGAACCCTGCTATTTACAGCGCGGTTCAACAGTCTTAGGGGTAGCTGGCTTCTCAAGCTTTTCCCTCGCTTTTGCTTAACTCGTCAATTAGCTTAGCGCATGATTATTTATAATTTTCCATTTACTTGCGGCTTCTAACTTTCTGGAGTTTGGATGATGAGCGCAGCACTTAAATACTGCCGTCTGGACTATCAGTCTAGCTTAGGTGTCGATTTAGCGGGTTAAATGCTGGCGGGAGCTATGATTTCTTGACTAACGCAATTTAATGGTGGTTTTAAGCGCATTTTAATTGGATTGGCAGAGCCCAGTGAAGTTCCTTATCTGCTGGAAATTCAGAGGAGGTCAGCGCCATTTATTGATGAAGAGGGCGAGCAGTGGTATCGAAGGCTGGTGCAGCTTAATAGGAGGAAGCAGCCAGGAGCGTTAGTTCTCATTGCGAAAGTTGAAAATGAAGTTGCTGGCTACGTAATAGCGTATTCCTGCGCCTCGTCCACTGGATACATTGATGAGTTGGCTGTTCACCCTGCATTTAGAGGTAGAGGTGTTGGGTCGGCTTTGCTGAAGAGTGCTGAGCAGGAGCTGTTGAAGCGAGGCGCTAAGGTTGTTGAGCTTAGCGTTAAGTCAGGGGATGTTGGCGCCTTGAACTTCTACTTGAAGAGAGGCTACACCGTTACTAATTTTACTTTTAACTTGAAGGCTGAAGTTAGTAGGTTAAGGGTTTGCGTTCAAGCATCAAGCTTCAGGCGCGTATGTGGGGGTGATTCGAGGCTTATTGGCGAGTTAAAGCCGCTGGTTTGGTGGAATGAGTTGACGTGGCAGTTTGACAGCAAATTGAATGGAGAGGTTGGAGGTAAGCCTCTTTCCATTTACGATGATGATGGAATTGCCTGCTACTTAGAATACAGCGTTGATGAGGGTGACCTTTACGTTGATTATGCGGCGGTGAGAGATGTTAATGATGCTTTGGCCGCGCGCGAGTTGGTCGGCGCTTTGAGAGATGAATCTAAGAAACATGGCTTAAAGGAAATCTACATTTCAGTTGATGCTGAGCACGATGTGATCGTCAGTGAGCTTCTTTCTTTGGGCTTCCAAGTATTTGAAGTTGAATTTCGGGCGCAAAAGAATTTACTAGCTTAAGCTTGATACTGTTCGCGGTGATTTGGGTGGAGAAGCCTGCGAGAATTAAGCGCTTGGCAAATGCGATGAAGGACTTCGGTGTTGATGTTGCAGTCTTCTTTTCGAATGAAAATCTATGCTACGTAGCTGGAAACCTAATAGACTACGCAGCTGCGCTTCTGACTTCCGAGGGGAAAGTTGTAACCGTGTGTTCATTTCTGGAGTATGAGCGAGCGAAAGCTGAGACTTGGTCTGATGAGGTTTTAGCGTACCTGCCGTACGATGTTTCTAATCCGCCGCCGCAGGTTTTTAGGAGCTCAAGCCTCCTCGATGCGGTATGTCAAGTAATTTCTGAGCATGGCTTTTCATCGTCAGTCATAGGCTTTGAAGCTGATCACTTGTCTAGGAGCTTTTCTGAGAGGCTTTTTAGGAAGCTGCCTGAGGCCGAGTTTAGGGATGTTTCAGGTTTAGTGTTGGGGTTTAGGCAAGTGAAGGATGAGCTTGAAGTTGAGAATATTAGGAGAGCTACGAAGATAATTTCCAGGGCTTTTAGTGCTGCAGCTGACGTGATTAAAGCTGGAGTTACTGAAGTGGAGGTTGCTGCTGAGGCTCTCAAAGTTATGATTGCCTCCGGAGGTACTGGAGTTTTTAAGATGCCGATTGTGGCTTCGGGATTTCGATCGGCCTTGCCTCATGGCAGGGCGTCCTCCAAGGCGATTGGCCGTGGAGAGCTTGTGGTGCTCGATTTCGTAGCGGCTTGCAATTGGTATTATGGCGACTTGACTCGAGTGGCGGTTGTAGGCTACCCCTCAAGTAAGCAGCTGAGAATGTATGAGGTGGTCGTTGAAGCGCTTGAAGCTGCAATTTCATCGATTAGGCCTGGGGTCTCTTGTGCCGAAGTTGATAGGGCTGCCAGGAAAGTTATTGTTGATGCTGGATTCGGGGAATACTTCATCCACTCAACTGGCCATGGGATTGGGCTGAGCGTTCATGAATCTCCCAGGTTGTCTTCGACTGATAAAACTGTGCTTAAGCCTGGGATGGTCGTTACTGTTGAGCCGGGAATATACGTTCCAGAGGTTGGTGGAGTTAGAGTTGAGCGTGATGTGGTGGTGACGGATGATGGTGCTGAAGTGTTGGATGAGTACCCGATAGAGCTAATGGTGATTTAAGTGGGCTTCTAGGCTAATGTGGCTTTCAACCTCGCCTGAAGTGCTTTTGCATATGCAGATTACATCTGCAACTCCCTTTTCATTTATCAGCTTCATTATTTTGAGCTGAGATTGAGCTGCGAGCTTTTTTAGGCTGTTTGGTGTGAAGAGCTTTTTCATGCCAGTGAATATTAGCGTTCCATTCTCACTTAGGGCTTCCCTCAGTTCCTTTAGGGCCCTTTGGGGGTTTGGAGTGTTCTGTATTAGTGTTATTGCTAGTGCGAGGTCGAATTGCCGTCTTTTGACTGGAAGGTTCTCTACATCCGCTAATATTAGTGACGCATTTGCTTTTCCCTTTAATTTCCTTTTAGCTATTTTGAGCATTCCACTGGATATGTCGACTCCAACTACGTAATTGCACTTAGGGGATATTTGCTCCATTAGGATGCCTGTTCCGCAGCCAGCATCCAGCACCTTCTTGCCCTTTATGCTGCCGAATTCCTTGAAAATAGCATTGTACTTTCTCTTCTGCTCTTCGCCGTATAGCTCGTCGTAGGATGGGGCGGTCGTGTCGTACTTGACTTTTACCTGCCTTTTAATCATCGATTGGCAGCCTCCACCTTTAAATTTCTATGATCTAGATATTTAGTCGTGATTGAATTGCCGAGCAAGAGGAGCCCTGCTGAGGTTATTATCGACCCGCCCTTGGGTGAAGCCGTCGTTTTCATTAGGAGTGCTATTGAGCGTAGGAAGGTTGCTTTAATTGTGGGGTTGTGCCGAGTTGATTATAAGGGTAGAGCCTCCTCGACCTTGGATTTTGGTGAAAGGATAGTTATCTTGAAGGTTGATGGGTCGATTCAAGTTCACAGGCCTTGGGATGTGAGCCCCGTTAATTGGCAGCCTCCAGGCTGCATTTTTCACGTAGACTTGACCAAGGATGGATTGTTGAGAATTAGAGCTGTTAGAAAGAGCCCGCACGAGGTGGTTGACGTCTTCTTTAAAGCCGTATACTTCTCGTCGGCTTTGGATTTGGTTGATGAGGGTGAATTTGCTCTTTACGCTTCTGAGCATGATATGCAGAGGGCGATCGTGCTTAAGCCGAGCTTGCTTGAGGAGGGATTTAAGGTTATAAGTTATGAGAAGCCTGTTGAGCCGGGCTTCATAGACCTGTACGGCATAGATTCCGCTGGCAGATTTGTCGTCGTCGAGTTGAAGCGCAGGCCTGCAGATAAGGATGCAGTTATCCAGCTTGCCAGGTATGTTGAGGAGATTAGGAGGAGGAGCCCGTTTAGGGAGGTTAGGGGGATTCTGACTGCTCCAGGCCTTCATAGAGGGGTTTTGGCTATGCTTAAGTCTCTTGGATTGGAGTTTAAGAGGCTTGACCCTAAAATTTGCGCGAAGGTTGTTGAATCCAGGTCTAAGGACTACAAGTTAACTAGATTTCTAGGCGGTAAGCGCTAGTCGTGCGTTGATATGGCTATTTGCTTGATTTCGCTGTGTAGCTCCTTCAGTACTTTCATGTAATCTATTTCTCCATGCTCCACTTCGTCCATCATTCTTTCAAGCTTCCTCGTCGTGTCCTCCGAGACATACTTCTCGAATGATCTTTTCAGGTATTCGTAAACTGTTTTTCCAAGCTTGGTTGCAACGAGCTTTCTTCTCGGCGTTAATATCACGTATCTCCTCTCCAGTAGGGTTGAGAGTATTTTAGCGTACGTTGAGGGCCTTCCAATGCCTCTATCCTTCATTAGCTTGATCACTTCGCCCTCCGTGAATAGAGGTAGTGTTGGAGCTCTCCAGTGCCTAACTTTATCCACTTTCAGCTTGCTTGGCTTTAGCTCTGGAATTAGCTGGGGTGGCCGAATTAGAGTGAATCCTGCCTCTATCACCTTAGTGTACCCCTCGGACTTCAATTTCCAGTTTAAGATCTTGATTTCAGCTTCTTGCTTAACCATCTTTGCTGGGGCCATTTGGCTGGCTATGAATCTGTTGAATATTAGATTGTATAGGGCGAGGTGCTTGGGGGTGAGTCTCTTAGCTAGCCTAATTATTCCTAGGGCTATTAGGTTTTTGAGTCTTCCAGCGTCTATGGGCCTTGTAGGCCTAATGCACTCGTGCGCTCCTTCCTTTCCCCACGCTCTTGGCTTTGCGTATTTTTCTCCCCACTTGTCGGTTATGTAGTCTTTAGCTATCTTCATTCCTATTCCCGATACTCTGATGCTGTCGGTTCTGTGGTACGTTATGAGGCCTACTTCGAATAGGTCTTGAGCTAGGGCCATGGCTTCCTTAACTCCTAACCTCAGTCTTCTCGATGCTTCCCTGAGCATTTCATCTGTCGAGAATGGTGGTGGGGGATTTACTTCCACTTCTTCGCGTTTGACGCTCAGCACTTTACATGTGGATTTCCGAATTTTTTCGATTAGCTTGTTTAGCTCCTTTTTCCTCATTTTTGGGATGATGTGGGTTACCTTAAGCCCGTTTTCCAGGGTGATTTCGAGGTGCTCCATTAGGCTTTTTTTGGACTTTTCGGTTCTCTCCACTATCCATCCTAGCACTGGTGTTTGCACTCTTCCTGCCGAAAGGTCTCTTCTCTTGAATTTGCCCTGAACTTTTCCGCTTAGCTCGAATCCTATCCACCTGTCTTCTATTCTCCTCAGTATTTGTGCTTCAACTAGCCTTATGTTGATGTCTCTTGGTTTTCTAAGCGCTTCAATTAGCGCTCTTCTAGTTACTTCGTGGAACTCTATTCTCTTGATTTCTCCAGTGTATGGGGATAGTGCTTGAGCTATGTCCCACCCAATTTTTTCTCCTTCAGCGTCAGCATCCGTTCCTATTAGGAGCATGTCAACCTCTCTGGCTATGTCCCTTAGGACTTGAACTACTTTGCCCTTGTCTTCTAGCGGTCCTCCGCAGAATGGGCACTTATCGATTGGGTCTGAGAACTGCTCGTTGCATAACTTGCATCTCTTGATGGTTGAGTATACTGGGATGAATGTTCCATTTATTGGTTTTACTCCGTGGAATCCCTCCTTGGTTACGAGGTCGAAGATGTGGCCCTTGCTTGCAGTTATGCTTAGTATGTAGTCTCCAGTGCTTATTTCGAAGATCGTTACTCCATTGATTTCCCTCTTAAATGGCTTTCCGAAGAATCTTGCTATTGTTCGGGCTTTGCTTGGGGATTCTACTACTAGTAGCGCTGTCTTGACAACGTCTTTGAATTCTGGCAGTACTCTGCCTTCGCGGAGCTTTCTTATTATCTCCCTATCCTCATCGACTTTGCGAATTGCCTTTCTGAGTTTTTCTGGAGTTAGCTCCGTGAACTTCACGTCCTCTACGTACCATTTAAGCTCCCTTACTAGCCCGTTGAACGCCTTTTCGTTGTCTATGACTATTATCGCTAGCCCCTTGGAGACTCCTCCTGCATACATTCTTGAAGTTCTACCTGAAGCTTGCAGGAATCCAACTGCATCTGGCACGACTATTACTGGCTTTGATTCGCCTTCCATTGTTAAGTATGGGCTTTCCCTTATTTTCCTCCTAATGTCATCTCTGCTTAATAAGCTTCGCAGGAACCTTATGACCTCCATGAATAGCTGCTGAACTCTTCCAAGGAATCCTTCTAGCTTTTCGCCTGCCTTTATGCTCTCCACTATCTTTTCAATTTCATCTCTTCTCAGCATTCCTGAAAATCTTCTTAGATCTGCGATGTACTTGTCTATTGAGTCTACTTCCCTTTGCGTTTCAACGAAGTCCCTTAAATTTGCTAGAAGTATTATTGCCTTTGACGGCCTAAACTCATCTATGTCTAGGCTTATCTTTATCTTCGGCACTCCGGCGAAAATTGCATATCTCACTCTTTCAGGTAGGTCTATTCCTCTTGCCAGTGGACTTCTATAGGACGCTATTCCGACAAGCACATCGTACTCTCCGGCCCTGTACCTTTCTAGGATTTTGCCTCTGGCTCTCTCATAGGTGGCTGCCTTCACGCCTTGTGCTTCAAGTGCTTCAGCCACCCTTTTGACGTAGGCTGCTCCCTTGTCCATTGGCACAAATACTAGTCCTCCTCCGCCGAGCTCTTTCACTAGCTCCACTACTTTGTCTAAGACTCTTTCCGCCTTAACGTGCATGTCAATTATGTTCCTAATTCCTTCAGCTTTTCCTCCTAGCTCGAATCCGAGCAGTTCCTTGAACAGCTTGACTCGCTTGGTTCTTCTAGTCCTTATGGATGCTCCTGAAACTATGAGTAATCCGATTTTTTCATTTTTCTTGTAATCTTCAATTTCATTTTCAACTTTAATTAGCTCTTCCCTTACCAGGTTAAGGTCTTCCTGGCGAGCTCTTCTCATTCTAAGAAGCTTTCTGAGCTTTGATCTCAAGTTCATTGCTTGAAATCCAAGCTCTATGATTTCTTGCTTTAATCCTAGGAGAACTAGGACTTTGTCGACGTTTTTTGATGTTCTCATGAACGAGTCTACGTCGTCTACGAATATCAAGTCGAATTTTTGCTTGGATATTTTTTCGAAGTGCCTTGGCAGGAAGTATGAGGTTGTTATTAATATGTCGTAATCTCCTTCAGCTATTTCTTCAAGTGCTTTTCTAGCTTTGCTTCTAGTTAGTATTGAGTGGTACTCCACCGCCTTGATGTTTAACTTTAATTTTTCTATGAAGTTCTTAACTTTGGAGGAAACTTGGTAGGCTAGTAGCGATGTGGGGAGGAGGATGTAGGCCTTCTTCCCTTTCGAAGCGAAGTAGATTGAGAGAATTATTCCAAATACGGTTTTCCCCATGCCCGTGGGTGCGATTATCGCGAAGCTTTTCCCGCTTAAAGCTCTCCTACACCACGTTCTCTGCGCGCTCCAAAGCCTACTTCCAGTTGCCCTTTCAAATAGCTCATTTACTGATGCAACTTCCTCCTCCAGCGCAGCTAGGCTTCCATAATTCTTTAGGGTCTTGAACTTTTTAAGTAGGTTCAAGATGAACTTGAGCCTTTCAACTTCATTTAACTTGGATATTTTTTCTATCAACCCGTCGTCGGGTAGGGGGATGCAAAACCTGCATGGCAGCTTGTTTTTAAGCCTTATATCTGCTATTTCTCCCCCGCAGTTTGGGCATCCTTCCTTGAACACTGCATGTAGCCTTTCTCTCATAATCTCATGGCTCTTACCCTTTTTACTTATTTATAAAGGTCCCGCCGTCAAGTTCATTGGTCTGCAAGCGGACATTATTATTGAGTTTAGGTGAGCTGGATTGGAGTTTTACAAGTGCGTAGTGAATTATGATAGGTGTGAAAGCTGCGGCTTCTGCACTTGGCATATCGACTGCCCCGGAAGAGATCAATGCGTGGACTGTCAAGTTTGCCTTTTAGGCTGCCCTAATGAGGCTATTATGCGGGTTAGGGATTTTTCGGAGAGGCGGAATGTTACCATAGTTGTTAATGGCGAGAAGTTTCAGGTTCCAGAGAGGATCACGTTGAAGCTGGCTCTCCAGCTGTTGGGCTATAGCTTTTCTAAATTGCCTGGTGGAGGTGATATTTATGCTCCATGTGAGACTGGCGGCTGCTATGCTTGTGCTGCTCTAGTAAATGGGTTTCCAAGGCAGTTATGCACCACGCCTGTTAGAGATGGATTGAAGGTGGATTTGGAGGGCTTTTTTGAGCCTGTGAGGATAGTTTCCGGATTTACCCCTCATTCGGTTGGCGGCGTTGGCACTCCTTGGCACTTGAAGGTTAGGGGGAGCTATATTGAAGTCGCCTGCTTTGCTCACGGCTGCAATTTCCGCTGCCCTCAATGTCAAAATTGGGTTATAACTTATGGGAATAACTTCAGTCCTCTTTCACCGAGGGAGGCTGCTGAAAAGCTCTCCATGCTTAGGAGAACTTTTGGTGTTGATAGGATGGCGATATCGGGTGGTGAGCCCACTTTGAATAGGAGGTGGCTGCTGGAGTTTTTCAAGGAGCTTAAGCAGTTGAATCCGGATGAAAAGGCTAGACTTCACTTGGATACTAATACATCCCTATTGACTAGGGATTATGTTGATGATTTGATTGAATTCGGAGTTACTGATATTGGGGCTGACTTGAAGGCGTTGAGGTTGGAGACTTTCATGAATGTAACTGGAATTGAGGATAGGCGTTTAGCTGAGTATTACTTGAAGACTGCCTGGAGTGCAGTGAAGTACATATTGGATGAGTATTCGGATCGCGTGTTTTTGGGGATTGGCATACCTTATAATCCGGCCTGGATGACTGATGATGAGCTCTTCAGCATTGGAGTTGAGATATCCAGGATGGATCCGGGAGTTCAAGTTTGCCTCTTAGATTACAGGCCTGAGTTTAGGAGGAGGGATATTGCGTGGCCGAGCTTCGCAGAGATGAAAAGGGCAAAGAAATTGCTTGAAGATGCTGGGCTTCGCTTTGTGATTGCTCAAACCCGCCGTGGGCACATTGGCCCCGGCTAGTCTTCTGATGTTTTTATGGCCACCTTGCTTGGAACTAGCTTTAATGGCTTATAGCAGCGTGGGCATCTCCCGCCATATCTTCTTATAATGTCTTGAGGGTTTGTTAGTTCATCGCCTCGGTAGAACGTGAATCCGCATCGTTCACAATATATTTTAATCGTCAAGGCTCTCAGCTGTTAAACCCGATTTAGGACTAATAAGTTTTACTGGGTTTCGGAGCTATGGTTACTGGGCTGTTGAACCTATTTCTCTCGCTTTTACCTCGGTGCCGCTTGGAATTGGGTTGAGCTTCGCTGCATGTTGTTATTTTGAGTTTTCCCTCCGGCTTTTGCCTAGCTTTTCATCGAAGTACTTCAATACTATTTCATATCTCTTCTTCCTGTGTCTGGGTTTTGCAAGGATGCTGTGCCCGTGGCTTCCCTTCTTGAATACTATGAGTCTAGATTCTTTGCCGTAGAGCTTTAAAGCAATGTGGAAGGCTGTTGACTGATCTATGAAGCACCTGTAGTCCTCCATGCTGTGGATTAGGAGGATTGGGGTCTTAACGTTTTTAACATGGTATACTGGGCTTTGCCTAATGTAGCCGTCTATGTTTTCCATTGGGGTGCCGCCTATTTGGTCTGGGTCGAAGTAGTATCCTATGTCGCTTGCCCAGAAGTCCGTTATCCAGTCGGCTATTCCATTTTCGGATACTGCTGCTCTGAACTTGTCGGTTTGAGTTACGATCCAGTTTGTCATGAATCCGCCGTAGCTTATTCCCGTTACTCCAAGCCTTCCTGGATCTGCATCTTCAACGCTTTTAAGGAATGATTCGACGACTTCCATTATGTCCTTGTAGTCTCTTTCGCCGTAATGTCCTCGTATGTCTGCGAATTCTTCGGTGTAGCCGTCGCTTCCTCTCGGGTTTGAGTAGAGCACGTAGTATCCATTTGCAGCCATTAGTTGGTGCATGAAGTTTAGCACTGGCCCATATGCTGCCTTTGGTCCGCCGTGAATGAATACGACTACAGGGTGCTTTTCGCCTTTCTTCTTCTCCACTGGCTCCAAGTACCAGGCGTCCACTTCAGCTCCGTCGCTGACTTTAACTTTCATGTGGTGGGGCTGGGAGAACTTGACTTCATTTTTAAGCCAGTCGTTGAAGTGCGTAAATTTCCTTAAGCTTCCCTTTTCGTGGATGTAGATTTCAGGCGGAGTTTCAGCGTCGACCTTTAGTAGCGCTATTCTATTGCTTTTTCTTGCTATGCTGAAGTTGTATATTGCGTACTCGCCTTTCAAGATGCATTCGAGCTCGCCGCTTAAATCTACTTTCCACAGGCAGCCTCGCCCTCCATCGTTAACTATGAAGTAAATGGCGTCTTCTAGCCATTGAGGCGGGGAGTAGGCTCTGTAGGGTCCGAGCATGTCGCATGATATTGCTGGCCTCGTGTTTCTATTGAGTTTTTCAGTCAAGTTTACTGGCTTGGCTGGGGTGGTGCTTGAGGTGATCCATATGTGATTGTGGCTTGCAAGCCCTCTTTTCATGTCGTTTCCGTGAAGTGCTAGGTATTCATCGTTTGGGCTCCACTCGACGCTCATGAAGCTGTATTTGGGCTCGACGATTTGGAAGTCCTCGCCTGTCTTGATGTCTAGTACTCTTACTTCTGTGATCATGGGTTTTCTCTTGTCAACCCTTTTAATGTATGCTATTTTATCGCCTGAATTTGAAGGTGCAGCGTATATGACATCATTTTCGCTTGTGGTTAACTGTCTGTATAGGCCTGACTCCACGTCTATTAGGTAGACTTGCCTCCTATATTCGTCGATGAACCCTAAGCCGTCGAACCATGGCTGAATGTCCCGTATTTCGACGTAGTCGCCGTCTTCGTCAATCTTCCTTACTGGCGTTGGGGATATGGCTATTAATTCGCTTTCATTGAGGAATCGTGCTTGGCTGAATCCCTCCTTCTTCTTTGCAATTAGCCTTGGCTCCCCAGCTAGTACTGAAAGGTATATTGCGTTGCCCTTATCCTCCTCCTTAAATCCCCTTCTGGATGTGAATAGCAGCTTTTTGCCGCTTGGGCTCCACTTTGGCGTTTGGTCGCCTTCCTTTGAGGATATTGAGTAAAGGGCATCGCCGGTATCCACGTCATAAACCAGTATTTCGTATTGGTACCTGTTTTCCTCCAGCATTGGCCTTACGGTGACAAGTGCAAGTTTTTTGCCATCTGGGGATAGTTGGGGATCTGCTACGTGGACTATTTTGGAGAAATCTTCAACTTTTAGCTTTCTCATGGTGTTCAGCCCTCACGTCAAGTTATGTGCTCTGCGCAGATAAAGAATTTGATTCGAGTTTTTCGGAATTAGTATGAATTTGGAAAACCGTTATCTTGTTGAGTTGTGCTAGTTAGGTGTGTGGTGGGCATGGTCTGGAGAGTTGGAATGCTAACTATTGGGCAATCTCCAAGGGTTGATGTTGTTCCGGAGATAATGGCAATTCTCGGCAGGGATTTTCAAGTTGTTGAGGCTGGGGCTCTCGACGACCTAACTGCCGAGGAAATAGGTGATCTTGCGCCCAAAGCTGGTGAGACGGTTTACGTGAGCAGGCTTAGGGATGGTAGGGAGGTCAGGATTTCAAAGGATAGGTTGATTCCGCTTCTGCAGGGTAAGATTGGATTTTTGGAGGACTTGGGCGTCAATGCTATTGGCTTGCTCTGCTCAGGGACTTTTCCACCATTTAAGGTTAAAGTTCCGCTAGTAAGGCCTGAGCCAATATTGAGGGGTTTGGTTGAGTCGTCGATTTCAGCTGATCAAGTTCTCGGAGTCATAATGCCATCCAGCCTTCAAGTCAAGATGGGGTATGCCAAGTGGTCTAGGGTGAAGTGCGGGAAAATCGTGGTTGAAAGCGTTTCGCCCTACATTTCAGAGAGTGAAAGGTTTAGCGTTTTAGAGGAAATTGCATTGAAGTTTAAGGGTGAAAACGTCAGCTTGGTTGTGATGGACTGCATAGGCTTCTCCATGAGGGATGCTGCTTTCCTCAAATCCAAGTACTGGGTTCCAACGCTTATTCCTAGGGTTGCACTGGCTTTGGGCATTAAAGCGCTATTCATGAACGATAAGAATATGGGCTAGTGCTGCAATTAAACTTCGGGTGTAAGTGAATGGTCGACGAGGACTTGGAGCTAGAGCTGCTCAAGTTGAGAAAGCTAGCTAGGCTACGTAGGTTAATGGCTTCCAAGAGGAGTGAGCAGAAGCGGAGAGATCCGATGGAAATTTTGAGCAAAATGCTTGTTGGAAGGGCTAGGGATGTCCTGAAGGCTGCTGAGGCGCAGTATCCTGAGGCTACTAGGAAGGTAGTTGAAGCTTTAGCGAGGTTTGTTGAGGAGGGGAGGATCAAGGAGCCTATTGATGGATATGCGCTTTATAGGCTGTTTCTGGATCTTGGTCTTCCTGTTCGCATGCCAATCAGAATTTACTATGAGAAGAAGGGGGAGCGCAAGCCTCTCAGCGACTTGTTTAAGGGGAAGTAGCTGAAAAGCATATTTTACCTTTACAACTAGTTATGTGCAGTTATGCGTAGGCCTTGGAGCTTATTCTGGTTCAGGGGAATCCTCCTCATACTTGAGGACTTCTCATTCTCACTTGACCCCATGTCCCGGTCTGCTGAGGGCGACTTCATTCTGATAAGTCATGCGCATGGAGATCACATTGCCGGCTTTAGGTCGAGAAAGCCTAAAATTGCCTCCTACTTGACCATTAGGCTTTATGAGGCTCAGAGCGGTAGGAAGCTGGCCAACGTTTTTCCTGCGTTTCTTGATTCTCAGCGCTTCTCTATCGGCAATTTGGATGTTGAAGTTTATGATTCAGGCCATATTTTGGGGTCTTCTCAATTTCTCTTCAAGCATAGGTCTTCGACGATGGTTTATACTGGTGACTTGAATTTGGAGGAGACTCTAATAACTAAGCCTGCTAAGCCTTTGGAGTGTGAGGAGCTAATCATAGATGCAACCTATGGGCATCCGAAAATGGCTTTTCCAGATAGGCATGAGGTTTATATGGAAATTGCTGACTTCGTCGAGTCTTCGTTAAAGTCCGGTTTGGCTCCAGCTTTCCTCGCATACCCCATTGGTAAGGCGCAGGAGCTCATTGCATTGATGAATAGCTGGCTTGATGTTGAAGTTCTAGTTGACGATCAAATTGAGAGGGTAAATAGGGTTTACAGGGAATTCGGCTTCAATTTCAACTGTATTGGCATGTCGTCTGGGGAGGGGCTTGAAGCTCTTAAAAGCCATGCGCTTCCAGCAGTCGTTTCAAGTAAGGCTACACTTAGAATTGCGGAGAAGTATGACATGCTTAAAGCTATATCGACTGGCTGGGCGCTCCTATATCCATTCAAGAACTTTGATGCAACTTTCCCGCTTAGCAGCCATGCGGACTTCCCTCAGCTCGTTAGTTACATTGAGGAGTCCAAGCCTAGTGCTGTATATGCGGTTGGGTATTTTGCTAAGCCATTTGCGGATTGGGTTAGGAAAAAATTGGGCGTTGAAGCGAAGTTTTTGGGGGATTAGCCTCAGCCGGGTAAGTTTTCTTCACCTCTCCGCGCCGGAAGTACTCTTCATCGGTCAATTAACTTAGGTGATTTGAAGCTAATTTAACTTACTTTCACTTTAACTTAATGACGTGGGTGGAGCATGATAGGCAGGGGTCGTAGCACCTTAAAACTGCTTCGCACTTCTCCTTGATGCTGTTTAGGCTGCAGTTTATGAACTTTTCAGCTACTTGCTTGACGGCCTCCTCCATATCTGGGATGTTTTGTACGGTTGGAGTTATTATGTCGGCCTCCGCCAATTTTCCGCTTTCAATCCTATATTCATGGTATAGTAGCCCTCTTGGAGCTTCAACGATTGCGCTTCCCATTCCTGATTTTTCGCTTAGTTTTTCAGCTGGTTTTATGGGTGGCAGCTTCTCCATGGTTTCGGATGCTTTTTCGAGGCAGTTTACGACTTCAATGAGCTGCGCTGCTGGTATTAAGTATGGATTTGTAGTTGGGATTTTCAATTCCAGCTGGTCTGCGATTTCCCTTGCATTTTCGCTTAGTTGGCTGTAGTGCGTGTTTAGTCTTGCAAGCGCTCCGACCATGTAGTTTTTGCCTTTGAATAGTGCTTTCTTGCTTGTTGAGTAGTCAACTTCTATTTCTCGGACATTCTCCTTGAATTTAGGTGCTGGAATTTCTTCTCCGCCTATTACTGCGCTTTCTCCAATGTAGAATGGGTAGTTGTAGCCGCTGAGCGCTCCATAATCGCCTTTCCTTTCGAGCTGCTCTTTTGGGAGTAATAGTGCAATTACTTCTTCTGCTAGTTGCTTTGCTTTTGATGCTTCCCTTTCAAGTTCCCTTGAAATTTCAATTAGAGTTTTTCTTTCAATTTTAGATGTAAATCCGCCTGGAACTACGTTTACTGGGTGAATTGAGCTGCCGCATATTCTCGCTAGGGTGCGGCAGATCGCATTTTTGATTTCGAATGCCTCCTTAAATTGCCTTGGAAGCTTTGATGCAGCTTCAATGAAGGTTTTTACCTTGATGAAGTCCGGTAGGGATAATGCGAATACGTGTAGTAGGTGGCTGTCTGCAGTGCTTAGCATCATTATTGCTTCTCTTAGAGCTGAAGCTTCCTCTGGAACTTCCATGTTTAGTGCGTTTTCAATTGCTTTGGCTGAGCACATTGCGTGGGAGTAGCCGCATAGGCCGCAGATTCTGCTGCAAATGTATGGCGCTTCCTTGGCTGGCTTGTTTACCATGAATGCTTCGAATAGCCTTGAGGGCTCAAGTACCCTGAACTCCACCTTCTCGATGCCTTCTTCGCTTATCTTTACAACTAATTCTCCATGACCCTCTATTCTTAGGATCTCCTTACCTTTCAATTGCCTTATCAAGCCTTTTAGCCTCCTTAATCATGAAGATTGAAAGTTTGCCTTCGATTTCGGAGGGTTTAATTCCCTTCTCTATGGCTGTGCGTATGAGTTCTTCAATTTCGCTGTCTTCAAATAATCCCCTGCAGCCTCGACATGGAGCTCCAAGTGCTGGGCACTTAGCATTACATCCACCTTTAGTTATTGGTCCAAGGCACATTATCCCTTTATCGAGGAGGCAGGGGGTCTCTCTCAATTTGCACTCGAAGCACACGGATTTCTCGCTTAGCTTGAAGGCTGCTCCAGATATTAGTTCTATTAGCAGTTTTTCCAGTTCTTCAACTTCAGGGGGGCATCCTGGAATTTCGTAGTCGACTTCGACTACTTCCCTTAGGGGCTTAACTTTGTTTATTTTTACCGCTTTAGGAATTTTCCTGTAGGTTTTGCTGAGAGCTTCATCTACATTTAATTCATTAATTGCCGTTTGAACGCCTCCCAGCACTGCGCACGTGCCCACTGCGATTAGAGTCCTTGCTTTTCTTCGAATATCCATGATTCTCTTTTCGTCGTTGCGATTTGTTATGGAGCCATCTACTAGGGCTATGTCGCATGCTCTTGACTCCCTTACTCCTATTAGCCTGAAGTGCTTGAAGTCGATGTATTGTAGTATGTCAGGTCTTTTGAAAATCAAGTTTATTAGTTGGGTTGCGCATCCCTCGCAGCCAGCTAAGCTGTAGAAGTTAATTTTCACTTTGCCCTTCAACTTTCAACCTCCTTGAATGGTATTTCATCGAGCCTGAAGACTGGGCCATCAATGCAGACGTACTTTCCATTTGAGAGCATGCAGTGCCCGCACTTGCCGACTCCGCACTTCATTTGCCTTTCCAAGCTGACATATATTTGATGTTTTTTAAATCCAAGTTTCATTAGCTTTAGAGCTGTGAATTTCATCATGATTGGCGGGCCGCACACAATTGCTATTGCGTTTTTTACTGGTATTTTCACGATGTCTATTAGGTCGGTTACCACCCCTACGCTGCCTCCCCATGCTTCATCTGCGAAATCAACCGTCAAGTGAATTTCGATGCTTTTATCCCACTCGCCATACTCTCTTCGGAATAGCAGGTCTTTTGGGCTTCTCGCTCCGTATAGGAGAACTACCCTTTCGAATTTGCTTCTATTGCTGCATAGATGCCATATTAGGGGTCTTAGGGGGCTCAGCCCTGTTCCTCCTCCTACGAGAATTACGTTTCTTCCCTCAAGCAGTTTTATTGGAAATCCATTTCCATATGGTCCTCTCACGCCGACTGGGCTTCCAACATCCAGGTTGAATAGGGCTCTAGTTACTCTTCCAACGGCTTTCACTGTAACTTCTATTGCTTCGGTTAAGCTTGTAGGCGATGATATTGCGAATGGGGCTTCGCCGAATCCGTAGACTGAAAGCTGAATGAACTGCCCAGGAGTGTACTCGAATTTTTCGTGGAGATTGTCAGTGAATTCTAATTTGAAGGTCTTTATCCCCGGGGCTTCGTCGATTATTTCAGCTATTCTTGCCGGGCGTGGGGTGTATAGGCTCCTTGCCCTAGCTTTTTGCAATTCTCCTGATCACCTCGACTGGATTTATTTTTCTGACGCATTCTTCAATGCATCTGCCGCAGCCGACGCACCCATAAAATCCGTGTTTTTTCTTGATGAAGACGAATTTATGGTAGTAGCGATGCTTGAACCTGTCAACTTTATTTTTTCTGAAGACTACTCCTCCAGCTATTCTGGTGAATTCGGAGTAGATGCATGAATCCCAAGTTCTAAATCGCACGCCGTTCTTGAGGGGAGTTGTAAACATGTCCATTACGTCGAAGCACGCGCATGTTGGGCAAACTTGGGTGCACGTTCCGCAGGATAGGCATGGCTTTGCTTCGTTCTTCCACGCTGGACTGTCGATTTTTTCTTCGAGAGCCTCAATGTCTTTGGCTGATAGCTTTTGGAGGTTTTTCTTGCCAGTTACTTTTGGCGGCTCGGTTTTCTTTAGGCCCAGCTTTCTTATGATTTCTAACCCCTTTCTTGAACCTGCTTTTATGGCTGCTTTGTCGAGCTCTATTGGGGTGATGTATAGGTCATATGAGCCCTCCCATGGCTTATCTGCCCCAACGCTTTCGCAGAAGCAGTATTCGTCGCCTTCTGCGCAGTCAAGCACGACTATGAATGAGTTTTTCCTCCTCTTGAAGTAGTAATCGTCTTGAAAGTCCTCGCCGTATATTCTGTCTAGGACTATTAGGGCATTTGCATCGCATGGGTGAAGGCAGAAAAACGCCATTTTGCCTTGAGGCGCCTCTTCAATGACTTCGACTTGACTTTCCCCGTATCTAAAGCGCATGAGCTCTTCGCGGGGAGGCTGAAGATACTTTTTGGGTGGAAGTATTGTTCTAATGTAGTTCAGCTTAACTTGCTTGTAGCTTTCAACTTGGCTGAATATTGTTTTGCCGTTTTTCTCCACCGGCCCTATGATGGTATATTCTTCTGATAGTAGGTTGAAGAGGCTTGGAAGTAAATTTGAGGAAAATGAGTAGTAGCATGTCTTTCCCATTTCCGTCCACCGCAGTAAAGCGTAAGTCTGCCATTAGGTTGAAAGCCAATGATTATTTCTTTTTCGCTTAATCCGAGCTATTTTTAAGTTGGTGCTTCTGATTTTCCTGTGAGGGCTGTAGCTTGTCGTGTGAATCCATAAGTACGCTTGCCGACCTCTTTAAGTTTCTTGATGAGGGGTACTTTCTCGCCTACAATGTTGATGATGGTGAGGTTCTGCTGGTGAAGAGGGTTAATGGCGCGTTAAGAAGAGTTTCGCTTTTCGGCGCTGCCAAGAAGTACATGCTTCGCAACTATCGCGGAAAGTTCATGGTTCTCATCGAAGTGGAGAGGGGAGATTGGATGGAAAGTAAGAGGTTTAAGGCGATTAGATTTGATTCTCAAGGCGTAATTTCAGTTGATGGAGTTAGCTCCTCTGAAAGTTTACCTGATGCTGCTATTTCCGCTCTAAGCTTCGCTAAGCAATATTCAAGTAGGGCTTTGGATGCGTTCTGCGACATGGCTGTTAGGATAGTTGAGTTGCTCAGGGAAAGCCCTGAACTTGATGTTGATGATTTGATCGATAGGACTGGCTATCCCAAGACTATCGTGATGTTCCTTCTCGGCGCCTTGTCGACTTTTAAGGGGAGCAGTTAAGTTGATAGGAGCTTTAATCCAGTTTCTGGATCCAGTTTTCTTTTGAGCTTCAAGTTTTCTCCTTCAATGATCACTAGCTCTGCGGTTGGGTGGATTATGCATCCCTTTAGTAGGTGTCCTCCAAATGCCCTGCCTTGGGAGTCTGACACTGTTATGTGGGCGTGCACCACCTTCTCTCCATCGGCCTCTGCGATGTTTCCTATGCATGATAGTATTTCGAGCGGGCCTTGAAGCTCGATCTTCTTGTACTCCTTCCCGGTGTATATGCCGAACACTGCTTTTGAGAGGGCTCCTATTATCATTAGGCATCCTCCTGAAATGTCGAGTTCTTTTGCTACTTTCAATATTTCCTCCATTAGGTCTCCATCTTTCGGCAATCTAGCAACGATAAACCTACCAGTTTGGGATATTGCAACCATGCTTTCACCCATGTCAGCTATGGTTGAATGACCTTTTAAGGGGTACTATCAAGCTGCGCTTCCCCCTCATTTAATTAGTCTTGAGAGGGTGATTTCGAAATGACTTGGATGCTTAACACCCATTCCTTTATGGCGATCAGTGGGTAAAATGGTAACTGGAAGAGCTTTGGCGGCATTCGGTTATGGTTGGTTTTTAAGCGTTTTCATCTACGCTTCCACTTTCCTTATCGACTTTCTCCACCAGCTTTTCTATGTCTTCAGATATTTTCCTCAGGATGGTTGATTCTTCGCGCTCCCAAGCATATTTTGAAATTAATTCTTTGATTCTAAGGGGGTTCTTCACTCCAAATAGCACGTATGGACTTCTGCCTCTGGGTACTTTCACGGCCTTTCCTCCAGCAACTCCAATCGTCACTCCTGCGGCCGCTTTTCCTGGCATTCCTACGCCGGCTAAAGCGAAGTCTTCTCCAAGCCCCATTCCAGATGGAGTTATGGGTATTATGGTTCCAACGTTGAATATTCTGCCTATAACTCCTTTTGCCACTATTATGTCCGTCAGCCTGCTGTAGCTTATTTCTCTCTGCTTGTGCTTTATGAATTTGAGCTCTGTCACTATTCTCTGATTTGTAATGTAGTAGGTGTGCCCCTTTCTGTACGCGTTAATTAGTGATAGTCCGGCTATTCCGAAGAGTGCGGTTGAGGTGTACTCTGGCAGGTTTAGCTTAAACTTCATGGCTACACCTAGAGCTACGATAATTAAGCTGAAAAACAGCCATCTCCACCTAACCTTTAATATTGATACTGCTAGGAACGGAATTACTATGCATAGCGCCCATGAAGTTAGGGTTAAATACTCTTCTACTTGCACAAGCAAACCTATTATTGGCATGCTGGCAGCTGCCCTCGCAATCTCATCTCCATAGATGTGGAATGCTACGCTTATTGCGAGGAGATATATGAATATCAAGTACAGGTCGATGAATGCCAGCGGATGGGGCTTTATTTCCTCTACTAGTTGTTCACCCTCCTTAAGCTCTATTGGCATTGTGGCTCTCCCCGCTTCAATTTACTTTCGTTTTTCAGGCTATTAAATCAATTCGAAAAGGTTTTAGGTGCTTCAGCTTTTAAGAGTGAGTGAAACATTAAATAGATTACTTTAATAATGAAGTTTGAGCCTGTTGTAGGCGAGTTGCGGCGGGGAAATATTGTGGCTAAAGGTAAGCCTTGGCATTCAATGAGCATTGATGAAGTGTTTAGGGCACTTAGTACAACTGCTGAAGGGTTAAGTGACGTTGAAGCTAAATCTAGGCTTGAGAAATACGGCTTCAATGAGCTCGTCGAAAGGGCCAGGGTATCTCCTATTAGACTTTTCATTGATCAGTTTAAGAACTTCCTGGTTGCACTACTGATCGTTGCTTCAATTATTTCGGCTGCAATTGGAGAGCACGTTGACTCCATGGCGATAATGGCCATTGTGATCTTGAATGCCGTTTTGGGGTTTATTCAGGAGTATAGGGCTGAGCGAGCGCTTGAGGCGCTTAAGAAGTTGGCTGCTCCAAGGGCTAGAGTTCGAAGGGGTGGACGTGAGTTCACTGTGCTTGCAAGGGAGCTTGTTCCTGGAGATGTAATTGTGCTTGAGCCTGGAGATAGAGTGCCTGCCGATGCAAGGCTGATTACTTGCACTGACTTGAAGGTTGATGAAGCAATGCTGACCGGCGAGTCCGTGCCAGTTAGGAAGAACGCTGCAATCATACTTCCTGACGACACTCCGGTGGCTGATAGGAAGAACATGGTGTTTATGGGCACCTTGGTGTCAACCGGCTATGGCGAGGCCGTTGTGGTTTCAACTGGAATGAACACTGAGATGGGTAAGATTGCAGCTATGGTTCAGGAGGTTGAGAAGGAAGAAACTCCCTTAATGCGCAAGTTGAATCAATTTGGAAAGCGCATTGGAGCTTTAATCATCATTTTGTGCATCGTCACTTTCGCTTTAGGCTTATTCAGGCGGGTCGACCCCATTCTAATGTTTATGACCTCCGTTGGATTGGCTGTTTCGGCTGTTCCAGAGGGCTTGCCTGCAGTAGTTACAATCACGCTTGCTCTTGGAGTTAAGGACATGGCTAAGAGGAATGCCATTGTTAGGAGGCTGGCCTCAGTTGAAACTCTAGGCTGCACAACCGTTATTTGCGCTGATAAGACTGGAACGATGACTAAGAATGAAATGACTGTAAGGAAAATTTACGTTAATGGTAAGCTCGTTGAGGTTACTGGGGCTGGATATCAAGTTGAGGGCGAATTTCTCGTTGATGGAGTAAATGTGAATCCGCTTGAAGATCCGCATTTGGAGCTTCTGCTTAGAATTGGGCTTCTTTGCAGTCACGCTGATCTGGTTAAGGAGAATGGGGAGTGGAAGGTTCTCGGAGATCCAACTGAGGGCGCGCTTGTGGTTGCTGCAGCCAAGGCTGGGCTTTGGAAGCACAGGCTATTGAAAGAATACCCTAAAAGACATGAAATTCCCTTCGAGTCGAGCAGGAAGAGGATGACTACTATCCATGAAAGTAGGGATGGCAAGCTCATAGCTTACGTTAAGGGAGCGCCTGAAGTTATACTTGAAAGGTCGAAATTCATTTTTGAAAATGGCTCCGTTAGGCCTATAACCGACGCTGATAAGGAGAGGATTCTGAGAATCTTTAGGGAGATGGCTGAGGGCGCATTGAGAGTTTTAGCGATGGCTTATAGGGAGCTTCCAGCTCAATTCGAGTTTATTGAGTCGGATCAGGTTGAAACCGAGCTTGTTTTCGTGGGCTTAGCTGGAATGATCGACCCTCCAAGGGATGAGGTTAAGGATGCTATTAAGCAGTGCAGGAAAGCCGGAATAAGAGTTGTGATGATAACTGGAGATCATAAGCTTACTGCAATTGCAGTTGCTAAGGAGATCGGCTTGGTTGAGGGCGATAACTTCAAGGTCTTAACTGGAGCTGACCTCGATAAAATGTCGGATGAGGAATTGACTGAAAATGTTGAGAAGGTGCCGATTTTCGCGAGGGTTTCGCCGGAGCATAAAGTTAGAATTGTTAGAGCTCTTAAGAGGAGAGGCCACGTAGTTGCGATGACCGGCGATGGAGTTAATGATGCTCCAGCCCTCAAGCTGGCTGACATTGGAGTTGCTATGGGCATTAAGGGTACGGATGTAGCCAAGGAAGCCTCTGACATGATTTTGGCTGACGACAATTTTGCAACGATAGTGAGGGCTGTGAGGGATGGGAGGGCAATTTACGATAATATTAGGAAGTTCGTAAGATTCCTATTGGCATGCAACTTCGATGAGATAGCTGTAATAACCACATGCATACTTGCTGGTTTGCCGCCTGCCTTGCTTCCTCTCCAGATTTTATGGCTAAACCTTGTTACTGATGGGGGTCCAGCCGTAGCATTGGGCGTAGATCCGCCTGACGAGGACATAATGGAGCGCCCTCCGAGAAGCCCTAGAGAGGGAATCTTGAGCGGAATGGAGCTGTTCATATTGGTTTCAGCTTTGCTTCAATTCGTTGGCACCATGGCAGCTTACCTTCTTGGAATGTACTTGCTTAAGGATAGCGTAGTTGAGGCTAGGACTCTTGCCTTTGTCCAGGCAGTGCTCTTTGAGCTTTTCGTTGTTTTCAACTGTAGGTCTGAAAAGCACTCGGTGTACCGTATAGGCTTCCTGACAAATAAGGCACTGGTTATTGCGGACGTTGTAGGTATACTGTTAACCATAATGCTAGTTTACGCCCCACCCATGCAGCTGATCTTTGACACCGTTCCATTAACCCTCTACGATTGGGCGCTATGCATACTGCTCGCCAGTGGAGCGTGGTTTGTGCTGCCAGAGATTTTCATGAGGCCGCTTCCCTTCACAAGGAAACAGCGTCGATGACACTTTCAAGTTTTCTTCCTAACCAGCTTGAAAGTTACTGAGTCGGCCCAGTAATATACTTCTGATGCATGTTCAACAGCAGCTCTAGCTTCCAATTCCTTCAAGATGTTTTTAGGCTTGAGGTCATACATGCCTTGTTCACAAATTTGAATTACCTTGGGGTTTAACCATAAAGCCTCTATCAGGTGTACTCTCGCTAACCTCCTTTTTTCCAAGCTCTTAATTCCTTCCATAGCTTTTATTATGGTGTCCGCGCTTTCCATCAGGTTTCCGCTTGCCCCGAGGACCCCTCTTAGCGTTATTTTGACGGCGTTAACTGATTTTTCAATTGTCTTTATGGACATTCTAACTGCTTTTTGATTTTCGCCTCTTCTTAGGGCCTCCCAGGCTTCGAAGAGGGCCTCGTAGGCCTCCTTAATTAACCTAATAATAATGTTGACACTATTATTAGACAACGTCTAACCCTCTTTCTCAGCTAAAGTTATTACCGTGCTTTGCAATATTTATGTTGCCGATGATGATGGAAGAGACTACTTGAGCTGTGAAGACACGACGGTCTCCTGAGGCTGAATTTAAATCACGAATTTCTCTACTTCGATTTGCCTCTCCTTTATTCCTAGGTCGCTTACCTTGAACCACCTCTCTCCATACAGCTCGGCTTCCTCTTCTTCGAAGTAAACTGCCGCTGCTATTCTTCCTATGGCGTCTGCCTTCATTATTCCGCTTCCACTAGCTGCTCCGACGACGATTAAGCTGTTTTCCTCGAATACTACTGGCTGGTGGTCTAGGGTGTTTATTGCGTATTGGCCGGCCCAAGCGTTGATTAGCTGGGTTCCAGTGAATTGGGGGAAGTAGGCTGTTAGAACTGGGTAAATGCCGTATCTGTAGTAGTTATCCTCTGGCTGCGGGTCCTCCTCTAATTTGAATGGCCTGTTGAAGTCGTCGGCATAGCCTAGCCAGAAGGTTTCTTCGTCAAGGTCGGGCTTAATGAAGACCCTTGGGTTGGGTAGTATTGTGAATGGCATTGAGTTGTACTTGTTGAATCCCTTGCTGCGAATTAGCTTTTTAAGTTCTTCTCGATCGGCTTTTATCACGAAAATTTGCCTTTTCTTGGGCTTTGAGTATGAATCTACTCCTATTGGGTTGAGGAGCTTGCTTGCCCACACCCCTGCTGCAACTATGGTTTTCTTAGCTCTAATTAGCTTTCCATTCGCTTTAACTCCCACAACCCTGCATTCCTGCCAGAAGTGCGGTTCACCTGGAATTTCTAGCTTAACTTTCGGCTCTACAACTATCTCTTCAGCGGTTACTCCATAGCGCACTTCTCCGCCCATTCGCTTAAATTCGGTTTCATAATATTCCACCAGCCTGTCAACGTCGATTTTTCCAGCTTTAGGTACGAACAGCCCTAACTCTACGTTCTCTAGGTTCATGAACTTTCCTTCTTCAGTTTCAGCTGCTTTGACGTTTAATTCAAGCTTGTTTTCCAGCTCTTCTCTGCTGTAAATTCTATATTCTGCTCCTCGCTTTTCCATTTCACTTAAAATTGGCTTTAGCTTTTTGAACTGATCTTCGCTGAAAAGCCAGAGGTACCCTATCCATTTTAATCCTAGGTTGAACCCGCTTTCCTGGACGTGCCTATAAAATTCTATTGATGAGTCGGCTAGGTAGAAGTTGGTTCGAGAGTAGAAGAAGCACCTAAACATTCCGGCACTTTTAGCAGTATTTCCACGGCCTGGGCCGCTTAGCTTGTCTATAACAAGGATTTTTCCTTCGGGAAGCCTTCTCTTAATGTGATATGCGGTTGATAATCCTAAGATGCCTGCGCCGACTATCACAGCATCATATTCTGGCGAGTTGAACCACCTCCAATGCGCTTGGACTTGCCTTGAAAATTTCAATTTGAGAATTATTTAACTCTAACGTATTGTTATTTTGGAAAGTGCTATCAACTTAATAAGCGAGTTACTTTCTCCTACGCCTTCTCCATCTCCTTCTTCCGCGTCTTATGCTTTTGCGAGCTATTGCTATGCTTTCGCTTATTGATGGAGTGACTTTAAGTGCTAATTCGCCTTCGTGCTCCCTCAATATTTCATATTTTTCTAGAAAGTATTTTCTTGCACTTTCAACGACTTCGTTCATGCTTCTCTTACCTAATGCTATTTCACTGAACATTTTCTCCATGAATCCTCTGACTTCGGGTTTAACGACTTCAGGAACCGTTTTGTATAGTGCTTCGATCAGCGTTTTTCCGAGTGGTGTGGGTATGCATCTCTTTTTTTCAATGTAGAAGTATCCTCGCTTTATGTTCGTGTGTATGTGGTCTTGCTTGGTTGCATCTGTGCCTATTCCGTACTTATCCATGAGCTTTAGAAGCTCCGCCTCTGACAGGAATGGCGGTGGACTTGTTTCTCCCTCTTTAACTTCAATGCTAATTACCTTCAGCTCATTTCCTTTTTCAAGCTCTGGTAGGTAGTCTTCCTTGGGCTTTTCGAACGGATATATTTTGAGGTAGCCTTCATCAGCTACTGTTAATCCTCTGATGATGAACTTCTCTCCATTAATGTTTAGGTCCGCCCTTCTGCTCTCTATGGTTGCAGGGCTGCTTAGCGTGGCTAGAAAGTGCCTTACAATTAAGTCGTAAATTCTCCAGCCTCGGCTTCCAAATCTCCTGACGATCTCGTCCTTCCCAGCCGCTCTTGTTGGGTGGATTGGAGGATGTGCCTTATCATCTCTAGTTCCACGCGTTGGCCGAATTTTTCCTTCATTGAGTATTTTTTGAGCGTAATCTCCGTAGATTGGGTGCTTGGCGAGCATTTCAACCTTGCCCTTCAAGTTTAGCTTTGGGCTGTAGATTTCGGTTTCAGTTCTCGGGTAGCTTATGTATCCATGCCTGTAAAGCTCTTCAGCTACATCTAGAGCTTGCTTCGCTCTAATGTTTAGATATTTGCTTGCTCTGCTTTCAAGTTCCAGGGTTGTTAGTGGTATTGGAGGCTTCTTCTCCCTCCTAGTAGCCCTGAACTTCTCTACTGTCGCGTATTTCGCACCTTTAATTTTAGAGTATATTGCGTCAGCTTCGCTTTTACTCTTAATTTGACCTTTAGCGTGCTCTGCTTCGAAGATTGCTCCGTAAATTTCGACTTTAGCTTTGATCACGTAGAACTTTTCCGGCTTAAACTTCTCCCTTTCCCACGCTCTCTGAACTACGAGGAATAGCGTGGGGCTTTGGCATGGCCCGTAGCTTAGGAAGTGCCCGAATGGAAGTGCTCTTGGACTTTTCTTTTCAACTGCTCTTGTTATGAATCTAGTGAATGCTGCTCCAATCGTCAGATCAACGATCATTCTGGCAAAGCACTTTTCAGCTAAAAGCCTGTTCGGCGATTGAGGGTTGCTAATGGCTCTCCTAAGTTCCTCGGGAACTGTCGAGTTAAACCATAGCCGCTTGAATTCAGCATATGGATTTACCGACCTCACAACATCCATAACTTCAAATGCTATGCTCTCTCCCTCAGTGTCTGCGTCGAGCGCTAGGTAAATTAGCTCAGCATGCCTAGCAATTTCCTTCAAAGCTTCAAGATATCTTCTCGATGTGGGCTCCACCACCCTAATTGGATTGGTGAAGAAAAGCACTTTTGGGTCCACGCGCCTCCAAGAATTAAACTGCTTTTCAAAATCGAAGTTGAATAGGTGCCCCTTAAGTCCTATGGAAGCCCACCGCTTGCCATTAAGCTTAAATCTAAATACCTTTATGCCCTTAATGCGGCTTTCAACGTAATTTCTGCCAGCAAGCGCTTTTGCAAATGCCTCTGCAACCGAAGGCTTCTCGGCAACTATGAGAACGTCCACTGGATCCATGCTGTACAAGGTTGCACCTCAAATTAAACTACTGCGCTCTCCTCGCTAAACCCGGCGTTTCAGGTATTAACTTTACTCCCTCAAAGATGTCTCTAAATCCAAGCTTAATTAAGCTCATCCTCTTAGCGCAGCCCTCCTCATCCATCTCATACTCGTAGCCTCTAATGATTGCAACTGGAATTTTCTCAGTAGTCTGCCCAATTACAAGCTCTGCGGCAGCTGCAAGCTCATCCGCCACAGCCTGCATCTTAAACCTAAGCGTGTAGCCGTAAGCATCTACTTTACGCTTATAATCCCTAACTGGCTTCATCCCAGCCACGCCGATGGCCATGTCAATTTGAGCATATCGATGAGGCCTGCTATAGGTGTCACTAATTATCACAGCAACCTTCTTTCCAGTTAACTTCATGATCTTCTCCCTAATCTTAGCCGCCTCAGCATCAGGGTCCCTAGGTAGCAAAGCGCAGATGTCCTCCCTACCACAAACATTCGACCTGTCAATGCCTGCGTTGAGACAAATATGACCAAACCGCGTTTCAGTAATGATATACGGCGGCTTAACTGCGAGTATGCGCTTGGCCTCCCTCAAAATCAACTCAACAAATCGCGGATCCTTACCAGTCCTCTCAGCAATCTCCACAGCCCTCGGGGAAGGCTCAACGGTGCTGAGATCAACTATAAGCCCATTAGCCTTACTAATAATCTTATGAGTAACCACAATTATATCGCCATCCTTAATGCCAACGCCCTCACGCTCGGCAGCCTCAACAATGAACTTAGCAACGTCATCACCAGCCTTCACGTCGGGAATGGTCTGAAGCCCAATAACTTCAACAACCCTAGCCAACACCGTCACCAAGTTAGATGGCAACGCAGAATTATTAAATTAATATTTCGTGCCGCAATCACTTGGCAAAGAAAAGCATTAAAGCAATGGAAATTAACCGCAATTAACTAAATTCTAATTTATTTGAACATCCTTAACAAAAGTTCTAGAAATCTAGAACCTCATAAATCTTAAAAGTTCCCTACTGTATAAAGGTAAAACAACAGCATGAGATGAAATGCCATTCGGGAGGAAGAAGAGGATTGAATAAAGCCATAAAATACACCGCCGCCCTCCTCATAATAGCATGCATACTAATCGTATTACCAGCTGCAACTGTGAAGGCACAAGACGAAGAAGTGCTATTAGCATTGTGTTTCGTTGACCAAGCAGGTAAACCCCTTGAAAATGCATACGTGGAAGTTTGGAATATAACGGGCGAAGCGGATGAGCATTATATACTATTCACGGGTAGGACTAACGAGAAAGGTTGGCTGAATGTAACTCTTCCTGGACTTCTAGATACTACTAGTACAAAGTATAATATGACAGTGAAATGGGATCCAGCCTATACTGACGCTTTTACAGTTTATGAAAACAGCACCATCTATGGGAATGAACTATCAAATATTAATGAAACGAACATTTATACGTCTGTCTGGGAGGTTAACCTCACAGCAACAGACTACGGCGATAGAACGCTAAAGTATCATAAAGTAACATTCTACTACAATTACACAGACAAGATATATTCTGTATCCGGATATCTGGTATCTGACGATCAGTCATTAAATCTAACTGCTCGAATACCAATTGATGTAAGTTGGTCAAAAGGCAATTGGACATTAAAAGTATACTGGGACTATGAGTACCTTGTACTGCGGGATGTAAATAAGTTCGACGGCACAATTGTAGAAGGATATTCTCCAGAAGGGGACATTAAAGAAGACGCCGTTATACTTAAGATATCCAAGCCAACTGAAGTGGGTGCAGAGGCAGACATCGAAATTCCAAGTGAAGGTGTTGGATACTTCAACGTTTCCACAGATGTTTATCCACTATACATAACGCTATACGACTGGTTAGGAAATCCACTAAAATCAACAACGTCAGGATACAGCATAGTGAAAGTTTCACTAAACGATAAGGAAAATCCAGAAAAATTATTGGCAACAGCATTAGCAACTGAAAATGGCGAAGTTTCAATAGATCAATATCCAAATGTACCGTCAGTATTAACTGTATACTGGCTAACACACGAGATTCAAGTAAATACAACAATACTTGATGACCCATCTGATTACAGCGATGACGGATTAAAAGTATATTGCCAGCTAGTGCCATTTAATGTAACTTTACTCGATAAAAGACCAACTGCAGGCAAACTACTAAACGCTAAAGTTGTAATTACATGGCCAAACCTCATATCATTTAACACTAGAAGCGATGAGTCTGAAGGCCTCATCCAACTGCCACCATTAGTATCTGAAGATCCTCCAACTAGTAAATATGTGACTTTAACAGGAAGAAAGGCTGCAGGTTACATTCCATTCGGTGATACTAAAATTGAAGTTTACTGGTCAATAACTCCAGAGGATCCAGCATCATGGGTTAAAGTTAAGTCCGTAACATTTACAGTTGAAAATGCCTCCACAACTTATGGAGCGGTTGACTTCTACGTTGATGAAGAAATTGTCAAAGATGATTATGACCAAATAATAACCTACAATTTAGTATGTGAAGTATATGATGCTCACCTAACAGTGGTTGACCTAAATGGTAACCCACTTCCAAATGCAGTAGTAGTTCTAGAACACCCATCTGGAGCAGTCTCAACAGTTCCAGCTACTGCAACAGGCACATTGACCTTAATACAGGTACCAGGTGGCGTTTGGCATGTAGGTGTAGTATACAAGAACCTACATGTCAAGCCATATGGAATGTCAGACATATTCAATGTAACTGACAACATTTACGAGGCAGTTGCATTCAAGTTCGCTTTCGTAGACGCTAAGCTACGGATGGTCAAGTGGGGAACTGACGACTATGGCATTGCAGGCATAAATGTCACGCTAAGCTGGGAAGGAAACGCAACAATAACTGGCGACACTGGCACTTGGACCGAAGACTGGAACACAACAAACGGCTATGGTTGGGCAAACTTCACACAAATACCAGCAGGAATAGAAATAACCATTAAAGCATATACACACGAGGATAAGCACAAGCACTTCGGCGGCAAAGACAATGTATATGTAGGTCCATATGAAAACAAGCTCACATTAGCTGCAGAAAACTATACCGGAACACACCACGTATACATCTATGACTTTATACTCAAATTACTCGACATAACTGGAAATGAAATGCCAGAAGTCCTACCCTACGCAAACGCATCAATAGCAGTACACGACTTCGAGGAAGCCTACGGAAATACTACTGCTTATAACTCAATAATGTTCTATAGCATAAATGGAAGTCACCTTTTCGTTGGAGGACAAAACTACACCTTTGAAATATATTGGGCAGGAGTAAGAGTATTTAACGGAACAGGATCTGTCCATGTTCCATTAGTAACTGACCCAGACGTTGTAAATCCAGTAGCAACTGCACAAATGAGAGTATACCCAGTAACATTTGAGCTATATGACTGGAAACACAGCAAAATAATTAACAGTTACAACTTAATGATCAACGTATCATGGTTAGGGCTGAACATGACATGGCTAAATGCATCAGAAGATTATCGCAATGTAATTCCTGAAGACAAAGCATATGCTATAATATTCAGCGGCAACGATTACTCGAGAGGAGAGAACGCTTACGTATACAATATAACGATAATAGTTCCAGATGAAACACTTGTTTACATACCAGTTTGGAGTATAAAGGATGTAAATGGAACTCCAATCACTATAACTATTAACACTATTGCAGGTACAACCAAGGATGCTCCAGCGGGAACTGAAAATGTTACAGTTGGCTGTTTGACAACGAGTGGAGAATTCATTAATGGCTCAAGCACATTCAAAGACAAACCAGTGGTTAAGGATTTGCCATACTGGAGTGACTATGGCGTATACAATTTCACTGGCTTCATGCCGTTTAGTTGGGGCGAAGTATGGTCATATGACAACGTTACGAGGGTATTCGACTTTAAGTTAGCAGCTTACAATATGACTGCAGTTGTAAAAGACTGGCGCGGCGAAGGACTTGCAGGTTACACGGTTAAAGTGTATTGGACATCTCCGCTAAGCGACACTGCTAATGTATTCGTAGCTTCATCTACAACTAATGAGAATGGTGTTGCAAGATTTGATGATACAGTATTCTGGGGTAATGAAACTAAGTACCTGTTTAAGGCTTACTACGAGCCGAAGCCTGACGAATTACCATCAGCTATCTATAATAAGACAAAGATCGCTGATGACGTAAAAGCTAACAAACCTGTCGATGTAAAAGAGTTAGCTGAAGAGGGTAAAGCTGATGATCATCAAGTACAACTAACATTTGATTATTACATTGGTGTCCAAATGCTAAGTTCAACCGGTAGGCCGCTATATCATGATTTCGGAACTGTCAAGAGGGCATTAGTATATGCTGTTAGGTATAGAGCTTACGGTGATGCTGACGCTGGCACAGTTGCAGCATTCGGCTGGGTCGACGAGCATGGCTATGTATACCTGCCATTTGCAGCAGATGATGGCAAGTATACTATTAGGACCCAATGGCTAGGTGTAAACGTTTATGACAGCTATGAGAAGGAGATGACCGAGTACAAGATTGTTTCGCCAACTGTGTTCTACACTGCATTCACTGATGTGTATGATGTGACGATCAAGCTGACCGACGACGTTAACAGGCCTTTGAAGGGAGTGTTCTACACGTTTGTGGGTGCAGGAGACATTGACTACATGATTAGCGGCAACACTGGCGTTGACGGAACGTTCACTGCTCTGCTCGTGCCAAAGGGCGACTACATACTTTCTGCGAAGTGGACTGATGGCGTTATAGACATCTTGACCGACTACAAGATGACCATTGACAAGAACATTGTCGAGCTTCCAATTAAGTGCAGGGTCTACGACGTGATGTTCAACTTAAAGACTAAGAGAGGAACAATTATGACTGCTGCCGACGTCACTGTCAAGTATCCGGACGGCACTGAGCACTCAGCTACAACCGACCAGAACGGCGAGATACTGTTCACGCAGGTGCCAGTTGGTACGCTGGAGGTTGTAAGTGTAACTTGGATGGGCCGCCCAATAACGGTGTCTCCAAACTCTGTAGATGTCGATAAGACTGGAACATACTACTTCACTTCAACCAACGTCTACCTGTTAACGGTGGTTGTTAAGGGAGCTAGAGGGCAGGGCCTCGGCCCATCAACTGTGACGATTTCGCCGGTGGAGATGGAGGTCGTCACTGACGAGTCAGGTGTAGTTACCGTTGAGCTTCCAGAGGGAAGCTACACGATTCACGTCAATTACAGAGGCATTGAAGATGAGAAGTCAATAACATTGACTGGAGATATGACCGAGGAGTTCAGGTTAGACGTATTTGCAACGATTCTTGGCAGGCCATTTAGAACTGCCGAGTTCTTCGGCGAGGTAGTGCTCCTGCCAATAGTGGTTGCAATCATAGTCTACTTAGTGGCTTACGAGTACTACGCTTGGAGGAGGCGGCGGGTAGCGGTAGTTCCTCCGCCAACCCCAACTTAGGGGCGGCGGCTAAAACTCCCCTTTTCTTTGCATTTATTTGGAATGAGTGGATATTATGTTGAGCTAATTCCTTTATATAGGACATTTGTGTGAGTATCTGATGGTGTGCTGATTGAGCGGTTGGATTTTAAGTAGGGTGGGTGTTAGGCGCTTCAGCTTGGTGTTTGCAGCCCTGCTGGGGGTTGTGGGGGTTTACTTGATAGTTTATGTTGATTATGAAATTAGGGTTTCAAGTGGGGTTGGTAGTCCAAGCTATGCGTATTATGTTGGTTTGATTATGTTGGCTTTATCCATTGCGAGTTTTGTTGCTCCAATAATTTTTCCTCCTAAGCGCAGGATTCCTAAGCCTCCATTTACTTTGAAGTGCCCCTACTGTGGTGAGAAGCTTGTTTTTGTTGATGGAAATTATGAGTGTCTGAAGTGCGGCCACGTGATTGACGGCTCTCCAATGCTTGTCTCAATGCGTGACTTGGCCTCCCTAGTTGACTTGGCAATGCTAAGCTGCAGCAATTACTGTGAACTTATTTCACGTTACAAGTACTGCTCAACTCTTCTAAAGTATGCTGATTTCTTTAACGCTAGCTTGCCTTCTAAATGCCCATTGTCGTTGAGGAGGCCGGATAAAAATGGTGGAAATGTAAAATAAAAATGAAATTGGAGGGTGGACTTATGCTACTTTCCCTTTTCTTCCAGCAACTTTTTGATCGCATCTACTAGTATTTCTCCCTGCTCCTTTGTTAGCTCTGGGATTTTGATTGCCTTTGTTCCTTCGGGGGTTTTTTCTTCAACTACTACTTCTCCTTCCGGTGTTAGGTATGCCCTCTCAATATTTTCAACGTATATGTCTTTTGGGAATAAGTGCTTCATAGCCCATCCCAATATTCTTTCAAGGCTCTTATGCTCTTCAACCATGTATTCCAGAAATGCCTTAGGTCCTTCCTTTAAGTCGACTTCCAACTTTTCATCTGTCAGTACAATCACGTATTGCTTAGTTTCAAAGGCTACTCTGGCTTTCAACTAAATGACCTCCTGAGCATTCAAATTTATTATGCCTTTTTTCATAATATAAGCGTTAATGAAGTTAAACTCAAGTTTTAAAAATAGTTTTTCTTAAAAATTTGCCTCTCTCGACTAGTGCTGCCATGGCTTTTACTGCTCTTTCAACTTCAGGGTATGATGGAATGCCTCTCCTCTGGAATTCAAGTAGTACTTTTTGGGTTGGCGGCCCACCTGTAGCTGCAATTAGCATTGGTTTATCCGACTTTTCAAATACCTTGCTTACTTCGTCCACGATTTTTTCATTCATTCCCGGGGGGTGTATTAGGACTATGGTTACTATTCCATCTACTCCTTCATCCTTGGAAACTACTTCTAGGGCTTCCCTGTACATTTCTGGCGTTGCATTTCCAGTTAGGTCCACTGGGTTGTGAGGTATGGCGTATGGAGGTAATATTTCCTTGAGCTTTTCAATTGTTTCCTCGCTGAGCTTTGCTAATTTTAGTCCGGCTCCGCGAGTTTTGTCCGTTAGCTTGTCCGTTGCCATCACTCCTGCTCCTCCTCCATCCGTTACTATTGCAATATTATCTCCCCACGCGATTTTCTCTGCGGCAAGGGCTCTTGCGTAGTCGAATAGCTCGTGGGTTTCGTATGCTCTTATTATGCCTGCTTTCTTGAATGCTGCTTGTATGATTTCATCTTTGCCTGCTAGTGCGCCTGTGTGGGATGATACTGCTTTTGCTCCGGCTTGGGTTCTTCCAGCTTTAATGGCTACTATCGGCTTTTTCATTGAGACCTTTCTTGCGACTTCTATGAACTCTCTGCCTTTGCTTATTTCTTCAATGTACATAGTTATTACTCTTGTCTGCTCGTCTTCCATCAGGTATTCCAGCAGGTCGATCTCGTCGACGTCCGCCTTATTTCCATAGCTTATGAAGGCGCTTATTCCAATTTCCTCCATGGCTAGCCAATCTAGAAATGCTACTCCCATTGCTCCGCTCTGCGAGATGAATGCTATTTTTCCAGCTTTTGGCCTTAAAGCCCTCTCGGGCGGTAGGAAGAGCGTGTCTACTTTGGTGTGGGGATCATATACTCCTATGCAGTTCGGCCCCATCAACCTCATGTTGTACTTCTTAACGATTTTCACGACTTCCTCTTCGAGTTTAGCTCCTTCCTCTCCTACTTCCTTGAATCCCCCTGAAATTACTATGATGCATTTCACGCCTTTCCTGCCGCATTCCTCAGCTATCTTTGGAACTATCTTTGCTGGTACTGCTATGACTGCGAGGTCGACTTCGTCTTTGATTTCAAGCACGCTTGGATATGCTTTTAGGCCCATTATTTCGTTGGCTTTGGGGTTTACTGGGTAAACTGGCCCTTCGTATCCGGCTAATATTATTGACCTTAGCAGTTGGTATCCTATTTTAGCTGGATTTCTTGATGCGCCTATCACGGCTATGCTTTTGGGGTTGAAGAAGGCCTTCAGCTCCGCTGTGGTCATTGCCTTCCACCGCACAAAGTATTAAGAAAATAATTTAATTACGTTATGCTGCTCAAAGTTAATGGGAAATTAAGTGCTTGCCTGTATGGGGTGGCTTGATGCCTATAATTAGTAGGAGTAGGAGGGCAGTGCTAAAGCACATAGCTACATTAGCTCGCTACTCGTACTTTGAAAATTATAGTGCTGCTGAGAGGCTTCTAAATGAGGTTAAAGATGAGATTAGGAGGAGGGGCGTTTGGGGTGAAGGCTGCTATGTTGCTGCGAGGGGGATGATTGCAGCTGGCAGGGAGGGAGCGCCGATAACTTTCTTTTGGAAAGTTAGAAATGCTGATTTAAATTCTCTTGCTGGGATGAGGGAGTCTATTGTGAAGGATTTGGCTAGGGAGAATATCGATGACTTCGAGGCCGGCTTTCTTCATGCTTGGCTCACGATCATAGATACCATAATTCAAGTTAAGAAGTCCATGAAGGGTGTAAGGTGAATGGAGGTTGTTATAGAGCATTTGGAGCCGTTTCTAAGTAGGTGGCTTTGGCTGGAGTACCGGCATGTTTCTCAAATGGTCGGCTGGGATAATCTGATTTTCACTAATGTTAGAGGTGATTGGGAATGTGAGAAGCTTAGCGAGCTTGGGAGGGTTGAGAGGAATAGCGTTGTGGAGTTAATTGGAGAAGGGGTTTTTAGCCATGATGATTTCATAATTTTGGATCCAAATTCTCCCGCGCTTCTTTGTCGGCGGGATTTTAGTTGTAGGCGTGGAGTTATTGTTGGCGGGATATTGGGTGATTATCCTCCTAGGAGTAGGACGAGGTATTTCTTGACGAGTAGGCTTCCTATGTGCGTTGCCAGGAGCCTTGGCCCCCATCAATTTTCCATTGATGGGGCAGTTTACGTTGCTCTTAAAGTTTATGGGGGAGCGGAATTAAGTGAAGTTCCCATTCAAGTTGGATTTACAATTAAAGATGGAGAGCACCATGAAATTTACCTCCCCTACGCTTACCCTCTTGTTGATGGCTCCCCTCTAGTAGCTCCTGGATTGATCGAGTATTTGAAGTCTAATGAAATAGTCGAGGATGAAGAATTGCTTATCAAGTGCAGTACTTTTAGAAAAGATTTTTAGTTTATGGCTTTGCAGCGTAGAGGAAGTTGTAGATTATTACCCATGGAATTATCCATAGTGCGAGGAATGGCGCTAAGCCGTTGAAGTATATTTCTTCTGGCCCTTTGAAGTCCAATTCGCTCAGCTTCATTACGTGCTTCATGATTGGAAATGAGAATCCGTAGAGGAATATTCCTACTGCTAATCCTAGAGTTCCAGTTAAGTTAAGGGCTATGCATATGGTTGAGGCGATGAGTCCTAGAATTCCTCTAAGCAGATAAACTTTGGTTGCGGGGTTCATCCATTCACCATCCATAGCGCTTAAATTTACGTGATTATACCATTCTCATAAGCTTATCGCTGGTGAAGAGCTGTGAACTTTAAGGTTAAGCGGGAGATGAATGCCTTAGACTTGATGTGCGTTGCGGAGGAGTTGAAGCCTAAGCTTATAAGCTCCTACTTTAACAACGCGTATCACTTGTCTGAGAACTTCTTCCTATTCAAGTTTAGAGGTGAGGAAACTCTAAACTTGGTGTTTGAAGCCGGCCGGAGAATTCATCTAACGAAGTTTGACTTTGAGAAGCCTAGGATGCCCTCGCCGCTCTGCACGTTTATCAGGAAGAATTTTAATAGGATGAGGGTGGTTGAGCTCAATCAATACGACTTTGATAGGGTTCTCATTATTAAAGTTAATACCAAAATGGATGGTCACTTACTTCTCATTTTGGAGCTGGTTGGCAATGGGAATTTGATCGTAGCCGACAGCTCTCTTAGAATTCGCGCTGCACTTAAGCGTTTGAGGATGAGGGATAGGAGCTTAATTCCAGGTGAATTATACGCTTTTCCTCCTCTTAGAGGTTTAAATCCCCTTGAGGCGCAGAAGTCGGCTATTTTAGAGAGCTTCAAAAGCTTTAGAGGTAATGTGGTTCAGGCTTTAACTAGATTATTAAATCTCTCAGGAGAGCTTGCTGAGGAAGTTTGTGCAAGAGCTAATATTGATAGGGGTCGGAAAGCTAAGTTGCTCAGTGATGATGAAGTTGAATTAATTTTATGCGAATTTCTAGATATGGTGAATTCAATTAGGGAGGGCAGCTTAAATCCCCAAATAATATTGGATGACGATGGCAGCATAGTTTCAGTTACGCCAATAGACTTTAAATTATATGATGGGTTTAAGGCAGAGTACTTCGAGAGCTTCAATGAAGCTCTAGATGAGTACTTTAGTAGGCTAGTGAAATTTGAGGAGAATGAGTTAAGGGCTAAGGTGCGGAGGGAGGTTGAGGGGAAGTTTAAAGTTATTTTGGATAGGCAGTTGAAAAGGCTTTCGGAGCTTGAGTCTGAGGCTTTAAAGTTTAGGGTTTGGGCTGATCTTATAATGAGAAACTTGGATTTAGCTCAGAGAGCCATCAGCTTGGTTAATGATCTCGTGAGGTCGGGATTTTCATGGGGTGAGGTTGCTGAAAGAATTTCCGAAATTGAAGATGAAATGTTGGCTCGTGCAATTATTGATTTTGACCCTAAGAGTAGGATGCTGTATTTGAAGTTTGGCGATGAAGTTTTGCCGCTTAATGTGCTTAAATCGGCTGCTGCTAATGCATCGGCTTTCTATGATGAGGCTAAGGATCTTTCTAGGAGGGCTGAGAGAGCTAGAGCTGCTATCGAGGAGGTTAGATTGAAGATTGAATCTGAAGTTGAAAAGGCCTTGAAGAAGGCTGTAGTTAAGCCGGTTAAGGTTATTGGAGTTGTCAGGAAGAGGAAGTGGTATGAGAACTTTAGGTGGTTTATTTCATCTGATGAATTTCTGGTTGTTGGTGGGAGAGATGCATCTCAGAATGAAGCGCTAGTTAGGAAGTGGATGAAACCTGATGACATTTTTATTCATGCAGACATTCATGGCGGCCCGGCCGTAATTGTAAAGTGTGAGGGTAAGCCTGTACCAAATCAGACTCTTATGGAGGCTGCTCAACTGGCAGTTTCATACTCCAGAGCTTGGACTGCTGGTTTGGAAGCTGCTTCAGCATACTGGGTTTATGGAAGTCAAGTTTCTAAAAGGCCTCCGTCGGGCGAGTACTTGGCTAGGGGCGCATTTATGGTGTATGGGAAGCGCAACTACTTGCATGACATTCCATTGAGAGTTGCTATTGGAATTAAATTTGAGGGTGATGCTGCTCAGCTGGTCGCCGGCCCTCCAAGTGCAATTAGGAAGATGGCTTCAAAGTTTGTGGTTCTTGCTCCGGGCTCTATTAGTAGGGATGTTGCTGCTAAGAAGGTTAAGCATTTACTTATGGATGATTGCGATGAAGCTGTTAGAGCGTGCTTGAAGAAGCTTTCTATTTCAGGCATTGCTAGTTTCATGCCGAAGGGTGGATTTAGAATTCTCTCCAGTAGGGAGAAGTAAAGTATTATTTAGCTGGGCTCAAATATTATTTCAGTAAAGGTGTGTTGAATTGCCGTATCCAAGGGTTGAGCGCATTCGCGTTGAAGATGTGATGACTAAAAATCCAATTACGGTGTCTCAGGGCACTACCGTTGATGTGGTTGCTAAGTTGATGAGGGATCATGAGATTGGAAGTGTAATTGTAGTTGCTAGCGGCGATAACAGTCCAATTGGCATTGTAACTGAGAGGGATTTGACGATTCAAGTAATCGCTGAAGGTAGAGTTCCATCTAAAGTTAAAGTTTCAGAGATAATGTCTTCACCGCTCATCACTATTTCTCCTAAAACGAGCCTAACTGAAGCTGCAAGGCTTATGGCTAGGAAGAACATTAGGAGGCTAGTTGTAATTGATGAAGGCAAGCTAGTTGGAATAATCACTGCGAGAGACATTTTGAAGGTAGCTCCGGAAATCATTGAAATTTTAATTGAATCTGCAAGGATATCTGAACCTGAAAGCGCTTACGTGGGTGAGGAGCTCCTAGCTGGATATTGTGATGAATGTGGGGAGTGGTCTGACTCCTTATTGGAGGTTGATGGACGCTTCCTCTGTCCGGATTGCAGGTCTACTTAAAACATTAATTTAACATTACACTTTAATCTCTAAAAACCATATAGATGTGGGGGTTAACTTTGACACTTAGAGTTTCTGATGTTATGACTCCTCAAGTAGTCGTCATTTCTCCTAAGGACACGCTTGCTAGGGCTAGAAACTTAATGCTTCACCACGATATTAGTAGGCTCGTAGTTGTCGATGAAACTCTAAAGCCTATTGGCATTTTAACTGAAACTAACATTGCAATGAAGGTTTGGGAGGAAAGTGGAGGGAGGATTGCTAGGACGATTGATGAAATATTGGTGGAGGAGGTTATGTCTTCTCCAGTAATAACTATTGGACCTAGAACTTACTTGAAGAATGCTGCTAGAATTATGGTTAAGAGGAAGATTAGCGGTTTGCCCGTCACTGATAGTTCAGGCAGACTTCTCGGAATAGTTACCAAGACCGACTTGACTAGGGCTTATGCGCTTTACTATTCTGGTTACTTCAAGGTTTCAGATATAATGTCTACTCCTGTCGTTACGGTTAATCCTGCTCACACAGTTTATAGGGTTGGTAGGTTGATGAAGGAGCATGGCATAAGTAGAGTTGTGGTGGTTGATGGTAAAGTGCCTATTGGTGTAATTACAAAGACGGATCTGACTTTCATAACATTAACGACTCACCCTAGGCGGTTGAAGTTCGTCAAGGCAATTGCTAGCGAGGGCAAAGTGAGTAGAGTAGTTAAGATTTTTAGAATTCCAATAGTAGCTGATATGATGACATCTAACCCAATTACGATTCTTGAAGATGAGGATTCGGCCAAGGCTGCTGAAATTATGATTAGAAATGGAATAAGCGGGTTGCCGGTTGTGAATTCGGATGGAGAATTAACTGGCATAATTACTAAAACTGACATTGTAAAGGCAATGGCGAAGATGGATTCGAGGTGACATCATGGTCCTCGTTAGGAATTACATGAGAGCTCCGCCTCAAGTCGATAAGGATAGGCCTCTTTCATACGTGCTGGACTTGATGGAAGATTTAGGTGTTAGTTGCATCGCCGTAACTGATGAAAAGAGGCTTATTGGATTAATTACTTTGAGAAATGTTTTAGAGCGCATTTGGAGCGAAAGAGTTAGGCTTATGTCCTTTTCGAGCCTTTATGCCTCTAGCGTCATGAGCATCAATTTGCGGACCACTTCTCCTGATGCGGATATCTATGAAGCAGCTAAGTTCATCGCCCTTGGAGACGTTTGTGGAGTGCCAGTGGTTGACGATAGTGGAGATCTGGTTGGATTGGTTACTGAGGAGGACTTGATAAAGTTTTACTTGGACAAGTCTTTTCCTGTTAGAATTATTCCTTCAAGTGATTTTGTTGCGCTTAAACCTGATGATAGAGTTTTACATGCAAGAGCTACTATGATCGAGAGTGGTTTGCAGGCTTTGCCGGTTTTAAATAATGATGGGCGATTAGTTGGCTTAGTGTCGGACTGGGACTTGATCAAGGCTTTACGCTTATTTCATGAGAGAACGCCTGAGAAGCATAGGAGGAGGCGAATAAAATTCCTCTTTGTTTCAGATGCTATGAGGCGCGCTCCTCCACATGTTTTGGAGGACTCCACCGTAGGTGAAGCAGCCAAATTGATTATTGAAAATCAACTGAGGGGGCTGGTGGTTACGGACTTTAAGGGTGATTTGAAGAGCGTTGTTCAGTTGAGGGATTTCATAAAGTTCTTGGCTTTAGGTGGTGCTTGAATTGGGGGTTGTCGACCTAATTATCAGTGGCTGCAAGGTTTACTTTAAGGGAGAACTCGTTGAGGCTTCAATAGCGATTGATTCTGGAAAGATAGTTAAGGTGGGCAAGGAGGGAGTGATGCCTCCATCAATTAAAAGACACAGTTTTCCAGGGAAAATTGCTATTCCCGGGGTAATTGACGTTCATGTTCATTTGAGGGATCAAGAGCTCTCGTACAAGGAGACATTTGAAACTGGAACGATGGCTGCAGCTGTTGGAGGCGTAACTACGGTTCTGGACATGCCTAACAATAGGCCAGTTACTGACTCGGCAGATGCACTACTTAAAAGAATGGCTTTGGCTGATGGGAGGATATACGTTAACGTTGGCTTCTACAGTGCTTTTCCAAGAGATTTGGATGAAATTGGGGATATTGTACGTGTAGGCGCTGTTGGCTTTAAGTTGAATTTGAGTAGGCAGATTGGCTCCCTGGACGTTGATGATGATAGTGCAATTGAAGGGGCTTTTAATGAAGTTAAGAAGTTTGGAGTTCCGGTTTCGATTCATGCTGAGGATCGCTTAACTGTATCCGAATTTGAGGAGGAGTTTAAGAGACGCGGTATTGGAGATTTTGATGCTTTCCTAAAATCCCATCCCCCTGAAGCTGAGGTTAAAGCTATTGAAAGAGCAATTAAGATTGCTAGGCATGTTGGGTTAAAAGTGCACTTCGCTCACGTAAGTACGGGCGATGGGTTGAGGATTATTTCGAATAATAGGGCTTATGCGTCGTGTGAAGTAACTCCCCACCACTTATACTTGACTTCCAGTGCTGTAGAAAAGTTCGGTGGCTTTGCGGTTATGGAGCCTCCTCTACGGTCCAAGGAGGACTTGGAGGCTCTATGGGGTGGAGTGATTAATGGTCTGGTTGATTTGATTGCAAGTGATCATGCTCCTCACACAATTGAGGAGAAGTCTTCAACCGACGTTTGGCATGTTAGGCCTGGAATTCCTGGGCTGGAGACAATTCTTCCCTTAATGTTAAATGCTGTTTCGATGGGGCGAATATCGCTTAGAAGGTTGGTGGAGCTGATGTGTGAGTCTCCATCACGCATTTTCAAGTTGGAGGGTAAGGGTAGAATAGAAGCTGGATTCGACGCTGACATCGTCATATTGGATTTAAGTAGGGAGTACGTTGTTGATCCAGCAACCTTTAAGTCTAAGGCTAAGTACAGCCCATTTGAGGGGTTTAGAGTTGTGGGCATGCCAATAGCTACTTTCGTTTCTGGCGTTTTGGTTGCTGAGCGCGGAGAGGTGATTGAGCCTGCAGGGAGAGTCGTCAAGGCAAAGCAAGTTTATTGCTGATGGCATGCTCGGCAAGTTAGCTAGGTGGCTTAGGCTCTTAGGCTATGACGTCGAATACTGCAAGGACTTGTCTGATGAGAAACTTGTTGAACTCGCCAAAAACAGCTGTCGAGTATTGCTGACTAAAGACTTCGAATTGTATAGGAGAGCTAAGTTTGCTGGCGTGGAGGTTCTAATGCTTAGAGGAGCTAATTTAGAGGAGGACTTAGCTCAACTTGCTGCTATTGGCTTGATTAAAATTGAGGTTGACTTTGAAAATACTCGATGCCCAGTATGCAATCATCCGCTCAAGGCGATTAGTCGAGAGGAGTTTTTGAAGATAACTTCACTCAGTATACCTTCAGATAATGATCGCTTTTGGATTTGTAGTCATTGTGGTAAGCTTTACTGGATTGGCAAGCACTGGAAGTCCATTAAGGCTAGGCTTCTGAAGGCTAGGCGGCTGGCTAGGCATGAAAGCACAAAAAGCTTAGAAGTAGAGTTTAGCTATTATTGAATTAGTTGTGAGTGGTGATTAATGTGCATTCTAAAGTATCAAAAGTCATCAAGAGAGATGGAAGAGTTGTAGCTTTCGATAGGGAAAGAATTGAGAGAGCTATTTGGAAGGCTATGGAGTCTGTTGGAACAGGCTCTAGGAAGTTAGCTGCAAAGCTAACTGATGAAGTTGTCGCAATTTTGGAGTCTGAATTTGGGGATAAGAAGATTCCTCACGTAGAGGAGATTCAAGACATTGTGGAGAAAGTACTTGTTAAAAATGGTCTCTATGAAGTGGCTAAAGCTTACATTCTCTACAGGCAGCAGAGGAGTGAAATTAGGGAAATTAAGAAGATGCTTGGCGTAGTTGACGACATGAAGTTGTCTGTAAACGCTGTAACAGTCTTGAAGAATAGATATTTACTTAAAGACGAATCTGGCAAGGTTATTGAAACACCAAAGCAAATGTTCATGAGAGTTGCTAGGCATGTAGGCTTGGTAGACATTTTCTACTACAGTGAAGTTTACGATAAGGCTGGTAGGCAGCCTAAGAGGCAAGCCGAAGAGCCTACTTATAAGCTTAAGAGGGCTGTTATAAACGAGTATGACTTCGAAATGCTGAAGAGAGTTTACAATAGGCTTGGCAAAGAGGGTAAGATGAAGGTTTCATTTAATGACTTACTCAGATTTCTTGACGAGAAGTGGGATGAGCTCTACGAAGACGTCATAGATACATTCTACAAGATCATGGTTAACAAGTACTTCCTGCCAAACTCTCCCACCTTAATGAATGCAGGTGCACCCTTAGGTCAATTGTCGGCCTGCTTCGTAATTCCAGTAGAAGACTCTATAGAGAGCATATTCGATGCACTAAAATACGCCGCCTTAATTCACAAGAGCGGAGGTGGTTGTGTAGCTAAGGGAACCTACATTTACACTAATGTTTGTGGAATAGCTCCAATTGAAAACATTGTTGAACCCCTCATACCAGTACATTTGAAAAATTCGGATGAGACCGTTTCAATTGATGTTTCAAATCTTGACATTAGAGTTTTGACTTACGATAAAACCGATAATAGAGTTAACTTTAGAAAAGTTACAAGAGTATGGAAGTACATTCTTCCTCGAAATAAGTTACTTAAGATTAAAGCTGGAAATGGCTTAGAAGTTGTTGTAAGTGAATGGCATCCATTTATTGTTGTAAATGAGAGGGGCGAAATTGTAGAAAAGAGGGCTGATGAACTTAAGGAAGGGGACTTACTGCTACTTCCACCTAAACCAAGCAACTGGATTTTCACTGAATATCAAAAAATTGATGGTTTCAAATTATCCGAGAAGTTGGCGTGGGCCATAGGGTACTTGATTGGTGACGGTTGCGCTGAACCGCATAGGGTGAGAGCTTTCGATCGTGAAAGGGAACCTCTCGAACTTCTCAAGAGCATTTTAAGTGAAGTCTTCAATGATGATGTTGGCTGCATTTACAAAGAGAAAAGATGTGACATGTGGATTTTTCAAACATGTGATAAGAGAGTCATTGATTTCGTTTTAAGAAATCTAAGAGCAACTGACGGTGATGCTTGGAGGATACCTGAGCAGATATTTAAGTCGCCTTTGAGCGTTGTTCTGTCATTTATAGCTGGTTTCATAGATGCTGAAGGTGAAGTTTCTAAGGATAGGGCGAGGTTATGCATTACTTGTACTTCACATAGCGTTATGAGGCAATTAGCACTGCTGCTAACTGCTCTGGGATTAAAGATAAGATTTAGAGTTAGAAAGCCGAAGAGATCTAAAGAGAAGAAGGAACTTTACGTAATTTGCGTTGAGAGCTCACCTGAATTTTCATATTTTGCCAGGGAGATTGCATCTAGAATGAGTATAAAGCGTAAAGCAAGTTTATTGCTTAAAGTAGTTGGAAAGTCATCGTATAGGAGAAGTGTAAAATTAAGTTTTGAGACGATTAGAGGCTTCTTAGAAAAATTGGGAATAAATGTATCCTCATTGCACAGGAAGCCATTGATCCTCGGAGGCGCAAAGATATGGGTTCACAGATGGATGTGGGGACATGGGATCAGTGCCGTTAAATTTGAAATGTTAATGACTAAGCTAGCTGATGCCCTAGAGAGGAATGGATTCTTCAGTGATGCTGAAAAGATAAGAACTATGTTACACGCAATGTTACATTCTGTCCCTATTATACGCATTGAAAGATTGCATGGTACTGATAAGGTGGTTATGTATGACTTAACGGTTGATGAAACCGAAACATATCTAGCTGGACAGAATGGCTTCATGATAGTTCATAACACTGGCTTCTCATTTTCAAGGCTCAGGCCGAAGGGCGACGTGGTTAGAACTACTATGGGCGTTGCATCCGGCCCGGTAAGCTTCATGAGGATATTTGACGTTGCAACCGACGTCATTAAGCAGGGTGGATGTATAGCTGTTGATAGTTTGGTTAGGACGAATAAAGGTATACTGCCATTAGCTGAATTACTTGACTGCCCATCACACTCTGAAAATCCAACTAATTACCTTGTCTTTGATGGAGACGCTTTCATTCATGCTTTCTTGGCGGCGGATAATGGTGTGGCTGATGTTTTGAAAATTAAAACTGATCTTGGTCTAGAACTTGATGTAACGTATAATCATAAAGTTGCGGTTGTTTCTCAAGAAGGAGAAATAATATGGAAAGAGGCTCAAGACATAAGGGTTGGTGACTGGCTGGTTGTTGTACTTGGAGGTCATCCTGATCTTCCAGATGCGCCTCTTCTAAGAATTGAAAAACAGCATTTTAATGCAAATAAGATAAGAATTCCAGAAAGAATCACTCCTGAACTTGCTGAAATTCTTGGTCTGTATATGTCTGATGGCTGTATCAGCGCTGATGGTAGACTTATTTTCTCAGTTTCAAATGATGATAAGGAACTTGAAAAGATAATAGAGGACTTAATGCTGAAAGTTTTCAACTTAAAGGTTGGTTATAAGCGAAGAAAAGAAGGTTATGTTGACTTGGTTTTTTACTCAGTAGATTTGCAGAGATTTTTCAAGTCCATGAATTGGATTAAAAAGAATTCTCGGGAAGCTTTCATACCTAGAGAAATATTTACGTCATCAAAAGAAGTTGCTTATGGCTTCTTGCGGGGGCTGTTTGAGGGTGATGGGGATGTTCATGAAGATGGTTATCCAAGGCTTCAAGTGTCATCAGAAAGATTAGTCAGAGAAGTTCAACAGTTGCTTTTAAGCTTAGGAATAGTCTCCTCCATTAAGAAGTATGAGAAGGGTGAAAATAGGTTCGGCAGATCACCAATATATCACCTGACCATAATTCCTGAAAGAAGCATAAAGTTATTCATTGAGCATATAGGCTTCCTAACCGAGAAGAAAAATGAAAAGCTGTTGAGGAGATTCCATGAAAAGAAGTTTGAGTACGTGGATGTCATACCAAATGCGGAAAGAATACTGATGTCTCATTATAGCTTTGTTGGAAGAGGTTGCGGCAAGGGAAGGTCTAAGCGTGGTGCTAATCAAAAATTCTTTAGAGCGATTTATCATTACATTACAAGGAATGAAAAACATAGGAGAAATCTAACTCGTAAGCGCCTAATTAAACTTTTAGAAGAATTTCCATTTCTTAAGGAAGATGAAAGGTTAGTCAAATTGTGTGATCCAAAATATTACTACACAAGAGTTGTCGAAATAAAGGAAGATCGAAAATATACGATGGACATAGAAACAATATCAGGGTGTTTCGTCGCAAATGGAATCTTAGTTCATAATAAGCGTCGCGGTGCTAATATGGGTATTTTAAGGGTTGATCACCCCGATATTATGGATTTCATTTATGCTAAGACTAAGGAGGGTGTGCTGACAAACTTCAATATCTCGGTAGCGGTTACGGATGAATTTATGAAGGCTGTTGAGGAGGAGAAGGAAATAAACTTGATCAATCCGAGGACAGGCGAGCCTCAAGGCAAGATAAATGCAAAATACCTTTTCGACATGATTGTTTATAATGCTTGGAGAACAGGAGATCCAGGCCTAGTATTCATCGACCGAATCAACAAGCATAATCCAACGCCTCAACTCGGCGAAATAGAGAGTACTAACCCATGTGTAACTGGAGATACATTAGTAGTCACTGAAAAAGGTTTGATACCAATTGAGAATTTAACTAGAAATAATCCCAAGTCACTTTCAACCTCATTAATCGTCGATTTAAGAGCTATTAAAAGCAGAGGCATCGTAAAATCAAAGCCCACTAGGTACGTATTTACCGGAATAAAGCCAGTTTATAGGCTCATAACAAGGGAAGGTTATGAGATTAAAGCAACTATAGACCACATGTTCTTAACTCCAAGTGGATGGAAGAAGCTAGGCGAATTGAAAGAGGACGACACTCTGCTAATTCAAAGTTGCGGATGCTTCTCTAACTCAATTGAACTACCAATAAAGGAGGAAATTGACAAGTTAAATAACCTGACCAAGAGGAAGAAGCTAAACTTGCCAAAAGAGTGGTCTGAAGACCTCGGCTTCGTCATTGGCCTACTTATAGGGGGCGGGTGGCTCAGGAAAGATAGAGTTGGATTTACCTTCTCAAGTCAAAAATTAGACTTGCTTAAGAGGGCTCGAGAGATAATTTCGAAGTGGTATGGCTGCGTCAAGCCGGTTAAGCGTAGGAATGGTACTTATCATCTATCATATCACGCCAAGGCATTCATAGAGTTCTTCAAGAAGTTAGGTGTAGGCGAGTGGAAGGCTGAGGAGAAGCGAGTTCCATGGAGTATCTTCATGGCTCCGGAATTTGCTGTAAGAGGCTTTTTGAGAGGGTTGTTCACTGCTGATGGCTCTGTTCAAGGAAAGGCTGAAGAGGGGTCATCAATAAGATTGTCTTCAACGTCCCTAAGATTGCTGAAGGATGTACAATTATTATTGCTGAACTTCGGAATAAAGTCTAAAATCTATGAGCGTAAAAGGTCGAAGAAGAGAGTCTCCGCATACATCGACTCAGAAGGGAAGGTGAGGAGATATGTTGGTGGAGACTATTATGAACTTGTAATTTCAAGGGACAGTAGGGAACGGTTTATTGAAAAGATTGGATTTAGCGATGAGAGGAAGATTTCAGAATTTCACAGGAGATCTCAGTCTAAATTCTATCGTGGCAGGTTCGAGGTTACGGTGCAGAAGATTGAGTATGTTGGTGAAGAGCCAGTTTATGATGTGACAGAACCTCTCACCCACTCCTTCATTGCAAATGGATTTATCGTTCACAATTGCGGAGAACAGCCCTTACTGCCCTTTGAATCTTGCAATCTAGGCTCGGTGAATCTTTCACTTATGGTTAAGCGTAGGAGGGATGGGAGATATGAAATTGATTGGAAGAAGTTGAGGGAAGTGGTTAGAATTGCAGTTCACTTTCTGGACAATGTAATAGATGCGAATAACTATCCGCTGCCGCAAGTTGAGGAGAAGACGCTTTTAACTAGGAAAATTGGGCTTGGCGTTATGGGTTGGGCTGAGCTTCTATTTAAGCTTCAAATACCTTACGACTCTGAGGAGGCGCTTAATTTAGCTAGGAGAATTATGGAGTACATAAATTACTACAGCAAGGTTGAGTCCATAAACTTGGCTAAGGTGAGGGGCAGCTTTCCAGCATTTAAGGGTTCAATATATGATGGCGATCAACCGCGCTTCCCCTTTGAGGCTGATGATGAGGAGAAGCAGTATACTTTGAAGTGGGATGACCTTAGGGCTAAAATTAAAAAGTATGGCATTAGGAATGCTACGACCACTACTATAGCTCCAACTGGAACCATTAGCATAATAGCTGGAACTTCAAGTGGAATTGAGCCCCTATTTGCCTTGGCATTCTTTAGGAGAGTTCTAGGTGGAGTGAGCTTATTTGAGGTCAACTCTGTCTTTGAAGAGTTCTTGAAGGAGCGAGGGCTCTATAGCGATGAACTTATGCGGGAGATAGCCAGAGTTGGCTCCATAAGGTACGTGGAGGGCATGCCTGAAGACATTAAGAGGATTTTCGTAACTGCGTTGGATATTGATGTTGACTGGCACGTCAGGATGCAAGCTGCATTTCAAGAGTTCACCGACAATGCTGTGTCTAAAACCATTAACTTGCGTTATGAAGCTTCTCCTGAAGATGTCAAGAGAGCTTTCATTCTAGCATACGAGTTGAAGTGCAAGGGAATTACCGTTTATAGGTATGGAAGTAAGGGCGAGCAGGTGCTTTACATTGGGAAGCCGACAAAGAAGAAGCCTCGAGGCGTTATTGAGCTAGGCCCGGAGGATACGGGTTCATGCCCGAAGGGAGTTTGTAGGATTTAGGTGATTAATTATGGGCTTCATATTCCTTTATACTGGAACTGGAGCTGGAAAAACTACTAGTGCCCTTGGCTTAGCTTTGAGGTGCATTGGACACGGCCTTAAAGTGGTTGTTATTCAATTCATGAAGGGGAGGAAAGATGTCGGCGAGTACATTGTGAAGGATAGGTTGAGCCCAGAGTATGAAATATATCAGTTTGGCAGGCCGGATTGGGTTGATCTGAAAAAGCCAAGTGAAGAGGATAGGCGTTTGGCTAAGGAGGCCCTTATTTTTGCGGAGAAAATAGCTATTGAAAAGAAGCCTTTCCTGCTCATTCTAGATGAGGTGAATTTGGCTGTAGCTGCTAATTTAATTTCAGTTGAAGACGTGCTTTCGCTGCTTTCAAAGATTCCTGAGGAAACGCACGTTGTATTAACTGGAAGATATGCTCCGCCGGAGTTGATAGATAGGGCTGATGTGGTGAATTTAGTAGTTGAGGTTAAGTATCCTAAGGACCTTATTTCACTTAAGGGCATAAACTATTAGTGAAAGGCGGTGTGCTCGCATGTGCTCTTTAAATCTTGAGGAGGGAAAATTTCTAGTTAAGCTTGCGAGGAGAGCTGTTGAGGAGTATTTGAAGAGAGGAATGCAGATTAAGCCGCCCAATAATGTGCCGGAGAAGTTGAAGGAGAAGAGGGGGGTTTTCGTTACAATTAATCTAGTGATGATGATTGAAAGGGAGAGGGTGAAGCGGCTTAGGGGCTGCATAGGCTTTCCAATGCCAATTATGCCACTTGTGGAAGCTACAATTGAATCTGCCATAAGTGCTGCAACTGCTGATCCAAGGTTTAGGCCATTGGAGATTCATGAGCTTAGCTCCGTAACATTTGAGGTGAGCGTGCTAACTGTTCCAGAGCTAATTAAGGTTGACCACCCAAGAAATTATCCCTCAAAAATTAGGATTGGAATTGATGGATTAATTGTTGAGAGAGGGTTGTTCAAGGGACTGTTGCTACCTCAAGTTGCTGTTGAGTGGAATTGGACGCCGGAGGAATTCTTGAGCAACTGCTGCATTAAAGCTGGATTGATGCCGGACGCTTGGCTTGAGGAGGAAACAAGGATTTATAGGTTTCAAGCTGAAATCTTTGAGGAGCTGGAGCCTGGAGGTGAAGTGATAAAGAAGGAGCTTCATTGGCATAGCGCTTCAAGGTAATGTTGATGGAGCTCATAAAGGTCTACATTGCTCCATGTGGATTGGGGCTTGGGCATGCTAGTAGGTCTCTTCGCATAGGTAGAAGGATTGTTGATTTAGCTGAGAAGCTCGATGTAAAGCCAGTAATTCTCTTCTCCACCTATGGCTCTGCAGTGTCGCTGGTGGCTAGAGAGAACTATCCAGTTTGCCAGGTCCCCTCTATAAATTACTTTCAAAAGCCTGATGGCACCTTCGACTTCAAGCAAACCATGAGCCGCGGAGCTAAGCACCTAAAGACCCTATGGAAGCAGGTGGCTTTGGAGCTCAAGTTCATTTCAAGGTTTGATCCAGATGTGGTTATTTCGGACTCACGCCTTTCAACCGTTATTGCATCTAAGATTTTGGGTAAGCCTTCCTTGCTGGTGACGAATCAGATTGCTTTAATAATTCCTAGGACTAGGCCGATGACGCCATCAATAAGAGTTGTTAAGACTATTGCGGAAAGGATGATATCTCAAGTATTAGCCTCGATGTGGAGGTTTTCCAGTAGGATTTTGATTCCAGACCTTGAGGAGAAATTTGCGATTTGCCGGAGGCATGTTGAGAGCATTGAGTTCATTGAGGATAAAGTCGAGTTTATAGGTCCAATAATTGGAGTTAGACCTGAAGAGCTTCCAAGTAGGGCTGAGCTGAGGAGAAGTTTGAAGTTGAATGTTGGAGCTCCAATTGTTTTTGCTTCAATAAGCGGAGTTGGCTTTGAAAAGCACTTTTTGGCGAAGGTGCTCGTTAAGGCTTTTAGAATTTTGTGTGATGAAGGCTATCAGGTGGTTTTAACTTTATCGAATCCAACGGGGGCTCCAGTGTTTTTTGATGATGGTAGATTTAGGGTTTTAAGTTGGGTTGACGACTATCATGCCTACTTGAAGGCCTGCGACGTCAATATTAATCATGCTGGGCACACGAGCATTTTGGAGGGCATTTGCTTTGGAGTTCCCATGCTCCTAATACCTGCTAGGGGGCATACTGAGAGGATAAGTAATGCTATTACTTCTCAGGCTTTGGGGGTTGCTAGAGTGTTGATGTATGATGAGCTTACAGTGAGCTCGGTTTTAGAGTCAATAGAATACCTGTTGACTTGCGGAAAAGTTAAGAGGAGTGTTAAATTACTTCAAGAATTAGCGCTGAAGATGGATGGGGCTAAGCGTGCAGCTGAGCTTGCAGTTAATCTAGCTTGGGGGAAGTAATTTGAAGTATGTTGGCAAGGCTTTCACTCCATCGTTTATCCCGCTGCTCTTCAGCTTCAAGAGGTCTTCTCGCATTGAGGAGTGTGGATTTGTTGGAGCTGGCCTTTGCCTTTTAAGAGGTGTTTCCTGCTTAGCTAGAGTTCAGCCTTCCAATTGCGTTAAGCTGAACATGGTTTATGGTAAGAGGCAGCTGAATCTTCCCTGGATTGAAGAGGCTGTTAAGCGCATGGCGGAAGCATCGGAACTTAATGGCGTTAGGGGCGTGCTCGATTTCAATTTTGAAGTGCCACTAAATCTTGGTTTAAGCGTTGCAACGGCATCGGTGATTTCCGCTTTAGCTGCAGTTCACAAGGCACTTAATCTTAACTTAAGTCCTGAAATTGTTGGGGATATTGCCCACAGCGTGGAGATTGAGTATGAAATTGGGTGCGGCTCTTCTCTTCCCCAACTTGTTGGAGGAGTGACTTTACTTGTGAACGCTGCTCCCCCCAGCAGGGCTAGGTATGTTAAGTTAGCGGGACCTGAGGACTTGAAGATTGTAATTGGAGGTCCTGCTACAGCTCAGGTTGTATTTAGAAAGTTCAGCTGGGATGCCATGACTATGGAGTGCGAGGATTTAGAAAGCAAGCTTCCAAAATTGAGTTTTGAGGAAATTTTGGAGTTGGCGAAGACCTTTACTGTCAAGATGATGTGCAACTTTAAGGGTTCAAGTGAAGTTTTAATTGAGCTTGGCAAGTTGAGTCCGCTGGCTTATGGCTTTAGCTTTGACGGTAAAACAGTTTATGCCCTCGTTCGAAGTGATGACGTAGTTAGGTTCGTTGACTTATTGCTGGACTTCTTTCCGTGCGAGGGCATCTTAGTGTCTGAAGTTGATCCCATAGGAACTAGAGTTTACATGTAGGTTAAGCTGGCTTAGTTTGCCAGTAATATTGATAAGGAAGTTTGTTTAACTCTTTTCTGCCCCTCAACTGCTGTGGGTGGTGTTCATGGCGGTTGTTGGGCTTGATGGAGTAATTTTGGGTTATAGGCGGGGCTTGAAGAGGCAGTATACCAATTACGTTTACTTGAAGTTCAGGAATTTCCATTCAAAAAGCTCTGCCTCCAGGCTTATTGGTAGGAAGGTTGTTTGGCGAAGTAGTGGTGGGTTGAAGGTTATTGGGAGCATTCTCAAAACGCATGGGAATAAGGGGGTTGTTATAGCTAGATTTAGAAGGCCTCTTCCCGGGCAGGCTATTGGCTCTCGCGTGTTTTTGATTGGTTAAATGATTTGCCTAGGAAGCTTGTTAGGGTTCTCTGCCCACTTTCAATTTTGTCAAGGTCTTCATAGACGACTTTCTGCGTGAATCCATAGATTCTCTCCGCCTTTTTCATCACGCTTAGCAGCTTATTTTTTTCATGTGTTCTCATGGATATTAGAGCGTAGATTCTAGCTACTTTCCTTCCTGAGGGCTGCCTTAATACTCTGCCAAACCTCTGAATCCACTTTCTCGGACTGCTCGGCGGGTCTATCCAAATCTCTATATCTGCCGTGGGTATATCTAGGCCTTCTTCGCCGACGGATGATGCTACTAGAATTTTAGCTTTCTCCCTGAACTGCATTAGTGCTGATGCTTGCTGCTCTAAGGTCATGTGTCCTTTGCCGATTAGAATTGCAACGTTATCTACTCCATACGTCTTTTGAAGTTGTCTTCCCATTTGCTTTACAGCTTCGACCGCCTCTGCAAATATTATCGCTTTGTCGTAGATTTCTCTCTCCAAAATTTTTGCGGCTACGTTCATTTTGTGGTTGAAGCACTTTTTCAAGGCCTCTCTGTATGCCTTGATTATGCTTTTGCCGTTTAGCTCTTCAAGCGGCTCTTTGAGCTCTTTAAGTCTCCATGTGGCGTATCTTAGGACGCTGCTGGCTCCATCCTCCACCATTCTAAACTTCAATAATTTGATTACCATGCGCTTTCTGCAGAGTTGATGTTCGTTGCAGTTTGTCTTTAAGTGGCTTGCCCCGTACTTGTCCTTGATGGCTTTCTCGATCTTACCTATCACTGCATCTAATCCCCTATAAACCTCTAGTAGGTCCTCTGGAGTTGGTATTCTCACAACGTAGAGTACTCTGCTTGGAATGTACTTGCTTATGCTGGGTTCCTCGACTGAGAAGACCTGTATCTTATCAAAGATCTTTTGGAGCTCTTCAAGTCTGTGAGGAGCGTGTAGGTGGGGGGTTGCGCTTAGAGCTAGAATGGCAACTTTGCATGCTGCAGCTACTAGAAGTATCGAGTAGCCGTCCGTCTCTCCAATGTATCTCTGGCACTCGTCTGCTACAACTACGTCGTATGGGAATTTGAATTCGGCGTCGCTTAGTACTTCAGCTAGGTAGGGTATTGGGTTTCTCATTTCTCTTGCTTCCTTTAGCATTGGCTCGAAGGCGTAGAGGTGGTCGTTTGCGAAGGTTTGTGGTGTGGTTACTACGAACCCTGCATTCCAGACTTTCAGGGCTTTTCTCTTGTCTGGCGGTATTGCGCCTGAAATGAAGTATGCACTTTCAACTTTCAGCCTCTTCCTAGCAAATATTGTTTGCTGCACTCCTAGTGGAACTGATGGTACTAGGAAGAGGACCCTTATTCCATGGGGCTTAGATACTTCATCTAAATATGCTCCTGCAACGAAGGTTTTACCTAGTCCTGTTGGGAGTCCTAGTATGAGCGCCTTCTTGTGGCGGAGGAGTTTGCGCAGGATTTCTTCTTGGAATGGCCATAACTGGTAGTTTTTCTCTATGTAGACTTTCTCTTTAACTTGAATTGGATGTTTGGGGGTGAGCTTTTCAACTAGTCTTCTTACTGATTGGGGGCTGTTGTCTAGGTATGCTAGGTATTGCCTCCACCACTGATCTCTTCTTTTTTTCATTTTGTTCTCCACTACTACGCGAATTTCTTGAGCTGTGCTTTGTACATTTCAATTATTTCTTTGATTGTCGTTGCGTCTTCAGGTTTCTTGTCGGTTCTATACCTGCCTGTGAATCTCGGGAATCTTATTGCGAGTCCTGCTCCCTCTCTTATTGCATTTAACCCGCATGTGTGAAGTGGGCTTAGCGTGATTTCTGCTCCTATTATTTCAAGCACCACTGCAGGCACAAACCACACGTCTGCCTCTATTTTTGAGTCGACTCTTGGATGGATGTGGGGTATCCTGTATGGTTCAAGGATTTCTGGCAGCTTCCTTAAGTCTTCATCGGTGAATCCGCTGCCTACTTTGCATATGGTTCGGAACATATCTGCGCTTGGGTCGTAGGCTGCCATTAATAGTGCTCCATAGGTTCCTGCTCTTCTACCTTTACCCCAGAATGCTCCCACCACCACTAGGTCGACGGTGTCCGTCATTTCGGACTTGTAGTCTCTCTTGTACTTGATCCAAAGCCACCCTCTTGAGCCTGCCTGATAAATTGAGTCTGGATTTAGGGATTTGCAGACGAGGCCTTCACATCCTTCTTCCACTGCCTCGAGGAAGAATTCTTCTAATTCTTTAGCGTTATCGACTATCCTGAAGTTTGAAAGCTTAATTCTCTCTCCTTCTTCAACTATTTTACTTAGAATTTCCCTCCTTTGCGGATATGGTTTTAGGGTTAAGTCTTCTCCATCAACGTATAGGGCGTCGAACATGAACAGCGTAACTGGATATAGCTTCATGGCTTCCTCAATTCCGTACTTCCTTCTTCTGTGCATTAATTCCTGAAATGGCTGCATTTCGCCAGTCTCCGGATTTATTGCTACGCATTCGCCCTCCACTATTGCCTCTTCAGCTTTAATATTGCTTCTTATGAGTTCGCAGGCGTCTGGATAGTGATGGGTGATGTTTTCGAGTCTTCTTGAGAAGAGAATCACTTCATCAGCTTTCTTGTGTGCCTGTATTCTCTCCCCATCGTACTTGTACTCTGCAGCGCATTTTCCGCCGAGCTTTTCGAGAATTTCTTGGGGTGAAGATAACCTTTCAGCGAGCATGGGCCTAATTGGCCTTCCAACGGTTATCTTAAACTTCTTTACGCCCTCAATTCCTTCATATGCTAGTGCTTTAGCTACTGCACCTAAATCCGAAGATATGTTGTAGGCTCTTTCAATAATTGGCCTTACCTCCTTGGTTTTGCAAAATGCTATTGCCAGTGCATCCAGTATTGTCATGTCAGCTATTCCTAGCCTCAATTTTCCAGTAACCGTTCTAAGCAGGTACTTGGCTTCCTTTGGCGAGGCTCTTCGCAACAGGCTTACTAGTAGTTTTATTTTTGTTTCTTGAGATCCCTCGCCTGCCGCTTTGGCTATTCTTTCAAGTGTGCTGTAGACGTTTTGGACTGATAGCCTTTCAACTTTGGCTGGGGCTCCGAAAAACTCCATTAAAGTTTTAGTTTTCCTACGCTTTAAGGATATTTCTGCCGCTGTTCCAATATCCCCTGTTCTTTTGAGCTCGCTTTCAATTTCCCTTAATGGTAATCCAGTTGCTAGTGCTAGTGCACGCATTGCAAGCTTTTCTGCAACTCCAAGCTCAATACCTACGTAATCTGGGTAGAGCTTTCCTTGGGTTAAGTAAATCACCTTGTCTATGATTTCTTTCGGGGTTTTGCTTAGTAGGCTTACAAGTAAATCTGTCATTTCAAGCCTTTTTGTAGTTGCTTCAATTTTTTCATAAACATCTACGATTGCCGAGTATTCCAAGGCTGATCACTAAATCACTTTAATGTCCGGAGAATTAAATCTTGCTTAAGTGAAAAATTGGGAATTAAGATATTTAGTAGAACTTCTTAATTATTCCTAGCGCTTTATCGGTTTTCTCAACGCTTTTGCGCCAATCCTCCTCTACTTCCATTATGGCTCTAACTGCATCCACATTTTCTGGAATTACATTGCTTTCATTGGGAGTGCTCCAAGCTACGTATACTTCATTTCCAATTACTGTGATGCTGTCTCTCCAAACTGGTATTTCGTAGATGTCTCCGCGGCTTCTACCTAGGTCTCGTCCTAGTTCGAAAACTGCGTGCAGTCCATCGATTCCATCTTGTGTGCTGACAAATGCTATTCTTGGAGCTTTTTCTAAAGCCTCTATGACCTCTCCAGCTTCAACGTTCTTTTCCGCTTCAACTAGGCAGAAGTGGAGGTGGAATAGGTTGTGGGATGCTTTAACTGCCATGCTTACTATGTCTAAGTCGTGGAGGACGGTTTTAACGTCTGGGGCGTGGTGGCTTATTCCCATTGTGGGTACTACGGTGTTCATTATGCCACTTTTGCCGCTTTCCCATACGTCTACTGCTCTTCTCACTATGAATGCTCTTGCCTTTTTAATTCCAATTTCATTTTTAATTGCTCCCAGCACTCTGCATAGGGCGGTTGTATTGCAGCTTACTACTCTTACGAATTGTTTTCCAAGTGCTTCTTCATAGTTGCACTGGGCAACGAAGCTTACTCCTGCAACTTCATGCTTTTCTCCTCCCTGAAACACTGCTTTGACTCCGAATTTCTCGTATATGGACTTGTTTTTGGCTCCAATGTTTTTGGGGGTGCAGTCAATTATTACGTCGACTTGCTTTAGTAGGTCTTCAAGCGTTCCTTCAACTTCGATTCCCGCATTCTTCATTTCCTCGATTTTTTCGGGGATAGAGCAGTAGATTGAGTAATTCTTTTTAGCTGCCATTTTCACTCTCCAGTCGGAAGCTATGTCTGAGATTCCGATTAGCTTCATATCGTCTTGAATTGATATTGCGTCGGCGACGCGCTTACCTATAACTCCATAGCCATTTACGCCTACCTTTACTATTGGCTTTGGCATGTAATCACCATTATAGTTTTGCTAAGTTATATTTATAAAGATTAATATTTATGGCTATCAATATTCTAACTGCTTCATGAGCTCCTGCAGATACCCCGTGGATTTGATTTTTTCCTTTAAGTTTTTGATTGGCTCGATGTTTGATGGGTCAACTCCCTTTATTAAAGCTAGGTATATTGAGGTTAGATCGCACAGGTAGATGACCGACATTATTCTGCTTAATACTTCTCGCCCCCTAGCCTTGATGTCGATTGCCTCAACTCCAGCCCTTTCAATTTCCTCTTTAAATGCACTTATTCTTGCGTTCATCATCTTGCTTTCAAATACATCCCTAATGAATATGGCTTTTAAGTTTGTTAGCGAGTTTTTCTCGGCTCTCCATCCTACTATTTCGTTGTGTCCTGCTTCGGGGATGATTTCTACTTTAGCCCAGCTTTTGCCGTTTTCATTTAGTTGTTGCTTAAATCTTAGGGCTGCTCCTCTTAAGGGCTTGTAAGCGTATATGATTGCTTGGTGGTCTTTTATTTTCTCTGCAATTTGCCTTGCTATTTCAGGTTTGTTTTCAAGTTCTTCTTTTATGCGCTTCAGCGTTTCTATGGTTTTTTGCATTTCCTCGCGCCAATTTCCTATGATTTCGAGGTTGTCTAGTGCGATTATTGCTGCTGTTAGTAGGTATGGTAGGGCTTCTCTCGGTTGGTATCCTTTTGGTATTCTTATTATTGGTATTTTCCTTGAGGATGCGAGGTTCTCGAGGATTCCATTGCTTGTTATGAGTGTTAATTTGCATTTTCTTTTCAGGGCCTCTGCTACTGCTGATATTACTTCTTCGGTATTTCCTGAGTAGCTTATTGCTAGAACATATGTTTTGGTGTCTGCCCATGCGGGTAGACCGTAGTTCTTCCAAGTGATTATTGGAATTGGGGAGCTGTCTTCAAGCCAGTCTAGAATTATGTTTCCTATAACTCCAGATCCGCCCATTCCAGCTATGACGATGTTATCTACTTCTCCCTCAACCATGCCTTGAATTTCTAGCTGGTTTAGAGCTCTTTCCAAGTGTTTTGGCGTTTCAATGGCCTTTAGATACATTTCATTTTGCTTTAATGTTGGGAGCATGGATTTCACCTCAAAAGCTTTTCATACATTCTGGCGAAGGTCCATTTTGCAGCGTTTCTAATGCTTACTTTTCTGTCTTCGTCCATAATGTTTTTGATGATTAACTCCTTTATTATGTCTCCGTCAAGTTTAACTTCAAAGTCGATGGCCTTGTCTGGTGGTAGTGCTAATTCAGCATCTTTTTCCTTCATTTTTTCCAGTACTCTTTTGATGAGGAATGACTCGAAGGGAGGTGTGTTGATGTTGAATTTTATTTTTGGGACAATTCGTAAGTCTTTGTCTTTTTCATATACTCTTGCTAGGGTTACCTCGCTTCTACCTATGCGGTAAGCTATTGGGGGGAGTTCCTTCCACTCTAATTCAACGATTTCCTTCTTGGGCTTTTCGCGCTCAATCAGTTTTTCTGCGGTTGTGAAGCTTCTTTTGATGAGTGCTTGGTCGACTATGGATATGCATGCTTGAAGTAGTTCAAGTTCCTTTTCAAGTTTCTTTATTAGGCTTGTTAGGGTTTTCTTGGCTTCAGCGAGTTGCTTTAGCTCCTCCTCTTTCAATTTCTCCCTCTCCTATTATGGTGATTGCTTGGTCTGGGCAGTAGAGTTCACATAGGTGGCATAGCGTGCATTTGTCCTGTTTCACTGGTATTGCTTGGTGGTAGCCTTTTTCATTAATTTCCTTGGAAAGTTCGAATACCTTTGCGGGGCACATTTCAACGCATATTCCGCAGCCCTTACAGTACTTTGAATTTACTATTATTGTTGGCATTTCATTTCCCAGTTTCACCTAGATTTTAGCTCCTTATAAGCTATTAGGGCTTCATTAAGTGCTTTGGTTAGCGTTAATGTTGGTAGGGCTTCAACTTTAACTGGAACCTTAAATTTCAGTGTCAGTGCTTTTTCAGCTCTTTTTTCAACTTCATTTGACTTCATGTTCCTAGCGGCGTAGATCACTAGGTTTGACTTCACTGCTTTTAGGAATTTTAAATTTCCAGTTTGCTCATCTATGAGTGCAGAGATGACTTTTCTTCTTGTTAGTTTGCTGGGATTCTTAAGCCAGCATATTACTAGGATTCCTGTTTGCCATTTGTCCTTCATGTTTTCACCGAAGAGCTAAACTTAAATTTCCGTATTTTTTGAAAAATTTTGCTTTGAGGTTATGTGCATGAAGGCTGTGATCTTCGATTTGGATCAGACTCTTGTGTATACGTTGAGGCGCTTCTTCGAGGTTTTGAATAGGCTCCTTAGGGATTATGGTGAGAAGGAGCTTGAGTGGAGCGTTTTCGTCAAGTATTATGCTGATGATGCTCTCGACGAATTTGTTCCTAAAAGCATTTCTAGAGAGGTTTTTTGGAGGATTTTTCTGAAGAGGTATAATGAGCTTTTCTCTCCATTGGATTCTCCAATTCCAGGAGCTATTGAAGTCTTGAGGGCTTTGAAGAGGCGCGGCTTTAAAGTGGCAGTGGTTACTGGTAGGGCTGTTGATGAGCTGGAGGTCTGGAGGGAGCTTAGAATGTATGGTATGGAAGCCTACGTGGATTGCATTGTAACTGGCAAGAACTTTTTGGATGGTGAACTTTTCTCGAAGAAGCGTATTTTGCGTAGAGCAGCTGAGCTTTTAGGGGTTTCCATCGAAGAGTGTGTTGTGGTTGGAGATTATTGGGCTGACATTATTTCCGGTAAGGAGGTGGGTGCAAAGCTTGTTGTTGGGGTGCTTACTGGATTGATGCCTGCTGAGAAGCTCGTGAAGTGTGGTGCTGACGTGGTTATTGAAAGTGTTGCAGATCTGCTTGAAATATTAAATGTTTAGTAATTCAATTATCTTTATTATGATTCGCTTCAATCTTGCTTTGAATCCTGTTTCCAAAGCCACTTTTTCGACTTTCCAGCGGCCCTTATAGCCGAAGTTTCTTGAGGTGAATGCTATTTCTCCGCGCTTTTCTGCTTTGACTACCTCTAGCAGGTTTTTGGTTAGAATGGCAGTTGATGTGGCGCTTTCGTTTTCAAACAGCTTTGCTAGCATTTGAGTTGGCATGTCGAATATGACGACTCTATCGCTTATGTACTTTTTTATGTGCATTATATTTTCAGGGTGTTTTCTGCCTTTGCACCTGAATATGTATGCTAGTCTAATACTCATTTCACTCTCCACTAGTTCTCTAATTACCTCTCCTGCTGCTGGAATCTGTATGAGGCTATCTCCATCAGCTAGGACTCCAAGTGCTTCTCCAAGTTCTCTTGAAACTGTTTCTATGGCATTCCAAGTCATGTATAGGGATAGTGGCTCGTACATGGTTTCTGCAGTTGTGTTTAGAACTACTGCCCATCCGCTATCCTCTATTCCCTCTACAAGAGGTGTCATACCTCTCAGGTCTACTATTTGCTTTACCTTTTCTGCGCTAAATCCCTTTTCAATTGCTTTTTCCCAGTCCTTATAATGCATTTCCTTTCCGTTTTGGATTGCTTTTACGAGTTCTTGAACCATCTTTAATCCATGTGGAGCTACTGCCAGCGGCTGGAAAATGAGTCCTCCTATAATTCCTACTGCTTGTGCTACTGTCGTCAACTTCCCTTTATTCTTATTTTGACGAAGTTTATCTTCCAGAATCTCGCTAATGCTTGGGGGCTTTAAGGTTTTAATTAAGAGTTCGCTGAGCTCATTTACGCTCTCCACTTTTTCGAATTGTTGTTCGCTGATTTTGTGGTTTTTTTCGGGGGCAATGCCTTTAATTATTTTTCCAAGAATTTCTCCTCGCGTTTTCAGCCTTTCGAAGCTTATTTTAATTCTGGGAAGAGTATTGAAGCTGATGTTTTCAATTCCGAATTCGAATATTGATGGAGGGCTTTCAAATTCATCGATAATCTCTAGAGCTACGTCTGGGTCAATGTGATTTGTATTTAGTATTACTATCGAGCGCGTTTTTCGCTGTCTCCAGGCTTCGTGTGCTATTGCTAGTGCCAGTATTTCTGGAATTACTCTGAATTTCTTTAGTATTGTGTTTTCATAGGTGAAAATGGCCATTTCTCTCCAATTTCCTATGTCTCCTACTACCTTTCTTGCTAATTTTTTGTGGATGTTGACTTTACTTGTGAGTGTTTTGGTTTCAGCTGCGCTACTTGTTTGCATGCTTTTACCTTTTAATTCTAATGTGCTTTAGAAGTATTGCCTTTATGAATTTACTTTTGTAAATTATCTTGGGAGAATACTGGGCGAATACGCTTCGAATACTGGTCGATGGCATGTTGCATGCGTTTTATCTTTTGGATACTGTGGAACTTTGATAGCTTTCACGGGCTTTCCTGTAACATTCCTTCATTTGTTGGGGGTCCATTGAGAACTGCATCCCCGCGCATCACAGGTTGCAAGTTAAGGGTTTGCCATCCTCAGCGAATGCATGATGACTTCCGAAATTAATTCAGTTCTCGAGTTTATGAACACAAAGTTTCCATAGTTACCATAGTGCTCCAGGTCTCTAGCAAGTGAGTAGTCTAGTACTTTTCGTAGTGTACTACTTGGTTGAGTGGAATTCTAGGTCTTGGAGCTGGCTTCTCTCCTGGGACTCCTATGGGTATGATTGCTACTGGGCGGACGTGTTCTGGTAGATTTAGTACTTGCTTAACTTCATTCTCCAGGAATGCTCCAACCCAGCAAGTTCCATAGCCAAGTGCGTGTGCTGCTAATAGCATGTTTTGAGTGGCTGCTGCCGTATCTTGGATGCAGTATAGGCTTCTTCCTCTTTCCCCGTAGTGTCTTGCGCTTCTAAGCTCATTTGCGCATACAACAACTACTACGGGTGCTTCTGTGATCCACATTTGACCTAGGGCTGCTCTTGCAATTTCAGTCTTCACTTTTTCATCTCTTATGATGATGAACTCCCAGGGTTGAAGATTACCTGCTGAGGGCGCCCAGATGGCTGCTTCTAAAATTCGTTTTACATGCTCTTCCGGCACCTCTTTTCTTACGAATCTCCTAATGCTCCTCCTGCCTTTAATAGCTTCGAATAAATCCATGGTCACACCGTATTATTTTGACCTAATTCACCTTATTAATTGTTGTTGGCGCTAAGCTTGTTGTTCTTCTTTTCTTCACGTAAAAGTACACTGCGAAGGTTGCTGATGTTAGAGCTATGAGGCCGATTGCTGATGCAATTATCATGCCATCTCTAGGTTTTTTGGGCTCCTTAATTAGCATGTAATATTTTTCGCTCCATTTTAAATTGTACTCTTTGAGTTCGCTCATCCATTCTTTGAGTTCTTTAATGTAATCGCTCTTCACGATGTTTTCTGTTACTAGGGCTGCGACGTGGAATAATGCTGCTCCCCGTATGTGATCCTCTATATTTATGCTAATTATCCTCCCTGAAACCAGCTTTTCGCCCTCAAAGTACGTCATGTCCACCGGTATCCATCCCCATGGCGGGACGTAGATAACTGCCCATCCATGTCCAGCGACGTTTACTGCTTCAATTGTTAAGCGTCCTTCTAGAAGGGTTCTTCGCACCGGCTCCTCTCCCTTCATGTATAGGAATGATAGTTGAGTGTACGCTGGTATTCCTATTGATCTGCACATTGCAACTAGTAGATTTGCTTGGTCATCGCAGTCTCCCTCTCCTAAGGCTATTGTTTCGTCTGGATATGTTGGTAACTTGGGGGTTAATCCCATTGGGTATTTGATGTTGTTTTCAATCCACTTGATGAATTTGAATACTATTTTCAAAATATTTGTTTCATTTCCCTTCAGCCTGTTGGCTAGTAAGCTCGCATTCGCGCTTTTGGCCCAGATCCCCTCCATTTTGCAGTACTGCCTTACTAGGTTTTGAGGGATGTCGCTGATGTCTCCAGATTCTTCCACGCTTATGGTTGGAGGGCTTAGCTGCGAAATTTCAACTTCGAATTGAGTTTCTAGGCTTATTCGTGAGTTTGGTGGTAGGTTTTCCGGTGGATTTAATATTTCTATCTCCCAGTTTCCTTCATCGTTAATGCCCGCGAATTTCCAGTCTACTTCATTTCCATTGATTTTAAGCGTGACTGAAATCAGCTTTTGATGATTGTCTTCTGGTATTAAAGTCAATTTTTCCATGTCTTCTAGTGGGTAGGTTTTGTTTCCTTCATTTACGATTGTTATTTCGTAGCCGACGACATATTTTTGAGAGATTGATTTAGCTGTAAGGGCGACTGTCGAGTTGGCTGTTAAAATTACAATTAAAATTGTTATTAGCATGAAGTGAAGGCGGGCTTTCCTCACCGTTTCACCACTCGCTAGCTATTTTCACTTATTTTCCTTATTTAAGTTAGGTTATACGCGTATGACTTCGCTTGCAGTTTCAAGGTGTATTCGCTCCGTATTCTTCTGCGTTGATTTACAAAAGTAAATTCATAAAGGCAATAGCTTTCCAGTGCATAAAATTAACTTGGTGATGGAATTGCTGGAGGATGCAGCTCTCTTATTGACATACCTGGTCGCAGGCGCTTTCCCAGTAGCCTATAACTACGCTATAGCTAGAAGGCTTGCGAAGAGGTATGCAGTTAAAGTGATTTCGAGTAGTGATGGGTCGGAGAAGTCGAAGCAGCTGATTTCAACGCGTAATCTTGCTGCGGATGATCTCCACGTAAACTTCAGAGTTGAAAATGTAGCGGTTAGGGAGGGGAGAATTTACTTGAATCTCGTGATAGATGAAGATGCGCTGATAAAGCTTTTCTCAGATAAAAAGCAGCAGTAGAGGTGATTTTTTTGTGCGGGACGGAGCCCTCCGACTCTGCTAATTATTTGAGGTTAATTGTGCCGGCATTGATTGCCGGCGTGTCTTGTGTGGGCATCGTGGATTTGGCTACTTTTGGGTATGCTGGGTCAGCTTATGGCTTCTCACTTTTATGGTCTTTGGTTCTTCTGTTCTTCTTCTCATTTTTCATATTGCAGATTACTGCTCAAGTAGGTTTGGCTACCAAGTGCGGTTTTCTCTCTAATATTAAGATGCGGTATGGCCATTTTGTTGCTGTTTTTGTTGCTTTCCTGATTTCATCAGCTAATGTAGCTATAATTACTGCTGAAATTGCTGGCAGCTCCTCGCTTTTATCATCCATTGTCGGGTTTTCTATAACTTTGTGGGCTCCTTTACTTTCACTTCTAATCTGCGTTCTTTCAGTTAAGAGTTATTCTCAAACTATTAAAAACGTCTTGGTGATGACTAGTTTTATAATGATAGTGTGCGTGCCTGCTGCAATTCTTTCTAGTCCCCCATTAGGGGGCCTCGTAAGGGGCTTCTTGTCGGTTGAGTTTCACCCTTCAAGGGACTTCATGCTTACTCTCATGGCTATTATTGGAACTCAAATTTCAGGGGATTCCCTATTGTTTGAAGCTTCGGAGGCTTCTAAGAAGCCTAAGGGCTATGGCGTGTTGACGCTGGAATTTGTTGGGATGATGGTGGGCGTGTTTATGGGTATTTTGGTTGACGCCTCAATATTAATTACATGTGCCTCCCAGCTTTATCCTAAAGGTTTGGTTATTGATAGTGTTGAGGAGGCGATCCTCGCTTTGAAGCCTGCTTTAGGCGACGTGGTAGTATATATGCTTGCCTTTGGAGCTGTGGCTTCATCATTTTTGCGATCTGCTGTTGCCGCGATATCCAATCTTAAAATATTAGATGAGCTTGTTGATGACTTGGCTGAAGTGCTTCGAATTAGAGCTGCAATTTTGTCTGGCTGGAAAATTATTCTTGCTTCTGTAAGCTTTTTAATAGCACCTCTATTTCTCGCGTTTGGCGCTTCTCCGCTTAAATTGGTGATTAATGCTTCTGCTCTCACATGCGTGCTCTCGCCTATTCCACTGATCTTCCTTTCACTGCTCTTCACCGGCATTCGTTTTCCAGAGGATGTTCACGCCGGCTTGGTGAAGGCTTTTTGCTGGTTTATAACGATAATCATTTCAGTTATTAGCGTTGTTGGACTAGCTTTCACTGCGTTTGGATGATGTTTGCCGAATTTCATGGATGCTTAGTTTGAGTGTAGGTAGAAAAGATACTATGAAGCTTGGTTCGAGCCCTAATGATATTGACAAGTCTTCTTGCAGTATTTGTGTGATTCCTAGTTGCATGTTTAGTTGTTTTAGCGATTTGCAGTTGAGTATTATTATTGTTGGTTGTATTGAAGTTTCTTGGATTCTTAATGTTATTAATCCAGTTGCTTTGCTAAGTGCATTTAAAGGTATTTCTGCCTCTTCTCCTACTTTGAGCGTTGAGATTGCTGAGGTCAGCGCGTTTTTCGCACTGCTTTTCTCCGTGACTGCCCTGTAGTATTCTTCTATTATTTCTTCATCGGTGATGTTTAATTGAATGCAGCTTAATGGGCGTACTTCTGGATTTCTAACCTCTATTAGTAAGTTGCTTAGCTTTGAGGTTCCGCTTTTAATTGCCTTCATCGCTATTTTTAGGGTTTTCAGAATGGCTTCTGGTATGGTTTTGGATTTTATTGTTATCGGTTTCCCACTGAAGTTTATTTTCATTCCTCCTACTTCAGCATCTCTTCCTCGTGCTCCTTCAAGTATTTTGTTGATTGCTTAACGTCAGCAAATAGTTTTCTAACTTCCTCCACATCTTCAGGCAGCACTTCTTCTCTTCTATTTCTTCGGGCTACTATTTGGGCGGGTGTGAGCATTTGGACGACGTATCTTAGGGAGGTTTCTTCTCCTATTTTAGTTAGCTCTTCCAGGGCTTTTTCACTTAGCTTAACTCCTTCTTCGCTGGCTCTTATCTTGAGTATTTCTCTGATTTCTTCAGCTTCGTACTTTCTTGTCGTTATTATCATCAACCTGTCGAGTATGTCCAACGGTATGCCGTGGGGGGATTTTATGTCTGTTCCTCTTATTTTGGTTATTCCTCTGTTGGTTGCTAGTATTATTATTGGCGCTAGCTCGCCTTCCATTGCTCTGCCTAGGAATGAGAATGCTTCAATGTCTAGGGCTGAAGCTTCATCTATGAACATGACTCCTGGAATTATTTCTGCTCTTCCTTCATCAACCCACTTTTTAACTAGGTTGTCTACTTCCTGCCTTACGTCTGGCGGTATCTCCTTTTCTTCTCTTCCTCCGAATAGTAGGCTGAATATTCCCCCTGACCTGCTGTGCATCCTCACATCTAGGTCGTGGAGAGTAATTGTGTAGACGAACTCCTTTTCCTTGAGGACTGCGCCTTCCGGCATTGATACTTGTGCTTCTGCCTCAATGTCGTATTTTGGGCCTTCATAGTCCTTGCATTTTCCAAGCTTGGTTACCCTGCCTGTTTCTGCGTCGATCCATATTACGTCTCCAACGCTTATTCCGCGGGATATTAGTTCCATTGCTATTGATGATCCTACTGTTAATGTTTTTTCTTCACTTTTGGTTTTTAGTTTTAGTTTGGCGCTTTCAGGTATTTGCTGATATGGGTTGTATGGGTGTCTTGTCATTTTTAGGTCTAGGTCTGATACCATTCCTTCATAGACCTTTCTGAATTCATGAATTCTAACTCCTATTGCTTTTCTCATGGCTTGCATCAGCACTTCCGTCTTTTTTAGCTCGCTTGAATATATTTCTGAGCCGGAAATTGCTATGAATGGCACGTCTTCACCCAATTCTTTTGCTATTGCAACTGCAATTGCGGTTTTTCCAGTGCCTGGGGGGCCAGCTAGCAGTATGCCTCTTCCCGCCATTTTGCCTTGTTTTATTAGTTCGACGATTATTCCCGCTGCTTCTCTAGCTTCTATTTGTCCAACCATTCCATCTGCTTTCATGAGTGCTTTTCCGTTTTTCAGCCCTAATCCTTTGATGTGGCTGTGAGCTCCAACTCTTATGAATCCTACTTCCCTAATTGTAACTGCCATTAATCTCCCTCCACTTTAACCCAATTGTAGGCACCATAAGGTAGAACTAAAATTCTGCGCTTATTTTTTACTTCTTCATTCACGGTGCTTTGTAGGTCTTCTATTGGTTCGAATCCTAGGTTGCTTATCTGCTCGCGGTTTAGGCCTTTAGTGTATACGAGTATCTTCTTTCTTTTTTCAATTATTAGGTGATATTTTTTGTAAAGTATTGCGCCCATGATGCTTTCAATTTTTCCGCTTATGATGTCCTTTAAAATTTGCTCGCGGCTCTTGTTCTTGCTGCGCACTTCATGGAGGTACTCTTCCAGCTCGGGCCATTGGGTGCCGAGCGGACATGCTGCCACGAGAATTATTGTTCCTCCATCTTTGCATATTGCGTCTGCCATGAATATTGCTTTAACCGCCTGGACAAAGTCTATGTCTTCGGTTCCACCAGGGGAGATAATTATGAGATCTGCTTTGCATTCGATTTTCCTCTCATATATTTCTCTGCACAGTTTTACTCCGGATCGATGGGCTTTGATGGGATGTCCTGAGAATGCCTTTACGACTCTTCCGTCTGCCGTCATTACGAAGTTTATTATCGCATTTAATTCGCCGATTAACCCTGCTTCGTCGATGTCTTTGCGTACTGGGTTTTCAGTCATGCTTCCGATTTTTGCTTTTGGGGATATGAAGAGGGAGTGATTCCTATTTATTGTTAAGTACGATGATATTCCTGGGAGGAGAATTTTGCAGCCGCCGGTAAATCCTGCGACTTCGGAGGGAAATATTGATCCTATGCCTATCCTTATATCCGCGTTTGCAGCTAAGCTGTTTATCCACACTGGCGTTCCAAGGCTGGTTAGGCCTTTGAAAGTGTAGTCGCCGTGATATGCGTCGTGCATGGTGAAGCTGTATTTTTCCAGTATTTCCCGGCTTACCTTCTTCTCTAGGAAGTGTGGAGGTGGTGGGTCGTGGGTTCCTTTTGCATAAATTACTTCGACGCTTCCTCCTCTAGCTTCAATTTCATTGATGATTATTGGTAGAACTTCCTTGGTTGGAGTTGGGCGGGTGTGGTCATCTATGAGTATTGCTACTCTACTGCCCTCACCCACTTTTTTCATGATTCTTTTAAAGTAGCTGTTTCTTAATGCTCTTTTCACTTCGCTTTCAATGCTTCTGGCTTCAATTGGCTTGGGCGTTATTACTTGTACGTGTTGATCGTCTGGGAGCTCTACTGTAATGTTCTCTTTCATAACGTTGAAGGGCATCTCAACTTTCATTGTTGAGGTTCCCCCATGAAGCGGTGGAACCACTATCTTAATAAGCGAAAATGTGGTTCCTACTTTAAAAAATTAGGGTGTTTGCCATGCGCTTTAGCGACAAGGTTAAGGGTGCGCAGGTAGCCTTCACATTTAGGGATCTAATAATTTTGCCGGGTAAGGCTTACTTCGAGCCTAGGGAAGTTGACCTGAAGACGATGGTGACTACGAATTATCAATTGAACATTCCGTTTGTCTCATCTCCCATGGATACTGTGACTGAAAGTGAGATGGCAATAGCTTTAGCTAGGCTTGGTGGTTTGGGGGTGCTTCACAGGAATTGCAGCGTTGAAGAGCAAGTTGAGATGGCTAGGCAGGTTAGGAGGGCTGAGTCTTTCATTATTAGGGATGTTATCACCGTTAGTCCTGATGATGAGGTTGAGCGGGCTCTTGAGTTGATGAGGCGCTTCTCCATTTCCGGCTTTCCCGTAGTTGATGATGGTAAGCTTGTGGGTATACTTACTGGAAGGGATGTTCGCTTTGCTGATCCTAAGCTGAAAATTAGGGAGGTGATGACTAGAGAAGTTGTAACTGCATCGCCTTCAATAACTATTGAGGAGGCTAAGAAGCTTCTTCATAAGTATAGGATTGAGAAGCTTCCAGTTGTTGATGATGATGGCAGGCTTGTTGGCTTAATAACCTTCAAGGACATAAGGGCTAGGGAGAAGTTTCCCAATGCAGCTAGAAATGAGGAAGGTCAACTTTTATGCGCAGCTGCCATTTCGCCTTTCGACTTGGAGAGAGCCAAAGCTTTGGATAAGTACGTTGACATTTTGGTGGTTGATGTAGCTCACTTCCATAATGAGAACGTAATGCGTGCAACGAAGAAGCTCGTTAAGAATGTGAATGCTGATGTGATTGTGGGCAACATAGGTACCTATGAGGCTGCCGTTGACGTTATAACTGGAATTGACGGGGTAGCTGGTTTGAGGGTGGGCATCGCGTCGGGATCGATATGCTCTACGTATGAGGTGACTAAAGCTGGGGCTCCAACGCTCTTTGCTACTGTTCAGGTTGCCGACGCGCTTGAAGACTATGGCGTTAAGCTTCCAATAATAGCTGATGGTGGAATTAGGTCGTCGGGAGACATTGCATTGGCGCTTGCGCTGGGGGCTTGGGCTGCCATGATGGGAAACCTCTTTGCGGGCTGTAGGGAGGCTCCTGGAACTTTAGTTGCTATTGGCGGTAGGTATTATAAGCAGTATAGGGGGATGGCTAGTAGGTCGGCGAGAGCTAAGCGGTACGCGTTGGATAGGTATTCCGTGCCTTCCAAGGATATTGCTGAAGGCGTTGAGGGCTGGGTTCCCTATAGAGGTGATGTAGCGAGCGTTGTGGCTGAGCTTGTTGCTGGGCTGAAAGCTGCGATGGGCTATGCTGGCTGTAGAAGTATTGCAGAGCTTTGGGAAAAAGCTAGGGTTGCTTGGCTTACGCATTTAGGCGCTGAGGAGATGAAGCCCCACGGAATTTACTTGCCTGGGGAGTTTCATAGGTCTAGCATGTAAACTACTGCTTTGCTCGAGCTCGTTGCTGGTTTAAATCTACTCTATGTCTATGTTTTCTGCTGGAAATCCAAGTTCAATTAGCAGTTCCTTTACTCTGGCTTTGTGATTTCCCTGTAGCTCAATTCTGCCGTTTTTTGCTGTTCCGCCGCATGCTAGCTTGCTTTTTAGGATGGCTGCGATTTCATAGAGGTCAACGTCTTTGTCCATGATGCCATCTATTATTGTGACTTCCCTACCCCACTTTCTCTTCTCAACTTTAACTTTGATTCTCTGCTGTTCCCTTGCTATTGATTGGCAAACGCACAGGTCCTTTGGCAGCCCGCAAATTGGGCATATGTCGCTCGTAGGCATATATCTCTCAAGCTCCAGTGAAAATTACTTGCACTTACCTCTTATAAGCCTTTACTTGCATAAACGTCAGAGATATATTCGACTTGCTGCAGTCATAGTGTGGTGAGGTGAATGCCGTATAAGTGTGGTAGGTGCGGGTATGTTATAAGTGACTTGAGGGAGTTTGAATCTATACCTGGCATGCGTTGCCCGATATGCAATTACAGGATTTTCTATAAGGTTAGGCCTCCAATTGTTAAGAGGTTGAAAGTCTAGTTCTGTGAATTAAGCAACAGGTTTCTAGAATTATTTTTGCTGCTTGAATTGCAGTTATTCCTAGGTCGAATGCTGGTGTGGCTTCAACCACGTCGAATCCCACAATTTTATTGTTTATGATTTCACTTATGAAGTCTAGAAGCTGCTTAACTGTCAAACCTTCTGGCTCTGGATTTGCAACTCCTGGGGCGCTTGATGGGTCTAGCACGTCTAAGTCTATTGAAAGCCATATTTTTTCGAATTCATTTTTATCTATTAATTCCTTAACTTTCTCTGCTGTGGCTTTGACTCCTTCTTCAATTACTTCATGGGAAGTCACGTATAGCAGTTCATTTCGAGCTGCATGTTCATACTCCTCCCTGCATACTGCCCTCACCCCTACACATACCACTTTGCTGCTTCCAATGAGTTCGGTGATTCTTCGCGTAACTGTTGCGTGGCTCCACTTAACTCCTATTGGATATTGGTCTCTTAAGTCTAAGTGCGCGTCGAAAATTACTGCTCCTACGTTTTGGATGGCCTTTACCGCTCCGTAGGTTATCGTGTGCTCTCCGCCGATTATTACTGGGACTTTGCCTAGGTTAAGTAGTTCTCTTGTCACTTCACTTACGCTTTTAATTGTGCTTTGGATGTCGTTGATTGATATTATGTCTCCAGCGTCGTGTATTTTTAATTCTTGGGCGTCGATGCCTGATCTGAAGCTGTAGGTTTCGAGGTTTAATGCTGCATTTCTAATTGCTAATGGAGCGAACCTCGACCCAGGCCTGTAGGTTGATGTGGCGTCGAATGGCACTCCAAAAACCACGAATTCAGCTTCTTCCAAATTGCTCTCGAATCCTCCGAAGAGCATGTTGCTTTTGCTTAAGTAGAATTCTATTGCTTTCATCGCTCTTACAGCTAATGTTCAGATAAAAATATTTAACTTCTCCTTTTTTGTGCTTTGGGGAGTGAATTGAAGAGGTTGAAGGTGAGCTTGAAGGACTTTGAAGAGTGGCTTTTGGAGAGGCATTTGCCTGAATTTAAGAGCGAGCTATATGTAAGGGAGTTTGTGAGCTCCGGATTCGCCTTCCTCGTGCTGTCAGGTAGCAGTTATTTGAGGAAATTTATTATTGAGATGTTATTTCCTGAATTTAGTAGGTTAAGCTTATACTTGGCATGGTCATTAGCGTCGAGTTGCATTGTTAAGCTAAGTGCCTCCAGAGATGTTCTTGAAATTGAGGCTGATGAGTCTAAGCTTAAGGACTTTCAAAAACCATTAAAACTTCCTCTTCCCAATTAAATTGAAGTGCTTAGGGTGTGGGGTAGCAAGCCTTGGACAAGTATGATAAGATTATGGAGCTAGCTAGGAGGAGGGGCTTCCTCTGGCCCGCATCTGAGCTTTATGGAGGAGTTAGGGGCTTCATGGATTTCGGGCCTTTAGGCGCCTTATTGAAGAGGAATATTGAGGAGAAGTGGAGAAGGTGGTTTGTTCTTAGGCATCAGGATTTCATAGTTGAAATTGAAACTCCGATTGTTATGCCCTCGAAAGTCTTTGAGGCTTCAGGGCACTTGGAGCATTTCACTGACTATATTGTCGAGTGCACTGTATGCCATAGGATGTTTAGAGCTGACCACTTAATTGAGGAGCAAGCCGGCATTAAGGGTGTTGAAGCTTTATCGGCTGACGAGCTTACCTCCATAATAATTGAGAAGGGGGTTGTGTGTCCCGAGTGCGGAGGGAAGCTTGGAGAAGTTAAGGCTTTCAATTTGCTGTTTAAAACGACTATTGGTCCTTATAGTGAAAATGTAGGCTATGCCAGGCCCGAAGCTGCGCAAGGCATGTTTTTAGCTTTTAAGAGGGTTTATGAGGTTATGCGAAATAAGCTTCCACTTGGAATAGCGCAGGTTGGTAAGGTTTTGAGGAATGAGATTTCTCCAAGGCAGGGTCCAATTAGGCTTAGGGAATTTACGATTATGGAATTGGAGTTGTTTTTCGACCCTAAGGAGCCTAAATGCCCGCTTTTTGGAGATTATAGAGATGAGGTTCTTCCGCTTCTTCCGGAGGCTGACATTAGAGCTGGAGTGAAGGAACCTAGATTTGTAACTGCGGGGGAAGCTGTTGAAACTGGTTTAATTCTGAATGAGTGGGGAGCCTACTTCATGGTTCTAGGCAAGCAATTTGCTGAGAGCTTAGGCATTCCAGAGAAGTGTCAAATGTTTATTGAAAAATTGCCGGAGGAGCGAGCGCACTACTCAGCTCAAACCTATGATCAAGTGGTGAAATTGGAGAGGTGGGGGTGGGTTGAAATTGCAGGTTATTCGCATCGAACCGACTATGACTTAAGGAGGCACATGGAGTATAGTGGAGTTGACTTGAGGGTGTTTAAGCCTTACCCTAAGCCTATGAAAATTGAAGTTACGGTGGTCAAGCCTAACATGAGCATTTTGGGTAGAAAGTTTAGGTCTGAAGCTAAGAGGATTGCTGAGGCTCTTAAGGCGATCGATCCGGAATATGTGGTTAAAGAGCTTGAGGAAAAGGGTTTTGTTGAGGTAGCTGGATTTAAGCTTGGTAGGGATGGCTTGATAATTTCTAAGGAAGTTAATGAAGTTAAGGGTAGGCGTTTTATTCCACAAGTTGTTGAGCCATCGTTTGGTGCTGATAGGATAGTGTATGCAACGCTTGAATATGCTTACTCGGAGAAGGAGGGGCGAGTTGTGTTGAAGCTTCCTAGGGATGTTGCGCCAATACAGGTGTGCGTATTTCCACTTGTAAGTAGGAATGGTCTTCCCGAGTTTGCTCGCATGGTTTATGAGCGCCTTAGAAGAAGTGGCTTAAGAGTTGAGTACGACGAGTCCGGCTCGATAGGTAGGAGGTATGCGAGGGCTGATGAGGTTGGAGTTCCAATTGCCGTCACCATAGATTATCAGTCTCTTGAAGATGAGACTGTAACGCTGAGAGATAGAGATTCTTGGAAGCAGGTTAGAGTTAAGGTGGAGGGTCTAGAGAATTTAATTCTCAAGTATCTTTCGGGCCAGCTTGAGTTTCACGAGCTTGGAGCTCCCCTTTAGCTTCTTCTATTAGCACTAGCTTCGAAGTGTCAATCCACATTTTTATTGGATCAATTAGCGCCCAATATTTGCCTTTAATTCGCTTCAGCTTTACAACAACTCCTCTTGTTCCAGTCACTTGATATTCCACTCGATCTCCAATTCTGATTTTACGGCGCTGTCTCCTCAAGCTTCCACCAGCGTTCAATTAAAATATTACTGTAAATTAAATGTTTAAGCTGGTGATCGATGTGAATAGACCTCCCGAGCGCAGGCTGAGGGTTAGGCGGAAGCCTGAAATTGAGCCTGGAAATGCCAAGATGAACCCCCAAATGATGCAGGAGCTTCAAATTGCTGATGAGATTGAAGTTGTGATTAGTGGAAAGCGCAAGTGCATCTTAAGCGTTAGGCCTGACGGCAAAGTGCCTTTAAGGGAAGTTTGGGCTAGCGCTGAGGAAATGCGGGAGCTGGGCATTGCGGATAATTCAATTGCAACTATTAGGAGGCCTTTAAGGTAGCTAGGAGATAATTGATGGAAGCAGTAGTTGTCGACGCTTTAGGAGCTGGTCGCGGACGGAGATTTGCAACAGTAGATGTTATAGGGGCTGGACCGAGAGCCGTAGCTGGAGTTCTGGAAAAGCATAACCTGAATGTTAGAGTTTACCCTGCACACGTGGTTCTCTCTAGACCTGAGCTTCTGGCTAAGGCTTCAATTCTCCTTGTGAGCGCTATGACCGTCGACTTGCCTACTGCAAGGAAGGTGAAGTCTATTTGGGATAGGCATTCCGGTGGAGTTGCAGTGATTGGTGGGCCAATTGCAGCTGATCCCTATGATGCTTTAATTAGAGCTGGTTTTTCGATATCTGTTATAGGTGAAGGTGAGGAAACTTTAGATGAACTTTTACCATTAATTATGGCTGGAGAACTGTCGCCTGAGAAGCTTTCCGAAATTAAAGGATTAGCTTATCTTGATAGCTCCGGCGTTAGAGTCAATTCGTTGAGGCCAGTGATGAGTAGAATTAAGCTTAGTTCTTACAAGCCGTCTATAAGTGCTGTGAAGGGCTATCCGAATTACTATGCCTGCAGAGTTTACGTGGAAGTGGTTAGAGGGTGTAGCAATTATTATAGGACTTCAATGCCGCTTCCCGATGGAAGGAGGTGCATTGATTGCGGGCTTTGCAGAGAAGGCTCCCTGGAGGAGAGATACTACTGCCCTCAAAACATTCCTCCTGGATGTGGATATTGCTCGGTTCCAAGTTTGTTCGGTCCGTCCAGGAGCAGGTCAATCGAGTCGATTGTTGAGGAGGTTAGGGGCTTAATAAAAGTTGGAGTTAAGAGGCTTATTTTAAGTGGCTCTGATTTTCTTGACTATGGGCGAGATATGCTGGTTGAGCCTAAGCCGCTAACTGACCCTAGAGAGCCTCCGCCTAATTTAAATGAAATTGAACATCTTCTCTCAGAAATTTCGTCTGTTATTAAGGAAAGTGGAGAGCGGGTGTTTGTGGGAATTGAAAATGTTAAACCTTGCTTGGTGACTGATGAGGTTGCAAGGATTCTTGGGAGGTACTTGAAGGATTCGCCCGTGCATATTGGATGTGAAACTGGATCTGCTGAGCATTCATATGCGCTTGGCAGGCCTTCATCGCCTGAAGAAGCACTGAAGGCAGCGAGAATTTTAAAGCGGTTTGGCTTAAGACCATGCCTGTACTTTATTCACGGCCTTCCTGGTCAGACTATTGAAACAGCTAAAGCAACGGTTGGCTTTATTGAGAAGTCAGCTGCAATTGGCGTTGAAAAAATAACTGTTTATCGCTTTCAGCCTCTTCCAATGTCTGCATTTGGAGATTTTCCTAAAGCTCCACCAGCTCATAGGGATCCAGTTAGCTTCATGATTTGGAGTGCCGCTAATAAGGTTAATTCGCAGTTGAAGCTGAAGCTTGTAGGCAGGGTTGTTGAGGCTATAGTTGTTAGATCCCAATTTAAGGGCATGCGGTTTATAGCTTACCCGTTTAGGCACGGGCCTGTTATTCGGATAAAAAATGAGCGTATGGCTGAGGGGCTTGTGGGTAGAATTGTTAAAATTAGGATTGTGCGGGTGGTTTCTGAAAGGGCTGTTGAAGGTTTAATTGTTGATTAGGTTGTTTTCAGCGCTTCAGCTCCTCGCATAAGGTATTTTATGCCGTAGTAGGAGGCGGCTACTGCTGTGACTGGCATGTCGAACCAGAATGTAGCTATTCTAGCTAGGATGACTGCTGAGGTCGCTACGTCGATTGGCACTCCGAATGCTAGCAGGGTTGTTGTAAATACGGTTTCCAGTATTCCAAGCATTCCTGGAATCATTATTGGAGTCATTTGTATGAAGTCTCCCACGACTATTGTTAGTGCTATGGCCCAGATTGATATCTTGAAGTTGAGGGCTAGGAAAACTACGTAGAATATTCCTATATCAACTATCCATGTTAATAGGACGGCCATAAATGCTGTAAATAGGTGTACTGGCTTATTTCTCAATTTGAGGAATGAATTCTTGAAGTCTGAAATTGTGTTTGCGAGCGAGTTAACTACTTTCTCCGGCTCGTACTTTTTAATTAGTCCGCTTATTTTGTCTTCATATTTTTCGTATATTTTTGTGATGATTTTTTCCAATATGTCCGCTCTTTGGCTTAGGTAGAACATGCCTGCCGCAAATCCAAGTGAGAATAATATTATGAGTAGTAGGAGGGATCCTGCAGCTCCAATCAAGGTGTATTTTCCATATATCGCTACGTAGCTCGATAGGGCGCAGAGCACGAATCCAAGTGTGTATAGTATTCTGTGCATTACGACGGTTGCTGCGCCGTAGCCTATTGGAACTTTAGCCTCCTTATTGGCAAGTACGATTCTTAGTAGTTCAAGTAGCAATCCTGATGGGGTCACGTAGCACATGAATATGCCTGCAAGCGAAATAGTAAGTGTTGTTTTGAAGTTAATTTGACATTCTAGTCCTCTTAATAGTATGTGCCAAGTTAATGCGTAGAATATTAGTCCAGCTAGATCTAAAGCTAATGTTATAATGAAGAATTGCAGGCTAATTTTCATGATGATCGATGAGACCTTGCCGAATCCAGCAAAGTGTAGAAGTAATATAATTATTGCAATTCCAACGGCATAGGACGCTACTATTATAAGTTTGTCTTTGCGCTTGTTTAACTGTCGAAGCATTAGTTCACCGCCCAGCTGAGGGAGTTATAGGTAGCATTTCGTAAATAACCGTTGCGTGCAGTTGGGTGATTTGGTATGAGTGACAATGAAATTGCGGTTGCAGTTCTTATGAATGGAAGAGTTGTAGTATGGGATGTTGAAGCTTCTCGCCGCTTATATCGAGAAGGATTTTATGGTAAGCCTGTGGGAATTAGGAAGCCTAAGGACATGTTATTTGACGCGCCTCTTGAGTTATCCCTCTTTGAAGCGCTTTACTTGCTAGAGAAGGGTAGAATTAGGGTTGTTGACGTTCAGGGTGCGGAGCTAACTCGCGATGAACTTCTGAAAATCGCTAGAGAAACTTATAGTTTATTTGACGATATTTATAGGGTTTATAGGGATTTGAGGGAAAGGGGTTTCGTTGTTAGGCCAGGAATGAAGTTTGGAGCTGACTTTGCAGTTTACGAATTTGGCCCTGGCATTGATCATGCGCCCTTCCTCGTTGATGTGTTGCCCATGAACAGCAAGCTTGATCCAATAGAAATTGTTAGGGCTGGCAGGCTTTCTCACAGCGTTAGGAAGAGGTTTATCATTGCAGTTACAAATCCGGAGACCAAGGAGGTTTCCTACTTTATGTTTAAGTGGTTTAAAGCCTAGTTTTGATGAATTTCTTAAAAGTCCATTTGACAGCTCCTTGAATTCTCCTAATTTCCCTCGTTCCTGAAACGTTTTTAACTATAACTTTACGTAGTACTCCATTCTCCTCATCTATCTCGTAGTCTGCTAGAGGATTCTCCTTTTTAATGCCATCCAACACTTTTCTGACGAAGAACTGCTTAAACTCCCTTGATGCGGTGTTTATTGAGACGTTTTCTTCAGGGAGTATTATCAAGTTTTGGTTATCGCTGTAGATTTTGGCTAATGGATTTCCCAAGTCATCTTTGATTTCAACTAAAAGTTTAGCTTTCTCTTCGGGTTTCTCCTCAACTTTAACTGATTTTTCAAGGAGCTTTAGGCAGAGCTTCCAAGCTTCTAATTCTCTATTTAATTCATTTATTTTTTCTTCAATTAACTTTCTAATTCTATCTAATTCTCTTTCTTTCTCAGCCACAATTCCACCTTGCGCTTTGCTTGGCTGAATTCGCTTTTACATTTTGCTTTCTTCCCTAATAAATCCTTCAACCATTGTTGCTGACATCGTGGCGGGCGCTTGATATCTTGGAAGCCGCTTTCGAAAGTCGTTATAACGAGCTTTCTTGAAGGGCTTGTGGTGCTATGTAAAGTATAAATATATTTCGCTCCGTAAATATTGTGGAGCGACGACTAAATGGCCTATGAAAGGCTCGTGAAGAAGCTAACTAAGGAAAACTTGTGGCTATATGTCATAAAGGTATTGAAGAATAAGCCGATGTACGGGTATGAGGTTAAGAAGGCTATAAAGGAGAAGTTTAAGTTTTCGCCATCAACCGTGACTGTTTATGCTGTGCTGTACAAGTTGTCTAAGGAAGGATTGATAAAGAAGGTTAAGAGGAACGGCGACACTTACTACTCTTTAACTGAAAAGGGTGTTGAGGCTTTTGAAAAGGCGAAGTTATTCATAAACACGATTAGGGAAGAGTTATTTGAAGATTAGATAAAATTCTCATTTACACTTGTAGTAAGACTTAAATCCTTGATCATCACTCACTTAAATACGACTTCATCGCACGAGTAGGTCGGAGGGTTGTAAGTGGCTTCAGCGCAAAGTCAGACAGGAAATGTAGTGTTGGTAGGTAAAAAGGGAACAATGAACTACGTGCTAGCAGCAATTATACAGTTCAATCAAGGAGCCAATGAAGTAGTTATCAAAGCTAGGGGCAGAGCCATAAGCAAGGCTGTTGATGTAGCTGAAATTGTGAAGACGCGTTTCTTGCCAGACCAAGTGGAGGTTAAAAGCGTAAATATTGGCACTGAGCTAGTGGGAAGTGGCGATCAAGCGCGCAACGTTTCAACGATCGAAATAGTGCTAGCGCGAAAGAGCTAAGCGAAACTTCAGTGTTTCTTCTTCTTTTTACATGCTTTTACGCGGCTTTCCAGACCTAAAAATTTAAGTTTGATTGTCATGTAATTCTTACCGTCATTGAGGGGTGCTAGTGCATGAGGGGTTTTTCAAGTAGGATTAAGCGGTTAAAGCCTTCTCCCACACTAAGCATAGCTGAGAAGGCGCGGCAACTTGAAGCTCGTGGAGAAAAGATTATTAGGCTTGACATTGGCGAACCGGTTTTCGAAACTCCGGAGCACATTAGGAAGGCGGCTATTGAAGCGCTTGAAAGAGGCTATACTCACTACACTCCATCTCGCGGTATTCCTGAGTTGAGGGAGGCTATTGCAGACTATTACCATGAAAGGTTCAAGGTGGATGTTGATGCTAAAAGTGAAGTTATAGTTACTCCCGGCTCTAAATTTGCCATTTTCGCAGCAATTCAATCTCTAGTTGACAGCGGAGATGAAGTGATAGTCTTAACGCCAGCATGGCCTACTTACTGGTCTTGCGTGGAGCTGGCTGGAGGTAGAGTTGTTGAAGTATCTTGTGGCGATGGTTTTGTTCTTGATGAAGAGAAGTTGAAGAATGCGATCAGCGATAAGTCGAAGGTTATTCTGGTGAATTCGCCGAATAATCCAACTGGCGGAGTGTTATCTAAAAGGGACTTGAAGGTAATTGCTGACCTAGCTCTAGATCATGACTTGTACATTATTTCAGATGAAATTTATCGCCTCATTGTTTACGACGAAGTGGAGCCGCATACTATGCTCTCATTTTCTGAGGTTCGGGATAGATTGATAGTTGTTGATGGCTTCTCTAAGGCTTGGGCCATGACTGGGTGGAGGCTTGGATTCACCATTGCGCCTAAAAGCGTAATTGACTGCATCAATAAAGTGCAGCAAAACGCTACAACTTGCCCAACAGCTTTTGTGCAGTATGCTGGCGTTGCTGCATTAAAGGGTGATCAAAGCTGTGTTCTCGAAATGGTTAAGAAGTATGATGAGAGGCGCAGGTTCCTGGTTGAAGCTTTAAACTCTATTGAGGGTGTTAGGTGCACTGCTCCCAAGGGTGCTTTCTACGCTTTTCCTGAAATGTCCGCTTTGGGAATGAGCTCGGTGGAGTTGGCTAGTGAGCTGCTAGCTAAAGCTGGTGTTTGCACTGTTCCTGGAAGCGTGTTTGGCGCTGGAGGAGAGCATCATTTAAGGATTTGCTTTGCCTCATCCATTGATCAGATAAGGGAGGGAGCTAATAGAATTAGGAGGTTCGTTGAGGAGGTTATGGGCTGACGAACTCTACCCCCAGGTTTTTAGCTAGCTCCTCAATAACCTCTCTTACTTTACAGAAAACTATTGTTTGGTGGTTTCCAAGAGCTTTTTCCATGAATTTTTCAACTGGTACGCTGAGTTTTACTTTGACTTGGGTTCTGCACATGCTTGGATTTTTCATGGACGATTGCAGGATTTCTCCTTCGATAGCCATTAATTGACTTAAATCCTTACTTAGGGATAGCAAAGTTACGTCTTGTCTGCTCATGGGGACGTCCAAGCTGACGCTTAAGCCAGTTTCAAAGTGCCTCACTAGCCTCGCCTTACCTTCAGCTATATTGAGTGGAGCTGTGCAGTGTGCGAGCGTTATTGTATTGCTCTTAATGTTGAAAGCCGATAAGTTGCCCATGAATGATGGTTTTGTGGACAGTGAGCTGCCAATAATCATAGCTATGGCTGCTGGAACCTCCGCTTCGCAGGCTCCTATAAAGCCATTTGAGTTTGTTAGGCTGATGGTTAGGCAGGGTGTTATCTTATATTTTAATATGAATTTGAAGCAGTTGAAAGTAACTCCATTGGCTCCATATTTTTTCATTAGCCTTCTAATTGCTAAGTAAAGTTTAATCGACTTTTTCAAGTCGCTTTCAGATATGTCCGTAATCTCAGTTCGTTTAGTAAGCTCCTCTTCGAGTTGGGCGACCTCGATGTCGTTTATGGATTTCACTGTGCTTGAGAGCTCCTCTTCGCTTACATTGATGATTTTAATTTTGATTTCTCCTATACTGATGTAGTTGTTTAGATTTGTTTCTATTCCTATGATCTTGAAGTTGCTTAGGTAATCGTATGCTTTAGCTACATTTGCAAATACTTTAAGCTCCTTATTCAGTGTTTTTTGCTCCAGATCGACATAAATTAGCTTGGAGTAAATTCCTTCAATTTTCAATTTCTCTCTTGCTTCAATTGCTGATGGCAGCGAGTTGTCTTCTCCATGAGCTAAAAATGCTACTGGCTTTTTTGATCTTAAAGCTACTTCCTTAGCGATGGTTGATGTTCCCCCAGTCAAGACTATAATGATCGTTCCGGCTGCATCCGTTTCCATCTTAAATTTTAGGGCCTCTTCTAGGCTGGTGATGCACTTAGTTAATTCGAATTCGATGTTTGCTTGAGATATTTTCTTAACAATTTCATCTATTTTCCTCGCCCATCTGCTTTTTGGGTGTATTGGCGAGGCTGTGGGGATTAAGCTTAGCTTGACCATGTATTCTCTCCAATCCAATTAAATACATTAATTATACATAATCTATTTGGTGAGGTGAATGGCTGAAATTGGCGCTCAACCTAAGGTTGATCCTCCCTTCTCTTTGAGAGTTGATAGCATTGAGGATTTAGCTCGATTTGTAGCTAACATTGCTGCTTTGGGGCAGCCCACCTACGTGCTCCACTTTAAGCATGGAGGCAAGGACATTCTCGGCATTATTGCAATTTATAGGGATTACTACAAATTCTATGGGATGCCCATATTCTACTATTATGAGAGTGATGAGGAGGTTAAAGGCAAGTACTTCCTAGTTAAAGCTGAGGAAAGGGGTGAAAGAGTTGTGCTGGCTGAGGGGGTTAGGCCTGGATGGATTGCTGTTCCCATTATAAGGTTGAAGGAGAAGCCTCCCTTCATACTGATATAGCTAATTTAAATTTTATGTCCTTCAATTTTTCATGCAAAGTGTAAAATTTGATGGAAGTTCGTTATCAACACTTTTCGATAGAAAACTCAATTTAAGCTTATATCCTTCTAGTGCTTAACATTTTTGTCAGCTATGTCAAGTTTTAAAGTCATATTGTACACCACGCCTCGTTGCCCAAGGTGCTTAATAGTGAAGAGTTGGCTTAAGAGCAGGAACATACCGTTTGAAGAGAGGGATCTTTCGGATCCTGATGTTATGGCTGAACTTGTTATGAGGGATGTTTTCATCATGTCTGCTCCAATTTTGGAAGTAAATGGCAACTTCTACTCGGAGGAAGAGCTGTTTAATGGAGATTCGCTTAATGAAGCTCTTTTATCAAAATTGGTGGAGAGTTGAGATTTATGGGTAAGCTTGAGTGGCTTGAAAGGTATAATGGTTGGTTAAAATCCGTTAAAGCGGCTTCCCCAAATGGAATTATGGTTAGAACAAGTAGCGGCTTTTTTGAGCCTTGGGATAGAAGTAAGATCGTCAAGCAGCTTCTAAAGGAAACTCGGTTGGCAGAGAAGTTCTTTGACATTCCTCCAATATCCAGAGAGGAGGCTGAGGCAATTGCGCTTGAGGCTGAGCGCAGAATACTTAGCATGAATGCGCGTTTTGTAAGTGCACCATTAATACGTGAAGTGGTTAACAACATTTTGCTTGAATGGTCCACCGATAAGCCCCAGTACATTGTTTATAGAAATGTCCTAACGAGGGTTGGAACGCCAGTATATGACTCGTACTTGATTGATATTGGATTAGGATTCGAAGCTAAGGAGAATGCTAACTTACAGCCTAATCCAGAGACTTCGCATAAGAAGAAGGCTGACAAGCTTTCTAAGGAGCAATATCTTCTACTTCTTCCAATGCACGTGGCTGACGCCCATTTGAAGGGCGAGATTCACATACATGATTTGGAGTATTTCGGAACTAGACCGTTCTGTCAGGATCACGACCTGCGATACTACCTATATTATGGGTTGATGCCTGATGGAACTGGATTTAAGACTAGCGTGGCTGGACCCGCCAAGCACCCTGAAGTAGCCATTCTACATTCAGTTAAGGTTTTGGCTGCTGCGCAAACAAACTTTGCTGGCGGACAAGGCTTTTACAACTACAACGTGTTTTTAGCTCCGTTTATGAGGGGTTTAAGTTACCGGCAAATTAAGCAGTTAGCGCAAATGATGTTTTACGAATTAACTCAATGCTATGTTGCTCGAGGAGGGCAACTAGTTTTCTCCAATATTCAACTTTCTCCAGGCATACCGAAGGTTTGGAGGGATAAGCCTGTAGTTTTGAGGGGGCAAGTGGGGCCAGATACGTATGGGGATTATGAAGATGAAGCTCGTCTATTCTTTAGAGCAATTTATGAAGTTGCTCTTGAAGGTGACTATTGGGGGAAGCCTTTTAACTTTCCGAAGCTAGAGACCTACATTACACCCGAGTTCTTTAATGACGAGTACTATGAAGAGTGGCTTGCAGTTCACAAGGTTGTTGCCAAGTTTGGCACCCCATACTTTGATAATGCTATTCCTCCGTATCGCGGTTATGGCAAAGGCGTTTCTTGCTATCAGTGCTGCGCTTACGCCTTTACTGAGACGCCTGATAGCGACCCTGAGTTTTACGATAAAATGTACTTCGTTAATGGAAAGCACTTTAGCATGGGTGCTTGGCAAGTTGTAACACTCAACCTTCCCAGGGCTGCCTATAAGGCTAGAGGCGATGATGATAAGCTAATAGAGGAGATCTTTAGGTTAATGGACTTGGCTGTAGAGGTGTTTAAGTGTAAAATGCACTGGATGGATCTGATGATTAAAAACGGTAGGCTGCCATTTGCTACTCAGAGGCCTAGGGATCCAAGAACTGGTGAGAGAGGTCCCCCTGCAGTTGATTTCAATGAGCTGGTATTCGTTATAGGGCTTGTTGGTGGAAACGAGATGGCTCAGTGGCATACTGGCTATCAGCTGCATGAATCGGACGAAGCTGTCAAGTTGCTTGTTAAGGTTCTACTTTACATGCAGAAGTATAGGAGGGAGCTTGAGGCTAAGCACGGCATTAAATTAGCTTTAGCTAGAACGCCTGCAGAAAGCTGTGCTCAGAGGCTAGCTGTATGCGATCTCATGTCTAGGGAGTTTGGCTCTATGGCTAGAGCAACTGTTAAGGGGGATGTCAATTTAGCTAGGAAAATGCTGGCTGAAGGTGAGAGGGATGTCCCAGTCTATTACAGTAATGGCACTCATGTTTATGTTGGTGCTAAAATCCCGTTAAGTAGGCGGCTATTAATTGAACACAAGTTCTTCCCATTGCTATCTGGAGGAAATATTTTCCATATTTGGCTTGGCGAGGCTTATCCGGATCCTCACGCGCTACTTAGAGTTACGCAAAAAATTGCTACGAAAACGCAGGTTGGCTACTTCGCTTACACTAAGGACTTGACGGTGTGCAATTCGTGTGGAAGAGTTTCCCCGATGCTTCATGAGGAGTGCCCAAGTTGCGGCTCCAATGACGTGCGATGGTGGAGTAGGGTTACTGGCTACTATCAGGATGTTAGTGGTTGGAATGAGGCTAAGAAGCGAGAGCTCATGGATAGATATCGGACTCCAATTTCAGAATTTTAATTGCTTGGCTAATGGGTACTTTTACCCCTAATTTTCTATGCCTAACGAATATGTTTGGCAGCTTCATTGATGAGGCTAGCTTAACTAGCTCTTGTGGGCTCAATTTTTCTGCGTTCTTTAATGTTTGATCCGCACTTTCATCTGTTATTACTTCTGCAATAATTATTGAGGCTTCATTATTGTTGCACCTGTCTAGGTAGCCGAGCTCGAGAAGTGTAGAAGCTATTTTTTGAAGGGCTTCAGGGCAGTCGTTAACTGATGGAATGAGTGGAATTCTTATTTCGAGTTTTATCTCAGATTTCAATGCCTCTTTAAGTGATGTCTTTATTTTGTTGATTTGCTGGCTGCTAATGCTTATTCCAGTTGCTTTGCTGTAGTCTTTTGGATTTAGTGGCGCCTTGATGTCTATGGCGATGGCGTCTAGGCAGTTATATTTGCTTATTAGGTCTATGATTACGCTTGGATTTGAGCCGTTGGAATCTATTCCGAATTCCATGCCTATTTTGTGGGCTTCCAATCCGAGTTCTATTAGAACTTCAGGTTGAAGCGTGGGTTCTCCTCCTGTGACTTTGCATGCTTCCGAAACTATTGAAGCTTTTTTCATTAGCCTTTTTAGTTGGCTAATTTCAATTAGCTGTCCACTATTCATGTTCCACATGGAGTGATTGTAGCAGTATGGGCATCTAAAGTTGCATCCTGCAAGCCAGAAAACGCAGGAGGGCTTGTTCGGGTAGTCTACGAGGCTTAGCTCTTTAAATCCAGCTAAGTAGGCTTTCATGCTGCTCTACCCTTCTTGAGAGTTACTCCAGCTCCGCTTGGAATTTGTTTGAGGATTTCCATTCCTTCAACAACTTTACCTACGATTATTACTGGGCTGGGAATTTTAGTTTCCTCCAAATATATGCATAGGGCTTGACTTATTGGCCAGTATGCTACGTCTCCCGCTTTGACGTTTTTGGAGGTTTTGTCGATTTTTACTTTTAGGGGGAGATTTATTAGGAGTTGCTTTCCAAACTTGACTATTCTTGTTGATATTGGGAGTCTTTTAACTATTTGTTGTATTGTTATTGGAGCAAGTATTCTTATAAGTTTGATTTTAGCTGATTGGTTTCCTGGCAATTCGATGTCTAGTAAGTATTCCTCAAGCTCTTCTATCACAGTATTAGTTTTGACGTGATTAAATTTTAAAGCTTTGCTAAGCGAAGAAAAGGCATAGTTCTTCCTTGAGTTCTGCTGCTTCTTTTATTGTTTTTCGCGGCCTCATCCATGTTGGCATTAGATTTCCGTACTTCAAGTAGCGTTTATCTAAGTATATTATGGCTCCTCTATCGTCTGGTCCACGCATTACTCTGCCAGCTGCTTGAGCGGCTTTCCATAGTGATGGTAGGATGTAGCTGTAAAGCCTGGCTTTACGTGGGAAGCGCTTTTCGTAGTATTCTACCTTTGCTTTTAAGGTTAAGGTTGGTTCTGGAAATGGTATGCCTGCAAGAATTACCACGTCCATTTCGCTTCCTGGAAAGTCTTCTCCTTCACTTGCTCTTCCACCGCATACTCCCAAGTATATTGCTCCTCCTCGTTTTGCCTTTTCCTTGAATTGCCTTATTTGGTGCTCACTCATTCTTGAGGGGAGCCCTTCTCTTTCAATGAACATTGGTTTTTTGATGTTGATTACTCCTGCATTGATTAATCCATTTAAAACTTCATAGGAGGCTGTGAATACGCCTATGCCGCTGTTAACTACCTCTGCTGTGACAATGATGTATTCTGCCATTTTCCTATACATTGTTGGGCTTCTCATGTCGTAGTCGCTTGTGACGTTGGTCGCTACTATTGGCAGCACTTGATCCGAGCTGTAGTTGAAGGAGAGCTCCATGTACTTTGAGCTTTTAATTCCAACGATTTCACCATAATCTGCGTTTATAGTTCCGGATAGGCTGATGGTTGAGTGGAATTTTTTATATAGTTTTCGTGTTAGTCTTCTCGGGTCGAAGCATACTAGCTCCAGCTCGCCACTTCGAAGTATGATTGTATGTTCCGGCTTTTTGAGTGAGGTTTGGAGTAGTGCTATGAACTTTCCTAAGTGATGTATATGTGATCTTGGCAGTTTGCCTTTGAGGGCAAGTTTTCTTCTTATTTCCAGTCCCTTTATTAAGAGTGCATTTGCTATGTCGCTCAATTCCATTTGGACGGATTTTTTGATTAGGTTTGTGAGCTGCTTTTTACTGATAATTTTTTCTTCTGTTGCTTTCTCGATGAATTTGAGTAGTTGAGTGCCTATGTTAATGGCTAGTTCCGCGCCGTGTTTTTCGGCCTCTGCTACTGTTTGCCTTAAGCTGTTTGCAGTTATTTTTTCGCTGAGTATTTGTGTTGCAATTTCAGGTAGGTTGTGGGCTTCGTCAATTATTAGAATGTAGCTACTTCCATTTAATTGGAGTTTGTTGAATATTTCTGGCTTAAGTGCGTATAGGTAGTTTAGTGCTATGATGGTGGACTTTGGCAGTTGTCTTCTCGCCATTTCATATGGGCATGTGCTGTGTTTGCTGCATATTTCGATTATTTCTGAGGCTGATGTGACTTTAGGCAAATAAACTTTAACTTTTTTCTTGGTTTCGTTGTAATATGGGCATTTGCCGGCCTTCTTCAACTCTGAGCACATTATTGAGAACGCTTCAACTTCTCTTCTAATTTCGCTGTCGATTGGCAGTAGGCACATTTCTGATCTTGCTCTAATGCTTAAGCCGCTTATCCAAGTATGTTTGGTGCTGATTTTCTTTACTTCATCTATGACTCTATCCGACTCTCTATGTGTTCTGCATATCCACATTATTTTTAGATTTAATTTTTCAGCTGCTTGGAGGGCTGCGGCTAATATGCATGGCGTTTTTCCAAATCCAGCAGGTGCTCTAACAATTAAGTGCTTTTTGTTGATTATTGCTTCCTTTGCTGATCTTATGAGTTCTGCCTGATTATATCTTAATTTCTCGTATGGAAAGTACTTGAAGTTGCTAGGCAATGGTGCTAAGTTCCTCCTTGATCCATCGCTCAAAGTCTATGAGCTTGTAGTGTAGGGTTGAAAGCTTCTTACGCACTTCTAGTATGGCTCTGCCATGCCTCTTAGCTGCATTTTCAAGATATTCAACCTTTTCATTTAATAGAGAGATTTTTTTCTCAATTTCTTTGATGTAAGCGCTTTCATTGCCCCTTTCTTCTTCCTGTTTTTTCTGAAGTTCAGCGTACCTTCTTCTTAGTACGGCTATTGCTACTGATAGTTGGGCGAGTTTTTCGCTAGTTCTTTTAATGAAGTTGCTTATGTATGTGGGGTTTGAGGCTATTTCAGCGTGTTTGGCAGCTTCCCAGGCTTCGCTTAGTTCTTGGATGTCTTGGGTTAGCTTACTGACTATTTCCTCCAGCTTCTCAATTTTAGTTGATGCTTCTCTTTTCCACTTCAATATGGATGTTAAATCCTCTATTAGCTCGTCGATTATTTCTTTCTTACTTTCGCGATCACTGTTGGATTCTCGATTTTTTAATGGTTCTTTAACTGTCATGCTGATTTGTGATTTTGTTTTTATGTTGATTGGGCTTGATTTTCGCTTTTTGGCTATTAGTATTTTAATCCACCTTTTTCTTCCTCTTTCTATTATTAGGCAGTGCCCCGTTTCAAGTTGAGCTAGCCTTTCAGCTTCATCCTTACTTATTCCTAGAACTTGAGCTTCGGATGGGGTTAGCTGTAATCTGTGCATGATTATGTAGTCCGCGTTTCTAAACGCCAAAGATATCTGGCTTGGAGTTTGAGCTACAAGTATGACGCTAACTCCCCTCTTTCTCAGCTCATTGATTATTAGCTCTGCTGAGGTTGGGGGATTTCCGGGGGGCTGCCTTGGAATGATGTTTTGCGCTTCCTCTACTACGAGAACTCGTGGCTCAGGTGAGTTGTAGAACATTCTTAGCACGATGTTTGCCACTAGCTTTTTTGCTTCATACGTTAATGATGATAGGTCGAGAGTGTCGATTTCACTTAGATTTAATTCTCCACTAAATAGTTTCATGCTTTCAAGTGGCAGTAGCCTTCTCAATATTGCATCTCTTATTTCTCGTTGTGTTTCGGTTGCAGGCTTTATTTCCCTTATTTTCTTGATGATGTCTGATAGGTTTTTAGCTTCTTTGGATGCTTCGTAGAGGACTGCTTGTTGGGGCATTGAGAGGTGGAATGCGCTTGCAATTGAGTCTACGATTTCGTGTGGTTTTAGGTTTAAGGTTAGAAGTTTGGGGGTTGCTGTTAAGCCGTGTTGATATTCTCCCGCCCAGTCGATTATTAATTTTTTCTTCTTAGAGTTAAGCGCTATTCGCTTTGCAGTTTCCGTTTTTCCGCTTCCTGTCATTCCAAATATGACTACGTGTCTGGGTGTTGATAGGTCTATGTATGCTGGAAGGGGTCCGTTGAAGCCTATGAGGATTTTGTCTTTGGTGAAAAGCGCGTTTTTCAGTGAGTATGCCGTTAAAGTTAGTGTGATTAGCGTCAACATCGCTAGGATACTTGGATTTGAGATGCTTTTAATTGCAGTTTGAAAAGTTGCAAGTTTCTCCGGATTTGTTGCTGTCTTTTTAGCTAGTATGATTGTCATGATTGTGAATAGAAGTGTAAGTGTGATGAGGTCTTTAATGGAAATTTTGCTCTGGATTTTTGGCATGTACCCCTTATTTACGGCTTATGATTGGTAGATAAATCCACTGGCTTTGGCACTTTATTGCGCTTTGGAGGATAGGAACTTGAGTAAATCTACTTGTTTAAGGTTTCCTTCTAGGATTCTTTTTAGATTTTTGAAGTCAGCTTCTATTAGGCTTCTCATTTTTGGGTTGTAGAGGGCTGCTGCAGGGTGTAGGGTTGGGAGGATTATGACTTTCAATCCAAGTATTGTTCCGCTGTAGGTTTTTCCCCTGATTTTCATTATTCCTGGGACGCTTACCTTTAATTTCCCTAGTATGTAGCTTGTCGAGTGTCTTCCGAGCGTGACTATTATCTTGGGCTTAATTATTTGGATCTGCCTATCGAGATATGGCGTACACTTCTCTATTTCCTCTGGCAGTGGATCTCTATTTTGGGGTGGCCTACACTTTAGGATGTTTGCTATATAGACATCTTCTCTTTTCAAGCCTATGCTTTCAATTAGTCTTGTTAGAAGTTTTCCTGCAGCGCCTACAAATGGTCTCCCTTGCTCGTCTTCGCTTTTGCCTGGCGCTTCTCCTATGAACATTACTTCAGCTTTGATGTTTCCTTCGCCTGGCACTGGGTTCTTTCTAGTTTTCCAGAGAGTGCACTTTCTGCACTTCATAATTTCCTCTACTACTTTTTCCATTTGTTGTTCCGGGCTTTCATTTTTCTTTTCCAAGCCTTTCAGCTTCCTCGATCATCTTCGCTATTCTTTCACTTACAAGCCTAGATAGCTCTTCCTCTATTTTCCTCTCTTCGGCGGTTCTAAATAAGTTCTTGACATCTTCCGGAAGGTATTCAAATTCTTGAAGTACGTATTTTAGGGGACCTAGAACCTTGTCCAGTAGTTTTTCGAAGACTGTGAAGTACTCGTGCTCGCTTAAGCTATACTTTTCCTTAGCTTTTTTAGCTGCTTCAAGTGCTATTCCTATGCCCTCCACATATAGGTATATTGCGTAGCTTTTGGATGCGTTGTAATCTTTCGATGCGACGTCTATGGGGGATATGCGCTTGCTCAAGGCTCCTCACCTATGTTAGTAGTGAAAGGCTACTTAAAATGCTCTCTGGCAAACGTTAATATCTGCGCTGGCATAATATGGATGCTTTGGTGGTTGGATGAGCGATTACAAGTACTTGGTTGATGTGATGACGCTGGAAAAGCCCATGAGGGTTCCTAGGGAAGTTGTTGAGCAAATTAAAGGTGCATTGGGGAGGAAGTTGATTAGGAGGATGAAGTTGGATGCAGTTAATTGCCCGGTTACCGGAAAGTTAACTCCATTTCTAGTTTGCTTTTCCTGTAAGAATTTTGTGAGAAGAGTTAGTGGAAAGGTTTATTGTAGGGGTTTGCCTCTAAGTTGAGGGGTTAACCTTGAATTTGCAGGATTTGTTGAAAGTAGAAGTTAAGGATGTAAAGTTGAGTAGTAAGATGAGCGCTTTGCAGCTGATTCAAGTTTACGATTTGATGGGCGGCTTCACGGCTAAACACCTTGCGGAAGCGCATAAAATTGCGTGCTCCATGTTCATGGATGATGATTGCACAGTCTTTCTGTCATTTACTGGTAACCTCATTGCAACAGGCCTTCGCGGCGTAATTGCTGATCTAATTTCGAGAGGGTATGTTGATGTGATAATAACTACTGGCGGTGCAATTGACCACGATATTGCCCGAAGCTTTGGAGGGAAGTACTATCATGGGAGCTTCGACTTGGATGACGTCATGCTCAGCAAGCTGAGCGTTCATAGGCTTGGAAACGTGCTCGTTCCGCTCGAGTCTTATGGTGCCGTTATTGAGTCTGTTACTTGGAAAATTCTTGATGAGCTTGTAAAGGAAAAGCACGTGTGGGGCGTTAGAGAGCTTCTTGCAGAATTTGGAAGGAGAATTGATGATGAGAATTCGTTTCTTAGGCAAGCATACCTTAGGAATGTGCCGGTTTACGTCCCAGGCATACTTGACTCCTCCTTTGGAACGCAACTGTTCATGTACTCTCAGTCTAAGAGTTTTTCCTTAGATCCTCTAGCCGACATGAAGGAGCTTTCCGATATAGTGTTTGACGCTGTTAGGACCGGTGCTTTGGTGATTGGAGGTGGAATATCTAAGCATCATACTATTTGGTGGAATCAATTTAAGGGTGGGCTTGAATATGCTATATACATAACTACTGCACTTGAGTATGATGGCAGCTTGAGCGGTGCTAGAGTTAAGGAAGCCATAAGTTGGGGTAAAGTTAAGCCTGAAGCTAAGCGAGTGACGGTTTATGGGGATGCCACGATAATTCTTCCTCTTCTACTGGCTTCAGTTTATGAGGCTGTTGAATGCGGTGGGCACACTTAAATATCGTGGTTTTAAAGTTAATTTGAGGGGTATCTTTGGGTAAAGTTAAAGTTGTAGGTTATAAGGTTTTAATCCACCCGCACTATCCGCTTCCTTCTCTTCGTTGCGAATTGGAGAATGGCGAGTTTTTCGACATGAGTGCAATTCCAATTGATGCTGCTATCGCTATTGAGCGCTTAGCTAATGGTGTTGATATAACTTCCGACCCAAGAATGGTGTTGCCACTAATTTTGGCTGAAATTCCTTCAGTAGAAAGTGCGCTTAAAGGCTCTGTGGAGGAAGTGGTTATAGATGATGTGCTTCAGCATAGGAGTGGCTATGTGTACTGTGCTAATGTTAAAATAAAAATCGATGGGAATACTATCAGGAGGATTATGGTTCCGAGCAGCGCAATAGTTTTGGCTTTGTTGTCCGGCGCTGACGTTTACGTTAATGAAAAATTCATATCAGCATTTAGCGAGGAAGCCTAATTCTACTTCCCTATTATTCTCCACAGTGTTTTGTCTTTCATGTCTGAAAGTTCAATTCCCAATTTTCTTAGTTCGCTGGCTATCCAGTCTGCTATGTCCCACTCCTTTCTTTCTCTGTGCTTTTGCCTAACTGCTAAAACTAGGTTTATGAGGGATGTAACTAGCTGAAGTTCTCCTTCGCCTCTAAGGCTTTCCTCAAATACTCCTAGTATTCTGCTCGCATCTTCAAAGACTTTGATTGCAGCTAGAGCTGAAGCTAGGTCTGATGATGGTATTATTTCCCTATTAACTAGGGATGTTAAGCTGTGAAGTGCTGAAACTGCAACTGGCGTGTTGAAGTCGTCGTCCATGGCTTCAAGGAACTTTGCCTTGATTCTCCATATTTTTCTTATCAAGTTAATTGATTTGTCGGATGCCTTAAACTCCCCCTTTGATTCGCTTAATAACGATTGTAAGCTTGATATTGCATTTAGCATTCTCATGTAAGATGCTTTGGAGTGGCGCATGGCCTCATCGCTGTATGCTAGTTGGCTTCTGTAGTGGCAGCTTAGTAGGTAGAAGCGGAGCTCCATTGGCTTATAGCTTCTAAGGATTTCTTCAACTGTTATTACGTTTCCCATCGATTTTGACATTTTTTCCTTTCCCATTATGAGCATTCCCGTGTGGAGCCAATACTTAACCCAAGGATTTTTTCCAAAGTATGCTTCGCTTTGAGCAATTTCGTTTTCGTGATGTGGGAATATTAAGTCTTGACCTCCGCCGTGGATGTCGAATTGCGATCCCAGATACTTGGAGGACATGACTGAGCACTCTATGTGCCAACCAGGTCTTCCCGGGCCCCATGGGCTTTGCCAGTAGGGCTCTCCTGGTTTAGCTTTTTTCCATAGCGCAAAGTCATATGGCTTTTTCTTTCCAGGTCCTTCCTCTTGGGTTTTGAGTTGCTCCCTACTGATGTTGGATAGCTTTCCATAGTCGCTGAATGAGTCTACGTCAAAGTATACGTTTCCCTCTGCTTCGTAGGCATGTCCCTTTTCTATTAGTTTTTCTATGAATTTTATTATGTCTTGAATGTGCTCGCTAACTCTGGGGTATATGTGTGCTCTTTTGATGTTTAGCGCATCTATAGCCTGAAAGAAGTCCGCTATGTATTCGTCGGCTACTTCTCTCCAGGTTTTTCCTGTCTTCATGGATTTGGCTATTATTTTGTCTTCGACGTCGGTTATGTTAACTACGTAGAAGACGTTAAATCCCTTGAACTCCAAGTATCTTCTTATCACGTCGAATGCCACGTAGGTTCTTGCGTGACCTATGTGAGTCTTGTCGTAGACTGTTGGTCCACACACATAAAATTTTACAATATTTGGTTCTAGAGGCTTGAAAATCTCCTTTTCCCTAGTTAAGGTGTTATATACATGCAACACAATATGACATCACCTTTCAAAGTATGAACAATTGGAGATTGAATAAAAGCTTTTCGTTAACTGATGAAGTGCAATGCCAGAGCTGATAGGAGAGGGACTGTGAAGTTGTCGAAGGGCTTAAGTGCCCCTACTGAGAGTGCCTCAGCTAAAGTGCCGACCAAGCTTGCTATTGCTGCTCTTAAAAGCGCTAGTTGCATGTCAATATAGCGGTGCTCAATTTGCATTTCAATTAATACTGCTAAGATCGCACCTAAAAATCCGAAGGCTAGCATTGCGAGCGAGCCTTCAAAGGTTCTGTCGTTAATGTGTTTATGTGGGAATTTAACCTTTCTAGCTATGATTGGTGCCATTCCATCTCCCCAAGCCATCACCATTGTTGCTGCCATTGCAATATACTTCTTTTCCCATGAAGTTAGGACGAGAATTAGAATGGAAGTGATATAGTAAACTGGACCATAAGTGTGTAGCGAAGTATCTTCTGCTTCAATCATTGTTGTAGTTAGAAAGCTCTTTTTAGTTTTAAATGCTACCGCTAACATGGCTGCAAGCCCAATAGGTATTAGCGCGGGATAAATTCTGTCGGTGAAGAGCGGCAGAAGTAATATTGTGTCTCCCGCGAATAGATGTATAATTCTTCTTGTGGAATTCGTGCTTAGATTTAGCCTTTTCCTAGCAATTTCGGTTAAAGCTATCATGCCTATGACTAAAGTGTATACGGCTGAAACTAGTGTTAGGTCATAGAAGGAGACCACCTTATTGGCCTCCAACAGATCTTAAAACTCTTGCGTGTAATTTATATGGCATACTGCGTATTTATTTTATTCAATTGTTTAACGATTTAAAACTATTTGTTGGCGGCAGGTGCATAGAGCGGCGCTCTTTTGTTTGGAGCAATTAGCGTGAGCGTTCCATTTCCGGTTAACTCTTTTAGAATGTTTTTAGCTAAACTTAATCGTAAGTTAAATTTTGTTGCAATTATGTAGGGCGTTACGTACTTCATTCTTGAAACATCCCTCTCTATTTGCTTAACTAGATTTTCATCTGCAACTATGCTTCTAATGACTTTTTGGACTTCGGGTTTTTTTGCTTCAAATTTTCTTCTTGGTGCTCTTCGGGTGAGCGGCTTTTTCTTTTTAGGTCCCCCCAAGCGTCAACCTCCTACATATTTGTGCACAGCACTCGCAATTACTTCTACTTAAATTTTTTGTATCAGGGCGAATGTGTAGGACGCGATCATGATGAGTCCTAGCATTATTAGGAGCTTATGGAACTTCACTTTCCTGGAAATCATAAGCATAAAATTCATGGCTATTAGTCCACATGCAAATGCTGAAAAGATGCCTGCAAGAATGCTTAGTGAGGGGGCTCTAAATATTTCAGCGAGTCCCGCTGCAAAAGTTACGGGTATTGCGGCTATGAATGATGCTTCAAATGCATCTTCGGACTTAAATCCTAGAATGAGCAAGAGAGCTATGGTTATTGCGCTTCTAGAAATTCCAGGTATTACCGATAATCCTTGCGCTGCTCCTAGTAGAATGGCTTCTTTTACTTTGAAGTTTGAAATTTCTTTAAATTTGCTATTTTTCTTGGATTTGTAGCTTATTAGTCCGGTTGCTATTAAAGCTAAGCCGATTAAAGCGTTTACTTCATTTGCACTTATTTTTGATAGTTGAATTTTTAGTATAAGATATATTGGAATGCCGATTAAAAATGAGCAAGATGGCGTTAATGTAAGTAGTAGTGCTACGTGCTCTTTACTTTTAATTTTTCTCGGCATGCTTTTTAATGTGCGGTAGATCTTGTGTCTATATGCTACTAATGCTGAAAGTGCTGTTCCAAGGTGTAGAGCTAATGAGTAATCGTATGCTGTGCTTGGGTTAGCGCCAATGATTTGAGCTAGCAGTACTATAATTTGACCGCTGCTACTGATTGGTATCCACTCTATAAGGCCTTGTATTGCTCCAATAATGATGATTATGGCTATGCTCCGCAATTTTTGTCACTACGATTTAGTAATCGACTTTTATTAGCATAGTTTTGAGTCAGCCCTGCGCGGGGCAATCATCCCACGGGGTCATCCCTTTCGAGCTCAATCATCCTCTTGATTTAATAGTAAAATTATCGGACTTAAGTATTATGCCTTAAACCTCATATTATATATTTCATATTATATTCTTAACCTATTCAAAGTCTTTATAATTGGATAAATCTGTTATAATGATTTTCATGTCACTTTTCGGTAAAAGTTATATATGCTCCGGTCGAGACTATTTTACAGCCTTTCCAAATTACAGGAGAGGAAATATATGATAGTAGAGGGACGCATAGTCGATTTTGTTGCATTAATACTAATATGGGCCATCGCATTGATAGCCATAGACAAAATAAGGAAAGGTTGGACAGTGTCCTTCAGGAGAATAGCTGGTCTAGACGCGCTCGAAGAGGCTGTTGGTAGAGCTGCCGAGATGGGCAGGCCAGTCCACTTCACTTCTGGATTAAATTCGCTAACTGGAACCTGGGCTCCATTGACAGTTGCAGGACTAGCCGTATTCGGTGAAGTAGCTAGGCTCTGCGCTAAGTATAGGGTTCCGGTGATCTATTCTGTATATGGAACCGAAGTTATACCGATTGCTCACGAATTATATAAGCAAGCCTATTTAGCAGAAGGAAGACCTGAGGAAGCTAAGCCCGAAGAAGCAATACGCTATCTCTCCAGCGATCAGTTCGCTTATGCAGCTGCAGTGCAAGGCATTGCAGAGCGAGAAAGACCTGCAGCAAACATAATGGTAGGACCATTCTACGCAGAGTCGCTGATTTTCGCAGAAACGTTCTTCAGAGTTGGAGCTATCCAAATTGCTGGTACTGCTAGGCTATATCAGATACCATTCTTCGCTATAGTTTGTGACTACGTGTTAATCGGGGAGGAATGCTACGCTGCTGGTGCATATTTAACTAAGGATCCGTCACACACCGGAAGCTTATTCGTTCAGGATCTTGGTAAGTTAGTTGCAATAGTACTTGGAGTTATAGGGGCGCTACTGACATCTGCTGGGTCAAAGGCAATAGTAGATCTTTTAAGCTTGTAGGAGGGGAAATATCATGTCCCTGGTCTTTAGGAGGCATTTGCCGTTAATCCTAACTTTCATAATGGGCTTAATAATGATAGTGCAATACTTCTTGGTTCCAGAAACTCCAGTTGAGCCATATCAGGAATACATTCAATCATTGGGCGAAGTGCTAACTAACTGGGCAAATCTTTTAGCTGGATTTACAATCGGCTTCGGTATGGTAAACGTCACTTTAATTCACAGCAGGCATTTAAGCAGGCGGACTCCAGGGCAGTGGTATTATAGTGCTTGGCTGATATTCGTAGCTGTAATAATGGTGATTGTAGGTTTAGGTGGAGAACCTTCGCTTAGAATTAATGTGAGCCCTGCTCAATACGAATGGATGACGACTTACGTGTTAGCTGCATGTAGCGGCACGATGTACTCATCATTGGCATTCTACATCACATCAGCTTGTTTCAGGGCTTTTAGAGCTAGAACAATGGAAGCAACAGCTCTACTAATAGTTGGCTTTATAACCTTAATGTCTAGAACTCCAGCGTTCCAAGTCTTCATTCCTCAAGCCATTGAAGCGGCAGATTGGATCAATAACTACATAGTTAGGTCTTCGTTTAGAGGTATATTGATTGGCGGAGCTTTAGGAGCAATACTTCTAGGCATAAGAACGCTAATGGGCATGGAAACTGGCTATCTAGGAAGGAGGGATTAGCGTGGCAGGCAAATCTCCACTAGAATATATAGAATCGCTTCCTAGAGAAATTATCTACACCATATTGATCATATGCCTAGCTATACCATTGGTAAAGCCTCTTTTCCTGCCGGTCCCTGTGAGCCCTAGAGTCGTTGAGTGGCATGAGTATATTGAAAATCTTCCTGATGGAGCTTATGTATTGTTCAGCGTCGACTATGGCGTCGGCTCACTTCCAGCACTTGAACCATTTGCTGTAGCTACACTTCACGACTTATTCTCCAAGAATGTTAAAGTAGTGTTAATGACCCTTTACAGTGACGGTCCAATTTGTTATCGCTCCCTAATAGCGCAAGTAAATCCTGATGCGTATGGAAAGAAGTATGGTGAAGATTACGTTTTCCTAGGGTATATTCCTGGCACTGAAACTGCAATGAAAGCTATTGCCGAAAACTTGCCTGGAGCGGTTCCAACAGACTATAAGGGAACTCCAATTACAGATATACCTATGATGAAAGGCATCACTGGAGCGCGTAATTTCGCAATGATAATTTCAATAACACCTTCAGGAGACGTGTCTCAAGGATGGGTTAGGCAATGGGTAGGTCCATATGGAGTTACATATCTATGTTGCGTATTGGCAATGATGATGCCAACAATGGAGCCATACTACCCAGCACAAGTAAAAGCTCTAACAGACGGTGGCAGAGCTGGGGAGTACGAATTCATAATTGGAAAGCCAGGATCTGGTCTAAGAAAGCTAGACGCATTTACCGTTGCCCACATAATGTTGATGGCAGCAATTATCATGGGAAACATAGCGTACTTTGCATTGAAAGCTCAGAAGAAGGGAGGTGCATGATGTATGCCTGATATTTGGACTCAATTTGGAATTTGGGTTGCGGCTTTACTGACAATATTCATTTACAGCATTGCTTATAGAGACAGTCCCCTATTCAAGTTTGCAGAGCACACTTACGTTGGCGTTGCAGTTGGTTATAGCTTCGTCCAAGCCATTGTAAGTGTAAAGAGGTTCGGAATTGACCACTTAATGGCTGGCGAAGTGATTTACATTTTACCAGTAATCCTCGGCTTTCTCATGTACTTCAGGTACCACAGGACGCTGTACTGGCTTTATAGGTATGGGATTTCAATAGTAGTCGGCGTAGGTATTGCCGCTTCATTCGTAAGGTCTGTTGACACTGACTTCATAGCTCAGATCGCTTCAACTGCTGACATAAGTATTGTGTCTGCTGATCCGCTGGTTACCTTGGGCAACATAGTATTCCTAGCGGCTATTGCAACGACATTGTATTACTTCGTATTCACGTTCCCCACACTACACACTGGTAGCGCTAAGACTATTGCAGATGTAGGCCGATGGTTCATGATGCTTGCATTCGGTTATGCATTCGCTAAGACGGTGGTCTCGCGATATAACTTAATGCTAGGGCGATTAGAATTCCTACTATTCGATTGGCTGAACATGCCGAAATAAACATAATTTTCCCTTAGTTTTTATAATATTTTTCCAATCTTCTTTGCTTTGAGAGCTACTTCAACTGCATTTTTTCCTAATATTCTTATCATCGGCTCTTTTCCTAAATCTCCCTCGTCGTATATTATGTCGGGCACTCTTCCAAGATTCTTTATTGCCTCTTTAATTCCCCAAGGTAAGCTTGCTCCTTCGATGGCTTTTATGTTTGGAGGCTCCATTTGTCGACTGAATGACGCTATTGAAAGCCCTAGCTTCTTACACGCTTCAATCGCTTCTTTACTATATTTTATGTTCATTGCAGCTCTAATTTTAGGATCATATTTCATTATAGTTAATATCGTTCTCGCAACGTGCTTTGATGATCCGAATTTTGGGCATCCTGCAGCTCTTAGCTTTCCATTGACTTCAGTTATTCTGCCACTTACAGCGCATACATCATCTATTTTTTCTGCGTATATTGATGCTTCTCCAATGTTCATCCTCACTTCGGGAATTAATTTTACGAGTTCGGGTGATTCCTCAATAATTTTTATGGCTTCAGCGACATTTTTCCACGCTTCATATTTTGATGATTTGTCATATAGTTCCGCTAGTGGGTTCACCGGGCCGTGCCCTCTGCCTACGGTGTAGCCATACTTTATCGCTTTACTCATAAATTCGCTTGCAACTCTAAATGCCGTAGGAATTTCAGCTCCTTTTGCAATAAGCGCTGCGATTGCAGCTGAGAAGGAGCAGCCGGTGCCGTGAGTGTTTTTTGTTTCAATTTTTGTTTTGCTGATTTCATACGTTTTCCCTTTATAGTATAGGATGTCGACCATCTTCTTTCCTGTTAGGTGTCCTCCCTTAATAATTACTGCTTCTGCTCCTAAATTGTGAATGTCCTCAGCTGCCTTTTTCATTTCCGTAATGCTTCTAATCTCATAACCAACTAGAACTTCAGCTTCTGGAATGTTTGGCGTTACTACCATTGCTTTTGGAATAAGCTTCGACTTTAAAGCTTCCATGGCATCTTCCAAAAGCAATTTGGCGCCGGATTTTGCGATCATAACTGGGTCAACTACTGTTTTAATTTTATATTCATCTATTTTCTTGGCTACAACTTCCACTATTTCCCTGCTATATAACATTCCTGTTTTAGCTGCATCTACGCCTATGTCTTCAACTATGGCTTCTATTTGGAGCTCAACCATTCTTGGTGGGAGCACGTGAATCCCTTTAACTTCCTTGGTGTTCTGAGCTGTTATAGCCGTTATAGCTGTCATTCCATGAACTGCAAAGGCCGCGAAGGTCTTCAAATCTGCTTGAATTCCAGCTCCACCGCCTGAATCTGAGCCAGCTATGCTTAAAGCCTTACATATCTTCATTTAATTTCACCTTAAGCATTTTAGAAATGATAAACTAATAAATTGTGATGTTGGCGGTGAGCTTTAAGGCTTTTCTTGTGAGGCAAATGTGATTTTAAGTGTGGAATACATTGTTTTGATTCTAAGGATTTAAGCTCTTGATCAGAACATTAGTTAACTTGGCGAGAGGAGTGCGATAAAGATTTCCGCATTACTATCATTAATTAGAACGGTTCTATGTGAAATCCGGCTAATGTTGCACAGATTAGCGATGGTGGAATGAATTCCTTTTCTGCTTTCCTGCTCTAATTGGCTTGCTTTTGATTTTTGCATGTGTTATTAATGAATATGCTGTTGTCGATGATAAAGCCATGATGCAGCATCCTGAAACTCTTGCCGAAGTGATTAATTACATTTATCTCATTACCTATAATTAATTTCCATCTGTGCGTTAAGCTTAAAACTTCCAGTTTTTCAATAAATAGCTTGAGAAGTAGGTGATTATGATTGCATGTAGCTTTCAACGACTTGGCAATTGCCCTATCCATATTGACTCTTCTCGCAATTGCTTCAATAAAGCTTAAGCTAGTAGATTACACTGGAACTGCTGCTGCCTTTGTTGTAGGGTTTATTACACTGATTTTCGGAGGATGGAACTGGTTTGCAATTCTACTTTCATTTTACTTGACGTCTAGCCTATTAACCAAGTATAAGTACGATATAAAGCGTAGGTTAGGGGTTGCTGAGGCTAAAGGTGGAGCTAGGGCTTGGACAAATGTTTTTGGGAATGGTGGAATTGCAGCTCTATTTGCATTAGCTGAAGGTTTATTTGGTGGAGGTGCATTTTTTGGAGGATTTATTGGCGCTGTGAGCACTGCGGCTGCCGATACGCTTGCAACTGAGCTTGGTTTATTGTATCCTGGAGAGCCTAGGCTTATAACTAATTTGAGGAAGAAGGTTCCTCCTGGCACTTCTGGTGGAGTTTCAATTTATGGTGAAGTTGCAATTTTAGTTGCATCAACTGTAATCGGTTTAGTTGCAGCGGCTTGTGGGGCTGAGCCGTCATTTACGCCAATAAAAATTTTACTAATAGCAATTCTCTCAGGCTTCGCCGGCTCAACAATTGATAGCATTTTAGGTGCTACGGTTCAAGCGCAGTACTGGTGCGAATCGTGCAAGAAGCTTGTTGAGGTTAAGCATCATTCCTGCGGTTCTGAAGCTAAGCTTGTTAGGGGTTTTGAGTTCATCAATAATCACGTAGTTAACTTCACGTCGACAGCTCTTGGAGGTTTTATTGGGCTAGTGCTCAGCTTAATGCTCTAAGCTTATATTAGTTAGTAGCGCTGATTCTATTGGTGACCATTTTGATTTCAAGTGTTGAAAGGTTGTCTACTGGAATTCCAGAGTTAGACAAAATGCTGTCTGGAGGAATTCCTAGAGGTTTCTTTGTAGCTGTAACTGGTGAGCCTGGAACTGGCAAAACCATTTTATGCTTACACTTCATTTGGCAGGGAGTTAAAGATGGTGATAAGTGCATTTACGTAACGACTGAGGAAAGTAGGGATTCCATAATTCGTCAGGCGGCTCAGTTTAAAATGGGTTTCGAAAGTGCATTGTCTAATGGAAGTTTAATCATAGTTGATGCATTGATTTCAGCTAGCAGTGACCCTTGGTGCTTGAAAACCCTTGACATTGAGGAGCTTGTCAGCAAGGTTATTGAAGCTAAGAGGAAGCTGGGTTATGGGCGAGCTAGACTGGTCATTGATTCCCTCTCTGCGTTTTGGCTTGACAAGCCTGCTATGGCCAGGAAGTATAGCTACTTCATTAAGAAGGTTCTTTCTAAGTGGGATTTCACCATAATGGCTACTTCACAGTATGCAGTGACTACCTCTCAGGCTTTTGGTTGGGGTACGGAGCATATTGGTGATGGCATTCTTCGCTTTAGACGATTTGTTAGGGGCGGTAGGTTGAGAAGATTTATTTTGATTGAGAAGATGAGGCAAACTCCTCATGATTTGAGAATGCATGAAATTGAGATTGTTAATGGTAGGGGCTTGGTTATTTTAGGTCCGGTGGAAATGAGGCGTGAAGACATATCTCTTCCAAGTAGAGTTATGAGGAGAATGAGGGAGGTTCAAAGGCTTAAGGAGCTTGAGTTCCCATATGATGTGGATGAAGATGTTAGTGTCGAATAGGCTGCAGCTTAACTTTCTTGACTTTCATGAATGTTATTGCCGCCAGCATTATTACTAAAGCTGTGACGGCGAAATATGTGATTCTGCTTTGAAACTCCCTTCTTAATTTGATTTCTTCTGCTTTTTCAATCCACTTTTCAGCATTTTTGAGTATGAATAGAATTGAGTAATATGCTTTGCCGCATATTTCTTCAACTGTTCTATTGTTGTCGGGGTTGTAGAAGTAGAACCAGTCAGTTTCAAGCTGAGCTTTATCGCCGTAGAGCTCTATGATTATTGATAAGGCTTTTTTATCAGAAGCGAAAAGCGCCCAATTAGCTGCTCCGCCATATATTTTGCCCTTGTAGATTTGATGGCCAAATATGTTGGATATTCCGGCGGCTATTTCGCTTTCATATAGTGTAACGTAGGGGTTTGAGTTATATCCTGGAATTAATGTTGCACTGACTCCTGAGTGAAGATTTACGTAGAAAATTACATTTCTATTTTTAAATATTGAGAGTAGTGCTTTAACTTCAGGTTCGCTTTCAGGGTTCAAACCTCTGAATACTGGGCTTTCAAATTGATCTGAGCCGCCTTTCTCCCAAGCGTATGCGAAATTCCTGTTTAAGTCGACTCCTCTGGCATTGCATCTTGCATACTTTAACATTAATTGAGGCTGTGGAGGTAAGTATTTTGAAGCTTCAACGCCATCTGGATTGAGCATGGGTATGACAATTATCGTGAATCTGTCTAACTCTTCGATTGCATAGTAGTTTTCAAGTATTTTATCTAGGATGTAGACGGCTGCTTTCACGCCTATGACTTCGCTTCCATGCATGCCTCCATCTATGACTATTGCAGCTTCTTCGACTTTTCTGGCAGGTACTTCGCAGACCCATATCCTTCTTCCTAGGCAGCTGTTTCCTATGCTGTAAATCTTTAAGTGATTTCTGTAGGTTTCATTTAATTTTTCAAGGTGTTTAGTTAGAGCTTTCCAGTCGTAGTAGAGCTTCTCAAAGTCAGTTCTTCGAAGTTTCATGTTGGTGGCTTTAATATAGACATGATAGCTTTCTCCTTTGATTATCAGGTCTCCTGTAATCATAACTCCAGTAAATGCATCGAACTTTAGCGTTAATGAACCATTAGTTACAAGAACTTCATTTTCAGAAGCGGCTATTACTTTGAATTTTGAATTATAAAGCTCAATTTCATCTCCCCTATTCAGACCCTTAGGTATCCATAGAGGGTAGTAATTCCACTCGCTGAGCTCTCCAAATAATATCTTCCGATTTTGCAGCGAGAATACCGACCATAAGATCATACCATTTACTTCAACTGTTACGTTTACAGCTGGCTCTTCAGTGTAGTTGGGGAGCGAATTATATGTGACATTTATTTTTACACTTGCAGCTTCATCTTCATACAATGTGTATATTCCTGGTCTTGCATCAATTGAATTTAATTGAATTTGAATTGAAAGTGCAGGTTGGAATGAGTTTAGGTATATTGTTAGTATTAATATTAGTATTGTTAATCGCGACTTCTTCATTGCATCACCAGTGCTTGAATAGCTCATATTTTTGCTCCAACTTGTTGCTCCATGTCACTTTTCCATCAGCTATTGCTTTATGAAGTTCCACTTGGCACTTTACTGCTTCCAAATACTTACCATTCTTCATGGCTTCTTCAAATTTCATGAGCAACTTATTCAATAATTCATCTTCATCGATTTTTTCTTCCTCTTCCTTCTTCTCCACTACTTCTTCACTTAAGATTCCAACAACTCTTACTGGCCTTTTGCCGAGCCTTGAAGCTAAAAACATAGCCTGCTTTTCCGAATAAGCATAAACTGTCTCTATGCTTCCATCCGCCATTCTTACTCTAAATGGTATGCGCTGCTTCTTTGGCAAATTAAACCCCTAAGGAATTTAACCTCTTCCTCCTTTTAAGATTAGTAGTGGCGGTGAAGTTGAATAGGAATGTAGTTGCTGAACACTACTCTAGGGAGGACGTTAAAGGAGAGATTGCCAAGTGGTGTTATGGTAATGTTTCTGGAGCTAATGGCCGTAAGCCAAGGTGGGTTGGAATTCACTGCAGTGAAGTTGATAGTAAGGGTAGAATGCTTCTCATTAGGTACTTGAAGGGAGCTCCATTGACAATTAGGTCTGAAAGCGACGTTGATTTTCTACTTAAAGTTTTTAATCGTTTTAAGCCTAGAACGTTTTATGCTACAGCTAACATCTACAAGTATCTTTTCCGAGATGAGCATGTTATAGACCTTGAAAACATAATTGCTTGCACTCCAACCTGGGACATTGATAATTCTAGATCTAAGTGGAGGGCAACAATTGAAGTGTGTAGGGAGATAATTTCATTTTTGGAGAGAAATGGCATTTCAAGATCTATAATAGTTAAGTGGAGTGGAAATGCTGCTCACGTTCACGTTCATCACGAAGCTTTATCGCCTGAAATTAGAGCAAAACACAATCCCCTTGACTTAGCTTATGCTCTAGTTGAGTACGTTATTAGGAAGATAGAACATCGAATTAGAGAAATTTCAGCTAAATACTTGGCAGAGAAGTTGAAAGTTGATAATGAGCATGATTCTCAGCAACTCTTCACTTGCCCTTTAAGCCTCCACAGGAAATTGAATTGCGTGGTCATATGTATTGATGTCAACGATTTAGACTCATTCGACTTAAGCTGGACTAGCATTAATTCATTTAAGCACTTCCATGGCTGGAATAGGTTTGAGGTTGGAGAAGCTGATGAGCTTGCAGTTAAAGCCCTAGAATTAGTTGGAGGCTACCCTGGCTATCCTAAAGGAAGAAGGAGGAGAAGCCTCCCCATTGATAAGTTAATTATGAAGTGGCTCAAGAAGCTTGAAGAAGCTGAATGTTAATCCTATCCTGGCGATACCTGCTATATTTCCTTCTCCAAAGAATGAATGTTGAGACAATTAGAGTCACTGTTAAAGCTAAGGCTACTGCAATATAAATTAAAATCATGAAGAAAGGTAAAGTTGTTGGACCCAAATCAATGTTAGAATAAGCTAAATCTAATGTTTCAACAATCAGAAAGAAAATGTTATCCATGTAGTATAATGCAGGATCAATTACTATGCCGTCAGCGTGCACCAAGCATCCAGTATCAGAATCATATAAGTAGAAAGGACCAAACCTATTCCTACCAATTTCTAAAATAGATCTAACCACTACGCATTCCTGATACCCATCAATCACATAATGCTTACTCTCACCAATAACGCTCCCTTGAAACGTGTAATTAGAGAAGGACACCACCGTAAAATTATTTGCACTAACAGATTTAGTGTTAAGAATAAATCCAGAAATACCAAGCTCAGACATATTAATAGAATATAAAACTCTAGTTATTGGATTAAAATAGAAAGTAGAATTTTTAAAGTAAATAACCTCATCACTTTTAGTTATATTTAAAGTCAAATACATTCTCCAAAGATCTTGGCTGGCACGAACTAATGTAATGTTAAGAACACCATCAAATAATCCTTCTTTATCTCTAACGAATATTGCATATCCCGTAACCGAATCAAATTGAATGACCAGCACTTTTAAATCATAAATTAAAACTATCCTATCAATGTCAAACAACGTTGATAAAGGCGAATAACAAATTGAAATGAATAGCAAAAAAGAAAAAATAATCATGTTTTTTGATAATCTAGTCATAGGAAACACCTGTCCATGCATATGCCGTACTCCACCATTCATTTCCCCATGAAGTGAGAAAGTGTGCTGTGCATCTACACCATGCATAGGAGAGATTAATTACCCATTCCTCCTCCGGCTTCCTTCCACCCAAACGCCCCAGCAACCTGTAGCTGTACCTTTGCCCCAACCATCAGTATACGTTTCTGGTTGTCCTTGACCATTTTTTCAAAATAAATCACTATAAATAATATAAAAAGAAAACATATAAATATTTTTCTAATGAATTATAATGATTGATAATCATGTCTGAAATTGTGGTTGTTGAAAATTTGCGTAAAGAGTTTGGAAAAGATATAGTTGCTTTGAGAAATGTTAGTTTTAGGTTGAAGAGAGGAATTATTGGTCTTATTGGTCCTAATGGTTCGGGCAAAACTACGCTTATAAGGATTCTTCTTGGATTAATTAAACCTACATCTGGTAAAGCTTTTTGCTTAGGCTTTGATTGTTGGAAGGAATCTAGAAAGATTAGAGAAAAAATTGGTGTGATGCTTGAGAAGCCCGTTTATCCTAATTCAATTTCATGTAAGGATTATTTGCTATTTGTAGCTAGATTAAAGGGTTTAAGTGCTCGTGATGCAGCAAATGAGGTGAGGAGAGTATTAACTTTCGTAGAGTTAGAGGACCTTGCAGATAGACGCATAAGTACTTTATCTGCAGGTATGCAGAGGAGATTTTCACTTGCTTGTGCACTGATAGGTGAGCCTGAGCTTCTCATCCTAGATGAGCCTACAGCAAATATGGATGTGGAAGGAAGATTAAAGATGTTAAGTATGATTAAAGGTATATATCATGAAAGAAATGTCAGCATAATTATTTCCTCTCATATTTTGCCAGAGTTGGACAGGGTTTGTGATAACGTGGTTTTAATGAAGAATGGGGAAGTGCTGGATTATGGTCGGATTGATGAGTTGATGGGGAAGTATGGCATTGGTGGAGTTGATGCATATGGGAGAGTTGAAGCCCTTTACTTACATTTGACGAGGAGATCGCGATGGGGTTAAGGAACACGTATTTATCCTTAATTTTAGAGTTGAAAAAACTATGTAGTTTTCCATTTCTGGAGATCGTTATTTCTGTTACTTTTTTCATTATATTGCCATTAAATTTTGATGGATTTTTTGGAGCTACTTTTGGTGCGTATAAGCGTTTTGGAGTACTTCCTTGCATTTTCGGTTTAGTTGTTCGAGAATGCGATCTTGCGTTGAAATATCAATTTGGGCTTTCAAGTCTATTAGTGCCTTTAATAGTGTCAATGAGTATTGGAAGAGCCATAAGTAGTGGTGAGGCTGAGACGATGCTGGTTGAACCTTTAAGTCGATTCGACTTTCTAGCAGGAAGGTTTCTTGCAATTTTAATTTTCAGCTATTCAATTCTTACATTTCCAATAATATTAATTACATGTTTAGAAGTTCCAGCATTAGTCACCGTTATAAATTGGTACGGCATTTTAGCATGTTCATTTATAAACATTGTATTTGTCGGTTCAATATCGTTGTTAATATCAATATTAATTTGGAGAAGCTGGATTTCTTCAACTTTGGTTTCGGTGTTCTTTTGGCTTATTATTAGGTTTATGGATGAGGTCGGCTATTTACCTTTTCCTCTTAACTACATCTTCCCAAGTCGCTTGACGACCTTGTTATTTGATATAATATTGCGCTTAAATGTGAATAAGGAGTTATTGGCGACAACAATATTTCATTATGATAAGCCATTTGTAGACATGCCAATTAACTTCATTTTAACTTCCTCAATAACCATAATTGTAATGGCTTTGGCACTGTCATTTGTGACTTTCTGTAAGTTTATTGAGTTTGAAAGGTGAGCTTAATGATGCTTAGGAGAGTTGGAAGTTTAATGCTGATAACATCCTTCTTCATAATGCTGTCAATTGGATATGCTAATGTATTTGGCTTACCTGTTGGAAGATTACGCTTTGGCGTTAAGGATGATCCTTTTTCACCTTATAGAGCTCCACTTGATGTAAATAAAACTTACAATAAAATTTCGCTTTGGGAGTCTGCCAACTACGAAATTAACATTGAGTACATGGGGAACGAGAGTTCAATAATTAATTATATGCTATTTGATGCAGCTAATTTTGAGAAGTGGCTTAGAGTGGAAGAAGCTGAACCATTAATTAATAGAACTATCCTTTTAAATTCTTATAATAAGATTGTTGAATTTGATTTTTCAATTCCCATTTCCAATTATTACGTGCTGGTGGTTCGCAATATCGGCACTTCGCCTTTCTATGGCATTATTGTTACTAAGCAGGTTAGCTTTGATTTCTGTAGATTTAATTTTGCCATTTGGACGGGAGTCCTGGGGATTGTCCTCATTTTCATTGGTTATTTCAAGTCTCGGCTGGAGAAATCTATGGTGTAAGGACTTAGTTTGGTATGCATTATAGATGATTTGCATTTGTAAGGTTATGTTGCTAAATTAAAACTCAACTTGAATGGTTGTTAGTTCAATTTTTAAGTTATTGAAATCTGTTTTGCACTTATTTTAGCTTTTACTTTTATTTGACGTTTAATGAGTTTCTTGAATTTGGATGGCTAACCTTTTATCTATCTTGCACATATGTGACTACCGGTGATGTTATGGTGCGTCGAGTTATTATTATGGGGGCAGCGGGCAGAGACTTCCACAACTTCAATGTCTACTTCCGAGAAAATCCAGATTATGAGGTTGTTGCTTTCACGGCGGCTCAAATACCTGGAATTGAAAAGAGGATTTATCCTCCTGAACTTGCTGGGCCAAGGTATCCCGATGGAATCCCAATATACCCTGAGGAGAAGCTGCCTGAGCTAATTAGGGACTTAAACGTTGATGAAGTTGTTTTCTCCTATAGTGATGTTTCGCATGAGTATGTAATGCATAGGGCTTCAATTGCATTGGCCAGTGGAGCTAGCTTCAAGCTTCTTGGACCTAAAGATACAATGTTGGAGTCAACTAAGCCGGTAATTGCTGTTTGCGCGGTTAGGACTGGTGCTGGCAAAAGCACCGTTAGCAGGAAAGTAGCTAGGATTCTGAAAAGCTGGAATTATAAAGTTGCAGTTGTTAGGCATCCAATGCCTTATGGAGATTTGAGGAAGCAGATTTGCCAGAGATTTGAGAAGATTGAAGATTTGGAGAAGTATGAGTGTACAATTGAGGAAAAGGAGGAGTATGAGCCTCATTTAAACATGGGTTTAATAGTGTATGCTGGAGTGGATTATGAAAAAATACTTAGGGAAGCTGAGAAGGAGGCAGATGTGATTTTATGGGATGGAGGTAACAATGATTATCCATTTTATAAGCCGGACCTGCTGATAGTGGTTGCTGACCCGATGAGGCCGGGCCACGAGTTAAAGTACTTTCCGGGAGAGGTTAATGCTAGGATGGCTGATGTTATAATTATCAACAAAGTGGATTCAGCCAGCCCTGAAGCTGTTGAGGCTGTTGTGGAGAACATCAAGAAGATTAATCCTAAAGCGTTGATAGTTAAGGCTGAGTCCGCCATTAGCGTGGATGATCCTGAAGTAATTAGAGGTAAGAGAGTGCTGGTCATTGAGGATGGGCCGACGCTGCTTCATGGCGATTTAACTTATGGAGCTGGCTATGTTGCAGCGAAGAAGTTTGGCGCAGCTGAAATAGTTTCACCATTAACGTGTGCTGTAGGCTCTATTAGGAAGGTTGTTGAGGAGAGAGGGTGCCTTGCAGTTCCAGCTTTGGGATATGGTGCTGAGCAGTTGAGAGAGCTTGAAGAAACGCTTGCTAGAGCTGATTGCGATGGTATTGTGATGGCTACCCCAACAGACTTAAGGCGCTTTATCAAGATTGACAAGCCAGTTGCAAAGGTAACGTTTGAATTGAAGGAAGTGGGCAAGCCTACGCTTGAGGATATATTGAAGGACTTCTTAAGCAGGTTTAAGAGGTAGGTGAATGGCCGTCGAGCCACTTAAAATGATACTAATAATAGGCGATGGCATGGCCGATAGGCCTGTTAGGGAGCTGACATTCAAAACTCCACTTGAAGTTGCTAATACCCCAAACATGGATGAAATAGCTAGGCGAGGCATTACTGGCTTAATGGATGTATTGGAGCCAGGTGTGCCGCCTGGAAGTGCTCCGGCTCATCTAGCGATTCTAGGATATGACCCTTACAATAATTATACTGGTAGAGGTGCTTTTGAGGCTCTTGGAATAGGATTGAATTTAAGTGCAGATGACGTTGCATTTAGGTGTAACTTCGCTACTGTTAATGATGAATTCGTAGTTATTGATAGGCGAGCCGGCAGATATATCCATGAAGGCGATGAGCTCGCTAAAGCCATAAGCGGGCTGGTGCTTTCGTCGACTCCTGATGTTAAAGTGCTATTTAGGCATTCGATTGAGCATAGGGCAGTTCTAGTATTTCGAGGCAAGAATCTGTCGAGAATGGTGTCTAGCACTGATCCCGGCAGAACTGGAGTAAGAGTTTTGGAAGCTAAGCCACTAACTAATGATCCTTCAGCGATTAGGACTGCTAAAGCGCTCAATGAATTCACCATGAAGTCGCACGAGATATTGATGAGGCATCCTGCGAACAAGCGCAGAACGAGTAGAGGCCTCCCACCAGCAAACATAGTTTTATGTAGAGGTGCTGGGACTCTCCCCAAGGTCATGTCGGTCGAAGAGAAGTTTAACATTAAATCTGCATGCATTGCTGGAGTTGCGCTGATAAAAGGTGTTTGCAAGGCGCTTGGATTTAAAATTATAGATGTGCCTGGTGCTACTGGCGGCTTGAATTCCGATTTGCATGCTAAAGCTAGAGCTGCAATCAAAGCCTTGGAAGACCATGACTTTATTTTAATTAGCGTTAAGGGTACGGACGCCGCTAGCCATGATGGATTGCTTGATGAGAAAATTAGGATGATCGAGAGAATTGATGAGATGGTGGGATTAATTCTTGATGAAGTTGATGTTGAATCGATTTGCATTGCCATAACCGCCGATCATGCATCTCCTATAAGCGTTAGGAATCATGTTGGCGATCCCGTTCCAGTTGCAATTTTAGCTCCAACGGTAGTTCCCGACGAGGTTTCATCGTTTAGTGAGAGAGCTTCATTGAAAGGTGGGTTGGGAAGAATTAGGGGAGTTAATTTAATGCCAATAATGCTAAACTACTCTTTGAGGGGCAAGAAATTCGGGGAATGATCAGTATTCCCTAGGGCATACTTTGCTGAACCAGCATTGCTCGCATAGCTTCCATTCTTTGCCATAGCACCAGCGCTCAGCTACAGCTCTAAGTACAATCATTTTTAGTGGGTCTTCTGGGAACAGCGTTTCAGCAATTTTTTGGAAAACTTCGTAGTGCAGTGATAGGTACTCGGTGTTCTCCAACTTTTTATCCGTTAAACCTAGGCTTAAGCAGACTTCTGAGGTTCCGCTGTCGAGTGGTGGGTGGAGTTGGCTGCTTATCTTAAGCTTCCAAATGTTTGCTACTTTGCTTGTGATGTAGAGGAAGAGGTTGGCGGCGTGCTGTCCTCCTCTTGGCAGGCATGCTAAGGAGAGCCTTATAGCTTCAATGGCTGTTACTATATCTTCAACCGGTGTTGATACTAGGAGGCCGAAGAACCTTGCTTTACGCTGAAATATTGCTTCTGGTAGGCTGCGGGAGACGTTGAACATGGTGTTTAGCCTCAATTTTTCAGCTACCTCAATTAAGCTTCTCTTGCGAATTCTTGTAAATGCTTGAGCAGCGTACTTTAGTGTTGCAATTATTTTTTCCAGTTCACCTCTTCTCAGCTTGCTCATGCTTTTGCACTCATCCATTAACGCGTAGTACATTAAATCTTCATCCAAGTAGTCGTTTAAGCTCCTTATTGCTCTCTTAAATCTCCTAAACTCGATTGTTGGGGTTGTGCCCTTGGATCTTAATTTCCAATAATATGTGTCAAAAATGCTGTAAGCGAATATGTCCATAATTATTTTTTTGAAATTTCTCTTGGAAACTCCTGCTTTACTTATTCTTCTGTAAAAGTGTTTTGCAACAATTCTATCTTTAGATTTTATGATTTCCTTTAATTCTTCAAGTCTTCCTCCTTCAAGTCTTGCAGTGAATTTTGTTAAGTAGTTATCCCATATTCTTCTTTCCCTCACCTGTTCGCCCCCTTGCGCATAAGTCAAATATCCAGCATTTTCTTCCTGCAATTCCATAGCACTTGTAGGGCTTTGTGCACCATTCGTGACCAACAATCCATAGAAAAACAATTTTTGCAGGATCCTCTGGGAAGAGCTCTTCAGCAAGTCTGTGAATTGCTTCAGCAGCTCTTTTAGGGTCTTTTCTTAGCTCTTTTAGGGTCATGCAGCTTAGCCCCAGGTTTCCATATGGCTTTACGATGTTCCAGTCAATGGGGCATTTGATGTAGGTGCTTGCTTCCGGCCATAGTCTGAATACCCATAGCGCGTAGAATGGGAATAGTAGTGCTATTTTGGCTCCTACAGCTGGAAAGCACTTTAATGATAGTTCAAAGGACTTGATTAGCTTGCCTAAATCGTTTTCTGCTTTCGAGAATGAGCGTAGGAGAAGTCCTAAGTTGTAAGCTGTATTCCATCCTGATACTTGAGGTGCAACCTTGAAAAGCGTATATGCCCTTAACTTTTCAGCGAATTCCTTAAAGTCCTTGAAATTCCCATACTCCTTAATGAACTTAGCGAAGAGGCTTATGCTTTTAGCTACTTCCAATTTCCTCCTTCTAGCTATTCCTCTCAAGGCTCTGCTCTTGAAAAATGCTTTTTTCACGTTTTCAAAATCCATGTATTTGTCTATTTGGTCAACTGAGCCTATCAGCCCAACTATTTCTCTATACTCTTTCTGTGGATCGAATGCTTCTGATGTCCAGAAGAATTGATCCATCATTGCATATAAGTAGCTTCCTAAAAGTATCTTACTTGGTTTATCGCTCGGCCTAATACCTATTTCCTCAAATCTGATTAGGAAGTAGTTTCTAGTTTCTTCTTCCTTAGCTTCAATTTTCCTCTTTAATTCCTCTCTCACATAAATTAGCCTTTCAACTTCTCGTCTAACTTTTTCCTCGTCTATAGCCTTGGCTAACAGCAGTACTTTTAGCGCTTTAACTGCTTCGCTCGTGCTGATGCTTCTTTTATCGCCAAATCGCCACTTTTCAGCTTTAACATATGCCTTTAAAATCCTTCTTACAGCTTCGGCTTCACCATGACCCGCTTCTATAAGTGCTTCAGCGATGCTTAGTGCTTCTTTTGGCATTTCACTCCAATCTTCAGTGGCTTTTTCAACGAACCATCTCCATAGTGCTTCAACTCCTATTCTGGCTAGTTGTTTTGCTTTTTCGCTGCCTACTTCGAGTAGCGCTAAAATAGCTTCGCTTGAAGCTTCCATGTCTACGCTTTCATCTAAGTGTGAAGTCAGCCATAATCCATCTTCCCTCTGGGCATATGCCAAGTATGCGATTGCTTTCTCAATGCCTGCATTTTTAGCGTCAAAGGATGCTAATGCCCTTAAAATTCTAGCGGTTTCGAGGGTGACTCTGTGCTTCTCAGCTCTTCTTTCTCCATACTCTTCTTTTTCCTCTCTCCAGCTTCCATTTGCAAGTTGTTTTTCAACTAGGTATTTAGCTGCCTTTTCAAGCACTTCCTCTCTAAAGTTCATCTTTGCAAGTAGTTCGAGTGCCGTCGCTGTTTCAAGTAGGCTGGATGCCCTGCCTTTAATCCAGTTTCTTGGGAATCCTCCGTCTTGATTTTGAAGCTTTATTAGTTTCTCGACGTAAATTTTTGCTCTTTCAAATTTAAATCCAAGTAATGCTAGAAGCTGGAGCTTCTCTATCCACTCGCCCCACTCCATTATGTATCTTGCAGCTCTAGTTTCGAAATCTAATTGCATTGGAATCCTCCAATGAGCATGTCTCGACGTACTATAAAACTCGCATATAGAGACTTATTAGCTTTCCTCATTAATTTGTAGTAACTCTTATTAATATTTAGAAGTGAAACTGAATTGCGCGGTGATCTCAATTGAGAGTGAGGGCTAAGATTTTCGGTCATCTGATAGGTGAGGTTATAAGGCCCGGAATTTGCACTTTTTGCGGTGCTTGTATAGCTTCATGTCCAGTGGTAGCTATTGGTGTTAAAGATGAAGCGCCGTCATTGATTGGTAGATGCGTTGCATGCGGATACTGTTATAATCAATGTCCTAAAACTCCATTTGATTGGAGCGTCGTTGAAAAAGCACTTTTCAATGAAGTGCCAAGTGATGTTTTGGGGTTTGTTAAGTCGGTTTATGCTGCTAGGGCTGTTGATGAAGATGTTGTAAAGGTTGCTCAAGATGGTGGTGCAGTAACTGCGATATTGAATTATGCGATTGATAAGGGCTTAATAGACTGTGCTGTTGTGACTGGCATTAGCGAGGATGAGCCTTGGAAGCCTAAGCCCATGGTGGCTTTCAGCAAGGAAGATCTACTGAAGGCTGCAGGGTCAAAGTATACGTCTAGCCCATCCTTGATTGCTCTTGCTTCAGCTGTTGAGGAGTATGGCGCTGATAAGATAGGTGTTGTAGGTGTGGGCTGCCAAATTAGGGCTGTGAGGAAAATGCAGTATTCAGACTACGGGTATACGAAGTTTGGAACTAGAGTTAAATTTCTAATTGGGTTGTTCTGCTCTGAAAGCTTCTATTATAGCAAGCTTGTAAAGGAGTTTCTTGCGAGCATGAACGTCGATCTAGCTAGCGTTACGAAGTTTGAAATAGCTGGTGGGCGCTTCATTGTTAAAGCTGGCGACAAAGTCCTTGTTGATGTTCCAGTGAAGGAGGTAAAGAAGTATGCGAGGAGCGGCTGCGAGAGGTGCAGCGACTTTACAGCCGAGCTTGCTGACTTATCTGTTGGTGGAGTAGACTCCCCAAGCGGCTGGTCTACAATTATAGTTAGAACTGCAGTTGGCGAAGAGCTGTTGAAAGCTGCTGTTGATGCTGGATACCTGAAAGTTAAGCCTCTAACTTTAAAGGACTTAAAGATAGCGAAGAAATTGGCGAGAATTAAAAAGAAAAGTGCTACTGAGGGGGAAGCTCGATCTTAAGCTTTTTCACTAGCTCCTTATACCTGTTTCTTACGGTAACTTCAGTGACTCTGGCTGCATGAGCTATCTCTTTTTGAGTTCTCCTCTCATTCTCAAGTAGCGAAGCAATATAAATGGCTGCTGCAGCTAGGCCGGATGGGTCCTTGCCGGCTGTAATTCCCATGAGCTTGGCTCTTCTAATAATTTCAGCTGCTCTTCTCTGAACTGTGCCGCTCAACCTCAAGTCACTTGCAATTCTAGGAATGAATGCCTCCGGATCTGCCAATGGAACTCTAACATCAATTTCTCTTAGAAGCAGCCTGTAGCACCTAGCTACATCCTTTCTACCCGACCTCGTAAACTTAGATATTTCATCTAGCGTTCTAGGAATCTTCTGCGTTCTGCATGCAGCATATATTGATGCGGCCATTACTGCTTCAATGCTTCTGCCTCTAACAAGACCTTTCTCAACGGCTTTCCTATAAATTACAGCTGCATCTTCCTTGATACTCTTTGGAAGTCCAAGCTGAGAACTTATTCTGTCAAGTTCGCTCATTGCCTGAGCTAAATTCCTATCTATTGAGCTGTGAACTCTAGTTCTAATTTGCCACTTCCTCCACCTGATAACTTCAATTCTTCTCTTGGGCTCAAGCTTTTTGCCTAGCGCATCCTTATCTCTCCAGTCTATGACGGTTGACAAGCCCTTGTCGTGAACGGTCATGGTTATCGGCGAGCCGACTCTGCTTCTCTTCTGCTTCTCTTCTGGAGTGAATGCTCTCCATTCAGGACCCATATCAATAATTTTCTCAGTTATAACTAAACCACAATCTGCGCAAACAACCTCGCCGCGCTCATAATTGCGAAGAAGACGAGTACTTCCACATTCAGGGCATTTATCAATTATTGCAGAAGCTAGCTTGATATCTTTCTTAACTTCAACTCCACTTGCATCCGCAATCATGCTTATTCACCTCCCATTATTTAATTTAAGCATGAGAAGCCGTCAGGGAAATTAAGCATATTTCACATACCTGGCAATTTATACTTCATTCGGCAGATAACAACATCCTTAAAAAGTATTATATAAATTTTTCGCTAAGTTTATTTTTGAATTTCTTAGGTGCAAAACGCTTAAATAATTGAATTCTAATAGTCAAGCCACTGAAAGTTGCGGAGTTCTACTTCGCAACTTGCTAGTAATATAAGGTGTGTAGATCCGTGGTGAACGTTAAGGATTTGAGGCCTGGAATGAGTCGAGTAAACGTTGAAGTAAAAGTGCTTAAAGCCTTTGAGCCGAGAGTGGTTCGCACGAGCGATGGCAGAAGATTAAAATTAGCTGAATTCACTGTTGGGGACGATACTGGAACTATAATTCTCACTTTATGGGAAGAAAATGTTGGACTAGTAAAGCAGGGGGATATTATTCGCATAAAAAATGGCTATGTTACGTCATTTAGAGGCGAGCCTAGGTTGAGCATCGGGCGATTTGGCAAAATTGAGCAGTTAAACAAGTTCACGAAAACGTCTGGAAAGAAAAGTAGAGAATTTAGTTTATAGGAGGATTGTGTGCATGAGTGAACCTGAAAAATCGATGCCTGAGCTTCCTCAGCCTTCTCCAGAAGAGCTTGAGAAAACACCGTTAAGGCAAGGTGAAGAATTAGGAGTTACTCCTCAAGGAGTGCTCATTCACGTGCCAGGAACAGAGTTTACATATCAGCTTCCACCAGCAATATACGCTATATGGTCAAGGTGCAATGGCGAAACAACAGTAAAGAAAATGGCTGTACAACTCAGCCAACAAACAGAAATACCTGCAGATCGAATGGAAGCAATTGTCTATGCAATATTAACAACGCTGGCAGAAAACAACCTAATAACTTGGTAAGCCTACGCACTCTTTCTTTACCTTAATTTTAGGAGTAAGACTTAGTTATCAATAGTATTTCTGTTTTCGAGTCAAAAAATTTATACTGCACCCTTAGCCATCAATCATATTGAAGCCGGGTGGTGTAGCGGCCAAGCATGGCGGGCTCTGGAGGCTTCAAAGCCGGAGAGCCCCGCCGACGGGAGTTCGAATCTCCCCCCGGCTACCAACAGTTCTTACCATTTAATTGAATGGATGAGTGTTGAAGGAACTTTTACCTATTTATTTTTGATTCCAATGAACTTAATATATTCAATTGAATATTACGCAAGAATTACCAGTGCGCGTTTGATTGAGCGTTTAGCCGCATTGCTATTAACATTGTTAGCATAGCTATGATTGCAGAAAAATGGTATCCAGTGCCAATAGGCATTGTTATAATTGCTGATAATATTATTGTAATTATTCTGAGATTTGTAATTTACTTTAATTAGATATTCTAATTTTTAAAGTTAGGGATTTAAAGAAGACCTTAAATTTCATTTATTGTTTCTTATATTTAAAAGGATATTTTCTCGATGAGATGGTGTGGTTCTTGTTATTTTGATTTTGGATTAAAGGCATCGCGTAACCGTAACGCTTATCAGATCATGACTAACACGTATTTTAATCTATGTACGGGAGAGTCGGTGATGTTACGGAGGCTTAGAAGCGCCATTTCACTGTTGAGAGGTAATTTGGGATTAATGACTATTACCAGTGGTCTTTGGAATTTTGCTGGACAAATGGTTTGGCCATTTTCATCTTTATACTACTTGGCTTTGGGGGCTTCTTATCTTGATCTTGGATTATTGTCTGCTATTTGGAGTGCATGTAGTGTGTTTCCGCTTATTATTGGAGGCTACATGACTGATAGATTTGGAAGGAAGAAGCTTGTGGTGTCGCTCAGTTTTGGGCTTTCGCTTATAAATTTGTTTTTGGCTGTAGTTCCAAGTTGGGAGTATTTGATTCCAATAATGGCTTTGGATGGTTTTATTTCAGGATTGAGAGATCCTGCTTTTTCAGCTATAATTGCGGATTCGACGAAGCCTGAAGTTAGGGCTTTGGGTTTTGCGATTTGGAATTTCGGGCCAGTTCTATTTGGAATGTTTTCACCATACATTGCTGGTAGACTTTTGGATGAAATGGGAATCGTTGCCTCGATGAGGTTGCTTTACTTAATTTTATTCGTCTTTTCATTTACTGCATGTCTTTTGAGGCTTTTTTTCTTAAAGGAGACGCTTATTTCAAGTGGCGTTAAGAGGATGGCGTTGACGTCCATCATACGTGATGGACTGCTTATAGTCTTGAAGTTTCCTGGTAAAATTTTAACTCTTTTTGCTGTTTCCGCTTTGTCTTATCTTGTTTTTGGGTTAGCTGACCCGTTTTGGATTACGTATGCTACTAGAGATGTTATTGGTTTAACTGCCGCTCAGTGGGGTTTAATTTTAATAATTCAAACTGCTTCAAAGTTGACGTTGACACCTATTTTAGCATATGTTTCTGATAGATTTGGAAGAGTTAAGCTTCTGATTTCTTCGCTTTTCATTTCTGCTTTTGCACCAGTGTTTTTCACTTTAAGTAGCTCTTTTGAGCAGACAATTATTTCGCTTATGCTTTATGCGGTTTGCATAGGTGTGTCTTCAATAACGCTGTCTGCTCTTCTTACCGACTTTATTCCTAGAGACATGAGAGGTAGGGCTGCTGCTTTTCAAGGTACATTAAATCAAGTAGCTTTTATGCTTGGGTCTATAGTTGGCGGTTACACCTATCAAAATATTTCAAAATCTTATCCATTTTACTTGGCCTTCTTTTCCTTGATTTTTGCTTCAATGCTGACTTTTCTTTTCGTTGAGGAGCCTGAGGTGAAGGCTGAGTGAAGTATGGTTTTAAATTCAACCATAAAACTAAATTTTGAGAGCGATCATTGTAGGTGTTGATGTTGAAGGAAAGGCTTTTTATTGCTCTTTATAGGCTTGCCTTGCTAGGAGGTTGCTGGAAGCCGGTTTTCATTGTAACGAAGGATTTTGGTAAGCTTATGGGTATTTCTCAACAGTCTGCTTCAAGGTGGCTTAAGGAGCTTGAGGAATTAAAGTTGATTGATAGGGAGGTTTCTAAGCGTGGGCAATTTGTGAGGATAACTGATGAAGGTTTGAAAGTTCTTCGTGAAGTCTACATGAATTTGAAGAGAGTGTTTTCCGAAGTTCCGAGGTCATTTAGGGTTAGGGGTTATGTTTTTAGTGGTTTTGGTGAAGGAGCTTACTACATGTCAATTCCATATTACTATGAGCAGTTTGTGAAGAAGCTTGGGTTTAAGCCATATTTAGGAACTTTGAATTTGAAGTTGAAGGGTATTCATGATCTTGAGGTTAAAAAGCTGCTGAGTAGCCTTCCTGGAATTAAAATTAAGGGCTTTTCAAATGGGCGTAGAACTTATGGTGGAGCTAAATGCTTTAAGGCTAAAATACGTGGAGTTGATGGCGCTGTTATCTTGATTGAGCGAACTCATTATGGGGAGGATGTTATAGAGGTTATTTCGTCTAAGAAGCTTAGGGATGAATTGAAATTGAAAGATGGAGATGAAGTTGAGGTTGAGGTGTTTGTGGAATCTTAGTTTTGATGATTGCTTATGCACTGCCAGCTTCTACCCTATTGGGTTTTGCCCGTTCACTTACTTCAGCCTTTTATAGTACTTGTACTCTAGGCTTAATTTTTCTAGTTCAGTGAGAATTTCGGGTTTTTCATTGATTAGTTTTTGGACTAAGCTTAGATACCTGGCTACTCTTATTGCGTCTGGACTTACTTTAACTAGCTTCTTCCCATTGACTAACACGTAGTGGTGCTGTTCAACTTTTTCGCCTACTTCGAATATTGCTTCGTTAACTGCTGCATGTATTAGTAGGCAGTGAGGTGATCCGTCTACTGTTAGGACAGTTATGCTGGAGGGCTTTGAAGCTCTAATTATTGATGCGATTTTTCCATAGGCTAGCGCTCCTTCTCCTTCAGGGCAGTATGTTAGGATGACCTTTCCTTCGCCTAGCTCTTCAACTGCCTTCGGGTTTACTACTTGAGTGCACTCGCCGATAATTAGCAGGTCTGAATTTTTTAGTATGGGTGTTTTAACCCAAATTCTCATTAACTTAGCTTTCAAGACGCTCACCCTTAAGCTTTGATAAGAGTATGTATACGCAGAGCTCTCCGCACATCGTACATGCTCCCTTGGCCAGGCCGAATCGCTCGTGCATTGATCTGGCCTTTGTAGGGTCTAGGGATAATTTGTAAATTTTGTTCCAGTCTAGATTTGCTCTCGCAGTTGACATTTCGAGGTCCTCTTTTAATGCTCTTTCCCCTAATTTAACTATGTCTCCTGCGTGGGCAGCTATTTTAGCTGCAATTAGTCCTTCTTTTACGTCTTCGGGGGTTGGGAGTGATAGGTGTTCCGCGGGTGTTAGGTAGCATATTAGGTCTGCGCCCTCAGCTGCCGCCATGGCTGCTCCAATTGCAGCTGCAATGTGGTCGTAGCCTGCAGCTATATCTGTTACTAGTGGTCCGAGGACGTAGTATGGCGCTCCTTTGCATAATGCTTTTTCTAGCTTGATGTTTGCTGCAACTTGATTGAGAGGTACATGGCCTGGGCCTTCCACCATGACTTGTACTCCTTTTTCCCAGGATTTTTCAACAAGCTTGGCTACTGTAAGCATTTCAGCCATTTGAGGGTAGTCGTGTGCGTCTGTTATTGCTCCGGGTCTTAGGGCGTCTCCTAAGCTTATTACTACGTCATACTCTCTGCATAGCTCTAATAGGTAGTCGTAGTTTTTGTATAGTGGATTTTCCTTATCGTTGTATAGCATCCATGCAGTTAGTATTGCTCCTCCTCTACTAACTATTCCTGCAACCCTATTGCTTTTTACCGTCTTTTTAGCTATTTCTTTTGTTATTCCTGCGTGGATTGTCATGAAGTCCACGCCGTCTTTCATGTGAAGTTCAATGGTATCGAATATGTCGTCTTCATTCATGTATATTCCTGCTCCCCTTTTTCTTGTTGCTTCTATGAATGCTTGATATATTGGAACTGTACCGAATGGGACTGGAGCTACTTCCATGAGCTTTCTTCTGATGGCGTTTAGATCTCCTCCTGTGCTTAAGTCCATAATTGTGTCTGTTCCATATTTGATGGCTATCTTGGCTTTCTCGATTTCCATATTTATGTCAGCTTGAAATGTTGAGGTTCCTATATTCACATTAACCTTGGTTTTGAGGCCAAGTCCTACTCCAACAATCTTTATGTTTTCTCTTTTGACGTTTTTAGGAATAATTATTAATCCTCTAGCAACTCTTCTAGCTATTTTTTCTGCTTCAATTCCCTCTATTTTAGCTACCTTTTTCACTTCTTCACTTATCTTTCCATTTCGAGCACTTATCAGCTGGGTCGCCACATCAATATCCTCCAATTCCCTTGTTTGTGTGAGCACAAAATGCTTTATATTGCTTTAGTTTTGCTCCTCAATTTCGATTGAGTATGTCGGGCATAGGGATGCTATCTGCTTGACGAGCTTTATGAGGTCTTCGTCTGAGATGACGCCTATCCTTTCATTTTCGTCGGCTCTATAGGCTTTTTTGATTCTAGCTTTGGCTTTCTCATCGTATTCGAATAGCTTTGGTGCTAGTATTATGCATCCTGCGCATCCTAGGCAGTTTTCGGCTTTTATCTTGACTTTGACTTTTTTCACACAAACAAATAATGATTCGTTAATGTTAAGTTTTTTCTGATGTAAGTATTCTCGGTGGACTTGATGCGAGTCGTCTTGCTTGCTTACACTCCTGAGCCTGAGAGAGTTGTTGCCGCTGCTATTAGGCAATGCAGAAGCAGTAAAGGTGCAGATCAAATTTATCGGGAGTTAGGCGACAATGATATTAAGAGGCTGATTAGGCACTGCATTAAAATGGGTCATCTAAGCCCCATTGAACATGCTTCCTTTACCTTTTTAATTGAAGGTATTTCGAGGGTGACTTCGCATCAGCTCGTGAGGCATAGAATTGCTTCTTATAGTCAGCAGAGTCAGAGGGCTATTAGTCTTGTGGATGCAAACTACGTTGTTCCACCTTCAATAGAGGTGAATGATAAGGCCAAGCGGATTTTCGATGAAGTGATTGAGGCGGCTAAGCGAGGGTATGAAACTCTATTGAAGCTTGGTATTCCTAGGGAGGATGCTAGATACCTTATACCCCAAGCCATTGAGACTTCAATTGTAGTTACCATGAATGCTAGGGAGCTCCTCCACTTCTTCAGCTTGAGGTTGGCCAAAGATGCGCAGTGGGAAATTAGAATGATGGCTAAGCTTATGCTCAAGGAGGTTTTAAAGGTTGCTCCAACAATATTTGAGAAGTATAGGGGTTATGTTGAAGATTAGCTTACTGGTACTTCGTACCACCTTCTACCTCTGTAGTATATTATCCTTCTCCTTCTAGCTTGGCGCCCGAGAATTAGGCATAGCATCATTCCGCTTATGAATCCCCCAATGTGCGCCCAGAATGCTACGCCCGAGTAGTAGATGAATGGCGCTGCTAGACTTAGAAATCCCATGTAGAGCTGATATAGGAACCAAAATCCAATGAACATCACTGCAGGAAGTGAAATCACTATGGGAAGTCCGAAGATGGTGTAAGTCATTATGCTTACTTTCGAGTATGGAAACATTAAGAGGTATGCTCCGAGCACTCCAGATATTGCTCCGCTAGCTCCAATGCATGGGATGTTAAGTGGATTTACAACCTTTATTGGTATGTGATATGGGCCGTAGATGATTATTGGATATGCGAATAGCACTTGAATTATTATGTGGACTAGTGATGCGCATATTCCGCTGGCGAAGTAAAATATTATGAACTTGATTCTTCCCATTCTAGATTCTACTCCGCTTCCAAAGACGTGGAGGTATATCATGTTTCCAAGTAAGTGAAAGACGTCTCCATGAAGGAACATTGATGTGATTATGGTGTAGAGCTTTTTTCCATTGAGTATTTGAGATGGTATCATGCCGTACTTCATGGTTGCAATTTCAAATGCTCTTCCGCCTTTAAAGATTAGGTAGAAGAATATTATTACGTTTAAAGATATTAGTGTCCAAGTTATTACTGGTGTTCTTCTGGGTGGTGCGGCTCCCGTTGGAATCATGGTTTCACCGCTTGCAATTACGCTATGTTTTTACTTAAAATTCTTGTTGCTGATGATTTGTTGTTACTCGTATTCTATTGTTGATGGCGGTTTATTAGTTACGTCGTAGAGTACCCTATTTACTCCTTCGACTTCATTAACTATTCTACTTGCTATTCTTTCAAGTAGCTTCCAGGGTAGCTTGACGAAGTCGGCCGTCATTCCATCTTCGCTCCATACGACTCTCAGTGCAATTGCATATTCGTAGGCTCTTTGGTCTCCCATGACTCCCACGGTTTTTATTGAGAGAAGCGCTGGAAACGCCTGCCAGACTTTCCAGTACCATCCGCTTTTCTTCATTTCTTCTTCAACAATTTTATCTGCTTCTCTTAATATCTTCAACTTATCTTTGGTAACTTCCCCGATGATTCTTATTGCTAATCCTGGGCCTGGGAAGGGGTGTCTTTTAACTACTTCTCTTGGAAGCCCAAGTTTTAAGGCGAGTCTTTTAACTTCATCTTTATATAGGTCTGCTATTGGTTCGATTAGCTTCAATTTCATTCCTTTTGGAAGTACGACGTTGTGGTGGCTTTTTATTCTATCTGCAAGAGGACTGGCTTGCCCGCTTTCTATTCTGTCGGGGTATATGGTTCCTTGACCTAGAAACTCGAATTTCCCATATTGTTTTTCGAGTTCTCTAGCTTTTTCCTCAAATAGTTCGATAAACGTTTTAGCGATAATTCTCCTTTTCATTTCTGGGTCTATGACTCCCCTTAATTTTTCTAGGAAGATTTTCTCTGCTTCGATGTAGTGCACATTTTTGAAGCCCAGCTTCTTGAGCGTCCTTATTACGCTTTCGCCTTCGCCTTCCCGCATTAATCCAGTGTTGACGTAAACTAGGTGTAGCCTATCTCCTACGGCCAACTTTATTAGGTAGGCTGCTGTTGTCGAATCTACTCCTCCACTGGCAGCCATAATTACGTTGCTGTTGGCTGCAATTTGCTTGATTTCCTCCACCTTCCTCTTTATGAAGTCGCTTAACCTCCATGAAGGTTTGCACTTGCAGATCTGGTATAGGAAGTTTTTCAGTATTCTTTTACCATATTTTGTGTGTCTAACTTCCGGGTGGAATTGAAGTCCATATATTGGCGAGTCGATGCACCTGTATGCAGCTATTTGAGTGTATTGAGTTGAGGCGAGGATTTCGAAGTTTTCTGGAAGCTCTACTACTTGATCTCTGTGGGACATCCATACTTTCTGCTGCTTAGGCGTGCCTGCGAATATTTGATTTTCTTTGTGAACTGCGAGTAGGCTTATTCCATATTCTCCCTCTAATCCTCTTTCAACTTTTCCTCCAAGAATGTAGGCTATGAGTTGATGGCCATAGCATATTCCTAGCACCGGTATTTTCGAATCCATTGCCCATTTCAATATGCTTTTATCGATTTTTAATGCGTCTTTTTCATAAACGCTTTTGGGCCCTCCTGATAGGATGAGCGCTTTAGGCTTATGCATCTCTATTTCCTTGATGCTGGCTGTACATGGAATGACTTCGCTGTATATTCTTAATTCTCTAACCCTTCTTGCAATTAGGTGGGTGTATTGGGATCCGAAATCTATAACTACGACTTTCTCGATGGACATGTTCTCACAGTTGCTTTGCTGCTTATAAAGTGATTTGTTAGTCGTCTATATAAAGTTAGATTGCACGTTTTTCGTGGTTTTCTTTTCATTTATGATAATTCTTTTTTTACTTGAGTATAGAGGTTTTTATTCTTCAGAAAAAGGTAAAATATTTATTTTATCACTCACATTATCATCACGCTCATCGGAGAGGATTCTATTTGAATGGCAATTCGGCCTTAACATATGTGGCACAGCAGTTAAGGTACCTATTTTATCCTAGATCAGTAGCCGTCATTGGCGCCTCGAGAAGCCCTGGAAAGATTGGACATGAAATTCTCCGTAACATCATTGGTTTTGGATATGAAGGAAAAATATATCCTGTAAATCCTAATGCTGATGAAATCATGGGTTTAAAGGCTTATCCATCAATTCTGGATGTACCTGATGAAGTTGACTTGGCTGTGATTTCCATACCTGCGCGCATTGTCCCTAAGGCATTGGACGAATGCGGTCGAAAGGGAGTGAAGGTTGCAATTATCATTAGTTCGGGCTTTTCAGAAGTGGGTAATGTCGAGGCGGAGGAAGAGTTGGTCAGGATTGCCAAGCGATATGGCATGCGAATTTTAGGTCCAAATGTTTTCGGTCTTCTCTATACTCCTTCAAAGTTGAATGCAACCTTTGGGCCGATGAAGGTTTTAAAGGGGAACATTGCATTCATTTCTCAGAGCGGGGCTTTAGGCATAGCTTTAATGGGATGGACTTTCCTGGAGAGAATAGGTTTGTCATCGGTTGTCAGCGTTGGGAATAAAGCTGATATTGAGGATTCAGATCTGCTCGAGTTCTTTGTTGATGATGAAAATTCCAAGGTGATATTAATTTACATGGAAGGGTTGAAGAATGGGAGGCGCTTCCTAAAGGTTGCAAGGAGGGTTAGTAAGGTTAAGCCTATAATTGTTTTAAAGGCTGGTAGATCTAGGAGAGGTGCAATTGCAGCCGCTTCTCACACTGGCTCTTTGGCTGGCTCAGATGAAGTTTATAGTGCTGCATTTAGGCAGTCTGGAGTTTTGAGAGCTAGCTCCATTCAGGAGGCATTTGATTGGGCTAGAGCAATTGTGTTTCAGCCCCCTCCAATAAATGAAAACGTGGTTGTAATTACTAATGGTGGTGGCGCTGGAGTTATAGCTGCAGATGCATGTGAAGAGTATAAGCTGAAGTTGATGGATCTTCCCGAGGACTTAGCTGATAAGTTTAGAGAGCACATGCCTCCATTTGGAAGTACGAGAAATCCTGTTGACTTAACTGGCCAAGCAACTGAGGAGTCATATAGAGGGGCGATTAAGGTTGCTCTTGAAGATCCTAGAGTTGGTGCAATATTGGTGATTTACTGCCATACTGCAATAACGGATCCAAGAATGATCGCAAAAGCCATAATTAAAAGTTATGTTGAGTCTAGAGCTCCTAAGCCTATTATGGTAAGCTTCATTGGAGGAGTGGAGTGTAATGAGGGTTTAAAGTTGTTAAATGATGTTGGAATACCTGCTTATCCATCTCCTGATAGAGCTGCATCTTCACTTGGAGCATACTATAGATGGGCTAGGTACGCTAAGGTTTTTTAGATTTTTTAACTCTATTTAAAACATGACTAACTATTTCCTCAGCTATATTTACTTTTGAGACCTTTTGAAGTCCCTCCCAGCCTGGCATGCTATTTATTTCAACTATATAGTAGCCATTCGGGCTTTCAAGTATGTCTACTCCTGCGATTTCACACCCTGTTGCTCTTGCGGCTTTTATTGCCAACTCGCGTACTTCTTCTTTAAGCTTGGCTGGCTTTGGTTTTGCTCCTTGAGCTATGTTGGTTTTCCAGCCTGTTGCCTCTCTATACATTGAGGCTATGACATTGTCTCCAATTACGAATGCTCTTATATCCTTCGTTCCATGGGGGATAAATTCTTGAATGTATATTACGCTTCTAATGATTTCTAGTGCTCTAAAAACTCTAAATGCCATGTCGGGGTCGCTAACTCTAACTATTCCGAAGCCTCTGGAGCCAAAGAGGGGTTTTACTATTACGTCTCCACCTAACTCGTGGAATAGTTTCATCGCATTTTCCACATCTTCGGTTACTGCTGTCTTGGGGACTGGCAAGCCTTTTTTACTTAACGTCATGAGTGCATGGTATTTGTCGACGCACAACTCTATTGATTTTGGGCTATTGATTACTGGTATTCCAGCCATTTCCAGTCTATGAAGTAGATCAAGCCTAAATATTACCTCGTCAAGTGAGCCTCTTCCTATTGGTCTTACGATTAGTGCCGCTATGTCTTTAGCTAGGTTTAAACCCCTATACTCTAAAGTTGGATTAGCTCCTATTCTCGCTGCTACTTTTGAAAGGTTGATGTACTTTACCTGGTGGCCTTTCCTCTTGATGGCTTCTCCGAGGCGTATTGAACACCAAGATTTTGGATTTCTAGTAGCAACTCCAATTATCATATTGCTATCAACTATTCATTTGAGAACTTACATTTTAAGCCATCTGCTAGGCTTAATGTGGTCTTGCCCCTTAGCTTCAAATGAGCCTACCTGAACTCTGTGATATTTATCGCCGCTGCTCAAATCTATAACTTCTTCTAGTTTACCTTTAACGTAAATCTTCTCTCCTGCTGATGCAATGTCGCAGAATAGTCCCTCAAAGCTAACTACTTCTCTTATATCGTTTACTTTCGGTCCTTCTATTATTTCAACTTCATTGACGATGTATTTGGATGGTAGGAAAATTGCGTCTTTTGCGTCGCTTACGGTGCATTTTATTAGGATTAGCCCCTTAGGCTTGTAGATTCTTGATTCGTATTCTTCATGTACTTCGCCTTCAGTTTTAACTGGATGAAGTGAGAAGAACTTGTTTTTAAAATGCCTGCATACCATCTTTCCTTAAATAGCATTGATGCTTCTGTGAAGTTTAAAGCGTGTATTCTCGATATTTCTTTGGCGTACTTTTCTATTTCATCTTTGTTTAGTCGCCTAAAGTTTTTGCTGCTTTTAAGTAGCTCGATTAGTGCGTGCTTAGCTTTTAGTGCATTTTCATATCCATATACTGTTAGGTCTATATCGGAGAAGCTTGGATTATGTATTTTAACCAGAATTGACCCTGTAACGCCAAAATGGTTTGTTGATATTCTGCTTGTGCTGGATATTTCTTGAATCATTTCCGCAACCATTACTTCGAAACTGTCTCGAGGCATTTCCAGTATTTCTATAACTCTCTCCTCCGGCTTGTAGTGTTTCTTTATGCGTTCCAGCGGTACTCCTATGATTTCTATGTTTAGGTGGGGATCGAAGTACACGTAATCTGGGTAGTGGCTTTTTAAGTATCCTTTAACTTTTAGTACTCATGGCGCTCCGTAATATGGTAATATTCTTGTTCCTCTCTTTTCCAGCCTAATCTTGCTGCGTTTTCTTCTTTCCATGGAATGTATTTTAAGTAGGATATTGCTCTGTCTTTTGGATGTACATTACCGACTACGCAGAATAGCATCCCTTTTTTGCTTTCAATGAAGTCTCTATCTCTGATTTTCCTCATACTATGTTTAAAGAATTTCAAATTTGACTGACTTCCTGGGCACTTCATTGTTGATGTAGCCGCTTCTGTATGTTGATCCTGTTCTTCTATTTGTTACCGTAATTGTTGCTGGTGCAAATAGTCCTGGGTCAACCTGATAGAAGTCAAAGTTATAGCTCTTGAATATTTCGTAGAATGGCCTTCCATAATCTCTTGAAGTTGATGAGGGCACTTTTTCACTATTTGTTTTAGCTCTTCTTCATCTTCGAAGTCTACTAGGTATGTTGTTTCTCCTCCATATAGTATCATGTCGTTTGTTCTATCCATCATTTTGTTGGATCTGGGTGCACTGGAGCTATTGGGCAGATGCCCGACCCGCTTATTATGCTCTTTATTTTGAATTTTAGTTCGTGAAGTTTGTGTATTCCAGTTTCAACTATTCTAGCGCTTATTTGCGCTGATCCTGCAATACTATTTGTAGGCGTTACTAGGATGTATAGATCTTGAGGCTTTACGTTGCACTTTTCAGCTATTAAGCTTATGGCTTCGTCTGGTGGGAGCTTTGATGACTCCAGGACAATCACTCTTCATCCGAAGTATCTTCGTATCCCAGTTCCTGATATAGGCTTTTGGGCTTTTTGGATAGTGCTCTGGCTGGACCGGAGCCCATTGCAAAGTATTTTCCAACGCTTATTCTCCATCCTGCGTATTGTGATGCCATGCAGGCTATTACTGGATGATCTGTGTAGACATTCACGACTGGTAGCAGCATTTCTCCATAATTGTTGTGGGATAGGTTTACTTCAGCTAGTCCGCCGAGACAGACTTTTGATGCATATACTCCTGCGAGGAATTTCGTCAACTATTTTAAGGGCTTTCTTATTGGCGCTAATCATTTTGCTCACCTCCCTCCTCTATCAATTTAGCATAATTCTTTAGGTGAGGGTTATTGGATATTGACACGTATAATCTTCCATATGGTCTTCTGCTTGCTAGGTAGTCTCCTAGGAACATGTAGAATGGCCCTTCAACCTTTATTCCTTTAACTTTTGCGGCTTTCTCGATGCTTTCAATGTAGAATGAGGGTAGTATTGATTCTACTCGTCCGCAAATTACTATTTTGCCTCCAGTCATTTCTGCTCCAGCTCTTCCTGGGCAATTTCCTTTTATTAGTATGCTTCCTCCTTTCATTTTTATTCCTGGAAATTCTAGGCAGTTGCCGTCTATTATTATGGCTCCTTTCAACATTCCATAGCCTACTTCAACTCCTGCTTTTCCGTGGATTATTATTTTGCCTCCCTTCATTCCCTTCTTTTGCGTTTCACCTCTGAATCTGGCTCCAACGTAATTTCCTGCGTTTCCGTGGATTTCAATGGTGCCATCTATCATTTCGGCTCCTATCCATGAGCCTGTATTTCCGTGGACTGTTATTTTTCCTCCTGCCATGTTTTTCCCGAGGTAATTTCCTGCATTTCCTTTGACGATAATTTCTCCGGCTGTCATTCCTTCTCCTATTCTCCAAAGCTTTTTGCTACTATTTTCAATTATGATTCTTATTTTGTCGGGAGCTTCTCCCACTTCTCCAGTTACTTCAAAAAGTTCTTCAAGCCTCTTCATTCTATTTCCTTCGTAGACTATTTCGTTTTTTATTTCGCTGATTGACTTTCCGGCTAGCTTGTCTGGGCTAATGACTTCTACTTCAACTGGCACATGAAACTCCTTTTTTGGTTTTAGAATTATTTCATACATTTTATCCATATTATGTACCTCCAACTTTTATTGGTTTTAGATGCCTAATTTCATGATCTTTAATTTCGTAGTTTTCGAAGCTGACTGTGTACCAATCTTGGAATTTCTTCTTAACTTCTTCCATGACTTCATTTAGTAGTGCATTTTCGACTTTTGCTTCCACATAATACGTCTTTCCGTAATTGTACTTTACGAGTTCTCCTTCCTTCACTACTATCTCTCCGCCTTTGATGGTGTATGCTGCGCTGCTAAATGCCCTCTCTATTGCTTCATAGTTTTCTGAGAAGTCCATTTCGTCTGGATTCAGGTCGTAGATTGCTATGTCTGCATCTGCTCCTGGGCCTAGATGTCCTTTAATGCTTTCTAGGCCTAGCAGCTTTGCTGGGCCTGCCCTGGTTATTACTGCTATCTCGTATAGACCGTATTCCTTATCTATTGATGGTAAAACTACTTCTCTTAATGCTCTTTTATTCAGTTTGTTGATGACTTTTTCTCTTGCTTTTTTGCTCATTAACCAAGCAATTACTTGGGGGTAGCTCGTGAAGGGTCCTCCATTTGGGTGGTCTGTCGTTAGAACCACTTTCCATGGATCTTCTACTAAGAGTGCTACTTCAAGTCCTATGCACCATTGAATTGCATTTACGTAGTTTCTTCTCTTATAGGTGAATGGAACTATTCCTGCCGCTGCTTCAGCTTCTACTTCCGCTCCACCCCACTTCCACTTTGTCGTGTGGTATAGTGCGTATTCGAAGGGGGCGTCGGCTGTCATCGTAGTTGCTTCTCCGAATATTATTTGGCCCATGTCTAGACTGGCGTGGCTAGTTGAGTTGACGTATTTTGCGATTTCCTCTGCTTTGCTCTTCAGGTTTGCCCATCCAACTCCTCCATAGCTGTTGAATTGCACGTGGGTTATGTGGATGTTTACTTCTTCATTGGCGAGGTCTGAAACTGCCTTCATAGTATTAAGTGTGGTGTGGTAGTTTCCTGGAATTCCAAGCCTGTTGCAGTGTACGTGAATTGGATGGGGGAGCTTTAACATTTTATTGACTTTGCATAGTCCTCTAATTATTTCTCTTGGGGTTAGGTTGAATGGCGGTATTTGATCGTCCAAGTCAAGCCCATATCCTTTGCCTCTGCTCCATGGTATAGCTACTCCCGGATCCACGATTTTAATTGCATAGCCTTTAGTTGCTTTGAGGAGCCATGCAACAAATGCTGCGCATTTTTCAATTTCGCCTTTTTCTAAGTAGCTTAGGACAATCCAGTTTGAGTCCATTAATATGAATACTGCCTTATCGAGTATTGGCGTATCGTCCAGTTCTTCGTGGGTGTGCCTATTCTTGAGTGGAGGTGATGCTGGGTCGATAACTGTGGTCCAACCCATCTTAGCGTACTTGTAGCCTGTTACTGTTGTTGAAGGTGTGGTTAATCCCGTGCCCGATCTTCTAATTCCTGGTATTAGCTTTACAATGCTGTTGTAGTGGTCTTCGGGGCGCATGAGCCTTCCAAGGTTTACTTTTGGTCCTGCAATGTGCGTGTGCAGGTCTATTCCGCCTGGCATGACTACTTTGCCGGAAGCATCTATTATTTTTGCTTTGGATTCGTCAATTTCATTTGCTGGGACTATTTTGCCATTCTTAATGGCTAAGTCCATTTTTTCTCCATTAATTTTATTGATTGGGTCGTAAACGTACCCATTTTTAATTAGTATTTGATGTTTCATGCCTCAACCCCCTTAAGCTTTTTAACTTCATGGAGCAGCATTTTCAGGATTTCTTCATCGCTCAGAACTCCTGGCGGGGGTTCCACGAGCTTCTTTAATCTTAACACGACTTTGTCCATCCTGTAGGCTGATCCTTCGCATTCTATTCCTACGATTGCTGATGGTATTACGACTTGTGATATTAGGCTTGTCAAATTCCATTTTGGATCTACAGTTATGACTGGTATTTTAGTTAGGTTTTTAACTGCTTGAGCTGGGAAGTGAGCTACTGGGTCGGAGGCAACTATTAATGCTGCATCTACATCTCCATTTAATAATAGATCTGAAGCTGAGGTTACTCCGGGGTTGTGCCTTGGATATCCTCTGCTAAAGTCTACGGCGTAGGGGAATCCAGTTGCCCATAGTGTTGCCATGTTTGCACCTACAACGTTGTAGTGCCCCCTCATTGGAAGCAGGACGAACTTTGTCCAGCTGTTTAGCTCCTGAACTAGCTTTATTACTTCCTCTATGTTTCTGCCTTTACCTCTAGTCATTGTCACTCCAAGACCAAAGAATAGTGCTCCGAACTTAGCTGACCTCATCATGTCTGCGAGCTCATATATCTTGTCAGTGGGAACTCCTGAGACTTCTTCGGCTTCAATATCTAAGTCATTTACTGCCATTCTAAGCGCTTTAATTAGCTCGTAATCTCCTCCCGGCTTAACTTTGATGAATATGTCTGCTACTTTGGCTGTTGGTGTTTCTCTCACATCGACAACTACAACCTTCCTTTCTTTGCGCGTTTTCACGTATACTCCTTTGGCCATCGCGCTATACCTTGCTGGGTGTTTTGGATGTGCATGGAATGGATTGCAGCCCCAGTAGATAATTAAGTCTGCGTAGTTTCTTATTTGTCCTAGAGTTGCCGCTACGGTTCCAGCTTCTTGAACTCCCAGTATTGTTGGGCCGTGGCACATGACGCTTGTGTTGTCGAATGCTGCGCCTAGCAGTTCAGCTAGCTCTACTCCTATTCTGATGGCTTCAGTTGAAGTTGAGCTCCATCCGTATAGGAGCGGATATGATGCATTTACGAGTATTTCAGCTGCTTTCCTTATTGCATGTTCAAGGCTTGTCTCCGCAAATTTTCCATCAACTTTTATCATTGGTTTCAAGACTCTGTTTTCCAGGTAATGGAGTATCTTAGATCTTCCAAGTGGGCACGCTCGCTTAACTTCAATTATTCTTCCGTCCTTAACTTTGACTTCTAGGTCATCGCATAGGCAGCCGCAGAAGCTACATATAACTGATGTGTAAACTTTTTCTTCACCTGATTTTTGAACTTTAAATTCACTTATTTCTACATTGGGAACTTTTACGCCATGGACATGACTTATTAATTCACTTGGGGATAGTGGCTTTTTATCCGTAGATCTCACTTCTGCTAAGATGCCCTTAAAGGTTGGCATTCCAGATCCATATGTGCTTGAGTCTATGACTAGATTTGCCCATGGACTCATGGGCATGAATGCTATTCCCGGATGTTTAAACCTCGATTTTACAGCTTTGACGACTACGATGCCGAACTTCGTGGTTACCTCGACGTTTGAGCCTTCTAAGATTCCTAGCTTAGCTAGGTCTTCTGCGTCTAGCTCAATTATGGCGACTTTCTCATAGTATTCGTTTGTCAGTTTACCTTTATCCAGTGCAACTCCCTGGTCAATGCTTCTGCCTGTTATTAAGGTTACTTCGATTTTGCTGCAACTCATGTTTTTTACCTCCTCCATCCTAACCGGCTTTTCAATTAATTTTGACTTCATCATTATTCTTCCATCCTTGTAATGAGGCTTTCTGACTAGGTGGTCTCCGTACTTTTCGATTTCTCTAGTTTCATCTGCTAGTCGTGATGCATGCCTCATTAATTCGTGAGCTGCTGCATATAGTGTGGTGTACTCTTCCCATTCTTTAATTACGAAGCAGGCTCTTGTCGTTAGATCTGCAACTCGCTTTGACATTTCGAATGCCGCCATCGCTTTTGCCTTTGCATATGGATTATTGAATTTAGCTGCCTCTGCAGCTACTTTTCGATTAACAATTATTGTTGGGAGATCAGGCTTTTCGCCTTTCTTTATGGATATTATGACCTTATCAACTGCCTCATATATGATGGAGAATGCTCCGGTTATAGCTAAAACTTTAATTAAGTCTGAATCATATACTGCCATTTCAACTGGGTCTAGAAATTCTCTTCTAGCTCCTAGCATGGAATCTGCCTCTACAATAATGTAGCCGAATCCTCCCTCCTTTAGCTTGTCAGCAATCTTCTTTGTAGGAGCATCCGCTATGATTATTATAGGAATTCCTTTGTTGGCAATGAGTTCTCTAGCCTTGGTTGGCCCAGGGAGAGCTGCATTTGGGGTTGATATGATTACTATGTTAGGTTCGAATTCCAGTGCTCTTTTTGCCACATCAGTCGCTCTCTCCTCGTCGAGCTTTGATCATGACCTGAAAACTCGAACGTCAATATCCTTTCTGTCAGCTCGCTCATCAAGTAGGTACTCGAGTTGCGGGCTGCATCCTATACATCCAATTTTTACAATGCTTGTCTTCACTACTCTATTCTCCATGTCAAACACCAACGGCATCTTTTATATCTGTAGAATGAATTTAAGCTTTAAGTAAATTCATTTCCGTACAAAGTGCAGCGTATAAATATGAATGCGTTTTGAATTTATATCGCACTTGGAGGTGGTTTTGTGGAAGTAAATGGCGTTGAAGTGGTAGAGACTTTTGCTGAAGCTTTTCCAATGTATGCTACAAGGATACTTATTACAGCTGTAAATGAAAAGTGGGCTTTAACTGCAGCTCAAGTGGCAACGGGATTTGCAACTTCAATTATTGCCGCGCCTGCAGAAGCAGGAGTTGAAGGGCTAGTGCCGCCAGATGAAACCCCTGATGGTAGGCCCGGCGCGCTAATTCAAATATATCATAGATCCATACCTAAGCTGAAGTTTCAAGTGCTGAGCAGAATTGGTCAATGTGTGCTAACTTGCCCAACTACAGCGGTTTTCAATGGACTGCCAAAAGCCAAGCGCTTCATGACTGTTGGCGGCCCTCTATCGAAGTTCGGTGATGGATTTGAAGTGAAAGATGAAATTTATGGGAAAACCATGTGGCGAATACCCGTAATGGAAGGGGAGTTTCTAATTGAAGATAAAATTGGCGTTGTCAAGGCTGTAGCAGGGGGAAATCTGCTGATTTTAGCTGAGAATCAAAGCGCTGCTTTAGAAGCTGCTGAAAAGGCTGTTGAAGCAGTTAGAAGTAATGTTAAGGGAGTTATAATGCCCTTCCCAGGGGGGATTGTGAGGTCCGGGTCGAAAGTTGGCTCATTAAAGTATCTTAAGCTTATAGCAACAACGAATCACTACTACTGTCCAACTCTTAAGGATAAAGTTGCAGACAGCAAGGTTCCACCCGACGTGAACTCTGTATATGAAATAGTTATCAACGGCCTTGACGTTAAGAGAGTGCTTAGAGCTATGGGTGTAGCTATTTTAGCAGCTGCCTCAGTTAAAGGCGTCAAGAAGATTACTGCTGCAAATTATGGTGGAAAGCTTGGAAAGTATAAGCTTTACACTACGGAAGCAGTAAACTTGATAAAAAGTGGGTTGTAGAGTCAATTAGTTGTAAATCGAGTAGCTTACTCATTTTCTTCTCCTTTATTAGTAATATTCTTCCAAACGCTTATTTCGCCTAATTTTAACTTAGTTTATTCAATGGCTCATTGAACTTGAGGGGTGGCAGCTACGCGCAGGGGCTTCGTGCTGCTTGGCATGGGATTTGCTGGGTGGACCTTAAGTTACATTTTAAGGATGATGATTCCTCCCCTTCTTCTATTAATAGTTGAAGAATTGAGGTTGAGTGGATTTGAGGCTGGAGTGCTTATGTCCGCTTTTTTCGCAACCTACGCTTTAATGCAGGTTCCAGCTGGCCTTTTAACTGATAAGGTCAGTAGGAAATCCATGATTTCAATTTGCATAGCCTTCTCTTCTCTCGCTACGCTTCTTTCAGCTCTTGTGCTCAATTACAATCAACTTGTTCTGGCAAGGGCATTGTTTGGCTTAGCTGCTGGAGCTTATTACTCTCCAATGATATCGATGTTATCGGACGCTTTTGAGCCGAAATTTAGAGGTAGGGCCGTCGGCTTTTTCATGTCGGGTTCAAGGTTGGGGTCGGCGGTAGCACCGTTGATAGGTGTTCAAATTGCAATTGCTTATGGCTGGAGAGCTGCCTTCATTGTATGTGCTATTCCGGGATTCATATTGGCTCTGGCTTTCCATCTCTTTGTTTCTGAACCATTTAGGGGTAGTGCGTCATCTTATTCATTTAAATTAATTAGGGATAATTTTGGAGCATTGTTATTTGCATATTTGATTCCTGCAATTTTAATGATGGGTTCTATGGGCTTGGCCACTTTTCTCCCATCGTATTTCATGTCAAGTAAAGGTCTCAGCATTGATGATGCAGCTTTGATGGTGTCTATATCCTCTTTGGCTGGATTTGCTGGTCAGATTTTCGGCGGCTTTCTAACGGATAGAATTGGCTGTAAGAAGGCTATGGTATTGATAACTAGTTTAACTTTGGCTTCAATATTTATGCTTCATGTTTCTCCTCCCGCGCATGTTGTTTTACCGGCCATTTTCTTTGGCTTTATAAGTGCTGGTGGAGCTGCACCGATAATCACCTATACAGTTGAGTCTTCTCCTGAAAGCATTAAGGGGTTGTCTTTAGGGATCGGCAATACGACTGGCTTTTTAGGTGCTTCGATTGGCTCTGCTATTGGAGGTGTAGTTGTAGATTTATTTGGATACGATCAACTTATGACATTTATTTTTGGTGCATATTCACTTACGTGTCTCTTAGCAATATTCATGCCCGTGAAGCGAGTTGATAAGTTAAATTAAGTTTAGCTTAGCCAGTACCTCTCTAACTTCACTTAATTTGGGCAAGCTGTTTTTAGCTCCTACTTTCGTTGTTGATATTGCAGCTATTGCATTGGCAATTTCAACAGCTTCATCGCACGCGCTTTTCATTTCTAATCACTCTCACAACCACTATTGGCTTATGTTTTATTGAGAGTAGCATGCTCCAAGTGACTTCGCTGGGCTTTACTTTAAATCTTTCAGCTACCTCCCATGCGGTTGCTCCAGCTCCGCTTCCCCTCACCTTGTCTGCGAAATCAGCTATTTTAAGTAGGTCCTCTGGGCCCATTTCTATTCCTGCAGATGCGATTGGGGTTGCGCGGATCTTCCACCCAGCGGCTCTACCTATTATTAGAGCTATAAGCCCCATGAATGGTTTAATGCCTTTTACTGCTGTGGGTCTTGATGTTATATGCAGTCTGCCCAGCGAGTATGTCTTATCGCTGTCAACAATTAGTATGCCTACTTTTTTACCGGTTTTCATTAGGATTTCCCGCTTGATTTTCTCTGCTACTTCTTGAGGGTTTTCGAGTGGTAGGCATGCATAGCTGTAGGGTACGTTGCTTAAATCTATTCCACCTTCAGAGTAGTGCTTTAATGCTTGAAGTGGTCCTGCAAGTCTGAGGCATATTTGCTTGTGGGCTGCGCCTTCCCTTAAAGGATATTTCCTCAAGAAGTTAATTGTTTTCAATTTAAATTTGCATAGTGGTCCAAGCACGTACGCCCATACGATTCGCATCCAAAGGAACGTGAATATTATAGATAAAATGTTTGGATTAACTTTGGACTCGTCGATTAGTTTTCCATGAGCTATTGATAGTGCTTTTTCGGAAATTACTATAATATCTCCATCCTTTGCAACTTTCTTGGCAACTGCTATAATGTATTTCAGATACTCTTCCCCTGGCAGCCAGTATTTCGTTTTTATTGCTTTTCCTTTAAGCTTCAATGAGCTCATCTCCAGGTGAAATAAAATAACCTTTCGAATTGAACCATTTATTTCGCCATTTAATAGTTAAATGCTTTTCAAATTACATTTCAAATTGGTTACGGTTAAAATTTCCCATTATACTGGTAAGTGCTCAGCGTTAGCTTTATTAAAGCATCCTTTATCTAAAATTATTGTATGAGAAAAACGGCTCTTGCGCTGCTGCTAATAGTCCTTACTATTAATCTTATAATTAATGTCGATAGTTCGTTATGCTGGGAATACGTTAATATTGTAGTTAGAGGCCAAGTTACTTGTCTGGAAAGTGGTGAGCCTATTCGTGGAGCTAGGGTATTCGCATTTAATCGGATTGGGAAGAAGTCAATTTTTGAATCTACGACTGATGAGAATGGAATGTACTATTTGAACTTGACGATTTCAATTTGGGATTTATATCTTTGGGAAAATTTCTTCGTTACTGCTTATTATGATGATCCGAAAACTCCTGGAGCAGATTATGTGCCCCAATACGTGATGTTAAGTGTTCGATTCAGTGAGCTTAAAACTTTTGAAGTTAATTTCTCTCTGCATCCTGGCGCAACGATAGTTTGCGATGGCAGTTTACTTTACGTGAATTACAGTGAACCTGCGAGTAAGGTTATGTTTATGATCGTTGATGAGAGAGGGATGCCGTTAAGGTTGAATAACTCTTTAACAGTTTACGGGGATGCTGAGGACTCTGACTTGCGTTTGCTTCTTAAATACTTGGGTTTACCGCGAAATGTTATAATAGTCCCGGCGGAGATGCGCGTTAAAATTTTTGCGGTGGGCTTTTTCGTTGAAACTTTAATTGTGCCTGGTATGTATTTGTGGTGGAGTAGAGAGGTTGAAAGGGTTGTTTATAGAAAAATTACAATTCCCCTATTTGAAGATGATTTAACTCTTAATCAAGGGGATGTGGTCAATGCATCCTTACTTTTTGCTTCAGCTCGCTACGCGCTTCAGTGCGTTGAATCCACATTGTCTTTAGCTAAAGATAAGGTGGAGGCTGCTGGTGAAGGGGGCTATTACACATCCTACTTAATTGGTCAGGTAAATCGCGCTGAAGATTTAATTTCAAGGGCTAGAGATTTCTTTAAGGAAGGTTTTTATTTGCAAGCATATAGTGATGCTAAGGAGGCGAACTTGCTTCTGGAGAATGTTGTTTCATATGTGGATTGGATGATTAAGGAGGCTGGGCATTCACTAACATTTCTAATCTTATTTTTCTGTCTTGCTTCGGTAATCTTGTCACTTGTTTTAACTGAAAAAGCTGTATTTAAGGTGGTTTTCTCGCCCATATTTTCAGCTGGTTTGATGGCATTTTTATATAGGTTCTTTCCTGGATCTAAAAATATTTTTAGCATGATTTTTGCTGTTGCTGCTTCGCTAGTTCTCGTATTGATATTGGTGCTTTTCGATAAGTTTACATTTAAATATGCAGTGGCTTCAGGCTTAGCAAATTTAGTTGACTTGATTTCAGTTGCTAAGAGAAATCTTAGGCGTAGAAAATTGCGGACACTTCTAATACTTATTTCGCTTATAGCGTTTACAGCTGGTGGAGTTGCACTCACCTCTATCTCCTTCGAGCTTGGAATTCTAAGTAGCAGTAGGCCGAATGAAATTGGAGCTTTGGGAATAAGCTTTGAGCGGTATGTTCCAATGGGTTTCACGGTTCTTGGCTTCAGCGACTTTGATGCTGAGCAGAACCCGTACGGATTGCCGCCCAATATTAAGCTTCTTGAAATGGCTAACTTGACCGGAAAAATTACACTTGTAACTTGGAGGGCCGAATCTAGAGCTAAGGTGAGGGGTCTAGGCTATTTGGTTCCGCTTGGTAATCCCCCTCTCAAAATTAATATTTGTGGTATAGTATGTTTGTCAAGCGATTTGGATCCAATGTATGTTCCGTTGAAAAACTGCTTAGTTAAGGGGGATTTGCCAGCTGGACCTGGAGAAATAGCAATAAGTCTTCAAGCAGCTCAAAAACTGGGTGTAGATGTTGGAAGAAAGCTAATTTTCAGAGGTAGAGCTTATGTTTTATCTGGAATTTTTGATGATGCGAAGCTTGAGTCGTTGAGGGAATTGAGTGGGAGGCCTTTTCTTCCATTTAAAATGGTTTTGGAGTTGAAGGGCGAGGATGGTAACCCCTCAATTTATGCTTCGAGAGTTTGCAGGGCTAGGGAAGTAATCATATTGCATGGTGATGAGGCAGAAGGTTTGGGTCTTTTTGCTACGAGGTACTTTATCTATTTGAACTGCAGTGAAGATGAGTTGATTTCGATTGGTAAGCTAATTGCATTTAGGGGTGGAGAGCACGTAGTAACCGTGTTTATGAGCGATCAAGTGGTTAACATGCTTCTTGCAAGGTATTTTGAGATGAGGGGTTTTGAAGCTGTAATTCCAATGGTTCTTGTTGTATTTAACGCTGCCATTTCTTCGCTGGCAGCTCTCCATGAAAGGAGGAGGGAGACTGCAACTATATCTGCAGTGGGTGCTACTCCGTCGAAGTTGCTATCAATCTTTCTGTTTGAATCCATAGTGTTGGGGTTCATAGGCGGCTCGCTTGGCTATGCTTTAGGATTATCCTTGTATGAGCTTATGCGCTTGACTTCAAATATTGAAGTTAAGCCCAAAATATCATTCGTGTGGGTTCTGGTGACTTCTCTTACTGCTACTATTGGAATGCTAGTTGCTTCATTGTTAACCTTGAGATCAACTTTAATTGTTGTTCCTTCGAAGCTTTGGAGAATTAAGGCGGTCAGAGAGGCTAGGGGTAGAGAGGATTTTTGGATTTTTGAGGTTCCAATTAAGTTAGAAGCTTCTAGTGCGCAAGACTTTGCTAAATACATGTATAGCAGGCTTTGCTCGTATCCATCTAGAGCTGATGAGAGTCTGCGGGTGAGGAAGTTCACCTCTGAGGAGATTGATGGTGAGAGGGTCTGGAAGATAGTCTTCACTTATGATACTGGCTCAGGATCGTTTTCAAAGAATTCGAGTAGATGCTTTCTGGAAATTCGGGCTAACCATGATTGCCGGGTAATGTTGAAGGTTAAGAGTTATGGTAGTAATCCCAAAGTGCATGCGTATCATGTGGCTAAGATTGTTAGGGGATATGCATTGGGTTGGAAATAGGTAATTTAATTTAAATGTTGAAATGCTTCTCGATAATTAATTAGCTTCAACTTCGCTAAGTTAAGCCACAATTGTTTTATAGATTTGGCGGAAAACAGCTAGTGATGATGAGGAATAGGGTTATTGAAATTGAGGATTTAACTAGGCTTACGCTAGTGTCCGATCCACAGGTGTCGCCTGCTGCTGATAAAATTGCCTTCAATGTTACTAAAATGAGCTTAGATGAGGATGAATACATCAGTAGAATTTGGGTTTATGACTTAAGGAGCGAAGAGCTCTATAGTCTAACTAATGGCCCTAAAGATACAAATGCTCGTTGGAGCCGCTCGGGCAAATACCTTGCATTCACTTCCCGCAGGACTTTGAAGAAGGAGGAGAAGGGCAGCGAGCTGTGGGTTCTGCGATTAGATGGCGGCGAGCCGAGGCTAATTATTAAGAGGAAGGCTCCGATAGTGCAGATTGATTGGCTTCCCGGCGATAAACGCATTGCAATGATATCTATGGCTGGAGAATTTCAGGAGGATGTTAAAGTAATTGACAGGTTATTGTTCTGGTTTAATGGAAAGGGCTTCATACACACTTTCAGGCAGCACCTATATCTGGTTGATGTGCAAACTGGAGAGGTCGCTCAGGTTACTAGCGGTGAATTGGATGTAAATTACATAGCTGTAAGCAATATGGGAGATAAGTTAGCTTACATAGCTAAGCTCGATGATGCTAAGCCGTACGTAACGGACTTGTTCGTTTATGATTTGAAGAATGGAGAGCAAATTAAGCTAACGAACTCCAACATGTTCATAGACTTCGTCTCATGGAGTCCGAACGATAAGAAGCTGGTCTTCAGAGGGCACAACTTTAGGAGGGGAACGATATCTCATAGGCACATTTACGTGGTGCCTACTGATGGAGGGGAAATCGTAGATTTAACTGCCAATATCGATAGGAATACGATTAACACTTTAAATAGCGATGTGCGAGGCCCTGGAGGAACTAATGGTCCTAGATGGCTGGGAAACTACATATATTTCATAGTTCACGATAGTGGATCGGTTAATCTTCATAGGATTAATATTGATACTGGTGAAGTTGAAGCAGTCACCAAAGGTAAAAGGAGCGTTGAAGCATTTACTGTGGCAGATAATGATGGCGAACATGTCGTTGCTTTTACTTCAATGAACGAGTTGGAGCCTCCCGAACTTTATGTTTGGAGAAGCGGCTTGGGTGAAGTTAAGTTAACTAGCTTTAATGAAGCTTTGCTATCCAAGCTAAAGCTGACTAAGCCGATCAACTTCAAGTGTAAAGCTAGCGATGGAGCTTGGATTGAAGGTTGGGTTTTGAAGCCGCCGGAAATGAAGAGTGATAAGGCTCCAACAGTATTATACATTCATGGCGGACCGAAAACTGCATACGGCTACTCATTTATTCACGAATTTCACTTAATTGCAGCAAAGGGCTATGCGCTAATCTACATGAATCCTAGGGGAAGTGACGGTTACAGTGAAGAGTTTGCTGACATTAGAGGGCATTACGGGGAGAGGGATTATAAGGACATCATGGAAGGATTGGAATACGCTATTGCGAATTTCAATTTCATAGATGGAGATCGCCTAGGCGTTATTGGCGGCTCTTACGGAGGCTTCATGGTGAACTGGATTGTGGGTCAAACCAGCAGGTTTAAAGCTGCAGTAAGCATGAGAGGCATATCCAATTGGTTCAGCTTCTACGGGGTAAGCGACATAGGATATTGGTTTACTTTGGATCACATACTTGGAGGCTTGGAGAAAAAACCTCTAACTAGGGAGAACATTATGAAAATGATTGAGAAGTCTCCGATAACTTACGCTGAAAATGTCAGTACTCCACTGCTAATACTTCATAGCATTGAGGACTTGAGGTGCTATTACGAGCAGGCGCTACAGTTCTTTACAGCTCTAAAATGGCTTGGTAAGGAGGTTGAATTGGTTCTTGTTCCCAAAGAAAATCACGACCTATCGAGATCGGGGAAGCCTAAGCATCGCATCGAGAGATTAAAGCAAGTGATTAAATGGCTTGACAAGTATTTAAAGGAGAAAAAAGAGGCCGGCTCTTAACTCAACATTTTTTCCTTAATATTTTTCCTGCAAGTTTTCCTGTGTGCTCTCCTTCTTCAATTACTACTTCTCCATTAACTAGTACGAATTTGATTCCCTCTGGGTACTGCGCTGGCTTCAAGTATGTTGCCTTATCAATTATTTCATCTGGATCGAATATAACTATGTCAGCCCAGAATCCAGGTCTTAGAATTCCTCTATCCATGAAGCCTACTTTTCTAGCTGGTAGTGAAGTCATCTTCCTTATAGCTTCTTCGAGCCTGAGCACTTTCTTTTCCCTAACATATGCTCCTAGTACTCTAGTGTAGGTTCCGTAGCTTCTTGGGTGCGGCACTCCCTTTGCAAGAAGTCCGTAGGGAGCTAGTGCATATCCGTCTGTTGCTACCATAACCCAAGGCTTCTTCATTATCTTTATTATGTTTTCTTCGCTTTGATTGAAGTTTATTATTCCAAGCGAAGACTTCTCCCTTGTTGCTATTTCAACTAGCTTTATTGCTGCTTCATCTGGCTGGACTTTCCACTTTTCAGCTACTTGTTTAACGGTTAATCCTTCGAGTGTTGGGTCTGCTTCAAATCTGGATATTAGTGCTCTTTCAGGCCCTCCCCTCAATTCCATTACTCTGGCTAATTCCTCCTTTATTTTAGCTTTGGTTTCTGGATTTGTGAGCCTCTCTAGAAGCTTATCTCTACCTCCTTCAAATGCCCATTTTGGTATCCAAGCTAATAGTGATGTTCCGCTTGCCTTGTATGGGTATTGGTCAGCCGTCACTTCAACTCCACGCGATCTTGCATTCTCAATTAATTTTAGCATTTCATCGCATTTGCTCCAGAGTGGTTTTGCCAGTATTTTTAGGTGTGATATTTCAACTGGAATTCTAGCCTTTTCTCCAATTTCTATTGCCTCTTTAATAGCCTCTAATAGCTTGCCTCTATCTCCCTCATCTCTAATATGTGAAGCATAGATTCCTCCTTTCTCAGCCACTACTTTTGCTATTTCGATAACCTCTTCGGTTTTAGCATATGATTGCGGGTCATAGCGAAGCCCTGTTGATAATCCTATGGCTCCCTCATCAATTGACCTAGCTGCAAGCTTCTTCATTTCTTCAAGTTCATCTCTAGTAGGGCTGCGATCCTCATAGCCAAGAACTGCTATTCTTATGTTTGCAAATCCAACGTATGTTGCTACGTTAACTGCTACTCCATTTTCTTCAAGCTTCTTCAAATACCCGTCCATGTATGTCCAGTCAACTTTTAAGCCGTATCGCTCAGCTATTTCAGTTGCTCTCTCCTTCATCTCACCTATTAGAGGAGCTGCTGAGCTTCCGCAATTTCCGACAATTTCCGTGGTTACTCCTTGCCTAATTTTACTTTCAGCTTTTGGATTTACAAGCAACGTGTAGTCTGAGTGGCTGTGGATGTCGATGAATCCTGGGCACACTATTAGTCCTTCAGCAGTTATGATTCGATTGGCTTCAGCACTTCTCAATTTTCCCATTGCAGCTATTTTTCCATCTTTTATTCCCAAGTCCGCTTTGAACCACGGATTTCCAGTTCCATCAATAATTTTTCCACCAATGATTATCGTGTCGAATTCCATTTTAATCTCCATTTTCAACTTAGCTACTAACCTTTTAACACTTATCTAGTTTCTGCACTATTCTCAAAATCTTGCTTGCCATTTTAACTCCGCACCCAGTTAATGGTATGCAAGTTTCGCCTTCAATTGTGCCTTCATTCTTCAACTTTATTAGTGCTGATACGGCTGATGCTGATGTAGGCTCAACCAGTAGTCCAAGCTTCAGCAGGTGCTTGAGCCCACATACTATCTCCGCGTCGTCTACAAGTATAACTTTGCCTTCAGTATTCCTAATGGCTTCTATCATCTGCTTTATTCGAGGTGGATTTGCTACTCTCATTGCATCTGCAAGCACTGCCTTTCTTTTCCCAGCGCTTTTTCCGTAAATTGCCTCATATAATGGGGCGCACCCTACAGGTTGAACTGCAATTAACTTTGGCCTGTGCTTAATCCAACCAATATTGATCAGCTCATTAAACCCCTTATACAATCCAAGTAGTAGGGTTCCATTTCCTGTTGGTACAATTATGTTGTCTGGAGGATTCCATTTCAGTTGTTCGGCTAATTCATATGCCATCGTCTTTACTCCCTCAATGAAAAATGGATTCCACGCGTGGCCGATGTAGTAGTCGCCTTCGTTAAGCTCTTTAACTGCTCTTTCAGCTGCTTCACTTCTACTCTTCGCTTCTGTAAGCTGTCCTCCATATATCATTATAATTTCCTTCTTCGCTTTTGGAGCGCTTTTTGGAATGTATATTTTTGCTTGTATTCCAGCTGCTGTTGCGTAGGCTGCTATCGATGCTCCAGCATTTCCAGATGAATCTTCAACTACTCTTTTTGCTTTTAAGCTGATTGCTCGCGTTATTGCTGTGCTTGCCCCTCTATCCTTGAATGAGCCTGTTGGATTTAGAAATTCGAGTTTTAAGAGAACGTTTATGTTTGCTATCTTTCTCTTAATCATTGGGGTGAATCCTTCTCCAAGCGTTACTTTGGATTTCTCATTTAGGGGTATGAACTCCTTGTATCTCCAAATGCTTCCCTCTCTTATTGATAGCTCTCTCCGCGTAACGTTGGGTTTTTCGATTTTGATTTCAAGTGGGGCTCCGCAGTTTCTGCAGTTCCAGTACCAGTAGTTTTCGGGTAGTTCTATGCCGCATTCACTGCATTTTATGGTGAATTTAGGTGGTTTTTCCATGGCTTTTCATTCACCCAACTACTTCCCTAATAACTCTGAGGAAGTTTTCTCCCAGAATTTTCTTAATTTCACTTTTTGAATAGCCTCTTTCTATGAGTTTGGCTGTTAAGTTTGGAAGCTTGCTAACGTCTTCAAGCCCCTTTGGAGTTGAAGATATTCCGTCAAAGTCGGATCCAAGTCCTACATGGTTTATGCCGGCTACATTAACTATGTGGTCTATGTGCCTTACTACGTCATCAATTGTCGCTTCGCCATCTTTAACTAGGAATTTCGGGTAGAAGTTCACTCCTACAACTCCATTCTTTTCAGCTATTGCTTTCAACTGCTCGTCAGTTAAATTTCTAGGGTGGTTGCATAGCTCTCTGCAATCCGAGTGCGAGGCTATGATTGGCTTACTGCAATTTTCAACTATGTCCCAGAATCCAGCTTCACTTATGTGGGAGACATCTACTATTATTCCGAGATCCTCCATTTTCTCAATGACTTTCAATCCTAGTGTAGTTAGCCCGCCTTTGGTTATTGATTCTGATATACCATCTGCAAGCATGTTTCTCTCATTCCAAGTTAGTGACATTGCTCTCATGCCTAGCATGTGGAATGCCTTTAGAAGAAGTGGGCTAAATTGAATGGGTTCTCCTCCCTCAAGCGAGATCAATGCTGAAATCTTGCCTTGATTTTTAGCTTTTAAAATGTCTTCAGTACTTTTAGCGACCACTACTTTACCTTCTGCTTTTTCGAATTCGCTATAAAGCGCGCTTATTAACTCAAGTGCTCTTGCCGTTGCTTTTTCGGGTTTATATATGGCGTCAACGTATATTGCGAAGAATTGACAGGTCACTCCTGCCTCAAATAATCTTGGAATATCTACGTGGCCCTGCTCGCTTCTCTCCACTATGCTTCTCGGTTTCCAGCCTGGTCTCCCTAGTCTATCGATTATGTGTAGAGCTGTGTCGCAATGTGCATCAATTATTATGCTCTCTGCATGTATTTGCTTAGCTTCCTCAAGCAAGTCAGCACTTATTTTGACTTTCAAGTTCTCACCACTACACCTTATTGGGGAGGTGACTAAATAGTATTGTCGGAAGCTATTTCATATGAATGAAAAACTAAATATTATAGTGCTATTTAATCGTAAAGCCACAGCGGAGTGAGGTTGTTAGCGATGGGGCAATGAGGCTTTACAATAGTCGGCAGCGTTTTCTTAGAACTTTTATTCAGTCAACAATAGCCTTGACATTTAGCATCGGCGGAATGTTTTCCGGCCGCATAATTTCATCCTTTAGCCACCTATTTGTAGCCATTCCTTGGATTATAGCTTTATATCCTTCAATTTTGACTTTAAGGGGCGATATTAGCGGGGTTTTGTCTGGTAAGCTTGGAACAATGATTCATACTGGTCAAATTAAAGTCAGCTTTATGAAGAATACTTCCGAATTTTACGCTCTACTTCGAGCTATTTTCATGCTGACCTTCATTGACTCGATAGGCATGGGGATTTTAACTTTCATAGTTAACCTGCCTGCTGGCCATGCTTCCGCTGCTGACCTTCCATATTTTATAGTGACTCCATTAGCTTCATGTGCATTGGCCACCATCATATCCATGCCCATCACGATTTTTACGGCTTTTCTAAGCTTTAAGAGGGGCTTAGACCCCGACATCATCGTATACCCTGTAGTTGCAATTATTAGTGACGTTCTCGTTGCAGCGTGCTATGCGGTTACGGTGCACTTCACGCTGAATCACTATCCCGCCTCAATCATCGTGATTGCAGCTTTAGCTTTAATAGCGCTTTCGACTTTAATCTATTTTTCTAGGCAGGATTTGAAGTTGAGAGTTTACGCTTCAACTATCAGAGAGGCTTCGCCAGTTATATTGTTAACTAGTTTTGGCGGCGTTATTGGTGGAGTTATATTGGCTAGCTTTAAGTACGCATTGGAGGCTAGGCCTGAAATAATAGTTGTTTATCCAGTTCTATTGAATGCGCTTGGCGGCTTTGGATCGATGGTGGGTTCCACAACTACAACTAAGCTTGCATTGGGCTTAATTATGCCTAGACTTTCTTCATTTAGGGAGGTAGCGCTGGATGTTGTTAGCATGCAGATTTCATCGCTTCTACTTCACCTTATATATGGTTTGTCTAGCTATTCTCTATGCATTGCTACGGGCATTCCTGCTAGTTTGCCTTCATTAATTATTTTATGCCTGTTGGTAAGCTTGCTGGGCTCCGCCCTCATTTCAGTGCTTTCATTTGCAATTGGAGTGATTGCCTACAACAAGGGTTGGGATCCTGACAATTTGGTTATTCCTCTTGAGAGCTCAATTGCTGATATTCTTGGAACGACCATTATTGTGCTTGTCGTTAGGTTTTTGCTTGCAAGCATTTAGCTTAAATTTTTAAGTATCATATGTTGTATTTGTTAGTGAGAATTGGGGGTTTATAGATTTCATATGAGGCGCAAGTATTCTGATGAATTTGGATTTCACTTGAAGCCGATGTCCGTTAGGGAAGTCTTGAAGGAAATGAAGGACATCTGCGGCTTGATGATAGATTTAGCTTATGCTTCAGTGCTACTTAACGATGAAGATTTGGCTAATGAGGTTCTCGAGCTTGAGCGGGAAATCGATTCTTTGCTTTACCAGCTTTGGATGAGCGCTGCAATTGCGGTTAGAGATAGGGCGGATGCTGAGTCGATGTCGAGCGTCGTTAAGGTTGCCATAGCCATGGATGAGATTTCGAATGCCGTTTCGGATATAACTCATGTAGTTCTTAGGAAGCTGGGCATTCATCCTGCTGTTAGAGAGGTTTTGGAGAAAATTGAGCCTCATTATAAGAGAGTTGTAATTGCTAAGGACTCATACTTAGTGGGTAAGTCTATTGGTGAACTGGACTTAGATGTTGAACTTGGAATTTACGTCATTGCAATAAGGAGGGGTAAGGAGCTTATCATAGATCCAGAGGACTTCGAGAAATTCCAGGTTGGAGATGTAGTTTTGGTGAAGGGGCCTGCTGACTGCCTTGAGGATTTCGCTAAAGTTGCTTCTGGCGAAATTAAGGATTGGAATGAGGTGATTGAATAGTGAGCTTAGAGCGAATCGAGAATCTGCTGTTAAGGCTGTTGGACACGTCTAGAACCATGATAGATCTCGCTTATTCGGCGCTCCTTTACAATGATAAAGTCTTTGCTGAAGAGGTACTGCGCCTGGAGGAGGAGGTTGACGAGCTTCACACGGAGTTTGAGCTTGAAGTTTTAAAGCTTAAGGAGAGGGAGGGTCAAGAGAGAGGAGTTTTAGGACTAATAAGGCTTGGCTTGTCGGCTGAAGCTATATCCGACGCAGCTGCCTCTATAGCAGATGTTGTTGCAAGAGGCCTTCCGCCGCATCCAATACTTCGCGTTGTTTTCCATGAGGTTGAGGAGAGCGTAGCTATAGTTAGGGTTGAGGAGGGAAGCGAGCTCGATGGAAAAAGCCTTGAGGAGCTTGCCTTAGATGAAATGGGAATTAAAGTTTTAGCAGTTAAGAAGCTTGGAGGTAGGTGGAATAGAAATCCGCCAAACGACTTCATAGTTGATGCAGATGACCTCCTCATGGTTAGCGGCTATAAAGACAGCATTGAGGAGCTGGAAGAAATGGCTTCAGCGCCAAAAACCGAATTGGAGGGGTGAAGCTGCAAATAAATTATTAAGCTAAATGTTCATTCAATTTTAATTATGCTGCCAACTACGACTATTGGTAGCTTCCCGCTATCTTCTTCAAAAGATAATTTTAGAAGAGCTGTTATTGATCAGGTTGAAGTAGGCATAGACTACCCTGCATTGCCGCAGCTGGAGGATTTCTGCCTAATATACCTTAAGGAGTTTGCATCTCAGAAATGTGGAATAGATATCGTTGATGAAACTCCATGGTTAACTTCATCACTTAAAGCTCCCAATGCACGCAACTTAATTGATCAAATCGAGGAAGCGTTAAAAATTATTTCAGAAATTAGAGGGCGTGCGGATTTGAAGATTCAAGTTACTGGTCCTTTAACGCTGGCTTCAGTAACGAAAGTTACCGAAAATAAGGTTGCTTTGAGTTATCCAAGCATAGTTGAGGAGTTTATTGAAGCTATGGCTAAGATAGTTGAGCAATTATCTTCGGTTGGCGGGGTTAAAGTAGTTTTTATTGATGAGCCATCCCTATCCTATGCTTCATGGCTGGGATTGGATGATGAGCTTTTAATTAAGTCTATAAGCCGCCCTCTGAAGGTAGCTAGAAGTAAGGGGAAGCTAACTGGAGTTCACGTCTGTGGAGATGTTAGGGGGTTAACCCAAATACTTCTTCAAACATCTGCTCAAATACTGCATCACGAGTTTAAGGGTTTCCCGCAGAATCTCTCCGCATATTCTAGGCGTGACCTTGAAATGTATGATAAAATTCTAGGGTTGGGGTGCGTGCAAACGGCTCCTGACGATAGTAGAATTAAATTGGAAAGCGTAGCTGAGGTCATTGATTTCATTGAGAGTGCTGGAGAGAGATTTGGCTATGAACGCCTATTTTTAGCTCCAGACTGCGGCTTTAGAGCTTTTAGGCAAGTTTTAGGAGATGAAGATGAAGCTCAGAAATTAGCGGTTGGAAAGATGAAAGTCATGGTTGAAGCTATTAGCATTCTGCGCTCTATAATTCTTTAACCAAATAGGCTTTAAACCTTTATACCCAATTATTTTACTGGTGATAGGTGTGTCTCGATTCTCAATTAGTAATTCGACCTACATGAAGAGAATGGATTCTGTAAGGAAGACGCTTGAGAAAAAGGATTTGCATGCACTAATACTTTTCAGTCCACTGAGAATATTTTACCTGACTGGATATACTGTTATACCAACTGAGAGGCCAATAGCACTAATACTTCCAGTAGCTGATGAGCCTGCACTCTTCATACCAAAACTTGAGGAGGATCACTCTAAATTTAGAATTCCATATATTAGGAAGAGAATAGTTTACTTCGAGTATCCTGGCGTCGAGCATCCAATGAAAGTTTTGGCTAAAGCTTTAGAGGAAATGAAGCTTCACGACAAGAGTGTTGCTGCGGACGCTCCAGGATATCCTGGAATTATGGGGTATAAGGGGCCGAAGCTCAATGAAGTTCTTCCAAAAATGAAAGTTGTACTTGCGCCGGACATAATTGATGATATGAGGCTAATCAAATGCGAAGAGGAGTTAAACTTGATTAGGGAAAGCGCTAAGTGGGCCAATTTGGCTCATAGACTACTGCAGGACTACACTTCTCCAGGCCTCATTGAAACTGAGATTGCAATGAGAGCAAGTTATGAGGCTTCAGTAGCCATGATTAAAACTCTAGGCCCAGAATTTGATCCTGGAAATTCTCTACCGGCTAGAGCTGGATTTAGGGGTCAAATAGGTGAGTATTCAGCTTATCCACACATGCTTGCTGGAAGCATGATTGTGAAGGAAGGAGACGTGCTGGTCACTGGAGCTGGAGCTAAAATTGGAGGATATAGTGCTGAGCTTGAGAGGACAATGATCGTTGGAAAGCCAACGAAGAAGCAGGAGAAGTACTTCAACATAATGGTTAAAGCTCAGCAAGCAGCTTTAGATGCTTTCAAGCCCGGAATAAAGGCGTGTGAAGTTAATAAGGCGGCATTCAAAGTATTTAAGGAGGAAGGCGTTCCAGCAGAGTACATTCTTCACAGAGTTGGACATGGAATTGGATTGGAAGGACATGAGCCTCCTTGGATTGAAGATGGTGATAATACCATTCTAAAGCCGGGAATGGTCTTCAGCTGTGAGCCGGGAATATACATACCTGGCTTCGCAGGTTTCAGGCACTCAGATACAGTCATAATAACTGAGGATGGAGCTGAAGTCGTAACTTACTACCCTAGAAACTTGGAGGACCTAATAATTCCAGCATAACATCGCTTCACATCCATTTTTAGAGGTTAGTAAGTGAAAATAGGGTATGTTCAACTAGCACCAAAATTTGGAATGATAAAGGAAAACGTTGAGAAGGCCATCAGCTTAATTGAAGAAGCCGATGCAGACCTACTCATACTTCCAGAGCTATTTAACACTGGATATCTTTTTTAAGTGAAGAAGAAGCTCTAGAGCTTTCCGAACCAATTCCAAACGGGTTTACCACCAAGAAGTTAATTGAGATTGCCGAGAAAACTAAGACATATATAGTTGCTGGAATAGCTGAACGCGCTGAAAAGAAAGTTTCAACTCTGCAGTTATAGTTGGTCCCAATGGTTTCATTGGAGCTTACCGAAAATCCCACCTATTTTATAAGGAGAAATTCATATTCGCTCAAGGCGATTCAAGCTTTAAAGTGTTTGATATAAGTTTAGCTAAAATTGGAGTAATAATATGCTTTGATTGGTGTTTTCCAGATGCTGCGAGGATTTTGGCAATTAAATGTGCCGACATAATTTGCCACCCAGCAAATCTAGTCTTACCTTACGCTCCTAAAGTAATGCTGGCAAGATTCATTGAAAATATAGTTTTCACAATTACCGCTAATAGAGTGGGAGTTGATGAGCGTGGAGGTGAAAAACTTAAGTTCATAGGTTTAAGCCAAGCGACAAGCCCAAAAATGGAAGTTCTCATTCAAGCAGGAAGTGAGGAAGGAGATGTTGGAGTGGTGGACATTGACATTTCTCAAGCAAGAAACAAATGGATTACAAAATACAATCACATTATGAAGGATAGAAGAGTGGACTTATACACTAGTTTGCTAAGCATTAACAAAATTTAATAATAATTTTATATTTAAAGTAGTGAAACACATCCTCTCCATATAATCCTAATAAGATTATGCATAATTTTCTACTTGTATAATCAGATTGATGTAATTATCATATATCTAGTTTAGGTAGTATAGTTAGATATGATCAAACGTGTTTTCAAAATATGATGATTTATTATGAGCTTTCTATTTGAAATCCTACACTGCAAGAGTTAATAATCACATTATTGGCATACTTTGTATCGGGTGAGGTAGATTGCAGGAAATTAGTCGTGATGAAGCCCTTAAGTTAATTGGAAAGTACGTGAAAAATGGTAAGTTGATTAAGCACATGCTTGCTGTAGAGGCGATAATGAGGAAATTGGCTGAACATTTCAACGAGAATGCGGAGCTTTGGGGTTTAACGGGACTTCTTCATGACCTGGACTACGAGCTCACAGGTGGAGACATGAATGTCCATGGATTGAAGACTGTTGAGTTGTTGAAGGATGTACTTCCCGATGAAGCTCTAGATGCCATCAAGTGTCATAATGATGCTTTGGGCTTCAAAGCTACCTCGAAGCTTGCAATAGCACTTAAAGCTGCAGATCACGCTTCAGGATTAATAGTGGCCACTGCGCTCGTAATGCCCAATAAGAAGCTTGAGGAAGTTAAAGTTAGAAGTCTACTTAAGAAGTTTAAGCAGAAAGACTTCGCAAGAGGTGTTAATCGCTCGAGAATCCTACTATGCGAAGATATAGGCTTGGATCTTAGAACTTTTCTGGAATTAAGCTTAGAGGCATTGAAGGGAATAGCTGAGGAACTGGGTCTCTAGCACTTTTAATTTATGCTAAATTTATTCATAATTATTTTCATAATATGTTGGATGTCTTTTCTTAATGCTTTTAAGTTTTGAAATCGATTTTAGCTAGGTGTCCTGCTTGTCATCCACTGACGTTTTGGTTATTGGCGGTGGTGCAGCTGGATTAAGAGCTGCTATTGCAGCTGCCAAGGAGGGCGCAAAGGTTGCTATAGCTTCCAAAGCTCCAATTGGATATGCTTCTTCAACCATGTATGCTGGAGGTGGATTTAAAGCTGCTTTTGAGGGCTACAGTCTTGAGAGACACTTTGAGGAGACAATTGTTGGTGGCAAGTTCCTTAATGATCAGGAATTAGTGCGGTTGATGGTTCTCGAAGCTCCTGAACGGCTATTAGAATTGAAGAATTTCGGTGTTGAAATTAAAGTGCGGCCTGGAGGTACATATGTTCATGGAACTCCACCGGCAAGTGGACTTGGTTTGGTAAAACCGCTGGCCAACTACACATCTAGCATTGGAGTTAAATTTATTGAGGGCGTAATGGCAATCGACATATTGGTTGAGGATCGCGTTTATGGAGTAATACTCTATGATGTAAATTCCGGTAAGGTTCGAGCAGTTTCCGCTAAGGCAGTGATCTTAGCTACTGGAGGCTACAGTCAACTTTTTCTCAGAAACGACAATCCTGTTAGAGTAACTGGCGATGGATGTGCAATGGCCCTTAAAGCAGGTGCAAACTTAATTGACATGGAGTTCACGCAGTTCTTCCCTCTAGGTCTAGCTGAGAAGGGAATGCCTACATGGCTTTTCCCAGCAGTATCGGGAAAACTAGTTAACTCAATAAATGAAGATATACTCGAGAAGTATCATATCGATGCTCCACTTTCGGTAGCTGCAATTCAATTTAGAGACCTACTATCAAGGGCTATGTGGATCGAAATTAAAGAGGGAAGAGGAGTTGATGAAGCGTTAATTCTAGATTTAACCAGCGAAGCTGGAGGAAAATCGAAAATATTATCGAGAATAGCTCAATCGCTAATTAGAATACTAAAGATAACTAAGAGTAGAGTGAAGGTAGCTCCACTAGCGCACTTCACCATGGGCGGCGTCGAGATAGGCGTTAATGGCGAAACAAAGGTTCCAGGACTTTATGCCTGCGGGGAAGTTGCTGGCGGAGTTCATGGAGCAAACAGGCTGGGGGGCAATGCACTAACAGAGGCAATAGTTTTTGGAGCTAGAGCTGGAAGGGCAGCAGCTGAGTGGGCAAAGACTTGCAAAGAAATAGGCATTGACCAAGGTATAATTAAGAAGTATGAAGCCCAAATAAGTGCTTTCAAAGTTGGACGAATTAATCCAAAAGAGTTGAAATTAAAGCTCAAAAGCGCAATGTGGCATAAGTGCGGAGTAATTAGAAATAAGGATGATTTAAATGAGCTACTAAAATTCATTGCTGAAGTTAAAAGTGAAGCTAGGGAAATAAGAGCTTCAAATAAAATTGAAGTTATGGAGGCACTAGAGCTTCAAAACATGATTCTAATTGCCGAAGTAGTCGGAATGTCAGCTTTACTGCGAGAAGAAAGCCGAGGTGCACACTATAGAAGTGACTTTCCAAACCAAAGAGATGACACTTGGCTAAAGAGAATTGTAATTAGGCTAGATAAAGATAAAATATATACTAATTTTAAACAAGTGAAGCTAAAATATTTGGCTCTAAAAGACCTTTAATTTACTTTTATGTAAATCTATTATTAAGTTATCTATAGTATTGCCCGTATTTCGATATGCATGATGTATTCAAGATTTTTGTAGCTAGAATCTTTATAGATGCTATCATAACTATTAATGTGGGTTGAGAACGTGCTGGATGCACCTAAAGTTCAAGTTCAAATTAGGGAGAAGCTTCAGTTGTTAATTGATGAGGCTAATCGTTTTCCAGAACTTTCTGAAGTAATGGTGGATGCCTTTAGGAAGCTGAGCTTTGGCAATTTGAAATTGCTTGCAAGTGAGGAGTCCAAGCTTATTAGGCGGTTTAGGGAGATTGCTTATCCCTTGGAGTTTAATCCTAAGCCACCTCCAAATTGGAGTCCACTTAGACCAATTGATGAGAGGTGGGCTGATGAAGCTCTCTCGAGAACTTTAATTATTGGTGTTGATACTAGTGAAATCACTCCTACGCCTCATATTTCACCAGTATTTCTCTTGGTTAATGTTGGGTATCAAGCTGTTCTCTATGGCAGGAAGTCAATTTACTTGGAGGGAAGCACTCCTTTTTTCTATGCTTCTAAGGAGATTGTTGAGGAGTTTAAGGGACGTAGGCGGGTTCCAGCTTGGATACTTGAGGTTAAAAGGATTGAGGATGAGCTTAGGGTAATTAGGGATTTGGTGGGCAAGGCTCCTAAGGGCGAAGCAACTCTTGCACTTTTTGATGAAAGTTTTTCGATGGGCTACCTTATGGCTAGGTCTAAGGAATTTAGAAGTAAGGTTGTTAGCGCAATGTTGAGTCTTCATGAGGAGCTAAAGAATTTGAATGTAATTCCTGTTGGAGTTTTCTACACTAGGTCTAGGGCATTTACCTTCTCTGTTATTAGGTCGGTTGTTTGTGGATCTAAAGTTTGTTCTGAGTGCATTAGTAGTGGTGAGGAGCTTGAGTGCAGGAGGCTTGCTTCAATTAGGGATTTAATTTTGTTTGATAAGGCCTTGGAGCTTGGATGGAGATCTCCACTATTTGAGGTTAAAAGTCAATTGACTAGCGAGTTCAGTGAATTGAAGGTTGTTGGCTTTTACCTTAAGGTTGGTGCTTCTAACGTGTTTAGGGTTGAATTTCCAAGTTGGTGTGCTGATCATGTTGACTTCATTCATAAGGGTGTGCTTGCCCAGTCGATTATTGGTAGGGGTTATCCTTACATTTTGGAGAGGGCTCATGAGCGGGCTTACATTAGCTCTCGCGAAAGAGCTTGGGTGCTAACTTACATTGACAGGTTGCTTAGAAGTTCTGGTGAGGCTAGGTTGAGCTTGTCCGGTAAGTTTAGGCGTAAGCTTAGGGGCGTGGTTTAATTAGTTCCTGGATTTAGAGGTTATTGGAGGAGTTGCTTTGGTTGGAACAGTTGTTGAGCGGATTGATTGGATGAAGTTTTTCTCCAGCCCTGAAGCAGCTTTTGGTGAAGTTTATGAATCTAATCATACTGGATTTAAGGTCAGAGCCTACAAGTATGGTTATGAAGCTACTCCCGAGTATGGCTCCCTGATAGTTGTCAACTGTGGATCCCACTTGACTGTAGGCATAGTGTATTATTCTGAAATGCTTGTTGCTCCTGGCCTTCAGTCAATTCCAGTTCCAATGAGGGCTTCTAGAGAGCAGGTTAAGAGTAGGTATCCTGATTTGGAGGACAGATTAATCGACACTTATCATGCAATTTCAATTGGATGGTACTCTAATGGCCGCTTCTTCCAATCTAGGCCTAGGAGGAAGCCTTTAATTCATGATTTGGCGTTCATTCCAAGCGATGAGTTCATAAGGGAATTTCACGAGTACAATGATCAATTTAAAGCTGATTACATTCCTCTTGTTGTTCATGCATTGGGAACTAGGGAGTTCATGTTTCTGGCAGAGGCATTCTTTTCGATTTTAGCTGAGAAGTTTTCAATTGACGAGCGCGTCTCTCTTTTCAAGTCCATTTCAACTTCGATGGCTAGGTGGGGTGTTGACTCGAATATTTCGCTTGTGCTTGATAGGGCTAGGAAGATATTGTTGGAGGGTTGATGATGGAAAAGATGTTTGCTAGAATTACTGGTGGGAGTTTGAGTAAGGGGATTGAGGCTCACATTTTGAGGGGATTTTCGCCTGAGGATGTTAGAGCCAGCTCAATTGTAGTTGTTTCTGGCGCTAAGAATACCTATCTTGCATTGATTTCCGATTTGCAGCTTAAGTCTGGTTCTGATATTGCTGAAGCGTTGGTTAGAAGTGAAGATGGGGCTTCAAATGACTTGAGGGTGGTTCAAGAGGTTGCTGCTGAGGGGCTTAAGCGTGAAGGTGTGCTTGGTGCTGAAATAACTTTGATTCCAATTGCAGTGTATAGGAATGGGGCTGTTGAGAGGGCTGACAATATTCCGGAGTTAATGTCTCGAGTTAGAATTCCATCAATAGATGATGTTGAGTCGTTTTATGGAAGGGCTGACTGCAAGAGGTTGTGGAACATTGGAAAGCCTAAGGCTCCAATAATTGGCGAAGACCTAGCTGTTTTTGTCCCTATCAATGTGGATGTGCTGGTTAGAGGATGCTTCGGTATATTTGGTAAAAGTGGAACTGGAAAGACCTTCCTGGGCAATCTCATTGCAACCTACATTATTCTTGCGAATCATACTGGTGCTTTCGAGAAAAAGGTTAAGCTTCTAATTCTCGACATGCACAGCGAGTATGGATTGAAAGTTAAGGATCAGCTTGGAGAGGAGTATGCTGATGGAGTTGGGCTGGCGTTTAAGTATGACTTTCTTAGGTTGACTCCCGACGAAATATTGTCCAGAGAGTCTGGATTGGACATGTTCATGCTGAGCTATAGGGGGATAACTGTTGAAGATTTGATTGCGTCTGGCGAAGCGTTAGGCTTCACTAGGACTTTCATGGACCTTCTGCCTTCGATTGCCGGCTTGCTGAAGGGGCAATTTAAGGATGACTGGCTGAAGGCTCTTTGCGGCTTCATTAGCGATCGGGAGGATGAGCAAGTTAGGAAGGAGGTTAGGGAGAGGTATGGTCAGGGAGCATTGATGTCTCTTCTTTCTGCTAGAGGTAGGCTTGCACGCTTAGCTAGGTATGAGTTCATTAAGTGGGATGATGTGGAGGTTGATACTGCTTCTACCGTAGTTAGCGAGATTCTGGATGGAGGTAGAAGTGTTGTAATTAGCTTTGGAAGGTATGGTGATGATAGGGTTGCATACATGCTAATAGCAAACATACTTGCGAGGAGGCTTTGGAGTGAGTGCATTAAGAGGATTATGGCGGGTAAAAAGCTAAAGTACCGCGTTGTGATTTTCCTTGAGGAGGCGCACAAGTTTTTAGGTCCATCAGTTTACTTCATGACTCCGTTTGGAAATATTGCTAGGGAGCTGAGAAAGCGGGGAGTGGTTTTATGCATTATAGATCAGCGTCCATCCCAGATATTCGAGGATGCTAGGGCAATGCTTTGGAACAACTTTGTTATGTGCTTGACGGAGGACTCAGATATAGAGGCGGCGTCAAAGGGCTTACCTCACCCCAAGCTGTTCAAGCCAGTTATCGAGAGGTTAAGGAGAAAAGAAGTGCTTGTTTTTGGGGAGGCGATTTCAGTTCCATCGGTGGTTGCGGTTAGGGATTATGGAGAGGCCATTGAAGAGGCCAAGAAGTTGTATAGCGAGCTTGTTAGCAGTGAGGAGTCTGTGAAAATTGGAGAGATGTTTGGGTATGGGAGGGTTAAGCGTGGCTCGACTTAAAATTCTCCATACGGCGGATTTTCATCTTGGAGCTGGATTGAGAGGTGCTGAGCCCAATTCAATTGTGGCTCAAAGGCGGGATAGTGATTTCATTAAGCAGCTCATGAGAATTAGGGATTTAGTGATCAATAATGAGTGCGACTTTCTTGTTATTTCAGGCGACATCTTTCACTCCTTAAGGCCGAGCGGCTTGCTTTTAAACGAGTTTTCAAAGTTTGTTGCTTCCTTGGCTGAGAACGACGTTTATGTGTTGGTTACTGCCGGCAATCACGATCAGCCTCGAACCTCCAGGACTGAGGCTTACTTAAAGGCTATTTATGAAGCTAGAGCCCCTAGATTCTATTACTTCAATAAGCCGGGCTCAATCATTTTGAGGGGCTCCAGGAGTGGGAGGGCTGTAAAGTTCATATCATTACCATACTTTCCAATTGCAGGTATGGAGGAGCAAGAGTACGTAAAGTTGATTGATGATGCTTTGGATAGCTTTATTAAGGATGGGGGAAACTACGACTACCTCGTCGTTTCAGCTCACTTTCATGTTGAAGGTGCTCAAGTAAGTTCGTCGGCTGGATATCTCCCTATTTTTGATGTTAGAGTTCCTAAGAGCGTTTTCTCCAAGAGCGATATTAGCTACGCTGCTCTTGGACATATTCACCGCTATCAGGAGCTGAAGCGCTCCATAGTTTACTCCGGCTCTATTGAGAGGATGAATTTTGGGGAGGAGGATGAGGATAAGGGCGTGGTTTTGGTTGAGGAGGTTGGAGGTGATCTTGAGTATAGGTTTGAGGAGCTTCCATGCAGGCCCTTAGTGACTTTGCCTAGGGAAAAGTATGGTTTTTCGGAGGATGTTTTCGATTTAACTGATGCGTTAAGTCCAACTAGAAAGCTTGTTGAAGTTTTGCGCTCGACTAGAATACCTGAAGAGTCAATTGTTAGAATTTTGGTTAAGCTTCCATATGGGCGGGGCATCGATAGGAGTGAAATTGCGAAGGTGATGAGAGAGAAGAATGTGATGCATTGGGTAATAGACTTGGTGAGGGCGAGGGTCAGCGACGTGCACATTAGGAGGAGCTTTACAAGCATTAGAGATGCTTTCAGGGAGTATGTTGAGGGGATCTTAGCTAAGAAGTACTTGCCCTCAATATCCAAGGAGCTTATTGAGCTGATGTTAGCTGAGGGCTTGAAGATCATTGAGAGCCTCGAGCGAGGGGAGCGTTAATGATTATTGAGCGTATTAAAGTCGAGAATTTCGCAACGTATAGGAGGGCTGAGCTAGACTTAAATAAGCTTGGGCCGACAATATCGGTTTTTGGGAGTACTGGCGCAGGTAAAACAACATTCTTCGTGGACGCTGTGACACTTGCACTTTATGGTAGGGCTTATGGGCAAGCGAAGAAGGAGTATGCTAAGCACGTAATTCCAAGCTGGGCTTTAAAATCTAGAGTTGAAATTGAGTTTAGAGTTCCAACTGGCTCTAAATATAGGGTGATTAGGGTACTGCAGAGGGAGGGTTCTTCAAGCGCAGTTCTATATAAGTTAAGTGATGATGGAAATATTGAGAGAACTATAGCTACCGGCGTGAGTGCAGTTGAAAGTGAAATTGAAAAGCTGGTAGGCTTGGACTTCAAGACATTTATGAATACGATAGTTGTTAGGCAGGGAAGGGTTGCTGAGCTAATAAGTAGAGATATAACTCCCTCCGATCGTAGGAAGCTTTTCCTAAAGGCTTTCGACATAGATTTCACAAAGCATAAGGAGGTGGCGAGGGAGCTATACATTAAAACTAAGAGTGAACTTGAGAAGTTGAAGAGCGAAATCGAGAAAATCAATGAGGAAATTTCCGTTGAGGAAGATTTGAAATTAAAAGCAGTTGAGCTTGAAGCTCAGCTTAAAGAGATTAACGTTAAGTTTAGGAAGTTGAGCGATGAGAAGAGACAGCTTGGCGAGAGAGTCGAAGAAGTTCAGCGCGAGCTAACTGGCGTTGAGAGGAGGTTAGCTAGCTTAGATCAGCTAAGTAAGACTCTTACTGCTTACAGAGAGGAGTTTATGCGTATTTCTAAGGATTTAGAGGAGCTCGGCTCTCTTTTGAGTCAAAGAAAGGAATTGGAGAGAAAGCACTCTCTACTTTCACGTCAAATGCAAATTCTTGAGGAAATGTTCGAATTGGAGCGGAATGCGGAGATAATTAGGGAGAGAATTTTCCAGTTAAAGCAGCTTACTTCAAAGAGGGATTTTCTCCAAAAAGAGCTAGCTGATGCTCAGAGGGAACTTGGGAGTGTTAAAGAGGAACTAGGAAGATTAGAAGCTGAAGCTAAAAAGTACGATGAGCTAAGCGATGAGCTTAGCCGTATAGAAATGGAAATTTCAAAGCTCACTGGATACTCGGGCTTCATTGAAAAGAGCATAAGTGCGCTCAAGGAGAATTTAGGAGACGAAGTCACATGTCCGGTTTGTAGCACTAAGCTGAGTAGGGAAAGGGCAGGTGAAGCTATCAGGCATCTCTCCGAAGAGTTGGCTACTATAAGTTCAAAGGTGAAGTCTTTAGAGGGAGAGAAGCGGGCTATAGCTCTAAAAATTGAGAAATTGAAGTTATCAAAGGAGAAGTTGAGATACGCTGAGAAGATGGCTTCAAGGCTTGCAGCTAAAATTGAGCAATTAAATCGGCAAGTAAAGGAGCTGGATGCTTACGTTAAAGAGCTAAGCGATGAAGAGGCAAAGCTCAGCGACGTCATGAGCAGGTTCTCGAAGTTATCAAGTCAGTTCATGCTAATGTTTGGCGTTCTCATAAAGATTGGGGAGGCAAGAGGAGCTCTAAATGTGCTTAAGGAGAAGCTTGAGCAGCTTTCGAGGAATTTGATGGAGGTAAGGGAGGCTGCAGGTAGAATTGACGAGTTGAAGCGAAGGAAAATTGAACTTGAAGCTCTAATTGCTCAGCTTGAATCTAAGCTTGGTGAGTATCCTTCACTTCGCGAGTTGAAGGGAAAGCTGGATTTGGAGCTGAAGAGGGTTAAATCAAAAATTGAAGAGGTTGATTCATTAATTGTTGAAATGAGCAATCGCAAGGCAAGAGTTGAAGAGCAATTAAAGCTTATCGTGGATTCTTTGAGGGAAATTGAGAATAAGAGGAGGAAGCTTAAGGAGCTTCAATCTAAGAGCTTAGAGCTTGAGAGAAAGGTCAACGTATACCTTTACCTGTACCAGTATGTTTTTCATGAGAAAGGCTTACCGTTGGCTCTTCTTAAGAGGTATTTGGAGCGGGTTGAGGAGTGGGCTGACCACTACGTCTCTAGATTCCTTCCTGGAAAGAGCATTAGGATAGAGGCTCTTGAAGATGCTGTTTCAATAATAGTTTATGATGGAGCTACTATTAGGGATTTAACAACCTATTCTGGTGGAGAAATGGTTTTGCTAGGCTTTGCAATTAGGCTTGGAATAGCAAGGGCCTTAGCTGAGAAAGCCGGCGTAGCTCCTCGCTTCCTAATCATAGATGAGGGGTTTGGGCCGTTGAGCAGGGAGTTTAGAAGCGAGCTGCTTAGAACTCTTAATGAGCTTCAAAAGGACTATGAGCGCATAATAGTGATTTCCCACGTAGATGAAGTTAGGGATAGCCCATACTTTGAAAGTCAAATTCACATTTACAAAGATGAGTCTGGAGTTAGCCGCGTGGAAGTTTTGAAGTGAAAGCGTAAGGTATATTTTGATTTTCGTAAATCCGAAAATTGAGGTGCATGTTACGTTAATGTGGCAAATTGTTGCAGTGGACATCTGCCAGCATCAGCGACCATTAAAGTTATGTTCATTCCATAGGAGGTTGAACCATGATTTTTAGTAGGAGAAGAATTAGGCGGCTTATTCCTTGCGTGCTTGAAGTGATATTGTCAATTAAAGCTAAAGGCATCGTCCCAACTCCGGATTTGATTGCAAGCCGCCTTGGAGTTAATGTTAATAATATCGTTGAAGCTTTGAACTTGGCTATTAGAGAGGGGCTTATAGTTGACGGCACATATGACCTGACCGAGGCAGGTAGATCCCTAGTTTTAAGCCATAGGGAAAGATTTTTGCATGATAAGTATATTCACAAATATACTTCTCCATGGCAGAGCTTTAAGACCATTAGGGATATGCGGGCTCATTGGACGTTCAGCCATGGATTGGATGAAGCCAGTTTAGATCAGCTTCACAGCTCCTTAAGCTCGCTTGAAGGTAGGATTGAAGAGGTTAAACCTCTATCATCTCTTTCTCCTGGAAGTAAGGGTGTAGTTGCATTCATGGTTGGTGGATATGGCTTTATAAGAAGATTAGCCGATATGGGGTTAACTCCTGGAGTTGAAGTTACTGTTGTGAGGAATGCTCCTTTTGGAGGGCCGATCGTAGTTCAGGTTAGAGGTTGTTCTGTCGCGCTTGGAAGAGGTGTAGCGTCTAGGGTTTTCATTAAAGTTTTGGAGGATTAGCATTGGCTGGCAAGAGAATTACTGTTGCTCTAGCTGGGAATCCAAATGTTGGTAAGAGCGTTATTTTCAATCAACTTACAGGTGCAAGTCAAACTGTTGGGAATTGGCCTGGAAAAACGGTTGAGCGGGCTGAGGGCAAGCTTTTCTATAGAGGGTATGAGATTTGTGTGCTCGATCTGCCTGGAACCTATTCGCTTTCAGCTTATTCGCAAGAGGAGATCGTTGCTAGGGATTACATTGCAGTTGAGCGGCCGGATGTTGTTGTGAACATTGTTGATGCCTCGGCGCTGGAGCGAAACCTGTACTTGACAATACAGCTTCTGGAGCTTGAAGCTCCAATTGTGATTGCTTTAAACTTATGGGATGTCGCTTCTAAGAAGGGAATTAAAATTGATGTTTCATTGCTTCAGATGATTTTAGGTGTTCCTGTTATTCCGACTATAGCTGTTACTGGTTATGGAGTGGATAGACTTCTTTCCACGATCATTGATGTTGTTGAGGGCAAGTTGGAGCTTCATCCCATGAAGATTGAGTATGGAAGGGAGGTTGAGGAGAGAATTCAAGTTTTAGTTAGAGCTATAGCTGAGAACCTTCCAGAATTATGTGAAAATTATCCTGCCCGTTGGATTGCAGTTAAGCTTCTCGAGAAGGATGAGGAGGTCGTTAGGCGCATTTCAAGCATGGAGAATGGGTCGCTCGTGCTTTTGCTGGCTGATGAGCTTGCTAGCCAGCTTGAGGAGATGCATGGTGAGCCTTCGCCTGTGATTATTGCTTCCGAGAGGTACTCGATAATTAATAGGGTGATATCGAAGGTGCAGAGGATTGAGGCTGTTGCTAAAGTTACGTTATCTGAAAGGCTTGACTACATAACTACGCACCCAATCTTTGGGTATCCAATTCTTCTGGCGATTATGATTTCCGTCTTTTCATTAGTCTTTATGGGGGGCGCTGTTCTTGAAGAGTTCTTATCATACTTGATTGAGGATTTATTGTTGCCTCCAATTGAATCATTAATTTACAGCTCTTTTTCGAGCCTTGTAGCTGACATAATTATTAATGGCTTTTTCACCGGCGTAATTGCTGGAGTTACAATAGCAATTCCGTATGTGCTTACTTTCTACATTTTACTAGCTTTGCTTGAGGACTCAGGCTACTTGCCTAGAGCTGCTTTTCTGATGGACAACTTGATGCACAAGATTGGCCTTCATGGGAAGGGCTTCATACCGCTATTGTTGGGTTATGGCTGTAATGTCCCCGCTTGCATTGGATGTAGAATTATGGAGACTGATAGGGAGCGGTTGATTCTTGGTTTCCTAGTAGTTTTAATTCCATGCGCAGCTAGAACCGTAGTTATTCTAGGGCTTGTGGGTAAGTATGTTGGTCTTCTTCCGGCTCTTTCGCTTTACGCTTTTGACTTAATCCTGGTTATTTTGCTTGGGCGCTTTTTAACTAAAAAACTTCCAGGTGAGCCCATTGGATTGATCATGGAGATACCCGACTATAGGGCTCCAATGATTAAAACTGTGATCATTAAGACGTGGGTAAGAACTAAGGATTTCATCTACGTTGCGCTTCCACTCATTGTTCTTGGAAGCGTTGTTTTGGAGTTTTTCAAGATTACTGGCTTCATTTGGACGATATCCTCAATTGCAAGTCCAATTATTTCTGGTTTGCTTGGCTTGCCTGCTGAATGTGCGGTTCCACTTATTTTTGGAATTTTAAGGAAGGAGCTTACGCTAATAATGCTCTTGGAGGTTTTTGGAATTGAAGACTTTGGAGCTGTTTTAAGTGGAGGTCAAATGGTCGTTTTTTCGCTGGTTACAATGATTTATGTTCCATGCATAGCTACTATTGCTGCATTAGTTAAGGAGTTCGGGTGGAAGAGGGCTGCCATAATTTCAGCTGTAAGCATTGTCTTAGCGTTGATTGTTGGAGGTGCAGCAAACATAGTTTTTAAGCTTGCTGGTTTCAGCTAACTTACAAAACTTTTAAGGGCTTGTTTAAGCTCATGTTTTGTTGATATGGTTAGGATTATCACAATCTCTCCAACTGCGTTTAGCTTATCAATTCTAGTTGAAGCTTCAGACATCGTTCTTTCTGGAGGTCTAATAGTTTACCCAACGGACACTGTTTATGGCTTAGGTGCAAATCCATTTGATGTCAGGGCGGTTAAGAAGGCTATTTTTGTTAAAAGGAGATCTGGAAAGCCTATGCCAGTTATAGTTTCAAGCATTAGGGCTGCTGAGGAAGTGGTCTATGTTAATGACCTTGCTTTGAGGTTGATGAGGTCTTTTTGGCCGGGCCCATTAACTATTGTTCTGCCCAAGAAGCCCTACGTTCCAAATGAAGTGACTGCCGGCAGGTTCTCGTTGGGGGTTAGAATGCCCAATCACTTGGTGGCAGTTAAACTTGCGGAGCTTTGCAATGGATATATTTTAGGTACAAGTGCAAACATTTCTGGTGGGAGGGCACCTAGAACTGCTCATGAAGCTTTGAGGCAATTGGGTGATGCCGTTGACCTCGTTATTGATGCTGGTGAGTGCCCAATTGGCGTTCCATCAACTGTGGTGGATTTGACTGGGAGTTCCCTGGTGGTTGTTAGGGAGGGAGCTATAAGTGTTGAAGAAATTGAAAATGTTGTTGGAGTTAAGGTAATAAAGAAAGGTGGTTGAGTTTAGAGTGCTATTCTCACTTTTTCGAATTTGATGGACGGTGCTACCAGGAAGCCTTTTTGAATTACGTCGTCTCCTTGGGCTGAATACTTCATTAGTAGTTCTTGGAATGTCCCTGCAATCATGCATCCCTTTATTTGACCCATTATTTCGCCGTTTCTGATGACGTATGCTGGATTAGCTAGAACTGAGAATGCTCCTGTCGCTATGTTTGTGCTGTGTGCTCCCATAACTCCCCTTACGAGTAGGCCTTCCTTCACTTCTCCAAGTAGTTCTTCGAGCTTTACTTCTTCTCCACTTATGATGTGGTTTCTTGGAGCTACTGTCACTGCGCTTCTAAACTGCCTTGATGCATTGCCTGTGCTTTCCCTATTTTCTTTGAATCCCGTGTAGCTGTCGTATAGGTAGCTTTTCAGCACTCCCTTATCGATTATCACGTTTCTCCTTGTTGGCACTCCTTCTCCATCAACCGGCGCTGTTCTTAATCCTTTAGGTGTGGTTCCATCATCTATTATTGTGAGTTTTTCCGAGGCTACTTGAGTTTCAAGCTTTCCAGTCAAGTACGATTTTCCTTCCTGAACGTTGTAGGCATTTATTGCATTGATGAATGCGTAGTGCATTAAGCTTGATAGTGCTTCGGGCTGGAAAATAACTGTTTTTTCTCCTGCTTCTATCTTGGTCTTTTCAAGCCCTACTTTAGCGTACTTCACTGCTTCTTCAGCGCACTTTTCGATGTCTACTTCCTTGAGGAATCTGCTTTCATCGGTTTTTCCACCTAGGCTTCTCAATCCTTCCCTTTCGCCTATGATGTAGACTCCTGTGCCTGCCATGCTTTCTTTAAAGTGAACTTCGACTCCTAAGCTGTTTGCTATTGCTCTTTCAGCCCATGTGAATGAGTATCCTGAAATTACTGTGTTGAAGTTGGGGTTTGCCTCCATTGCTTCGCTTAGAACTTTTCTTATCTGCTCGAATGCTTCGTCTACTGGCGGTGTAATTATCGCCTCATCAAATATGCCTTCAACTTTAGCTGGAGGCTTAACTGGCGGTAGGGATTTAAAGTCTGGATCTGGCTCTTTAACTTTAGCTAATTTGATTGCGGTTTTTATTGCTTGAAGGATGCTTTCCTCCTCTAGTATGGTAGTGTATGCGTAGGCTACGCTTTTTCCTACGGCTACTCTAACGCCAATGCCTTCAATTGTTTCGCTTGTAGCTCTTCTATCCCTTATTCCTCCAATTTTGTCGTTTGTCGCTTGAATTGAGGTTTCGCGCCTTTTTGATGCGTATGCGTCTGCTTGATTTGCTCCAAACTTAAGTGCTTTTTCAACTGCAAATTTTACGGCTTCAATTAGCTCCATCACGCTCTACCTCCTACAATTATATTTTCAATTCTTACGTGGGGTCCTCCGCAAGTGTTTCTCATTAATTGTCCTGCTTTTCCGCAGAAGCTTGGGTAGATTTCGAAGTCCTTTGCAACTCCAGTCACGTTTTTCAGCGTTTCTAGTATGAATCCGCTCATGCTGAAGTCTCTAAGCTGCTCCTTCAGCTCCCCATTTTTAATTAGGTATGCCTCCTGCGCTCCGAATTGAAATACTCCTTCTGCTGGGCTTACTTGACCTCCTCTTCCTCCTTTAGCATATATTCCGTACTTTATGTCTTCTATTAGCTCTTCAAAGGTCATGTTTCCCGGCTGGAAGAACGTGTTTGTCATTCTAACTATCGGTGGGTGTCTGTAGTCTTGAGCTCTAGCGTTTCCAGTTAATGGTAGGTTCATTTTCTCTGCAGTTTCCCTATTGGTTAGGTATCCTTTTAGAACTCCATTTTGAATTAGCACTTTCCTTTGGGCTCTAACTCCCTCGTCGTCGTAGAAGTCGCTTCCAAATCTCCCCGTTATTGTTGCGTCGTCTATTAGCGTCACGTACTTTGATCCTATTTTCTTCCCTAGCTTTCCTCTGAGCACGCTTATTCCTCTCAATACGCTGTCTGCTTCCGAAGCGTGGCCAATCGCTTCGTGGGCGAGTAGCCCTGCTAGCACGCCGTCAATAACTACTGTGAATTTTCCGCCTGGCGCTGGCTTGGCTTTAAGTAGATTTAATGCCTTTTCAGCTGCTCTTTTGCTTCTTCCTTGAACGTCCATTTTTTCTGTTACCTCGAAGCCTCCTAGCATTGCGAATCTATCTCTATATGATTGTATGAGGCCTGCTTCGCTGGCGTATGCCCATATGCCAAAGAATATCCATGAATTTTTAATTTCAATTTCGGTTCCATCGCTTGTGCATATGATTTTCTCTTCCGAGTAGTCCCAGTAGTTTGAAGTTGCCTTTACTGATGGCGCCACGCTTCTAGCCGACTTGTCGGCTTCAAGTAGTACTTTTATCTTTTCATCTATGGGAGTTTCCTCTAGGGGCTCTTTTACTGGAACTTCAACCTTATCTACAACTACTGTTGCTGGTGCCAGTGTTATTAATTCAGTGTCTGCGCTTGCTTGCCTCGCCATTTTTAATGCCATTTTAAGTGCTGATCTGAGGCCTTCTTTGCTTACGTCGTTTGTGGTTGAGAAGCCCCATCCACCTTTAAATAGAGCTCTAATTGCGACTCCCCTTTCAATTCCTGGGGTTGCCGAAATTACCTTGCCGTCTCGAACTTCAATTTCGGTGCTGAAGAACTTTTGATATCTGGCTTCTACGTAGTCAGCTCCTTCAGCTCTACCCTCATCTACTATCCAACTTAATAGTTCTTTCAAGTTAATCCCCAATGATTTTAGATGTGCCTTACGTTAATAGGCTTTGTGAGTAGGCTCTCTACTCTACTGGCCCGAAAATTTCTTCCAGCCTAGCTGGCGCTTCTGCTATTTCAGAAATTACTTCCGGTATGATTATCGTTTCTCCTGGTATGTCTGTTCTAAGTCCATAGTATTTGCCTCCGGTTATTCTTGCAATTTCCATGAGTAGTGCTGTTGGAGTGTAGCTGAAAGTTGCTCCTTTGGCTCCGTAGTATATTTTCTTGTATATTTCATCTGGCCTGTGGTCGGTGTTTATGATTATTGTCCTAATTTTATCCTTGGCTATTCTCTTGGCTACGTCTATAACGTCTGCTTGGGCTGGGTTTAGGAATTTCTTTCTGAGTTCTGGTGTTAGGGGGTTATCTAGCGGCACGTTGACTATTCCATCTGAAATTATTACTAGGACGGGAATTGTTTCCTTGCTTTTTATCTTCTCGAGCTTAAGTATTTCGTATGCCTTTAGCATTCCGGCTGCTAGTGGAGTGAAGTCGCTGGCTCCAACTTCTAGGAGCTTTTCGACTACTGCCCTCAAGTTTGTGGTTGGATATTGAAGTACTTTTGCGCTTGTGCCTTTGAAAACTACTAGTCCCACTTTATCTCTATGCCTGTGAGCGCCTTTGTGTAGTCCTCTAATGGCGTTCTTCACGTTTTCTAGTGAAACTATCATTGACTCGCTCATGTCGAGAAGTATTACGATGCATAGGGGTGCTCTGTACTCCCTAACTTTAACTCTTATGTCGCTCATGTCGACTTTGATGGCGAGCTTTGATGATTTTCTTATTTTCTGATATGGTGCTGCTGCTCTTAATGTTGGTGCTAGGGCAATGTCCCACGGTTTTTCCCTTGGCATCGCGTGCTTCACGTATTTTCCTCTCCTAAGCCATATTCCCCTAACCACTTCTGCTCTAGCTTTTTTCCCTCTCATGTGCTCTGGAGTTAGTGTTATCTTGAATGTGCTTGGAGGCTGAATCATTAAATCGAACATGCTTTCAGCTATTTTTCTTCCCTTTTCTATGGCTGACCTGTATGTTTGGAGTATTTTTGCTCCAAATATTGATATAAATTGCCAGACTCGCTTTCCAAATACTTGCTTTGTAGGCGGCCCCTCCACTACATGTTCTTTTATTAAGAGCCTGTGCGCTTTAATTCTTCTATATTCTTCTAGTGGGGGTTCCTTGAACTTTACGTAGGCTACTTTTCCGCGCCTTAAGTTTCCTATTCCTTGGAGTATCGTGAATATTATTAGTGCGATTGCTGACCAAATTAGGACGTCTTCCTTCATGAGCTTTATGGTTTGCTCCCATGGTAGCTCCATGACTCCTGAAAATAGTATTGAGCCAGCTGCAAATGCGAAGTAGAATAGCATGTAGTATAGTGCAAGTACTAAGAGCATGCCTACTGGTCTTGGAAGAACTATTTCCTTTTTTGGCTTGATGGGGGGTCGAGTTGCTATTGATGGCAGCTTTCCGCTTTTGCCGACTTCAACTTCGATCTTCCTTATTTCCTCTTCTTCCTCTTCCTCCTTCTTTTTCGTGATTGTCGTTGATAGTTCTTCTTCAATTTCCTCGGGCGTTAGTGGACCTTCAAGTCCTCCACTTCTACTTCTGTGAGCTAATGCTAGCTCTGCTGCTTGAATAACATCTTCCAAATCTACTTGCTCTTTTCCATTTAGCGCTGCTATGGCTTTTGCAGTCTTGATTATTGCTATGTCTGGCCTGTGGCCGTCAACCTTAAGTTTTATGCAGAAATCTATTACGGTTTCTTCGAGTTCCTTGGGAACATTGATGTTTGAAAGGGTTTTTCTTGCTCTTAATATTTTCTTTCGAAGCTCCTCTTGCTTTGGCTGCCACTTGGCGATGAATTCTATTGGATTTTCTTCGAATTCTAGGTTTCTAGTCATTACTTCAATTCTGTCTTTGGGATTGCTGATTTTTTCAACTTTGATGCAGAGTGGAAATCTATCGAGTATTTGAGGTCTAAGCCATCCTTCCTCGATGTTCATTGTTCCGATGAGGATGAACTTGCTTGGATGAGTGAAGTTTAAGCCTTCTCTTTCGATGTGGTTCCAGCCGCTTGAAGCTGCATCCAGTATGGCGTCTGAAATGTTGTCTGGTAGCAGGTTAACCTCGTCAATGTATAGTATGCCTCTATTCGCTTCTCCTAGGAGTCCTGGCTGTAGGACTTTTGCTCCTTCTCTAATGGCCTTCTCAATATCAACTGACCCTAGGACTCTATCTTCAGTTGCGCTTAATGGCAGTTCTACGAATGGCATTTTAATTTTCTTGGTTGGCAGCTTGCCGTGGAGCTCAAATCTGGCTCTACAATTGTCGCACATTAAATTTGGATCTTTGGGGTCGCAGTTGAATGGGCAGTCTACTACTACCTCAATTTCGGGCAGAAGATCTATGAGCCCTCTAACTGCAGTGGATTTTCCTGAGCCCTTAGGTCCAACGATCAGTAATCCGCCTATGCTTGGATCTACAAGGTTAACTAGAAGTGCTAACTTCAACTTTTCCTGACCAACTATAGCTGAAAATGGATATGTTGGCCTGTTTTTAGGCATGATTATATACCGGAAATATTCTCTCACTTCAAATTAATAAATGATGTTGAAGCATTCACCTTATAAGAGTTTACCTAAACAGTAGTTTTGGTGGTTGGATTGAAGATTGGATTAATTTCAGATACCCACGATAATCAGGCTGCTGTGGATTCTGCAGTTAAAGTTTTTAACGAGCATGGCGTCGGCGCAGTTTTGCATGCTGGTGATTGGTGCGCTCCATTTACGATGATTAGGCTGGCTAAGGTGAACTGCAAGGTTTATGGAGTATTTGGAAACGTCGATGGGGAAAGGGAGTTCATGAAGGTTAAGGCATCTCAGGTTGGTGTTGAGTTGCTTGGGGATTTTGGAGAGGTTGATTTTCAAGGGGTGAAGATTGCGGTAATTCATGGTAGGCATGAAAGGGTTGTTGAAGCTTTGGCTAGATCTGGAATGTACAATGTTGTTGTTAGAGGTCATACGCATAAGCCTGAACTTGTTAAGTTGAGTGGATGCTTAATTGTTAATCCAGGTGAAGCTTGCGGATACTTGACTGGAAAGAGAACTGTGGCTATATTGGATTTGGACACGTTGGAGGTGTCAATTATAGCGCTGCCCTAAATACACAAATTTGATTTTTTGCTGAAAATGGCATTTATTGTGGATGGAGATATCTTGACTGGAAATTCAACTTTAATCGATATGCATGTTCACAGCAATTGTTCCGATGGTACTCATAATCCCGCTTCTTTAGCTAGGCATGCTAAGAGGAGAGGGTTGGGTGGAATTGCGATTGTGGATCATGCACCTAAGCTTTGGGATTCACGAGTAATTGCTAAGCGATTTAGGCTTTACAGGGATGCTTCGGCTCATGCTGGTTTTCTCATTTTGCCTGGAGTGGAGTTTTCTCTTAGCGAGGGGCACGTTCTAGCTATTTTTCCATCCTATGACTTCAGCTTGCATTTCGGTGTAGAGGCTTGGAATTTGCCCGCCTTATCCGATCACGTTAGATCTGCTGGAGGTATTCTTGTCGCTGCACATGTCTTTAGGCGCTCGGGGCTGGGGTTAAATTCATTGAAATATGCTGAATATCTTGACGCTTTGGAGTATTACCCTCCTCCACAAGTAGATTTTCTTAGGAAGCTGAATTTGCCGCGAATTGCAGGTTCCGATTCTCATACTGCTTTAACTCTTGGTTTTGCTGCTACTGCATTTGAAGGTGAGGTTTCATCATTGGTTGATGCTTTGGAGCTCATTAGGAGCGGGCACGTTCACCCTGTATGTAGGTTGCCACACTATTTAAGGAAAATTTTGGATTTAACTCGACTTTTGAACGTTAGGTTTCTTGTTAGAATGCTCACTTCATGATGCATTTCTCGATTTTCGCAAATGCATCTGGAATTTTCCCTATTACATCGGTTGCCAGTATGTGATAACCTTTCTCTTCAACTGCTAGGTCTCCTGCTAGGCCATTAATGAATGCGGCGGCTGTAGCTGCTTTTATGGGTGGGTTGCCCCATGCTAGGAATGCTGCTGCAATTCCAGCTAGCACATCTCCAGTTCCTCCAACTGTCATTCCTGGATTTCCAGTTCTATTAACCTTGACTTTAACTCCATCAGATATGATGTCATAGTGGGCTTTCAAAAGTATTGTGGCCTTCAGGTTTTCAGCTTCCCTCCTTACTATTTCCATTCTCTTCTTCCATCCTCCACTATTTTCTGGAGGCAGCTGGATTCCGGTTAATATCTTAAATTCTCCTGCATGTGGAGTTATGATGCAACTTAAACCGCTTATAACTTCAGTTTTTCCGGCGCATGCTTTGATGGCGTCTGCATCTACAACAACTGGCACTTTAATCTTCTTAACTTCCTCCAGTAAGTTTTGGACTGCATTAACTACTTGTTCTTTGAGGCTTAGTCCTGGACCAACTATAACTGCATCTGCCCTCTTTATTTCTGCTAGTGCGAGTTCAACTCCACTCTTATTCAAATATTCGCCTTCATAGTCTCTTACTATTAGATTTGGAGAGTAGCCTCTTATGGATGTTGAGATTGCTTTTGGAGCAATTATTATTGTCAAGTCTGATCCCGCTCTTAGTGCTGCTAATGCTGCTAGTGCGGGAGCTCCGGAGTAGTCCTTGCTTCCCCCTACGATGACTATTCGGCCGAAGTCTCCTTTATGCGCTGTTAGCTTTCTCTTTTTCAATGCGATTAATACGTCTCCAGGGCCGGCAAATAGCTCTGCTTCAGGTGGAACTCCAATGTTAGCTACCTTCAATTCTCCAACATACTTTTTCGCCTTTTCGGTTAGTAGTCCAATTTTTGGTTTGTGGTGGGTTACCGTTAAGTTGGCTTCAACTGCAGTTCCAAGAATTTCTCCAGTGTCTGGATTTATTCCTGTTGGGAGATCTATTGCAACTATTAGCGCTCCAGCTTTTCCCGCCTCATTTATCATTTGAACTGCATTTGAAATTGGCGGCCTTAATTCACCCTTAACTCCGGTTCCCAGTAGTGCATCTACGATTACAGTTGCCTCCCTTAATGCTTCTTCTAGCAAGTATAGTCTCGCTGAGCCTCGAACGACAATAATGTTTATTGAGCTCTCCATACTTTGCAGTATTTCCCAGTTTCTCTTAGCTTCGCTAGTTCGAATGGTTTTGGGATCTCCTATCAAAACTACATTGACTTTTGCTCCTAGATTTGCGAGGTGTCTTGCTGCTACGAATCCGTCTCCACCCTTATTGCCAGTGTGGGCAACTATGACAATCTTTTTGTCCTTAATGTTCATCTTCTCCTTGATTGATCGAGCTATTTCAGCTCCAGCGTTCTCCATTAGTAAAAGTCTGGAAACACCTAAATATTCCGAGTTAATGTCAATTGCCACCATTTCCTCGACTGTGGCGGCTTGAGCGCGCATGATAATCACTTTAATTAAACTTGCTTAACTCTTAGTATATCCTATTTCAAATTTGAATTTTACAGCTAACCGTGCATTGACCTGAGTGCGCTAGTCCTAACGTGAAGCTCTTCTCTAGATAGTCTTGCAATGATTTTCCCTACAATTTCATGGTAGCATTTGACGCATATGGGCTTTAGCTCGCCATTTGAATCTAAAAGATTGTAAAATGGAATGAGCGTTCCCCTTGAAGTAACCAAGTCGTTTCTGGTGAGCCTCCTGCCGCAGACTGCGCACTTATATTTTCGCTGTTTAATGTTGCTTGACAAGGAATCACCTTAAAAATATATTACTCTACTGCTAATAAGGAATTTTTTAAATAATCAAATAAAATGCCGCTTCATTTTTGCTCCTAGAATTTGAGGGGCTTTAATTGAATCGAGTCATATATTTTAAATTTTTATCTTAATTTTAGTTGAATTTTGAATCTTGATTTTTGATTCAACCCATGTAATTCTGAGTTTTGTTGAAGTGCGAACTGCATATATAACTTCTTGGGGAATAGTGTAGTAGCCTTGAATTTGAAAGCTAGGATTGCCTGCGAGATTCTGAAGCTATCCTTGGGGCGTAGCATAGTAGTTGATAGGGAAATTGCAGAGGGCGTTATACTTCCATTAAGTAGGGTTAGAGAGCTAATGCGTGAATTAGCTGATGAAAATCTAATTAATTTGGAGTTCGATGGGAAGGCACTTCAATGCTATCCTACTGATAGATTGAAGTTAGCTTTTTATGCTATTAAGTTGGGAGCAGATGTTCAGTCTGTCGCTTTAACCTTAAATTGGAGAGAGTTTGAGGACATATGTGCCCGAGCATTTCAAATTCACGGGTATGATGTTTATAGGAATTTCAGATTTGCAGTTTGGAGGCATCGATATGAAATAGATGTAATTGGAATTAGGGAGCCTCTAATTATATGCGTTGACTGTAAGAGGTGGTCGGCGGGCAGATTCTCTGCAGTTAGGAAAAGCGCACTACGCCACTTTGAAAGACTTGAAGCTCTATCTATTTGTAGAAGTGCATTGACTAGATTGGGCATCTACGGCTGGCCAAGAGCAATTTTCATAGCGGCCATACTTTCAATCTATGAGGATAAAATTAAAATCTATGAGGGGATTCCAATAGTCCCAGTTTTTAAATTTAATAGTTTCCTAAACGAATTACCAATTGGTCTTAGTGAATTGAGGAAAATTGAAATTAAGATGCCTTCGAAGTAAGCGTTTACTCCTAAATTTAGCGGTGAGTTAGCTGGTGATTGATTTGCAGACGAAATTTGAGGAGCTATGCAATCTCTGCGAGAGATTATCTCAAATTTCAAGTAGAATATCTAAAATCGACCTCGTTGCAAGTTTTATAAGAAAGTTGGATTTAAGTGAAATTGCTCCAGCTGTTAGAATGATAATTGGAAAGGTCTTTCCTTCCTGGGATCAGAGGGAGTTTGAGGTTAGCGGTACAACTCTATTTAAAGTTCTTCAAGACTTAACTGGAATAGCTCCTGACGAATACATTAAATTTTTTAATGAAACTGGAGATGTGGGATCATGCTTCAAGCTGATTTTCGAAGTTAAGAGGAAGCCTGTGCAAAGACTTCTCGTTGAAAAGTCCTTAACCATAAGGGAAGTTTACAGGGTGTTGGAGGAGATAGCTAAGGTGTATGGCGCTGGCTCGAGAAAGAAGAAGGAGCGGCTATTAAAATCGCTGCTCAGCCGAGCTTCACCGCTTGAAGCCAAGTACCTTGTCAAATTAATAATAGGTGAGAGGAGGCATGGCTTTGGAGAGGGGTTAATGGAAGATGCAATAGCAAAGGCATTTGATATACCTGGAGATTTGATTAGAAAGGCGAACATGCTGATAAGCGATATAGGGTATGTAGCTTATAAAGCCAGGGAGTCTGGGATAAGTGGAATTAAGGCTATGGGTATAACCCTATTCCACCCTATTAAGCCGATGCTAGCTGAAGATGCTAAAACCGTTGATGATGCGCTTCTGGAGTTTGGAGGTATAGCTGCATTTGAAGTTAAACCTGATGGAGCTAGAGTTCAAATACATAAGGATGGAGATAAAATTGAAATTTTCAGTAGAAGGCTAACCAACGTTACAAAGTCATTACCGGAAGTTATCGAATGCATGGAAAGTGAAGTTTCAGCTAGGAAGTTGATCGTTGAAGGTGAAGTTATAGCTGTTGGTAAAGACGGTAAGCCAATGCCCTTCCAATACGTAATGAGGAGGTTTAGAAGGATAAGGGGCGTTGAGGAGGCAATGGCAAGGATACCTGTAAAGCTCTATCTCTTCGACGTACTTTACGTTGATGGAGAAACTTTAATAGATAAGCCTTACCGCAAAAGGAGAGAAAAGCTTAAGGAAATCGTCCCTCCCCAACTGATAATACCTCAAATTGTCACAAGAGATGCTGCTGAAGCAAGAAAATTCTTTGAAAAAGCCATTGAAAATGGGCATGAAGGTGTTGTGGCAAAGGAGCTAAACTCCCCATACACTCCTGGAATTAGGGGCAGAAAGTGGCTTAAAATTAAAGCAGTCCCTCAAACGCTTGACTTGGTGGTGGTAGCCGCAGACTATGGCTACGGCTACAGATACAGGTGGTTAAGCGACTATTATTTAGCGGCTAGAGATCCTGAAACGGGTGAGTACCTGGTAATTGGAAAGTGCTTTACGGGATTAAGCGATGAGGAGATAAAGTGGATGACTGAGCAGCTTGAAAAGCTTGCAATAATGAGGAGAGGCAGAACAGTTATAGTTCAACCAAGAATAGTGCTTGAAGTTGCATTTTCAGAAATACAGCGGAGCCCCCACTACAAAAGTGGCTTTGCGTTGAGATTTGCCAGGATAGTTCGGATAAGGAGTGATAAGTCGCCGGAAGAGGCAGATACTATAAGTAGGGTTAGGGAGATATTTGAAGATCAGTTTAGAAGGAAGTCGAAGGAAATAACTTGATTCTACATTATAATGTTAAGATGGAGTGGGATTGAATTGGCAGCAAGAAAAGTTGATGAATTATTTAGGATGGTATTAAATAAGTATGAAGAAAATTATCCTCACAACCCCATTGGAGTACTAAAGTTTCACCTTGAAAGATCGATTAAGAGCGGATTAAATTTGGTTGAAGCCTTCATTAAATTGGCCTATGAAAATGGAGTAAGAATAGAATTGGTGGAATCTTTAAGAGAGTCAGGGCTTGAGTTTAGTGAGGCAATCAAGGAGGCAGCGGTAAAATTAAAAGATTGGGGAGATCAGCTCAAAAAGCTCTTGGAAGTAACTGCTGAGAAGTCGCAAGGCATCATTGAATCATTTGGAGATGAAGCGTTATTTAAGTATTATAGAAAGTTAACTGAAAAAATGATTATAACAACAACACCAACAATACCAAACTATAGAATAGTGAAAGTGCTAGGCCCAGTTTCTGGATTAACGATAAGAAGTAGAGGATTGGGAGGGAGACTTGCTGCAGCCCTCGAATCTCTCACAGGAGGAGAATTAAAGTCATTAACAATGGAATTTGAAAAAGCAAGAATCGAAGCACTAGCAAGAATGATTAAAAATGCTGAGAAAATGGGTGCAAATGCAGTTATTGGTGTGGATTTCGAAACAAGCGACTTATTTGCGGGAGTTGCGATTGCCTTCTCAGCCTATGGAACAGCCGTTGTAGTTGAAAAATTGGAAGGGCAACAATGAGGTAACCTTCAATACTATGCAACTTTAGTTCCTAATTTAAGGGCATTGCCAATTAAGTGCATTTCGCCAAATATAATCAATTAAATACTTCTTAAGTTTAAATTTAAATTGGTGGTTTGCCGTGGAAAGTTCCTTAAGCAGGGTCTTCCAGTATATTGATGAGCATTCGGGTGAGGCGATTCGAGACTTAGTGGAATTGTGTTCTCAGCCAAGTATTTCAGCGAGAAATGAGGGCCTAGAGGATTGTGCAGGTAAGGTTAAGGAGCTGCTGGAGAGTATTGGAGCGAAAGTAGAGCTGCTTAGACTGGAGGGTGCTCCTCCACTAATTTATGGAGAAATCAGGTCGAGTCGCTCAAATAAAACACTGTTATTCTACAATCACTATGACGTCCAGCCTCCAGAGCCCATTGAAGAGTGGAGAAATCCGCCTTTCAATCCAGTAATTGAAAATGGGAAGATATTTGCTCGAGGAGTTTCAGATAATAAGGGTAACATCGTTGCTAGAATTAAGGCTATTGAAGCAATGCTTAACACCCTAGGTGAACTTCCAATAAACATTAAATTCGTAATTGAAGGTGAAGAGGAAATTGGAAGCCCCAATCTGCCAAGATATATTGAGAAGTATGGTGAGAAGTTTAAAGCTGATGGAGGAATTTGGGAAAGTGGTTCAAAAGACGCTAAGGAAAGACTAACCATTTACTTGGGCGTTAAAGGAATACTTTATGTTGAATTAATTGCAACCGGCCCAGCTAGAGATGTGCACTCAGCAAATGCAACTCTAATTCCAAATCCAGCTTGGAAACTAATAAGAGCACTAACAACCCTAAAAGATGAAAATGAAAGAATCCTCATCCCAGGATTCTACGACAACATAATACCTCCATCAAAAGAAGAGCTAGAGCACGTTAAGTCAATAGAATTCGACTCCGAGAAGATGAAGAAGGAGTTTAAGCTGGAAAAGCTACTTCATGGACTTGAAGGATATGAAGCACTTAAGCATCACCTATACTCTCCAACATGCAATATATGCGGAATAATTTCCGGCTACACTGGACCGGGCAGCAAAACAGTTCTACCTTCAAAAGCAGTAGCAAAAATAGATTTTAGATTAGTTCCAGATCAAGATCCCCAAGACATATTTGAAAAGTTGAAGAGGCACTTGGAAAGCAAAGGTTACAGCGACATAGAAGTAAAGCTGCTAGGAAAGTTATATCCAGCTAAAACTCCAATCAACACTCCAATCGTCAAGGCAACCATAAATGCAGCAGTGAAAGTTTATGGTCAACCCCCAGTAGTATATCCAACAATGGCAGGCTCAGGTCCAATGTACCTCTTCATAAAGAACCTCGGAATACCAATGGCATCCACAGGAGTAGGCTACTACGCCTCAAGAGCACACGCGCCCAACGAAAACATCAGAATAAAAGACTTCATAGAAGGAATGAAACACGTAGCGGCAATAATACATGAATACGCCACAATCAAATAATGCAATATGAGGCTAAAAATTGAAAATATATAGATTAGATGAAAAGCCGGAACACGCATTAAAACTAAAACAATTTCTCAACCTTTCTTTGGAGAGAGATTTCATAACAGACCACATGCTAAGAAGATGCACAGTCCAAGATCCAAATTACACATCAAAACTAACATTCCTAGCCCTAGAAAAAGACAAGCTAATAGGCCTACTAATAGGAGTTGAAAGAACAAGGGCACCAAAAGAATTAGTTGAAGCACAAAAACACCTTGCATGGATAAAAGTAATTGCAATCCCACCAAAACACAGAACCAAAAAACTATTCCAACAACTAATAAACGAATATCTAAACGAAATAAAAGCCAAAAATAAAACAGAAATAAGAGTAGCAAACTTTCCAAGCTGGCACTTCCACCCAGGAATAGACATCCACTATGACTACTACCTAACAAACTACCTTACCGCAGGCTTCACCAAATACGGAGAAGTAGTAGACTACGAAGTAGACCTAAAACGCTTCTACATCCCAACAAGAATAAAAACACTAAAACAAAAACTAATCAAACAAGGAACAACATTTAAAGAAGTAACAAGAGGAGAGATCAATCAACTAGAAAACTGGATAAAAACAAAATTCTCACCATACTGGGCATACGAAGCAAAACGAGCAACAATCGAACCAACAGGCGGACTATTGATAGCATACAACCAAAACAACCAACCAATAGGATTCGCAGCATACGGAGCACTAGAACCAAGCTGGCTCGGACCAATAGGAGTAATCAAAAAAGAACAAAACAAAGGCATAGGAACAATCCTACTATTCAAAGCACTAAAATCAATGAGACTAAACGGAATAAGAATAGCAACAATACCATGGACACAACACCTATACTTCTACACCCAAATACCAGGAATAACAGGAATCAGACATTATTGGCAACTAAAAAACAGTATAAAATAACAAAAACTAAAATGCCATATTCAGTATGCCATAAGGAAAAGATATTTAATTGATTTCTGTACTTAATGCTAAAAAACAATTTCTCTATAAAATACAAATAGAAAAAGTAAAACTACTATAATTTAATTTACAAAATAATAGCAAAAGCATATAAAAAATAAATAAAAATCTAACTACAAAAAAGGATAATAAAATAAAAGAAATTATTACATACAATCTACTAATCATATAAACTAATCATAAAAAAGATTAATAATTCACTACTATGTTCTTCCCATTTTACAAAAGAGTAACTTAACATTTTTGTAAAAAAGAAAAAATATAAGGCGAGATTAGTACATAATTTACTTGAAAATTAAATCGGGGGAGAAAAAGAAATGGTAGAGATATACCCGATGGGAGACCCTGTAGATGATCCTTGGCCCGACACAAATTAAGTAAATAAACACTTTATTTCTTTTTCTTTTTGATTTAATTTTCTTTAGAAAAGTTTTTATTCTGCTTCAAAATATTACAATAAAGGGGGCTCAATTTGTTTGCTGAAGAAAAGGAGCTCTGGAGTAAATATACTGCATATCTTAATCAATTAAATCATGTTGTTGCCCAATTAATTTCGGCATTGACTCGTGCTAATCCTAGGAATATATCCGAAGTTGCAAGAATGACTGGTTTATCTCCTTCTTTAGCTCATTATCATCTTAAAAGACTATTAAATAACAAAATGCTTAAAATTACTACAAAGATTAATTATCCGAAAATTGGTTTAAGGCCTTCTTATATTTTAATCGAGATTCTTCCAAGGAAAAGAATTTTTGTGAAAGAGGCTCTAAAAGCAAATGATTATTGGAATTATATAGCACCCTGCTTTGGGTACTATAATGGTTTTTATGTTAGTGCTGCAATTCCTTTTGGTAAGGAAATTGAATTTAAATCATTCTTAGAAAGTATGCAACAAAGTGGTTTAATAAAAAGATTCTTAATTGAATGGGTTGAAGATATCATAGATATTTCAAGAGGATTCTATTGGTTTGATTTTAAACGAAAGAAGTGGTTATTTAGATGGAATGATTGGATTAAAGAAATAGTTAATGGGTCTTCTTCAAGTACTTCAAAAGTAGATTTTGACCAAAATAATTTAATGTTTAAGCCAGATTATATTGACATATTTATTTTGAAAGAATTGGAAAAAGACGCATGTGTTAGCTTTAGAGAGATCGCGTCAAAGCTAGAAATGACTCCACCTGCAATTCGTTATCATTATTATAATCATGTTTTGCGATTTAAATTAATAAGAGGTTATAGACCGGTTGTCTTTCCATATCCATCGAGTGTAGCTGATATGTACGTATTTAGAGTTGAATTTAATAATAATGTGTTATTAAATAAGTTTATAAAATCTCTTAATGGAAAGCCATTTTCATCATCTGTTGCTAAAGTTGTTAATAAGAATGTAATATATATGAACGTGTACTTGCCGAAATTAGAATTCTTTAATTTTGTCAATGCATTATTAAGTCTAGCTAGTATAGGCGTAATAAGTGATTTCAGCTATATAATTTTAGACATTAAAAACTATTTGCGTCAAACTATTCCCTATGAGCGGTATGTGGATGGTAGGTGGATTTATCCTCATAAGCAGTATATTAGTAGAGTTCAGGAGATAGCGAGGAAAGCAGTGAAGTTGCGTAGTATACCTGCATAGTTTACTTCTATTTTTACCGTTAAGGTTATTTTTTGCGTCTTTCTATTATTGCTGGTGATTTTATGGCTAGGTGTTGTGGCAAGAGTTTAGCTTTGGTTAATGGCTTTTTGATTGATGGTTCTGGTTCTTCCCCAATTGATAGAAGTGTTGTTGTGGTTGAGGGTGGTAGGATTAGGGCTGTTGGGCGTGTTGGTGATGTTGAGGTTCCGGCTGGTGCTGAGGTTATTGATGTTGATGGTTTGACTGTTATGCCTGGTTTGATTGATGCTCATGTTCATTTTATGGGTACTCGCACTCATAGGTTGGAGGAGTATTTTGTTGTTCCTGAGCAGGTTAGGCTTTTGAGGTGTGTTAGTGATGCTGAGGCTTTGTTGGGGGCTGGCTTTACTACTGTTAAGGATTGTGGCGGTACTAATGGCTTGTATTTGAAGATGGCTATTAATGAGGGCAGTGTTCGTGGGCCGAGGATTTTGGCTGCTGGGCATGTTTTGAGTCAAACTTTTGGTCATGGTGATATCCATTTTCTCCCTATTGAGTGGGTTAAGCAGAAGATTCCCACTATCTGTGATGGTGTTGATGATTGCCGTAGGGCTGCTAGGTATGCTTTGAGGGAGGGTGCTGACTTTATTAAGATTTGCGCTACTGGCGGCGTATTGTCTATGCGTGATAGGCCTGAGCATACTCAATTTTCGTTTGACGAGATTAGAGCTATAGTTGAGGAGGCTAGGAAGGTTGGGACTTTTGTTTCTGCCCATGCTCAGGGTACTGAGGGTATTAAGATTGCTATTGCTGCTGGAGTTAAAACTATTGATCATGGAATATACTTGGATGATGAGGCTATCAGGATGATGAAGGGGAGAAATGTTATTTTGGTGCCGACTCTTTCGATTTCGCATCAGATTGTCACTAAGGGTAAGGAGGCTGGCATTATTGAGTGGGGTGTGAGGAAGGCTGCTGAGGCTTTCGAGTACCACTTGAAGAGCGTTAAGTTGGCTTATGAGGCTGGTGTTAAGATTGCTACTGGAACTGACTTTGGCGGCCCTCCTCTATGGCGGATGGGTACTAATGCAATGGAGTTGGAGTTGCTAGTTGATGAGGTTGGATTTAAGCCTATGGATGCCATTGTGTCTGCAACTAAAATTGCAGCTGAAGCTTGCGGCTTAGCTGATAAAATTGGAACTATTGAGGTTGGTAAGCTGGCTGACGTCATCGTAGTTGATGGAAACCCTCTTGAAGATATTAGGGTTCTGCGAAAAATCGAAAATATAAGGTTGGTGATGAAGGAAGGTAGAATTGAAGTAAATAGAGGAGTGTAATTTCTCATAAATTTTAGGATCACTACTTTTACCACTTCACATTATCGCTGGTGATGGATATGAATTGGAGAGAGCTGTATAAGAAGCTAATTGAAGCTTCCAGCCCAGATGAAGAGCTAATTTACGATGTAGCTGATGCTTATCTTAATGAGAAGTATAAAGGTGAAATTGAAAAAATTGAGCTGGATATATCTAAGTACAGCCGCTTGTGCGATGATGTCAAGACTTTCTTCGGCATCAAGTATATCTTCCACAGCAAGGCTTTCAACTCATTTATTCAAGATCCATTAAGCCACATTAGAGACGTCTTAATATCTAAGATTGAGAGTTCGGTGAAGAGGAAGTTGGCGCTTAAGCGATTTAATCAGATTGCAAATCTAACTGTGAGAAAGTGCATTGATACTAATAGTAGAATATTGTTCCAAAATTTCATTGCGCTATCAATACTCTACAATATGTACAATTATGATATTAAAGTTAAATATCCTCCCAACTCTTGGGTGCACCTAGACAGGAAAGGTCATCAGCGCGGCGGACACATTCCTCCAAACTACATCATAGAGATGAATGGATCATATTTCAGCTTCTTCATAGAAGCTCCAAGGCCTATAAAGTGGAGCTTACCTCTGAAAAGTGAGGATGAACTTCCCCTCCACGCTGCGCCAAGGCCAGACATAATGATTTACAGGGGCTGGATTGAAAATATCGTCGATGAAAAGTCTAACGCTACACTAATTAAATCTCCAGACTTCATAATTGAATGCAAGGAAATCACTGGATGGTGGAAGAGCACTAGGAAGTCTAAGGGAATTAAGCACTTAACCAGCGGTGAAGTTGAGAATGTTGATGCAGTAAAGGTCATTGAATTATATCGTAAGCTCTACAATCCAGGGGGGATAATTCTAGTTTCAAAAGTTAAGGTTCCAAGAGGAGTTAAATACAAGTTAAGCTTGAGAGGTGTTCAAACAATTGATAATACGGATTTAAATCCACTAGCAATTAAGCAGATAATAGAAATTATATTTGGATAATTATTGTTATTGTATTTTAATTCTGCTTCCAATTAGCTTCACCACTAGCATTTCCTTCTAATTTTATGTCCTTATGAGATTGCTAAAGCTAAGCTTATGTTGCTTTGCTCATTTCAACTTGTTAATGCAAGGGATTAACTTGTGAAGTTAGTCATGTAATTAGTTTGATTAGCCGTTTAAGTTTGGTGCGAGCTTTTATGGCAATTTAATACAGGGAGGAAGATAAGTGGCATACACTTTACTTAGTTGTTTATTATGGATAATGAAGTGGAACTCAAATTAGCTAAGTAGTATGTTAAATAAATTTAATTGAATTATAAAATAATGGATTAGATGGTGTCGGTGAGGGGTATTGTTGTTATCATTAAAGAGTAGTTTAAGCGTGATGCAGGTAATTAAAATACTTATGTTTTCAATTCTGATTTTATCTTTATTTCTGCCTTGGACTGGAATATATGATTTGCAGAAAATGGAAGTAGTTAAAGTTCAAAGTTTAAACGTTATTGATTCGCTTAGCTTTATTAAGAATACTGGGCGGTTGGCTGAGTATTATCCATTGGCATTGCTGTCGGTTATTGCTTATTTATCTTCCATAGTTTTCATGGTGCTTTCATTATTTTGGGGTGATTTTAGTTTTGCTGGTGGCTTGTTAGCTATTATATCGGCAAATTTATGGGCGCAAAGCCTAATGATAATTCGCGTAATGGTGTTTCCTCATCCAGCTCCCGGCTCTCCTCCAATGCCATCGTTTTCGTATGCTCCCTATCAGCCAGATGTCGCTGTCTATATGATTGCTATTAGTGGGGTTGTTTTAGTAATGATGAAAATAATTGGAAGATTAATTCATATTTTTAAATAAAAATTTAATTAAATTTAAAGATTATTTTTGAATTTTTATTTATTAGTGCAGTTTTGCCTTTAAATTAGTTCTGGCATTTCTTTGCCCTTCATTTCTCTTCCCATGAATGCTGCTGCTGCACCGATTAGGTGTACTAGTGCGAAGAAGCTGAATGCTTGGAACCAGCCTCCCATGGCTACTAGTGGTGGAACTATGTATGGTCCAAGTATTGCTCCAATTCTTCCAATTGCTGAGGCCCATGAGGATCCAAGTCCTCTAACGTGGGTTGGATATTGCTCTGGGGTGTAGGCGTATATTGCTGCCCATGATCCTAGGTCGAAGAATGATAGTGTGCTGCCCCAGATGAGCATTTCAGTTACTGTTGTTGAGTTTGCGTACATGAATGAGGATAGCGCTGTTAGTGCTAGGTATCCTCCTAGAATTGGTTTTCTGCCCACTTTCTCGACGAGGGCTACTGCGCTGTAGTAGCCTGGTATTTGAGCTATTGTCATGATGACTAGGTATTCGAAGCTCTTTACTAGTGGGATTTTGGCTGCTAAAACGCTTTTTGGAAGCCATATGAAGACTCCGTAGTAGCCCATTGCTATGGTGAACCACACGATCCATAGTGCTATTGTAACTCGCCTATTATCCTTGGAGAAGAGTATGGATATCTGCTCTGCCAGGTTTAGCTTGGAAGCTTTTATTTTTGGTGGCTTTAATCCATACTTTTCAGCTATGTTTTGTGCTTCTCCTTTTTCCCCTTTCATCATTAGGTATCTGGGCGATTTGGGTGTGTAGGGGTATGCTGCTAATGTTAGGGCTAGGGATGTGAGGCCGGTTGCAGCCATGGCTGCTTGCCATCCTGTTACTGGGAGGATTGCCCATGCTATGAGTAGTGCTATTAGCCAGCCGTAGGCCCAGAAGCTCTCTAGAAAGCATATGTTCTTTCCTCGCTCTTCCATTTTTGAGAGTTCGGATACTAGTGCGGCTAGAACTGGTAGGAGGCCTCCAACCCCAATTCCTGAGATGGCTCTTAGTAGAAATATTGCGTGGAAAATTTGGGGTGCAATGTATATGAGTATGTTGGAAAGTGAAAATGTGAGTGCAAATGCTATGCAGGTTTTCTTTCGCCCTATTCTTTCAGCTAGTAGTCCGCTTGCGGATGCTCCGATGAGCATTCCAATTGTTGTTGAAGCGGCGAGTAATTGAACTTGTATTCCACTTGCATTTAATGATGATATTATTGATGATAGGGTGAAGCTTAATATGCCTACGCTCATTGAAGCTGCAGCCCAAATTAAGCCTGCAGTGGCTGTTAATCGGATGTTCATGGCTTGCACCTCAAGTTCCCATTTATTTACGCTTACTAATATTTGAGCGTAGTGATTTAGGGCCGAAAGGTTAAATTAATGCTATTTAACGCATTGAAGGTAGAGGTTGATTGGAAGTTGATGCCAACTAGGTACTTCGTGACTTCGGGTAAAGCTGTTAGCAATGTTTCCCCGCTCAATGCTTTTGATAGAGCATTGATGGAGGCTCGCATTGCCCAGTGCAATTTAGTTCCAGTAACTTCAATTTTGCCTAAAAATGCTGTTGAGGTGGATTATGAGGACATTCTTCCCGGAACGGTGACGTTCACGGTCATGGCTAGGGCTGATGGGCAATTGGGTGAAGTTATTGGAGCTGGAGTTGGAATTGCTAAATGTGCTGATTATGGATTGATTGCCGAAGCGTACGGCAGTAAATCTGAAGTTGAATTGAGGGAGGAGCTAATGGCTAAGCTGAAGGAGATGGCTGAAGCGAGGGGCATGGAGATTGATGAGATTAAGGTTCGGGTTGAAAGTATGAGGGTTGAGGCTGCCCGCTATGGCTGCGTGGTTGCAGCGGTGATTTTGCTCATCTAGCTTAGATCATCTAAACACTTATTTTCATTTTCACCCTAATATTAGCGATAAGCCATGTATAGGATTTTAGGTAGAACGCAGCTTAAGGTTTCAGTTTTAGGTTTTGGAGGAATTCCAATTAGAACTTTAAGCTTGGATGAAGCAGTTAAGGTTGTGCGTAGAGCTTTCGAGTTGGGTGTAAACTTCTATGATACTGCTAGGAATTATGCTGATAGCGAGCGTAAAATTGGAGCTGCCCTCAACGATGTTAGGAGTGAAGTTTACATTGCAACCAAAACTGCATCCAGAACTTATGATGAAGCTATGAGGGACTTGGAGGCCAGCTTATCCGAGCTTGGCACCACGTATGTTGATGTTTGGCAGCTGCATGGAGTAAATAATTTTGAAACTTTGGAGCAGGTTTTAGCTCCTAATGGCGCATTGGTGGCGTTGAAGGATGCTAAGCAGGATGGGAAAATTAGGTTTATTGGAATTACTGGGCATAGGCCTGACGTTCTATTAAAGGCGATTGAGACCGGGGAATTCGATACCGTGCAGTTTCCATTTAATTACCTAGCAACTGAAGCTGAAAGGGAGCTGATTCCGCGCGCTGAGCAGCTAAACATTGGAATGATTATTATGAAGCCCTTAGCTGGCGGTGAGCTTTCAAATGCTAAAGCTGCTTTAAGATTCATAATTCAATATCCAATTTCAACAGTTATTCCTGGGATGAAAAGCATTGCAGAGGTTGAGGAAAATGCTAAAACGCTATTTGAGGATTGGGAGTTGACTGATGAGGACTTGAAGGTAATTGATGAGGATAAGCGTAGGCTTAATAAGGTCTTCTGTAGAGGCTGCATGTACTGCATGCCGTGTCCTCAGGGAATTCCAATTAGCCAATTACTGAGAATTGAGTCTATTGTTAGGAGAGTTGGAGTTACTGAGTGGGTTAAGAGTATTTACAGGGAGGCTAAGGAGAAGGTTCCAAGCTGCATTAAATGTAAGCAGTGTGAAGAAAAGTGCCCGTACGAATTGCCTATAACTGAAATGCTTCCTGAGAAATTAGCTTGGCTTGAAAAACTTGTTTTAGAGATGCAAAATTAGGTTTGCAGTTGAAGTTAATTCGTGGAGTTCTTGAAACTAGTATTGATGCGAGAGAGTAGGGATGAGTGTTGGAAATGGCGGTGAGGGTTCCTCAAAGTTTAAAGCTTTAATTTCACTTGCAGTTGCAGTTTTCAGCGTTTCATGGGCTTCAATACTTGTTGTTTTGTCAGGTGCGCCCGGCACTGTATGTGCTTTCTGGCGATTAATTTTCTCTTCAGCTTTAACTTGGATTGCAGTTTTAATGTTTAAGCGAGGGACGCGGATTAGCTTGAAGATAATTGTTTTAACTTTTTTGGCCGGTGTTTGCTTGGCTGCCCACTTCGCATTTTGGATGGAGTCCCTATTTATGGTTCCAGTGGCTATAAGCACTACTGTAGTTAATGCTCATCCGCTTTTCTCGGCTTTTCTGGGTTTCATGATTTTGGGGGAGAGGCCGAGGCTTCTTCAGCTTATAGGGTCGGTTGTTGGAATAGTTGGCATTGCTGAGCTTGCATTTTCAACTTCAAGGGTTGTAGGTGAAGTGGGTTTATTTGGAGTAATTTATGCGTTGGTTGGAGCTTTATCTGTAGCTGCTTACTTTGCTGTTGGTAGGCTTCTTAGGCGGGAGATGGACACTTTAACTTATACTGGGCTTGTTTATAGTTGGGCTTCGCTCATATTGCTTGCATATGCCATATTAAATAAGGTTGATTTAATTGGCTATGGCTTGAAATCCTGGCTGGCTTTCCTTGCGTTGGCTGTTGTTCCAATGATGCTTGGGCACACCATGCTGAACTACGCTTTAAGGTTTTTTAGCTTAATTGCAGTTACAACTGTTACTTTGGGTGAGCCTGTAGGTGCTGCTATTCTTGCTGAATTCATTTTAAAGCAGAAATGCTATGCAGCTACATACTTTTCAATTGCATTAACCTTGTTTGGAATAGCTTTGACTTTGATTGGTGAGAGAGGTAAGGAAGCTTAATTTAGGTTTAGTTTGGAGCTATTTTTGGTGATTGAAGTGTTTGATGTGGATTATGAGTTGAAGATTTTGAGTAGGATAGTTGAGGTTGATACTGATGTTATGAAGAAGACTGGTTATGTTGAGTGCGCTAAGATATTGAGGGAGGAGGCTGAAGCAATTGGATTGAAGGTTGAAGTTTATGATAGCGTGGATTACGCTGGCGATGAAATTTCAAGGCCGAATCTCGTAGCGTTTTTGGATGTTGGAGCCGACAAGACGTTGGGAATTGTAACTCACTACGACGTGGTTCCGCCAGGTGATGGGTGGGCTTATCCTCCATTCAAGTTGACAGTAGTTGACGATAGAGCTTATGGGAGGGGTGCTTCGGATGATAAGGGCGCTATAGTAACTGCGCTTGGAGCTTTGAGGCGCGTCTCCGACAGGTCTAAGTTTAATGTGAAGTTGATGATGAGTCCAGATGAGGAGGTTGGAGGTAGATTTGGCATAGGATACTTGGTTAACGTGGTTAAGGTTCAATGTGATGAAGTCATTATTCTGGACGGCGGTCCAGAGGCAGTTTCAATTGGGGCCTCAGGAATAATTAGGGGGACTATTAGGGTTAAAGGTACCCAGGGACACGCTGCATACCCGCACCTATACTCGAATCCAATATATGGATTGATAACTTTCTTAGATAGGTTTAGGAGATTTTCTGAGGTTCGAGCTAAGAAAATTTCAAAAATCCCTGCTCCGCCAGGATCTCCACTACCATACTTGTGGGGTAGATTTTCAATTACGGTTTTAAGGGCCGGTGAGAAGGAAAATGTGATTCCAGGGGAGGCAATAGCTAAGTTTGACTTGAGAGTTCTTCCGGATGAGCCTTTAGAGGAAGCGATGAATGAGCTTAAATCATTCTTCCTTGCAGTTAAGCAGGAAACTCAGATTGATGCTGAGCTTGTAGACGTTAGAGGTGGAGGAAATTGGCATATAGATCCTGAGCATCCGATGGCAAAGGCATTTCAAAAGGCTGCAAGTAAGGCTTATGGCGAGCCGATACCAATTGCAGGTGAATTTGGAGGTAATGATGGAAGGTATTTTGCACCTAGGGGCATACCGACAATATGCTATGGGCCGCTTAGGAGGGGAACCAACTACCACGGCGTAAATGAGCACGTGTACTTGAAAGATATTCAGTGCGTTAGAAATGCTCTCATGCATTATTTAACTGAGGATTTCTAGGTGCACTCTCTTCAATTTTACATTTCAATTTGAAGTTGAAGCTTTGAATTGCGGTTGGAAGGGCAAAGTATATAAGTGGTTGTAGGCAAAATTGCCTATGTGAATAGCTCAATAAAGCTAGCTTTAACAGCGAATTTTGCAGCTTCCGCTGTGGCGTTGAGACTGTTTAAGCACTCCATATTGGGTCCATTTCAATTCGTAAACTTTCCATGTGCATTTACTGTTGTTGCAGGCTCGCTGTTAGGGCCAATTTATGGTTTTGCTGTTGGAGTGCTATCCTTTATTGTTTCCGACGTGATTTTGGGATTGGGTTTTTGGACTATTGTGACGAGCATGCTATGCGGGTTAATTGGCGCAGTTAGTGGATTGATTTGGAATGGAAGGATGGCTTCGAAAATTGAAGTTCTAGTGACATCTTACATTCTGTATTTGCTGTATGATGTTTTGAGCTCATTCTTATTGTACTTGCCTTTAATGCCTCCTCTTGAAGCATTCATAATGGGGGTTGTAGGCTTGTTCCTGCCGGTTATGGGTGGATACTTATATGCGGTTGGACCTGTAACCGAGTTTTCATCTGCCCTCATAACTTCAATTTTGGTTACAAAGATTAATGGGCTGGGTGGTAGAGTTGACGAGCGCTAAGTATCCTTGGATTCTTGTTGGAATAATACTTGTTTGGGCTGTAGTTTCAACTGTAGCTGCAGCTTACTACTATAGTAGGTTTGAAGAGTTGGAAAGAATGTACTCGGACGTTAATAGTGCTTTGGAAAAAGTTGGCTCTAAGCTTAATGTGCTTGTTGATGACTTGATGGAAGCTCTTGAAAATGCAACTGACAGTGAAGCTTTTGGAGTTGCATTGAAGCTGGAGAGTTGCACTGCAACGTTGAGGGAGGTGTGCAGCATTGCTGGTGGAAGGATTCACGTTAATATTGGAATAGATTTTGGTAATGGCACTCGGATTTGGTTTAATTCCACAGAGCTTAGGCTTGGTGATACGCTTTTTAATGCTACCGTCAAGGTGATTGGAGTTGATTATTCCGTCATGCAGCAGTTAGGCGTGTTTATAAATGCAATTGGAGGCGTCAGTAATAATCCAGGTAAGTTGATGTATTGGATTTGGTGGTATTGGGATTCGGAAATAGGCGAGTGGAGGTTGGGTTCTGTTGGATGTGATAGGTATGTGCTGTCTGATGGGTCAACGGTAATTTGGGTATATGAGAGTGTAGCTCAGTGGCCTCCAAAACCTCCGTGAAACCTTTGCTAAAGTTAATATTGGTGTCTTAGGTTAATGATATTGGAGATCATGACGATTTTGGAAGAAATTATTCGCAGCTGGCGTAAAGTTCCTAAGGGTCCTGTCCCCCGATTGGATGCGCTTAAAGTGCTAGTTGCTTTAAAAGTCATTGAGAGGGAGGGACCCATAGGAAGGTATGCGCTTGCTAGGAAGCTTAAATTGAGTCAGGGAGTGGTGAGAGGTTTAATTGATAGGTTGAAAGCTAGGGGATTAATTGAGGTTGCCAAGGGTGGGTGCACGCTTACCAGGGAGGGAGAAGCTGCAATTCATGAATATCTTGAAGCTAAAAGGGTAGTTGAGTTGGAGGAGCTTGAAGCCTCGAAAATTTCCAAGTTAGCTCCAGGGGAGTTTGTTGTTGGAATTAAAGTTGAAGGTGGAGCAGCTAAAGTTATTGACGGTATTCTCCAAAGAGATGAGGCAATAAAAAGTGGAGCTAGTGGAGCTACAACATTGATTGTCGAAAATGGCGAAATTAGATTTCCCAAAACGCGTGAAGTGGTTGGGAAAATCTATTCTAAGGAAATTGAATATCTTAAATCTAAATTTAAAGTTGAGGAAGGTGATGCTATTTTGCTTTGCTGGGCTGAAGATGAGGTTAGAGCATTTGAGGGGGCGATTGGAGCAGCACTTACACTCGTTCGGGATGGGAAGTAAATAATTATATCCATTTCTTGGCTGGGTTTACAGTTTAGATTTCAACTTCGCTCTTCAACTTTGATACTAGAAATGCAGCGATAGCTAATACCAGCCCTATTATTAAGCCTAGAAATATGTTTGAAAGCATTTCATAGTAGAAGCTCAATTTCATGAACAATCCTCTAACCCCGCCGTCTTCAAGTCTAGGTGATTTTTGGAGCCTATTTATGTTCAAACCTATTTTTACATATATTGATTTAAATTCAATGCATTTAAGCCTAATTTTTTCCATAACTATGTAAATTTGGGGGCTTCCGCATCTCAAATAGAGTTTCATACTGATTTATCTTTTAACACGCCTGCACAAGCTTATAATAAACTAGTTATACTGCTTAGAATAGTTTTTTAGAGTGATTTGACTTGCTTAGCGAGGTTAGGGTTAGGAGAGATTGTCTAAAAACTCTTTTAGCTATTGCTAGGGCAGCTCATCCGAGGGAAACGATTCTATTGTTGAGGGGTTCAATTAAGTCTGGAATTGCTTTAATTTATGAAGTGCTCATGCCCCCAATATCCTACACTTCCAATAGTTGTATAGCTTTCAACCCATTTAGATTGCCAATCGACTTTTCAATTATTGGAGTTGCTCACAGCCATCCTTCAGGCAGCTTAAAGCCCTCTACAAGAGATTTGCTTTCAAAGTACAAGCTCTTCCTAATGATAATTAGATATCCATACGAGTCTGAAATGGATATTGCAGTTTACACATATGATGGGAGACGCCTCAAACTGCGAGTTGTCAATTAATAAAAGCTATGCTTTCCAGCTTAACATTATAGCAAGTATATCATCAATTATCTCATGTCATATGTTTATATTAGAGGATGTATGTGGCTTATTGAAATGTGCCTTGGCGGACTTGATGACTATAAATGATAATTCCAGGATTTAATGGAATGATCTGAGGTAACGGGAAATATGCACTTGAGATAAGGATTCATGTCAAGAACGTAAAGAAATTGACAGAGAACAATGCCCATAATCCTTGAACTCTAAAACGTATCCAGCCAAAGTGCGGGTGTATGTTGTATAATATTAAGTGAAAGAAAAAATATAAATCAAATTTTAATTTTAATGTTATTTGAGGAGTAAATTTAACATGTCTAAAAGTTACGCAATCCCCGATCGCGTCTTATTTCTTATGGTTTGGGTCTTGATCAACTTTTTCATTAACGTTATTTTCACTGGTCCTTTCGCAATTTTGTTCTTACCCCTCGGTTTACCTGTCCTCTTTCTGGGCTTTCAAATTGCAAATGGAAGTTTGAGGAGTCTTTGGGCGGCCTACATCCTGACGGTCTTAGCTTCAATAATAACTATATTATGTATTGTTAATGCTGTCTTTCATCTTGTTAATGATCTGTATCTTGCAATTCCCCTCATGTGGAGCGCCTTCATACCAACATTACTTCCAGCTTTTTATGGACGACGTTATGCTGAAGTATATGGTCTGCAATCACGCATCCCACTCTCGATCATGATATCAATCATAACCGCAAACATAATAATATATTTAATAATCAAAATATTATTAAAAAATGAAGAAGTCAAAAAATACTTCAAAATTAAAGCCCAATTCAATTAAATCAGTGATAAAGATGCAATCATTCAATAAACTCTTCACCATTTATTGTAGTTTGAATGGGCTGATTTTAATTAATTATAAAATTAGATTTATTACTATTATTTAATTTACTTAAACTTTAAATTATAATGTCTTCCTCTTCATATTTTAATTCAACTCCAAGAACTACTCTTTGATTGAAGCTGGCTTGAGTTAATGGGTAAATCTGTATATTTGCCTCTTGTCCTTTAATAAGCCTCCTTAAACCTGCAATTAGGTTCATTCTCTGACTAATAGTCAGTGGACCGGCAAATGCACTTTTTTGGACTCTCTTTAAACCCATAGACTTCAAGAAGCTCGCAACCTTATACCTTAATCTATCATCCGGAATGTCATAAATGACAAGAGTTATCATTTGCATGGCAATGCACCATACTTATTTAATTCTTAATAACCTTAATTAATTATTAATTCTAAACGATTCAAATTATTGGTTGTTTATGGGAATTAATGTTACCACTTGGACTTGTAAGGTTTATACTTGTCAGTACCTCTAAAATGTCTGGTAAGTTTCCTTGCTTGCTCAAGAATAATTCCTGAAAGCGGCTTTTTACCTTCATGAATTCTACTCATAACAACTCTCCAAATTTCCCTTACAGCCTCTTTGTCATCTTCTCTCAACTTCATGAAAATTTCGGTTTTCCTCCTTGCCAACTTGATCAGCGGTCTATCAACGCAGATTGCCCTAAATTCCTCCATTAAGTCGAAGGCTAAAGCCATTTTTCCAGCTCTAGGCTTGTGGAGGAATCCGATATATGGATTTAATCCTGCAATAAATATGGCTCTCCAAACCTCCTTCAATAAAGCTGAATATCCAATATTTAAGGCAATATTGAATGGGTCAACTTCCTCGCCCGGAATTCTCCGAGCCCTAGTAATTCTCCGCTCAAATCCAAGCTCCTCAGGAACAATCTTAGCAATTGCGCTCCAGTAGATTCTAGCAACTTCAGCTTCAATTTGCCTAGCACCATCAATACTATTAACTTCGCCTAGCTTAAGCTGAATTTTCTCAATGTCATCTATCGCTCTAAGAATATTCCTCCAAACACGCTTCCCAGAAGCCCTGAACATCCTATAAAACTCCATTAGAACCATGCGCTGATTATGAATTTTACCTTCAACAAAAAGCTTAGCAAGCTCAGCGCTTCTAATCTTATTGCTATAGGTTTTAAGCTGGAAAAGCCAATTCTTTAATGTTGAGCCATATGGGGCCTGAACTACTCTCGCAGTAGGTTTATGCTTAATCATAAACACAATGTCAATGCCAAACTTGACGGCCAAATCGATAGCAGCAGCTGAAACAGTGGCTCCATCAATGAGAAAAACTATGGAATCAAGCTCAACAGGAGCTAGCTCCCAAACAGTCTTCCCACGAACTTTAAGCTGAAACCTTCCCTCCTTAACACCAAGAAAAGCTCCATACCTATCAATCAAAGCAATCTTACCGGTCAAATCATTCCCCTAAATAATTTTAGAATTTGTATAAATATAATATTAAAATAAGTGAAGGCTGAATGTGGGATAAATTTATTTAGTGGGAATCCACTTAAATTTTTAGTGGGAAAAATGATGGTAATAATTGACAATAAAGGAAGAGTAGTCATCCCTAAGGAAATCCGCGAAAAATTCGGCTTAAAACCCGGAGCCAAACTCCAAGTCGAAATTAGAGAAAATGAAATAGTGTTTAAACCTAAATTCAAAGACCCATCAGAAATACTAGCCGAGATACTGGGGGACTTCAAATTTAGCAGAGAAGATAGGAGGAGAGCTGAACAATGGCTACTTCACGAAAAGCTCTCATAGAAACAGACTTCCTATTCGGATTAAGCTCATCAAACAATCACTATCCGCATGTAATCAAACGGCTTAAAGAGCATAAAGCAAAGAAACTTAAATTAATAATATCAGGAATTTCACCAGTAGAAGTTGTCACAACCCTGTTGTCGAGAGGATTTAAACTTGAAGTCATAAGCCAAGTGCTAAACGCAATGAATATGAAACTACTTGAATATGGAGTCAAAGAATATTCTACACTAACAATTCAAATACTGCAATTAGCAACAATCCTCAGAGCAAAACACCGCGAGCTGACGTTCTTCGATTCCATTCATCTTGCAACAGCAATAAATAAAGACATGCCACTAATAACAAGCGATCAAACACTACTAAAAATAGCAAAAAATGTAGGAGTTAAAATAATAAATCTGAAATCAATATAACATTCCAAGCACAGACTATTCGAGCTCGCTGCAAACTTTAAAGTATGGACAATCCCTATGACACCTACTAGGCCTGCCAGGATCAATACCCTCACTAACAATTCTAGCAAGCATATCCCGCTTCTCAATAAATCTAGTTCTAAGTTCATCAGAAATCTGAATGATCCGCTCATAAAACCTAACAGTACCACGCTTTTCATTCAAGTCAACCTTAACTAAAACAGCATAATTTACAGGAATTTCATACAGACTTTCAAAGGCAAGAGCATATCCTGCCAAGCCAATCTCATAGTCAGGATGAATCTCCCGAGTCTTAACCTCAACGATTATAGAAGGATGAAGCAAAGCATCAATCCTAATAGCCCTGCTCAAACCAATCAAAGAACCATCAACAGGATACTCAGTAATCAAAGGAACAACCATAGACGCCAAACTATCAGCAGTCAAATAAGGAGAAATACTTCTAGCTCTCAACAAACAAGAAGAATAAACATCAGCAGCATACCTCCAAAGCAAATCAAAAATCCTACGACTATCCCAAACATGCGAAAACTTACTCATCAACCTACCATAAACCTTCTCACCAACCTCAACAAACTCGTCCCTAAACTCGCCAGCACTGACGCCACCATAAATCAAAGACTTAACAGCCCTAATAGCTTCACCATAAACAGCATGAATAAAACTACCCCTCAACAACCTAAAACTAGGAAACTCACGCCGCCTCAAAACATACCTAACATAAACAATCCTACCACTCTCACAAAAACCACCCGCCACATCACTAACACTCAACAAGAAATCATAAGGATACAATAAAGGAGGCTCACCCCACATCCACCCCCTTAACTCCTCACTAACCTCACAAGGCCTACCTCTAAAAAACCTAGAAAACCTCCTAACGTCATCAACAGTATAAAACAACCCACATCACCAAACAAAATATTCGACAATCAACTTAAAAAATTAAAATAAAAAATGAAGCCGAAAGGCACCATTACAGAAAAATAATCATTAATTCCATCAGCCCATCCAACCTCTGCGATGATAGATGATGATAAATTATATAGCAGAAAGTAGAAATATATTCAATTGAAGACATCCCTTAAAAATCCAATATATAAACTTTCAGAATCTCATTAAAAGAGAATTGAAAGGTGCATCATTCACTCTGAATCCTAGTGAATCGAGTAACTCAGAATCTCATTAAAAGAGAATTGAAAGGTAGTATGCAGACATGATTAAGTCGTCATCCGCATTCGCCAGAATCTCATTAAAAGAGAATTGAAAGCTACTGGTAGCGTGGGATCAGCTATAACGATAACATATGAATCTCATTAAAAGAGAATTGAAAGCTCTTCTTTTGCTTTATAAAATGCATCTCTAACTCGTGAGAATCTCATTAAAAGAGAATTGAAAGACAATACCGGCAAATTCGATAAAGACGCTTTATCTCAAAAGAATCTCATTAAAAGAGAATTGAAAGAGTATAGACGAGTTGCTTAAAGAGCGGAAAACCAGGAAGCCGAATCTCATTAAAAGAGAATTGAAAGCTCCTTTTTGCTCTAGAACTTCAGTTGAAGCCTTAGTTTTTCGAATCTCATTAAAAGAGAATTGAAAGTCTGAGGATGCTGTTGAGCCTCCGCCCGACAGTTAGAATCTCATTAAAAGAGAATTGAAAGCCGCCAGCATATATTATTCGTGATTTATGGTATGATGTAGGAATCTCATTAAAAGAGAATTGAAAGTAATTTTCAGAACTAACCCCTCAATCTCAGCCTTATTCATGAATCTCATTAAAAGAGAATTGAAAGCTTTTCCTTACTCTCGTAACCAAGCTTAACATAAATAAGAATCTCATTAAAAGAGAATTGAAAGTTATAATAAGCATATAATTCATATGTTGCTGTAAGATTAAGAATCTCATTAAAAGAGAATTGAAAGCTCACCACTTGAGCTTATGTTATTTTAGAGTTTATAAAGCTGAATCTCATTAAAAGAGAATTGAAAGTGACCCACACCATCAACCCTTATACGTAAACCCAAATATAAGAATCTCATTAAAAGAGAATTGAAAGGAACTATCCTGTCTCCATCCACCTTACCCTCAACTATGTCGAATCTCATTAAAAGAGAATTGAAAGAGAGTCTTTAGTTAAAAGATTATTTATAAGTTTTACTGTAGAATCTCATTAAAAGAGAATTGAAAGAGAGAAATGCATAAGGCTGACAATAGCTAGCTTCAATAGGAATCTCATTAAAAGAGAATTGAAAGTTACTCTCTTTCTCTCAGGTGTTGTGTATGAGTCTGAGTGAATCTCATTAAAAGAGAATTGAAAGCATAATACTCTCCATACAAAATCCCCCCGAAAAAGATATGAATCTCATTAAAAGAGAATTGAAAGCTTGTTACATTCATTATATTCTTTGGCGGTGTTGTTCTAGAATCTCATTAAAAGAGAATTGAAAGAAACTCTTTTTTTACTGCTAGCACTCAATTCTAAGGCTGGAATCTCATTAAAAGAGAATTGAAAGATGTAGACTTCAGTACTGCTACTGATGTAGACTGGAAGTTCCGAATCTCATTAAAAGAGAATTGAAAGGTTCATCAACAATTTCATACTCATCATATCCCCCCTTTCGAATCTCATTAAAAGAGAATTGAAAGATCACTTGGCAGTACCAGGACTCTAAATATATCGCTTCGTCGAATCTCATTAAAAGAGAATTGAAAGTATCAATACGAAAAATTTGTCGCAAACATTTCAAGCATCAGAATCTCATTAAAAGAGAATTGAAAGATTAGGAATTCAGTTGCACTTACAGTATTTGCGAATTTAAGAATCTCATTAAAAGAGAATTGAAAGCAAGCAAGCGCCATCAACAATCACTGGAAAGTAAAACTCAGAATCTCATTAAAAGAGAATTGAAAGAGATTAACATGCTTCTACTGTACATCATGCTTACCTTTGCCGAATCTCATTAAAAGAGAATTGAAAGCGAATATGGTGTCTTCAGTATCGTCGACAAAGGTAAGGGAATCTCATTAAAAGAGAATTGAAAGAGTTATTTTGTTGGGGTTGCTAAGTTTGGGTTCAGCTTTTAGAATCTCATTAAAAGAGAATTGAAAGTAGTATCCGCAGTATTAATCGTGAAGTTGTCAACGTAAAGAATCTCATTAAAAGAGAATTGAAAGAACTTCTTGACTTCCCTTAAAACTAGGAGCCTTATTTCAGGAATCTCATTAAAAGAGAATTGAAAGTCTACATCCTCTTTTTCTATTGAGGTGAATCCAATGGAGAATCTCATTAAAAGAGAATTGAAAGCTAGAGGAGATTGCAGAGGTAGACAGTGAGTGTAGACTCCGAATCTCATTAAAAGAGAATTGAAAGAGTAAAGAGGAGGTAGAGAAAAAATGAAGATTACTGGTGTGAATCTCATTAAAAGAGAATTGAAAGTGATGAGTTTTCCACTGCAACGAACTCCCAGTCACCTAAATGAATCTCATTAAAAGAGAATTGAAAGTATTTCTTCTCGATTTGTCGCTCTGCTTCTTTCAAGTAGAATCTCATTAAAAGAGAATTGAAAGGAGGTACTGCCCCTTTATGCCCTCCCCATAGATGTAGATTAGAATCTCATTAAAAGAGAATTGAAAGATGGAAGTACGATCTTCCAAAGAAGTTTGACTATATTTATTTAGAATCTCATTAAAAGAGAATTGAAAGGATATCTTCATACAAAAACCTGTGTGGGCATTAGATAGAATCTCATTAAAAGAAAATTAAAAGTGCAGATATCCCTTCACGATAATTCTAATATCCAGATGCCCTCAGAATCTATTAATAGATTACTGTTTTCATGTTAGAACTTTTGCGTTATTTTGATGATTTGGTGTTTTATAGTTAAATTGTTCATAAAGTTTTTAAATAAAATAGTACTCTCTATTTTGTGGTATCCTTGGTTGGGAGGTTTGGTTGTTTTGTTTAGGTTTAGGTGTGTTTTTGTTGAGGTTGTGTTGCTTGGTGTTGTTTTGTCTTGGCTTTATTTGGGGATTTTTGCTGTTCCTTATTGTTCGCTTGAAATTGTTAATGTTTCTTTGAAGGATTTTATATTGATTGTTCTCTTACTTCTTGTTCCTGTTGTTGTTTTGGCTTCTGCTTGGAGTGGATGGTGTATTGTTGAGGGTGCCTTGTCGGGCCTGTCTTATTTTGCCTTTACTTCGCCTAGTATTGCATTGCTGCTTCAGCCTTTTCTTTACTGGATGTTTTTCCCTGCTGGCATTTATTTGGTGTTGACTAGTACTCATAATTTGATTCGGTATATGCATGAGTTGTGTGGTTATTTGCCTGCTCCTTTAGATGTGGCTTATTCTTTATTTGTTCAGGCTTTGGTTCTTCCTGGTTCACTTTTAAGTCTCATTATGCCTTACCTCCTCTTGTATGGGTGTGTTGCTGGATTTATTGCTGGTAGGAAGTGGAGAGATGTGCCGCTGTCATTTGTTGGTACATTGTTGTTGATTGGAGTTGGAGCTTTTCTCGCTGCAATTAGTATGCCCCGCCAACTGTTAGAGTATAATCCGCTGTATTTCGTGTTTATTTTTAATTTAACTAGTTGGATGGGATTGATCCTCTTTATTGCAGGTATGTCGTTGTTTGCATATGCTACCACTTATTACATATTGTGTAGAATTCGCGGCGTTGATGTGATTAGTGGTGGTCCTTACCGCGTGATTAGGCATCCTCAGTACTTAGGCTTAATTTCCTTCTCATTGGGGATATCTGTAGTCGCCTCGACTTTAAGTTTCGAAACGGTGATTTATGAGTGGTTTTACCTGATGCTTATTTATTTGTGGATTGCGCGTGTTGAGGAGAGGGAGCTGGCTAATAGGTTTGGCAGAAAGTATAAGGATTATAAGGCTGCTACTTACTTCTTATTTCCTTTGAAAATAATTTAATAATTGACTTTTAAATGCGTGATGGATGTGGAGTTATATGTTTACTTATTAATTCTTCTGGTGTTATGATGTTTTCTGTGGGGTAGTTTTTTCTTTTTAGGAAGTTTATGAGTTGCTGGTCTATTGTTAGTAGGCTTAATCCTTGTATGGTTGATGTGGCGTATATTAGGTTGTCAATGTAGTCTCGATGTCCATTTAGGTAGATTTCATAGGCTTTGATGAAAGCTTTTGGAGGTGGGTTTACTAATTCGTAGCTTTCTCTGATGGCTTCAATGCCTCTTTCAATTATGTTTAGCTTGTTGTGAGGAATTAATTTTAGAATGCTCCACATTGCTTCTAGGATGCTTACTTCCATGTAGCATATTTCGTATTGGTGGAAGAATTCGATGGTTCTCATAACATTTTCCTCAACTTTTATGCCTAAAGCTGGGAGGAGGAAGCTTGTATCGACTAGTAGTTTTTTATTTTTCAATGATCTTTCCTTGTTCTTCAATGCTTATTTCCTCCAGTTCTTTGAGGGATATATTAGCTATTTTCTCTCCATAGAGTGAAAGCCAAATAGCGTCGCGTATGGGTTCGATAATCATTCTATCATTATCAATAGTTATCTTAACGGTGGTGCCTTCGCGGATGCTAAGTATTTCAGCAGCCTTCTTAGGAATTACTAGTACTCGCTTTTTCCCAACTTTAGCTTTGAAGGTTAGATTCATATTTACACCAGAAAATTGATTTATGATGCAACCTAAATATTTTTTCCAACTTTGGTTTAATGTCAGAATTTTAAATCTTTCTAACTTTAATGGTGAATCAAACTTGGGCTTATGGGTTTTACGTGTAGAATTACTTGCTTGATTGCATGGCATTGCGAATGTCCTCGTGTATTAAGCTTTGTATTTGTGAATTGAGATTTGCTAAGTTTTATCAGCTCTTTATATTGTTCTTGATTGAAAATAGTGGGTCGTTAATATTCTATGCTTTAAGGTTCACGTAGATTGGCATATTAATAATTGCTGTGTACGTTTTTCCATTGAAGAACTTGGTTTTCACTCCTCTTTTGTTCAGCCTTCTATCTACTTCTTCTGCTGGTATTTCTGTTGGGTAGTTTTGTTTTGATGCTAGGATAAAATTGCATGCATAGGCGAATGATGGTATCCAAATGTTATATTCTAGGACTATGGGGGATACTGTTTTTATAGATTTGAGTGCCTGGCTTACTTTTGACTGCCTCTTTCAATTCGTCGAGCTTTCCAACGATTGTGGCTTTCAACTTAGTGTTTTCAATGAATTTTAAGTGCTTAGCTGGCAGGTGGTGTATGACTATTATCTCTTCTCTAACTTTGAGTTCTTTCAGTAAATTTAAAATGAATTTCACGGTGATTTTACCTCCTTGCTCTAAGTGTAGGTGTATGGGCACGTTCAGCTCGTCAGCCTTAATGAGTGCTTCCTTCAAAATTTCCTCTGCAACTCTCCTTCTCTCAGGCTTGGTTGAATAGTGCTGTCTTCCAAATTCTCCAAGGCCTTGAGCTAATCCTTCACTAATGAACTTGCAGGCTAAATTTAGAACTTTCAATCCGAGTTTTTTGATACCGTTGAGGTCGATGCCCATTGAAGCCAGCTTATCTACTTCTGCGGGGTGAAAGCCTAGATGTATTGCGCATGCTAATCCAACTTCTCTAGCAGCTTCCCCTTGCTTTACAAGTAATTTGAAGCTCTTTTCGTAAGATTTTATTCCTTCGGGTCTAATGGCGTAGCTCCATGGAGGGAGTGAAATTAAGCCTAAAAACCAACCTCCATTCCTCCTAAATTTCTCTGCAATCTCTCTCGCTCCAATCCCCTTAATAGGATTGCAATGGCAGTGGGCATCTGCAAAGGTCAGCATTTCCATCGACATGCTCGATCATCAATTAGTGAAATTTGAATTATTAATTAGCTTGTTGCGGCTCGGTTAAGGCCGGGACGCCTCATTTACTCGGCAGGTAGCCAATAACCTCATCGCCAACTAAAAATAGCTTAACTAAAATTTAGTTTTAACTTCTCATGGAAGTGATTGCTTTTTTACTTAAATGCACTTGAACTTACAGAGCAATTGAAGATTGACTTACCTATTGTCAAAAATTCTATTAACTTGTTTCGATATGGAAATTGTGAGGATGATTCGGGGTCCTGCGCCGCTGATTGGTGATGAATAAGCTTGCCTGACCCATTATCTTTAATTGTCATTGAAAGGTTAGTTTGTAATATTGTCATATTGTAATGTTAAATGCTAATCTACTTTCGCCATTATTTTTGCGAAAGCAATAATGTCTATGACAATTATTATTGGGATTAATGCGTAGTGTGTTGCTGCAAGTGCATTGTGCGTTGCGTGTGGCAAAACTGCCAGTATTATGGCTGCAGTAAGCGGTTATCTTGGAGACGTCTTTGGAAGGAAGAAGTTAATATCGCTGGGCTTAGCGCTATACATCGCAATTGTCCTGCTTTACACTATTATAGTTAATGTTGACCAGCTAATGGTTTTAAGAGCAATATAAGGAGTAGCTTCAGGAATGGTCTGGCCACTAGCTCAAGCTTTAATAGCCGACAGCGTTACCAGGGATTTTAGAGGTAGAGCAATTTCACTATACACGATGTTTAGCAATGTTGCTAGAATTATCGGCCCTATGATGGGCGTACTAGCATACTCGATAACGGTAAACGTGCTAGGCTTTAGAGACCCTTTATCCGCATTTAGAGCACCAACAGTTCTTATATCAGTATTCTGCTTTCCAGCTCTCATAGCCTCACTAGCCATTATAAAAGTTAAGTCAACAAGTCAAACTGAAAGGAAAATTGAGTTTAGCTTGAGTAGCTTCTTTAGAGAATTCAAAACTCTGAGTAGAGATGTTAAGAGGAGTCTTACTGTCATATACATAAATGGACTTACAAATGGAATAGCAATGAGCATCTTCATGTCTATAGTCATGGTTTACGCAATAGAGTATGTCGTCAAAGATCTGGCAATAATAGGTGGATTAATGAGCCTATCTGCAATCGCTGGATTAATCGCAGCCTACCCTGGCAACTGGTTAAGCGACAAAATCGGCAGGAAGCCCGTAGCAATTGTAGCCATGATTCCATCTAGAGCTGCAATAATGTTCATACCATTCGTGAGAGATGTAAACTCCCTAACTCTAATTTTTCTATTAAGGATGATTTCATTTAATATTTCAATGCCAGTGATGAGAGCTCTACAAGCAGATATAGTTCCAAGTGAAGTTAGGGGAAGAGTATTTGGACTTCAACAGGCATTTTCAAATCTCGGCATGCTAATTGGATCACTTATTGGAAGCTACCTCTACGCATACCTTAAAGACGTCTATGTAACTCCATGGCTGCCTGGAATTGCAATTCCATTTATCATAGGTGGTGCCATAGGCTTCATCACGCTAATTCTATTCGCGCTATTTGTTACAGAAGCAAAAGCGTAACACTCAGACATCAATTAAGATCACAAGTAGGAGCAAGCTTGAGCATATTTATCAGTATTAAATGACAAGTATTGTATGATGGGTGAATTCTAGTCATGAAGTTAAGACGTATAAATAACATTGTAATTGATGAAGCTCTTCAAAACTTACTCTACGTTTTTAAAGATAGAGCAGAAGCTGGTAAAATACTTGCAGAAGCTTGTAAGTACATTTTAAACAAAGTAGATATTGTCTATGCGATTCCAAGAGGCGGAGTTCCAGTTGGAATTGAAGTCGCTAAGGCATTCAACTCCAATTTTGACCTACTCATCTGCAGGAAGCTCTTAATACCATGGAATCGAGAAGCAGGCTTCGGAGCAGTAGACCCAGATGGAAACTACTTTGTAGACGAGCAATTCGCAGCACTAATTGGATTAACAGACAAAGACATTAAAGCTTCAATTGAAGAGCAGCTTCAAGAAATAAAGCATAGAAACAAAGTCCTACGAAGAAATAAGCCATACCCACCTTTACAAGGTAAAACTGTTATAATAACAGACGACGGCATCGCAGCAGGTTACACGATGAGAGCTGCAATAAAATTCGTCAAGTCGAGAAACGCGGAGAAAATAATTATCGCAACACCAACTGGACACATCAAATCTCTAGAAAACCTGTCAAGGCTAGTAAACATTATAATCTGCCTAAATCCAAGAAGCAGACCATGGTTCGCAGTAGTAGATGCATACAAATCCTGGCGAGATCTAACAGACCAAGACGTAGTAAAACTAATAAAAAGCTACCAGAGTGGGTAAAATGAGTGAATACGATAACTACATAACAACAGTAGAAGTCAAAAACTATGCATTATGCCCAATGATAGTACACTACACACCTGTGCTCCACATATACGAGCCAGAAACAGAAGCGATGAAAATAGTAAAAGAACTTCACAATAAACCTCCGCTCGCTCCACTAATACCAAAATTAAAAGCATCAAAAATCCTAAAAGAAGTGCAACTAGAAAGCAAAAAACTACGAATGAGAGGAAAACTAGACGCAATAATAATCGCAAAAATTACAAATTTAGATAAAAAGAAGTAAAACAAATAATCAGCAAAATATATAAAATTATCACTACCGAAAGGCAGCCAAAAATAAAGCCAAATCCCAAAAATGCATAAACTGCGGATACAATCAATACTGCAGAAAGAAACACCAATCCAAAAGAAAAATAATAATAAAATAATGCTTTTAGGTTCCAAACGTCACCATTGCAGAAAACACTCATCAATTCCATAAACCCATCAACCCTCTGCAACGGTAAATGATGAAAAACTATATAGTAGAAAAATAGAAACAAAATTGATTGAGGGCTCACTTAAATATCAAATATATAAACTTTCTTGAATCTCATTAAAAGAAAATTGAATGAACTATCATCATATCTTAATTATTTAAATAGAATTGAAAGAATTTAATGCTGAGAGTAATTGGGCGTATATTTGCATTTAGGTTTGAGTTTAATTATCTGCCCTTGACTCTATATTTGAATTGCTTGAAGGGTGAGATAATTTTGTGTTTTTATGGGTAAGGTGATGAGCTATAAGTTTTTGTTTTATTTTTCTTTTTAGTAGTAATAGTAGGATTGCTGCTGTGATTCCTACTATTAGCATGCCTTGTGGGTTGTCTGGGCGGTTTTTATCTAGTTCTTGTATTGGTGTTAGGGTTATTAGGAATGCTATTGCTCCTGCTGTTAATGCGTATTTTTGGTATAGTGTTTGTTCGCTCCATTTGTATTGGTTTAGGAGTTTGCTTGTTGCTGTGATTAGTATTGTTCCTAGGATTATTATGAGTGGTGGTTGGGGGATTATGTGTGGTCCTGCCATGAATAGGGCGAATAGGCCTGCGGATATCATGTATCCTGCTATGGCTAGTTTTGTTGGGTTTGGTGGCTGCTGCTTTCCTCTTTTTCCTGTTTTTGGCGGAATTTTCCATGCTATGATTATGAGGCTTAGGATTGTTATTGCTGTGATTATGATGTGGATTGGAGCTGGTTTGTAGGGTGTTAGGTATAGGTGTCCTAGTAGTGTTACTGCTCCTAGCAGTATGGTTAGAAGTGCTAGGGTTTTATTTCCAATCCAGCTTTCGTTTCTTCTTTCAATGTAAGCTAGTTCTGCTAGGGTTATTGGTATTGCAATGCTGTATATTGCGTGGTATATTGTTAGCCATTCGGCCCATACCCAATTTACTCCAAGCCACCTACCATACCTTCCTAGGATTCCTAGGTCCATCCAGTTTGGGTCGAAGAAGCTTTTTACCATGAGTCCCTCTTCAAGTATTCCGTAGGCTGCGCCTAAGATGAATGTTGTTACGTAGCTTTTATTCCACCTGATTTTCAGTTCCCTGATTATTAATGCTCCGCTTCCATATAGTGAAGCCAGGATGATGAAGATTATTGGGTTGAAGAATTCTGATGGTGGAGCTGAGCCTGATAGGAGTTCTGCAATTGCTGGTGCTAGGAAGAATAATATTAGGGCTGGCGGAATTTTCATGTTGAATTCACTTCCATTTAGCTTTTTAATTTGAGTTGATTGCTTTGAATTATTTAGATCTACTTGGGTTTTTATTCTTTTATATTTCTGTAGTTGTTTTTGTTAATGATTAATTTTTATTTTATTGGTTGGCTTGCTTGATCTTGGTTTAATTATATTTTTATTTAGCATTTTTATTAGGTTCTTAAATTTTAGGTGGTTATCGATGTGGGTCGGCTGTTTTTTACATGTCTATTTAAAATTTATGCAGCTATGAAAGGCTAAATTTAAATTGTTTTTACAATTATTTGTTGTAGGGGATTCGAGTTTATGGTGCTTTGCAGGCTTCAAGCTATTTCCTTTATATTTAATTTTCATGATTTTAATTTAATCTTATTCGTACTTAACTTGATCATCTGCTTTTTTGCATCACAGTTGTTCTTGAATTTCGGTTTTCCTTGCTTCTTTGCTTTTAATGTGAATTTTAGACCCGTTTTTCGTGGTTCTTCTATTTTTCAGGCTGCTTTGGTTCCTGACCCATTTCACTCTGGCCGTTATGTTGAGGCTATTAGGAATTCATGGCTTTTTGGGCGTGAGCATCTTCCTAGGAGGGGTAAGGTTAGGGATGTCTATGATTTTGGGTCTTATCTTTTGCTATTTCATACTGATAGGATTTCGGCTTTTGATGTTGTTTTTGAAGATTTGATACCTTTTAAGGGTGTTTACTTGAATTTGCTTTCGGTTTATTGGTTGAAGAGGAGTATGCGCATTTTTCCCAATCATTTGATTGAGCAGATTGATGAGCGTACCATGAGGGTTGCTAAGGCTGAGAGGATTGATATTGAGTGGATTGTTAGGGGTTATTTGTATGGTTCTGCTTGGAGGGCTTATTCTCGCGGTGTAAGAGTTATTTCTGGCGTTAAGCTTCCTAGTGGTCTTAGCTTGGCTGAGGAGCTTCCTGAGCCAATTTTAACTCCAACAGTTAAGAGCGAGTGTGGCCATGACTACGAGATTACTAGGGAGGAGGCTGTTTCGAGGGGTCTTGTTTCGAGGGATGAGTGGAATGTGCTTGAGGAGGCTTGCTTTAAGCTTTATGAGTTCTACTGCTCTGAGGCTAAACGGGTTGGCATAATTATTCCCGATGTTAAGTTCGAGTTTGGCAGGCGTGATGGCGTTCTCATTCAAATTGATGAGCCTCCTACCCATGATTCAGCTAGGCTTTGGTCTTTGAAGCATTATTCTCCGGGTAAGTTTCAGGAGTCGCATTGCTTGGATAAGGAGTTTCTTAGAGCTTATTTGATTAGGGTTGGATTTAGGGGTGATGGGCCGCCTCCAAAATTGCCTAGGCTTCTCATTGAGCAGATAGCTTTTCGGGTAAAGGGTTCCTATGAAGTTCTTACTGGCCGAAGGAGCATTGATGATTTGAAGCTCAAGAGCTTGGATGAAGTTATGCGTGAGTTGGGGAGTGCTGGCTGATGGACTTTGTTGGTGAGAATTGCGGGGTTGCTGCTGCTTTAAGCTTTAATGGGGAAAGCGTTTTGCTAAATCTTTACTGGGCATTGTTAACTCTAAATCATAGGGGTCATCAGTCCTATGGCATTTTAACTTTCGATGGTGACTTTAGGGTTTTTAAGGATTTGGGTCTTGTTGCTGATTTGGATTTTCAGAAGCTTTCATTTTGGAATGAAGAGCTTTCCGGAAGCCTTGGCATAGCTCATGTGAGGTATGCAACTTCAGGTGATTTTTCGAAGGTGCAGTTGCTGGCTGATGCTCAGCCGTGTCTTGTCGGTGATGGTGAGCGTAGGTTGGCTATTGCATATAATGGTAATATTGTTAATGTGATTAATTTAAGGAGGTTTCTGCTGGAGAGGGGGGTGGAGTTTCGCGGTACTTCGGATGCTGAGGTTTTGGCTCATGCCCTTTTAAACTCGATTAATGCTGAGGGCGACGTTGTTGAGGGCGTTAAGGAGTTTATGGGTAAAGTTGATGGATCATACTCCGTTGTAGGAGTAACCGGGGAGGGCATTCTATTTGCCTTTAGAGATCCTCATGGAATTAGGCCGCTGGTTTATGGGTTTGATTCTGAGCGTAAGCTTCTTCTCATTGCTTCTGAGAGCGTTGCTCTTAATGTTAATGGAGTGAAGTTTGAGCGTTTTCTAAGTCCAGGTGAGCTCGTGATTGTTGATAAAAGTAGAATTGAGAGCTGTGTGCTGTGTAATCGCGGTGAAGCTTTATGTGCCTTTGAGTATGCTTACTTCGCTAGGCCTGACTCGATATTGGCTGATGGCAGATACGTTTATGAGGTTCGGAGGGAGCTTGGCAGGAGTCTTGCTAGGCGTTACTCTGATGTTGCTTCTAGGGTTGATGTGATTGTGCCTGTGCCGCAAACTGCAGTTGACGCGGCCTATGGCTTTCATGAGGAAGCTGGAAAGCCTATTGAGCCTTTGATCGTTAGGCATCGCTATGTTAAGCATAGGGCTTTCATCATGTCTGCTGAGGAGAGGGATTTCATTCTCTCGAGGAAGTATAATATTTTATTGGATAGGGTTGATGGGAAGCGCATTGCATTGATTGATGACAGCATTGTTCGTGGAGATACCTTAAGGCATGTCGTTAGGGTTCTTAAGGGGGCTGGAGCTGTTGAAGTTCACGTGTTCTCGACTTTTCCGAAGATAATTAGCCCCTGCTTTTATGGAATTGATATGGCTACTTTCCATGAGCTCGTTGGTTTTAATAGGAGTGATGAGGAGGTTGCGGAGATATTGGGTGCTGATTCAGTTAATTATCAGACTGTAAGTGACTTTTGCAGTGCAGTTGGCCATGATAGGCTGTGCCTAGCTTGTGTTACGGGAAATTATCCGACTCCATATGCTCAGAAGCTGGCTGATATGGCTCGTAGTGAAGCTTTTATGGGTCGAGGTGTTAGCGGTAGGATTGTTGAGACTTTAGGGGGGTGATGGTTTGCCTGGAATTATTGGAGTATATCCCTTCGGGTTGGGTAGGGATAGGTGGAGCATATCTCGCTTCATTTACTATGGATTGCTAGCGCTGCAGCATAGGGGTCAGGAGGCTTCATCCATAGTGACCTTTGATGGTGAGTTTCACATGGCTGCTAGGGGTGGATTGGTGGACGAGTCGTTTGATGAGCGTTTGTTGAGCATGCTTAAGGGTTTCGTCGGCTTGGGCTTCACATCTCCATTGAAGGGTGATGAGCCCATAGTTACTTCCTCGCCGACGCGGCTTGTGGTGATTGGCGATGGAATGCCGCTTCTTGGCGGTGATAGACATGCTTGCTGGAGGGCTTTCGCCGAGATTCTCTCAGACGAGATTAGTAGGGTTGGAGATCCTTTGAGAGCTGCCGTTAAGATTGTCGGGGAGGTTGATGGAGGCTTCTCATTCATTGCTTTAACTGAGGATCAAGTTATGATTGCTGGGAGGGATAGGATGGGAGTTAAGCCTCTTGAAATAGGCTCTTTAGGTTTCGACTTGGGCGCTGTTGCATCTGAGACTTCTGCTTTAGATGTTCTTGGCATGGAGCATGTCTTTCACGTTAAGCCTGGTGAAATCATAAAGTTTGATCCTTATAGTATTGAGAGAGCTCAAGTTAAGGTTAATTCTCCTCCAGCGTACTGCAGCTTCGAGTACGTATACTTGGCTAGACCTGACTCGGTAATTAATGGAATATCCATTTACGCGGTTAGGGAGAGGATTGGTGAAGCGCTGGGTAGAAGCTTTCCAGTTAAGGCTGACACTGTTATTGGGGTTCCTGAAACTGCAATTCCCTTCGCTATAGGCTTTTCGAGGGTCACTGGCATTCCACTTGACTTGGGTTTCGTAACTACTGGGCGTAAGGTTAGAACTGCAATTAAGCCCTCGGTGTTTGAGAGGTTAGTTGGAGTTCAATTGAAGTTGAATCCTATTAGGTGTGCGGTTGATGGCAGGGATGTAGTTCTCATTGATGATAGTGTTGTTAGGGGGACGACCTTGAGGAATACCGTTTGGAATTTGAAGCGTAGGGGTGCTAGGAGAGTTCATGTTCGCATTGGCAGCCCAGCATTTAGGTGTTCATGCCCATATGGAGTTGAGATTCCTCCTCCAGATGAATTGATTGGCCGTTCTCTTTCTGAGAGTGAAATTGCCGAGGTTGTGGGGGCTGATAGCTTTCACTTTCTCGCTTTAGATGAATTGGCTAGCTCTATTGGTTTACCTCGCAATTCTCTCTGCCTTAAGTGTTGGAGGGGAGGTGAGCCTTAATGAAGGTCATGGGTGTTGGTGGAGGTGCGAGAGAGCATGCGCTGGCTGAAGCCATAGCTAGAAGCTCCCATGAAGTTAGGATCTACTGGGTTAGTGAGCTTAGGAATCCGGGCATTTATAGGCTTGTGAAGAGGAGTGGTGGAGAGTATGCGTTGGCTAGAACCATTGATGCTGAAAAAGTTGCTGAGTTGGCGGATAATTGGAGTGTTGATGTGGTTGTAGTTGGACCTGAGGAGCCTAACTTTCATGGCGTGCCTGATGAAGTTGAGAGAAGAGGTATTCCCTGCATAGGTGCTAAGAGAAGCGTTTCAATAATTGAGATGTCAAAGGCTGAGATGAGGCGGCTTCAGTGGAAATATGATGTTCCCGGAAAGCTTCTCTTCAGGACTTACAAGTCATATGCTGAAGCTTTGGAGGATTTGCAGCGCTTCTCCGAAACTTTAACTTGGCTTCAAAATGTGGCTTTAAAGCCTGCTAGGCAGGCTGGTGGGAAGGGTGTTAAGGTTGTTGAGGACTTGCAGGCTTATCTTCATAAGGAGAAGATGGAGTTTAAGGAGAGGCACATTAAGTGGCTTGAGGAGTACATGAGGAAGTATGGGGATGTTGATGAGAGAATACTTGTTGAGGAGAAGGTTTGGGGACCGGAGTACACGCTTCAATGCTTTGTTGATGGCTATACTGTTGTTGGAATGCCTTTGGTGCAGGATAATAAGCATGCATATGACTTCGATATTGGGCCTGAAACCGGCGGGATGGGCTCATACACTGGCCGTGGAAGGCTTCTTCCATTCATAACGTTGGAGGAGTATGAGCGAAGCCTTGAGATTGTTAAGGCTATGGTTCGTGCAGTGCAGGATGTTACTGGGGAGAAGTATAGGGGCTTTATTGCCGGCCAGATGATGCTTACTGAGGTTGAGGGCCCAACGCTGATTGAAATGTATTCCCGGCTTGGAGATCCTGAAGCAGTTAATGTGCTTGCTCTGCTGAAAACCGACATAATTGACATTTTTGAAGCAATCATTGATGGGAGGCTGAGTAAATTGAAGATAGAGTTTTCCGATGAGGCGACTGTTGTCAAGGCCATTGCCCCTAAGGGCTATCCTGACTTTAGAAGCCTAGCTAAGGGGCATGAAGTGAGCGTTGATGAGCGGCTGATAAAGGAGGCTGGCTGCAAGCTTTATTGGGGCTCAGTTCACCTTCAGGATGATGGCAGGATGATAACTGGCGGCTCGAGGATGCTTGAAATCTTAGCTTTGGCTGAAGATCCGCCTAAAGCTTCCAGAAGAATAGATGAGTGTTTAAGTTTAAATCCAGTTAAGCTGCTCGATGGCTGGGGCATTTTTTACAGGTCGGATATAGGGTCTGCTGAGATGATTCAAAGGAGAATGGCCGTTGCTGAGAGGGTTAGGAGGCTCTACAAGTATCGTGAGGAGCGGGGCATTTTGGGTAAGCGAATAGATTGGCTTCCCAAAATTGGCAGGATAAATCCGGTTGAACTGCTTATTAGGGAGATTAAGGCTGGTGGTTGAAGTTGAAGGCTATTGAATCCAGGCTTAAATTAATCGATGAAGCTCACTCCTTTAAGAGAGAGTATGAGGAGCGGTTGAAGCCGCTTGTTGAATTAAATCCAAGGAAGCCATTCACGTACATATCTATAGGAGGCGGCGAGCTTGGAGATCTAGTATTAACTGCGGCTAAGAGGGTTTTTGGTGGAGTTAATGGTGGAGTGAAGACTGTGGCCATAGATAGGTATGAGGGCTTTCCGGCTCAGGATGTAGCGGATGAATGTGAAGTTGTGGACATGCTTAATGGAGATTTGCTTGAAAAGTGCATTAAAAAATATGTTGAGAACCCTGAGGACAATCCACACGCCATATTTCTTGAGATTGAGCGCGCCGACACCTTGAGGATATTTAAGCTGGGCGTTGAGGAGGGCTATAATGTTATTTCAACTCCATATGCTCCACTCATAGGGATGGATAGACTTAGCACCAAACTATTATTCGATAAAGTTGCTGTTCCAAGGGTTGAGTGGGCTTATGCCGATAGCGAAGATGAGTTGAAGAGGGTTGCTAGGGATATGGGTCTACCGCTAATAATCAAGCCAATAATGACGTCCAGCGGTCATGGAACTACTATAGCTAGAACGTGGGCTGATGTTGAGAGGGCATATGATTATGCGGTTAAGCATGCAAGGGGGAAGGGAGATGAAGTTATTGTTGAGCGCTACCTATCTGACCTCAAGGTTAGGGGGGTTGAAGTTACTCAACTTGTTTTAAGGCACTTCGATGAAGGTGGAAACATTGTCACCACGCTTCTTCCGCCCATTGAGCATTATAGGCCTGAGGCAACCTATCATGAGAGCTGGCTTCCATATACCATTTCGGAGGATGTTAAGCGTAAATGTCAGGATTACGCTAGGAGGATAGCCGACTACTTGGGTGGAGTTGGCATCTATGCTATTGAGCAGTTCGTTTTGGATGGAGAGGTTTTCAATAGCGAGTTTGCTAATAGACCTCATGATACTGGCATGGTGACTAGGTGGGCTTTAAGGAGAGATGAGGGCGAGCTGCACCTATTAGCTTCAATGGGTCTTCCAGTGATTGAATCTGATGTGGAGCTCATATCCGATGACAAGTACTATGTTGCTCACGTGATTCTAGCTCCGGAGCGCGACTTCAAGTCCGCTGCAGTTGTGAAGTGGGATGCATTCTCCATTTACTCTTACATTAGAAGGAGAGGGCTTCCCGGTGACGTATGGTATTTCGGGAAGCCCACAGCCTATCCTGCTAGGAGGATGGGTTTAGCTATGGCTTGCCATGAAGATCTCGCCACGGCCAGGAAAATTGCCGAGCAAATAGCTCATTTTGCTGAAAAGTGCATAGCATACGCGTTTTAGGTGGTTTTATGGTTAGGTTTGTGGCTTGGGTTGAGGTTTGGCTTAAAGAGGGTCTTGTGGATGCTGAGGGGCAGGCTGTAATGGAGGCTTTAAGGGACTTGGGATACCAAGTGACTTCAACTCGAGTGGGGAAGGTCTATCGAATATTGCTTGAAGCTGAGGATGAAGGTGATGCTAAGCGAATGGTAGAGGAAATGTGCAGGAGGCTTCTAGCCAATCCAGTTAAGGACAATTATGTGTTTAGGGTTGAGAGGGCATGAAGTTCAGGAAGCTGCCAATGCCATTTGAAATATATGAAGTTGAAGTTTTGGAGGCTTCAGAGGATGAGCTTCTGGAAATAAGCTCAGTCATGGGGCTAAATTTGAGTTTAAGCGAAATGATCGCAGTTAAGAGCTATTTTAAGCGATTGGGGAGAAATCCAACTGATATTGAGCTGCAAACAATTGGTCAGCTTTGGTCTGAGCACTGTAGGCATAAGACGTTTAAAGCAACTATCGTTGATGAGCGTGGAAATGTTTTGGTTGAGAACATGCTGAAAAGCTTTATTGAGAGGGCGACCGTGGAGGTTAATGCTCCGTGGGTTATCTCATTCTTGAAGGATAATGCTGGGATAATAGACTTTACTGAGGACTACGCTATTGCAGTTAAGGTTGAAACCCACAATCATCCTTCAGCTATAGATCCATTTGGTGGAGCAGCTACTGGAGTTGGAGGTGTAATTCGCGATGTACTTGGAGTTTGGGCTAAGCCTATAGCGCTGATCGATGTGCTCTGCTTTGGGCCATTAAACTACCCTTATGAGAAATTGCCGCCAGGCATTAAGCATCCAAGATACCTCTTTAGGGGAGTTGTTGCTGGAATAGGTCATTATGGAAATAACATGGGTATACCTACCGTTGCTGGAGCCATATGCTTTGATGAAGGTTATGTTGGCAATGTCATTGTCTATGCTGGCTGCGTTGGAGTTTTGCCGAAGTCCAAGTATTTTTGGAAAGTTAGTCCGGGTGATTCGATAATTGTTGTTGGAAATAAGACTGGGAGGGATGGAATTCATGGAGCAACTTTTGCGTCAGCTGATTTGAGGGAGGATTCAGAGCTTTCCTACCGATCTGCTGTTCAAATTCCAGATCCAATTGAAGAGGAGAAGTTGAGGAGAGCTGTACTTAGAATTAGGGATGAGGGGTTGGGTTCAGGCATAACTGACTTGGGCGGTGGGGGGCTTGCAGTTGCCATTGCTGAAATGGCTCATAGAATGGGTGGAGGTGCAGAGGTTTTTCTCGATAAGTTGCATTTGAGAGAACTTGGAATGGCTCCTTGGGAGATTTGGATTTCTGAATCTCAGGAGCGAATGCTGCTTGCTGTTCCAAAGGGGAATGTTGAACGCGTCTTGGAGATAGTCGGCGAGGAGGAGCTTGAAGCCTCAGTTATAGGTGAATTTACTTCATCTGATTCGATTAAGATTTACTTTAAGGGTTTCTTGATTGCTGATTTAAATGTAGACTTTCTCCTTTCCCCGCCAAGGATTGTTAGGAGAGCTAGTTTAAGAGCTGAAGTTCCTATTGAACCTGATTTTCCTGAGCCTGATGACTTAGCTGAAGAGCTGTTGAAGCTTCTTTCCTCGCCTAATATTGCTAGCAAGGAGGGGGTTATTAGGACCTATGATCATGAAGTGCAGGGTAACACTGCTTTGAAGCCTCTTCAAGGCATTCACGGCGGCCCAAATGACGCCGTTGTATTAAAGCCCTTAGATGATTCTTGGAAGGGCGTGGTCATATCTGTGGGTTTGAAGCCATGGTACAGTAGGATTGATCCATATTGGATGGCTGCTTCAAGTATTGAGGAGGCCTTGAGAAATAATGTGGCTGTTGGTGGGAGGCGCATATCAATCCTAGATAACTTTACGTGGGGGAATCCAGAAAAGCCTGATAGGCTTGGAGCGCTTTTTAAGGCAGTTAAGGCGTGCTATGATTTTGCTAAGATTTTTAACGTTCCATTCATATCTGGTAAGGATAGCCTTTACAACGAGTCTCCCCTTGGACCCGTACTGTACACTTTGCTTATAACTGCTGTTGGCGTTATCCCTGATATTAGGAAGGCTGTTTCAGTTGATTTTAAGCGGCCTGGAAATCCAATTTACTTGATTGGCTTAACCCGCAGAGAACTTGGCGGCTCAGAGTACTATAGGCTTAAAGGTTATGTTGGTAGTTCGGTTCCCAAGGTTTATGCTGATGAGTCGAAGAGGGCTATGAAGTGCATTACTGAGGCGATTGACCTGGGCTTCATTGCTTCCTGCCATGACCTTTCTGATGGAGGCTTGGGAGTAGCTATTGCTGAAATGGCTTTTTCAAGCGATTTTGGAGCTGAAATTTGGCTTAATAGGGTTAGGAGAATAAATGTTGATAGAAATGACCATTTGCTGTTTTCTGAGAGTAATGGCCGCTTCCTAGTTGAGGTAAAGAGGGAGTTTAGAAGCGAGTTTGAGAGGCTTGCATCGTCGGTGAGCTGCGCCTACTCCTTAATTGGAGAAGTTACTAGTAGGAGTAGGCTTGAGATTTACGGTATAAATGGTGAATGCTGCATTGTTAATTTAAGTTTACGGGAGCTTCGAAATGCTTGGAAGAGTGGTTTGAAATGAGGGTTAAGGTTTTAGTGCTTAGGGCTCCTGGAACCAATTGCGATGAAGAAACTGCTAGAGCCTTGAGGGAGTCTGGAGCCGTAGCTGATGTAGTTCACGCTAATAGGCTTGTTGATGGCAGGTTGAACCTATTCGACTATCATGGTCTTGTTATTCCAGGCGGCTTTTCCTATGGAGATAGAGTTAGGGCTGGAGCTATTTGGGCTAAGAAATTGAAAGCGCATTTATGGCGCTCGTTTTTGAATTTTGCTGAAAGTGGAAGGCCAATATTGGGTATTTGCAATGGCTTTCAAGTGTTGGTGGAGCTCGGCTTACTTCCAGGATGGAGTTTTGGGGAGGAGCCTCAAGCTGCTCTTGCTCCAAATACTTCAGCTAAATTTGAGGCTAGGTGGATTTACTTGAGGCATGAAAATAGGGGGAAGTGCATTTTCACTAGGGAATTGCCTTTTGGAGCTGTGCTTAGAATGCCTGTTGCTCATAGTGAGGGTCGATTCATACTTGGCAGTGAAGATTATTTGCATAGGCTAATTGCTCAGGATCAAATTGTTTTTAGGTATGCTAAGCCAAATGGTGAGCCTGCTAATGGTGAGTATCCCTTAAATCCAAATGGCTCCATTTACGACTTAGCTGGCATATGCAATCCTAAGGGTAATGTTTTGGGTTTAATGCCTCATCCTGAGAGGGCTGTTTACTCATGGCAGCTTCCAGATTACACTTCAAGTGGAGTGGTTGATTCAACATATGCTGATGGATGGCTAATCTTTAGATCCATGGTCGGCTACATTGTGGATGAAATTGCTTAATTTTCCCTCAACTTATTATTTTGGCGCTTTTCCCAGCTCTCTCCTCTCTATATTTTTCGAGCTTTTCCTTGAGGTCTGGATATTTCAGGGCTAGAATTGATATTGCTAGTAGAGCTGCGTTTTCGCCATTATCTATGCCCATGCACGCCACTGGTACTCCTGGGGGCATTTGAGCTATTGAGAGCAGTGCGTCGAGCCCTCCTAGTTTAACGCTTCTGGGTACTCCTATGACTGGCTTTAATGTTCTGGATGCAATGAAGCCTGGAAGTGCAGCTGATAGTCCTGCAACTGCTATGAAAACCTCGGCTTCTGTTTCATTAATGTAGTTCTCCAATTCCCTTGGATTCCTGTGGGCTGATAAAATTCTATATTCAACTTCAACTTCGAATTTCTTGAGTAGATTGTGAATTTTATCTCCCAACATCCTATCGCTTTCACTTCCTATTATTAATGACACCTTCGGCATGGAAATCACCTTGACGTAGGTTAGTATAAGGTTAAATAGATTTAAGGTTGATACTTAACTTGATGGTAAATGGCTGACGGGTCCAAGTATCTGGAGCTTGGCGTTGATGTGCGTAAGTCTGGAGTGGAGTTCTTCAAGAGGTTAGTTGAGGAAGTTTATCCTCATGCTTTTGCGAGCATTATTAAGGATGATAGGTTTGGTGAAGGCTTGATTCTCCATGTCGATGGAGCTGGCAGTAAGCCTGTGATTTCATACCTATATTTCAGGGAAACTGGCGATGTTAGGTGGTTTAGGGGTTTAGCTCAAGATGTTGTTGCAATGAACGTTGATGACGTAGTCACTGTAGGTGCTGAGCCAATTTTATTTGCCGATTACATTGCAATTAATCCATTAAATCTACCTCGACTTGAAGTTCTAAAGGAATTAAGCGTTGGCTTTAAGGAAGTGCTAAATTTCCTTTCAACTTCAAGCTGCAATTTAAGTAGGAAATTCAGATTATTATTTGCTGGTGGAGAGACGGCCGACCTTCCTGATCAAGTTAGGACTCTCGATGTAGTTGGAGTTGTTTTTGCCACTGTCGATCTTTCAAAGGCTATTAGTGGTGATGGGGTTGCTGCAGGCGATGTCATTGTTGGACTTAGAAGTGGTGGGAGAGCGAAGTTCGAGAAGTTTGAGAATAGTGGTATAATGTGTAATGGGCTGACTTTGGCTAGGCACTCCCTATTAACTGGAGAGTATGCATTAAGGTATCCTGAAGTTTGTGAGTCCTCATCTGATAGAAAGTATTATGGGCGATTCCGCGTTGACGACTACTTGGATGAGTTGAGAATGACTGTTGGGGAGGCTCTCCTCTCTCCAACTCGCATTTATGCTCCAATAATTGCTGAAGTGCTTGAGAAGTGTGGAAGCGCAGTTAAGGGCTTGGTTCACAATACTGGTGGAGGATTGACGAAGATATTGAGGGTCGGCTTAAACGTCCGCTACGTCAAGGACAGCCTTCCCCCTCCAGATCCAATTTTCCTATTAATTCAGCGTGAGGGGAAGGTGGGTTGGAGGGAAATGTATGAAGTTTTTAACATGGGTGTGGGCTTCGAGTTCATAGTTGATAGGGAGTGTGCTGAAGATGTTATTAGCATTTGTGATAGGTTTGGGGTGGATGCCTACATTATTGGAAGGGTTGAGAAGGGCGTTGCACAATATAATGAACTTATTATAAGAAGCGATTATGGGGATTTTGCTTATCGTAGGAGGTTAAAGGTTTAGCATTTCTATAGAAATACTATATTGTCATCGTTCTATGCCTTCTTACGTATTTTACAAGCTATTTATGACCTAGAACTTCTTCAGCGTACCTTAATGCTCTATCAATAAGTTTTTCTGTCTGCCCCAAGTATTTTTCTGGTTTTAGGAGCTCTTCAACCTCCCTTTCAGTCAAGTACTTCTTTATGTCCTCGTCTTTGAGAAGCTCTTCTTTGAAGCTTTTCTTATTTCTTTCCGCTTTCTTCATTATTCTTCTCAGTATGCTGTGGGCTTCGTGTCTAGCTAATCCCTTCCTTGCAAGCGCCATCATTATTGCTTCCGACATTATTGCTCCGCCTGTTAATTGCAGGTTTCTCATCATTTTTTCTGGCTTAATTATTAGGTTTCTTAGGAGGCTTATGGTTGAGTTTAGCATTTCATCTATGGTTATCATGGTGTGTGGAATTATTATTCGTTCACTGCTGCTGTTAGTTAGATCTCTTTCATGCCATAGCGGGATGTTTTCCAGTGCTGCTATGGTTAAGCTTCTAATGATTTTTGCTAACCCTGAAATTTTTTCTGCTGTAACCGGATTTTTCTTTTGGGGCATTGTGCTGCTTCCAACTCTCTCACCTATTCCTTCAGCTAATTCATCTATTTCCGGCCTCATTAGCTCTCTCACTTCAATGGCAAGCCTATCAAGCTGACTTGCAAGAATTGCGATGGCTGAAACCAGCTCTGCAAAGCTGTCTCTTGGAGCTACTTGGGTTGAAATTGCATGTGGCTCTAAGTTCAATTTTCTTAGCGTTTCTCTTTCAATGGTGAATCCATTTTCGCCCCATGCTGCCATTGTTCCAACTGCTCCGGCCATCTTGCCTTTGATCAATCTCCTTTCGAGTTCAACTATTCTTTCGTAGCTTCTGGCTAGCTCGTAAACATAGTTTGCAAATTTGAATCCAAGTGTTATTGGAAGTGCGTGTTGGCCGTGGGTTCTTCCCGGCATCATGGTTTCCTCGAATTCCTTTGAATATTTCATTAGGATTTTGATTACTTGGGCTAGCTTGTTCTTAACTATCTTAAGCGCGTCTCGAAGTATTACGGCCCAAGCCGTATCTACGATATCGTAGCTTGTTGCTCCGAGATGGACGTACTTTCCAGCTTCTCCTGCTGCTTCTGCTAAGCTTAAAGCTAGAGCCATGATGTCGTGACCTATTTTTGCCTCTATCTCTTCAACCCTTTTCAAATCCACTTTTCCAATGGCCCTTTCAATTTCTTCAGCTGCTTTTGGATCTATTATTCCTGAGGCTGCCAAGCCGTGTGCAAGTGCAGCTTCAACCATTAGCCTGACTCTTAGGAGGTTTTCCTTGGTGAATAGCCTTTTCATTTCTTGGCTTCCATACCTCCATTCTAGTGGACATACAGGGGTTGATTCAAATTTAATGCTCATGGATTCACCTCAATCGGATCTTGAACATGATTCGCCGAATAATACTTGGCTTCTCCATATTTTAAGTTGTGTCCACTTCCCAAATTTTAATTGATTGTTTAAAATTTATGTGATTTTGTAAGGTTAAGCTTATATTAAATTTATTAAGATTGCTTATTGGACCGGCATTCCGTTGGACATACGCGTTATGAATCTTCAGCTTCTTCGTGATGGAGGAGATGATGCGTTGATTGATAGGTTGGAAATGCAGGAAATAGCAAAGAGCTATGAGAATCCAAGCATGCTTATTATTGGTTCCCACTCTGCACTTGATGCTTGGAGTGGAGCTAGGGATTACGGCCTTAAAGCAATAATTTACACTACTAGGGAGAGAGCAGTAATTTATCTTCAAAATGCTATTGCTGGGAAGCCTGATGAGTTTATTGAGGATCTTCCCGCAGTTGTTTCAAGGGATGTTCATGTTGTTAGCGATTTAAAGGACTTGAAGGGGAGGAAGTGGAGGTACGCTATTCTAGTGCTTGACAGGTATGATGAAATTCTCAAGCATGTTGATGAGTTGATTGAGCTTGAAGCAGTTCAAATTCCAAATAGGGCTTTCACCGTTTATGTGGGTGGAGACGACTATTGCTCTAAAATTGAGAATGACTTTTCCGTACCGATCTTTGGGTCTAGAAGGCTTCTAAAAATTGAGAATAGAGGTATTGAGAGGGATTATTATTGGTTTTTGGAGAAGGCTGGAATACCATATCCAAAAGCTATTGAGTTTAAAGTTACTGCGAGCGGCATTTCCCTTAAAGAGCGAGTTGATAGGCCATTAATTTTGAAGGCTCCTCATCCTGAGCGCGAGTTTGAGAGAGCTTTCATTTTCGCTGCGGATTCGGAGGATTTGGAATTAAGGGTTGAGAGGGCGATTGAGCGTGGAGAGCTAACTTTGGAGTGCTTGAAGCATGCTAGGGTTGAAGAGCTGATTTTGGGGCCACACGCTAACTTCAACTTCTTCTTCTCACCATTGAATGAGTTGAAGAGCTGGGGAAGCGTAGAGGAGTTTTATGCTAAGCTTTATAAGTTGATGTTGGATGAAGCGAGAACCTGCTTGGCTAATGAGTTTCTATCTATTGATGAGCGTAGAGAAACCATTCTTGATGGGTTGAAGAGGCTTCCCGCGGATGTGCAGTTAAAGCTGTTGGAGAAGATCACTCCATCATTTGAAGTTACGCTTCACGCGCTTGTAAGCATTAGGGAGTCGCTGTTGAAGGATGTGCTTAGGTGCGCAAATAGATTGATACTTACTTTGAGGGAGCATGAGCCTCCTGGAATTATTGGTGCATGGTGCTTGCAGACCCTAATAACTTGGGGTTTGCCCAGCGAGTATGGTTTGCCTGCTAGTTTAAAGCCTCAAATTGCTGTTGATGAGTTGAGCTTTGGGCTCTACGATACCTCTAAGGCTGAGGCTCCAATGCACATTCCAGTTACTCAGGATCTTGCTTTAAGGCATGGGGGAGGAACTAACGTTCACATGGGAATTGGCGGGCAGTATGTCAATGCAAGATATGCAAGGAGAATGAGTTTAGGCGATAGAATTGCACTGGAGTTTAGAAGGGCGGTTCAAGGTGGCTTGCTTCATCTACTTGTAACCTGATGTAGCGAAGCCTTCACTTTTTCTCTTTAAAAGCCATGAAGTTGCTATTCCAAGTAGGCAGATCATTAGTGCATAGATGCTTGCAGTTCTCGATGGTAATCTTATAATGCTTGTTAATAGCCAGTATGAAGCTATGAACAATACTCCTCCTACAGCTAGGGTTTTGCCTGTAGTTGGCTTTAATTGAATTCCTCTTCTTTCTACTTTTGATGCTCTGCTATTTAGCATTTGGTGGAAATTAATTGCATTTCCAATGTCGTTGAATTTGACTTTTATTGTTTCTCCATTAATTAGACTCACGTTGACCACGTATTTGCCATTTCTTTTAACTGGAGGTTCAACTTTTTGCACTTCTGAGTATGGGATGCTTTGCTTGATGTGTGGTGGAAGGTATGTTTTTGGTTTAGGTACAAATATGCCGCCTCGCTTGAGCATTAATAGCCTTTTTCCCTTTTCCTCATAGAAGTTTTCATAGATTTCGGGCTCAATTATTGATGCGATTTTGTGGTGGTCATTGAAGATTATGACGACTTCTTCATCTCTAATCACATTTTTCGGCTTAGCTTCAGGTGAGTACCGCTCTACTATTCTGTTGAAGCTTACGCCCTTCATTATGTCGAGGAGGGCATGATAAAGCCTATTTGCATCGTTCTTGTGAAGCTCAATTTCTATTTGCATAGTTCTATAAATTACGCCGGACTCGTCGGCTTCATCCCAAGTAATTTCAACCCTAATGTCGTTTCGAAGGTTTATGCGCCTTATCCTGCTTAGCGGTATAACTTTGGTTGGCACTCTGCTTTGAGTGAATATTAGCGGTAGTACTATTTGGTCCCAGCCTAAGTATATCTTCAGCTCCTTGGAAGTCATTTCAACTAGGCTGCTCTTGCCCCAAAATTCAAGTTTCTTGCTATCCATGCCTTCCCTCACTTATTTTAAAGCAAATTTCAAATTTCTATTTTTAACGGTAGCATTATTTTCATTTCGCCACAATCTCTTTAAGCTCCTCATGGTTCTTATATTCTGGCTAGAAGCGCAGGAGGTGCCCAGTTGAGCAAAGTTAAAATTATAGCTACTATTGGCCCTTCATCTGCAAATCTAATTAAGGAGATTGTTTTAGCTGGAGCATCTGGATTGAGAGTGAATTTTAGCCATGCTGATCAGAAAGAGTGGGCCAAATATGTTAGGGCGGTTAGAAAAGCTGATGGTGAAGTTTTAAGGCCAATAGCTCTAATTGGAGATTTGAGGGGCGGCTCTGTTAGAATTGGAAAATTACCTGGTGAGATTCGCTTTAAATTTGGGGATGAGTTGAAGTTTAAGCTTAAGGGCTCAGGAGATGTTGAAAGTAAGACTATTCCATTACCTGTTAAGGAGTTCTTTGAGGTTGTTGAAGTTGGTGATTTAATTTTAATGGATGATGGTAACCTCATATTCGAGGTTGATGGTCTAGGCGAGGGGGAAGTTAGGGTTAAGGCCTTGACGGCTGGTAGGCTGACTTCGAATAAGGGGGTTGTGATTAGAGGGAAGGAAATTCCTGTTCCAACAATAAGTGATAGAGATTTGAATTGCATAAAATTTGCAGTTAAAAATGACTTTGACTATATAGCTTTAAGCTACGTTAAGAGTGGGGAGGACATTAGGCTTCTCAGAGATATTCTTGATGAGTTTGGGGCTAATGAAATTGGAGTCATGGCGAAAATTGAAAGCGTTGGCGGAGTGAATCATTTGTCTGATGTAGTTAGATTGTCGGATGCAATCTTGGTTGCAAGAGGCGACTTGGGAATGCAATTTCCACTGGAGAAAGTTCCTTTGCTTCAGAGGAAAATTATAGATGAATGCTTAAGGATGGGGAAGCCTGTTATCGTGGCTACTCAAGTTCTTTCATCGATGATTGAAAATCCATCTCCTACGAGGGCTGAAGTTACGGATGTAGTTAATGCGATCAGTGAGGGTGCTGATGCGATAATGCTTACGGGGGAAACTGCTATTGGTGAGCATCCATTGGAGGCGGTTAAGTGGCTTAAGAGAATAATTGATGCTTATGATTCGAAGGTGATGGTGAGCCGCCCATCTCTAGGAGTTGGAGATGTGAAGTTAAGCTTTGCATATAGCGTAGTTGTATTATCTGAATCATTAAACGCAAAATTAGCAGTTTACACTAAGATGGGTAGAACTGCTTTAAGAATAGCTAGGTTTAGGCCGGCAACTCCATTCTATGCAGCTTCAAATAATATTAAAACCTTGAGGAAGCTGGCTATAGTGTGGGGCATTAAGCCTCTTAGAGTTGAGGCTAAGGATTACCATGAAGGGGTTGATGCAACCTACATGAAGCTCATTAAGCTTGGAGAGCTGAAAACCGGCGAAATAGCCGTATTAACCTACGGCATACTTGAGGAGTATGAGCATACAATTAAAATTGTTAGGGTAAAGTGACGCTATAATCCGCATGCAATTTTCGGCCTAGGCTTGTAAATTAATTTAATGTAATCGACTTCAACATCTATTTGAGCATTTAGAACTTCAATGTAAAAGTTAATCCACCTTAACCTAACATAACCGACTTCTCCGAAGCGGTTGGAAACTGCTTTCCACGCTCTCCATAAGTATAGCGTCAAGTCAATTTTAATTTCATTCCACTTGCCACTGGATGTTTGGGTTATGCTGAAAAGCACATGAGTATCGTTATCGTATTCAGGAGTCCAAAATGGGTAATCATCGCCTAGAAATGCTACTTCACCGTCAAATTTCAATCTACACCTCAAAAAGGTGACTTCAAATTGAAAATTCGAGTCAGCAACAATTGTGCTCGCATTGTAATTTCTGCCTGGAATTTCAAAGCAAAGCATCAATCCTATTTGACAATGTCCCCTAAATCCATATCTACTTAGCCAATGTGGAATGCTGCCATTAAGCCAAGTAACTTTGGAGCGCTTCAACTTAATTTCTAGAATTAACCGGCCAGGACATCGAGGATTAACTTCAACCATAAAATTTAATGGTGGTGCGAGACCCCAACCGTGGGGAAGCAATCCCTGATGAGCAAAGCCCCAACCAAGTTTATCATCTCCAGTGAAGTCGACAACATGAAAAGCATAAACATCATTATGGTACACGTAATATGATGTTGCATCTGCAGAGTAGAACCCTACATTCCAGCTCTCCCCACTTAAAAAGTCGGGATCATTAGAAATTACGATCATTTCACTTAGGCTCTCCAAATAAAAATGTATACTAGCTGCAAAAACTATGAATGCCAATGCTGCTAGCAGAATCTTCCTCAAATCCACATTGATGCGCGAAGCCTGCACTTCAATAAACATGTTGCTCATAGCATAAGTAAGTATTGAAAACTTTTATTTAATTGATTAATTTGACTAAAACATCAATTTCGATGTCAAAATCAAATGAATATTATTTTGGCTTAATTTGAAATTCGCAGTATGGATCGCCCTTAGCGATGCACTTGGTTTCTATTGCTATAACATTCTTATTGAAAAATTGGCTAAACCATCCTGCAATCATTCCCCTAACTAAGTGGGATTCGGGCTTATCAGATCCCCTAAAAAGCTCGCATTCAAAGTTGTCGTAAATTCTAATGATTGCCTCAGCTCTTTCCGTATTTACGGATTCAATAACTATAATTCCATATCCAACTTGCTGGAAGAGTGTTTTAGCCATTTTCAGTAGGTTTTCAGAACTTTTATCGGCCAATTCCTTATACCACCGCAAAAATGTATTTGCACCTAAATTGTATCCTTCAAGGTATAGTATGGCGTCAAATCCTGAGCCGAGCTTTTTCCTTCCATGCTTAATCAATCCCTCATACCCCCTCTTTAAAAAGATGACGGCCCTCTCATCGCCAAATATCAACGGGAAGAAATATGGATCGGCAGCAAAGCCATCAAAAAGCGGTTTGATTAAAATAACATCAACTACGTATGGAACATGCTTTAAATCTGAAAGTAAATCCATAACATCAACATCCTCATTATTACTCAGGTCAACATATAATACACAGTGGTTCTTTTCAAATGGAGTTAGAGATACGGCGAAATTTATAATTGGAATTCCCCTAGAAGCAAAAACGTTCGTGATACCGCCAATAATGCAAGCCCTATAAATTGAGCGAGGATCCAAAACTAAATGAAACCCAATCACACGCCTACCAGGCTCATAAACAAATAATTGAAACCTAAATGGCCACTGCCTGCCACCCATCAGAGAATCATACACAAAAATCCCCCATCTAAATTGATAAATGTTGAAATATAAAGTTATTCAATTAAATTAATCAATAGAAAGTTACCAAATTTTGCATTATAGATCTTATAAATTAACTTTTTTCTTTAAAAAACGAATAAATTCATAACAGAAGGAACAACAACTACAAATAATAAGGAAAATAAGACCATAAGCATATCAAACTTCTGACTAAAAGTGCTAATCAAGATACTTTCACCAAATATAAATTAGAAGAAAGAACATCTAAAAGTTTACTCACTATGCAAATCTCTTTTACACTAATAAATAAAATAGTTGTAATACTATCATTAATATAAATGCATTCTATCGAACGCTGCACCATTTTGATCCTAATCATTGTGGATCATTTAACGAAAGTCGCAACAATAATATATGGTCTGCAAACTATATTAGATGTTATGACTGCACTATACATCACAGATTTACCAACACCAATCGTACTGGTAGACCTAGAAAAATTAATGAACAATATTTGGGAAGCAGCAAGAAAGGCAAAGTTAAATGGAAAAATCCTGTGGCCAATGTTCAAAACCTCAAAATCAACATACATTGCAAAACTTCAAAAGAAAGCAGGTGCAAACGGCTTCCTATGCGGAACCATAACTGAAGCAGAAGCACTAATAAACTCAGGCGTAACCAGCACAGTTATGCTAGCCTACCCAATAGCAGACAAAGAAAACTTCAATCGAATAGCAAATCTAATTGAAAACGGCGCAAGAGTAATCCTAAGAATAGATAATCTAGACGTAGCAGAATTCTTGAACAATAAACTAGAGGAAAGAAAGTTAAAAGCAGAATACTGCATCAAAGTAGATGTAGGCTATCACAGATACGGCGTAAAGCCGGAAAACGTTGGAAAATTCGCAAAGAAACTCGAAAAATACTCAAACCTAAAATTCATAGGCATAGCAACTCATCAAGGAAATGCGTACAAGGCCAAAAACCCCAAGGAAGTCGAAGAAATAGCAAAGCAAGCCGCCCAGCAAATGCAAATCGCCTTAAAATCCCTAAAAGCCAATAACCTTGAAGCTGAAATAGTAGGAGCAGGATCAACACCAACCTTCAGATTCGACGTAAAAGAACCAATCTACACCCACCTATTCCCGGGCAACTACATATACTACGACCGAACCCAAGCACTAGCATACGGATCAGCAAAACTAGAAAACTGCGCCCTAACCCTACTAGCAACAATAACATCAATACCAGAACACTCAAACGGAAAAACAGCAATAATAAACGCAGGAAGCAAATACATCGACAAACAAATCAGAGGAAACATAAAAGGATATGGACAAGCAATAAAACACCCAAAAGCAATAATAACAGCAGTATCCCAAGAAGTAGCAAAACTAGACATAACCAAAGAAAAAGACATCAAAGTAGGACAAAAAATAAACATAATAACAAACCACGCATGCCACCTAAACAACGCAACAAACCTAATCATAGCACACAAAAAAGGAAAAATCACAAAAATAATACCAATAGACGCCAAAACAGAAACAAACCTAGAAAAGTTGCTTCTAAACGTACTAATAAAATAAACTAACATCAACCAAACTTAAAACATATGCCGTATTTTATAAATATTCATTTAAAAACTTGAAAAATATCTTAATAAATTTGTCCTACCTTTATTATGATATTATAAAAGCTAATGTTTTTGGTATTTAAGATGCTCCAATAACATTGTGTTTCTATCTTTCTAATATAATGCTTTGTTGTAAAGTTTAGATGGACTGAATGAAGTAGTTAATGAATTTTCTACGCTGGTGTTCATTTGAGTTATGAAGAATTTATTTTATCTTTCCATATATTATTTGGAGATGTTGTATGAGCAACGCACAGTCTGACATGTTTGATGCAGTTGTTTTAACTTTAGGTTTTGAATCAGGACCACTTATACGAGCGGTTGCTTCTCATAATTTACGTAATGGAGCTAGAATCTTCGTATTAATGCCTAATTTTAAGGATGAGCGAGCTGATAGGGCTTTCATGGATCTTAATAGGATTTGCAGCATGATGCTTGGAAATATCAATATTAACATTAAAAGAATCATCATTGATTTGTCTTCAATAGATCTGGCTGTTAGGCGGATTAGAGAGCTTTTCGCTGATTTAGTGAATTCCAATGTTGCAATTTCTATCGTTGGCGGTATGCGTGCTCTATGCTTAGCTACTTTTATCGCTTATTTACTTACTAGCTGGCAAAAAGAACCTCACATTGAAATATCTTTGGAAGGACGCGGAGAAACATTAAAGGTTCCTCCAGTCCATAAAGTTTTAGACTTTATTATTACTAAGGAGAAGCTAAATGTTCTTCATTTTCTTGCCAAGTATGGTCCTGCAAATACTGGAAGAATTGCTACTTCGCTAGATAGGGATCGAAGCACCATACATCGACACCTCTTATGGCTTGAAGAGAAGGGATTAGTTAGACGTACTGGACGTGAGTTTGAAGTAACTAAGTTAGGCATGCTACTTGCATAGTTTATCATGAATATTGCATGTTTAATTAATAATTTTTATAATTAAGAAAAATAATCGAAAATTTTTTAAGTATTTTAATTTATTAAATATTTGATGGAGGCTATTAACTTGAGAAAGGAAGAGTTGCTAAATACATTAACCTCTGATCGTTGTATTGATGCATTTGTAAGGTACTTGGCAGCTTACAAGGTTGTTGAAGCAAACTATGGCTTATTCGATAAGCTGGCTAGGCCTAGGGATGTCGAAGATTTCGCTAGAGCTGTATATGAAAGTGTACGTGTTCTTGAAAGGGTACTGCGGCGATTAAAAGAAGGGTTGACGAGGGGGGAATACAAGCTTACTATGGAAGGTGTCGAAAACGTTGATAAGTTATTCAGAGTTGGCAGAGACTGCATAAACAGAGTGCTTGAGTTGGCTAAGCACAATCCCAGGCTTGTTGGCAGTGTAGTCGCCTCCCTTGCACTCGCATATGAAGGTATTCAGGAGAGGGGGTGAGTAAATGGTTTATCTTCGTTTAACTGGTAGAGCTTTAATTAACCTCCATAGTGCAAATGCAGAAGGTGCCGTTGGAAATTACATGTCATTGTCTAAGATGTTTGTTGTTAGAAGGACTGCTGAAGGTATTGATGTTAGTGAGGAGCCGGTAATTTCTGGCAATATGGTTAAGCATTGGCATGCTGTAGCGCTTGTAGATCTTTTAAAGAGCTGGGGATACGACAAGCTATGCGAAAATTGCAGCCGTCATGTAATGTTTAGGTCTAATCTTGGATTAAACGATGAGATTGAATACATTGAAAAATGTGCCATCGAAGATCTTCACGGTTTTCTAGATCCAAATAAGCAAATAAGAAGAGAAAGCGTGTGCAAGTTTTCATTTATAATTCCAGTGGAGGACATACGAGCTGAGTATAGTGCTGTTACTCATAATAGAGTTGTTATTAATGAGAAAGGTGCAGTAGCAACTGAGCAAGCTATGATGATTATGAAGAGAGAATACGCAAGCGGCCTTTATGGCTTTGGATGCACAATGGACTTGACCTACGCAGGCCGCTCACAGTCTAATCCAAGTAAAGTCATTGATGTTAATGAGCGCAAAATAAGGATCAAAGCTGCAATATTATCTCTAGGACATGTTTTCAGCGGCCAAGTCGGCGCTGCTCAAGCTCGAGCTTTGCCGATAATGAAGGTAACGGAAGCTATCATATTAATATCTAAGAGGCCAATTCCAAATGCTATCCATGGATTTTACATGGATTATGCTGAAGAAACTGCAGGTATCTTAAAGGCCCTCGTAGAAAAAGGTTTTCTTAGCGAAGGCGACTTTAAAGTTTATGCCGTAGGGAGCGAGCCAGCAAAAGCACTGAGAGAAGTGGGATTGGTATTTGAAGAGAAAAAATCATTAAGTGAAGCAATAGCGTGTGCTGCGGAGGATGTCGAAAAGTGGCTTTAACAGCGATATGCGCTAAAATACGCTCTCCAATTTTTTCAATTAAAAATCCTGAAGCTTTTCAAGTTGGAATTACTCTTCCAATCCCTCAACCCTCGACTTTGGTTGGTGCATTAGCATATTGTATTGGTGTTCACCGTGAAATTGGATTAAAGGCATTGAACATTGCTAGAGATATGATTTTGGCTGCTCGAGCAACTATTGAAAGCCCAGCAGTTGTGGTTTCTCCAGTTATATTAAGAAGATTCCGAATACTTGACAAAGGCTTTGAAGCGAAGGTGAGTAAAGCCGTTCCGCCATTTAAGCGATTCCTAGATTTGATAAGTCAGGGTTTAATTGATGAAGCAAGAAAGATTATTGAGGTTGAACTCACCGACGCTCTTTATCGTGAATATGTAACTTCAGCAATCTTTAAGTGTGTCTGGATTTTAAGTGAAGAAGTTAAGCCAGAAGCACTATATTTAATACAGCGATTAGGCGACACTGAATCCCTGTGTACTGTTGTAGAAGTTTGGGAAGCAAGTTGCAAGAAGATTGAAATTAAAGTTGTTGAAACTAAATATCCTTTGCCACATTATGGTGAAGATTTAGTTAATGTTGAAGGTTCATATCTTTACATTAAAATGTGCGATGAGCATAGGACTCTTAAAGGCTACATCATCCCATGCGAAAGAAAAATGCATAGTACTCGTAAGGGGATAAGATTTATTGCGTATACTCCTTCAACTGTTAAAATTAGATATTCAATTCCACATGAAGTTTTTGATGTTGATGGAGAACTTATAGTTAGGTGATAAATATGAAGATTACAAAAATTTTTACTCCCGGCCATGGTTTATTCATGGATACGCTAATAATGTACGGCCTATTCGAAGCTATCAGTTCTAGCAATTTGAGTTGTGAACTTGAGGGTTTAGGCGGCTTGTTTTGTTTGAGTGTTAATGCCGATATCGATGTTATTGGTGAAGCCTTAGCAAATGCCGCATGGAAGCGCATTGAGGAGACATTAGATCTCTTAATTAATAGAGCGCGCGTCGTTATGAAGAGTTCCAAGCGAGGTTTAGAAGGCGCCTTAAAGTCAATTTGCGATAAGAGTACATGTATTAATTATTTAGAAAGGCTATTAAAGCCCGGCCATGCAGATAGAGAGGGACGTGGAAGTAAGGGGACTACAGTTTGGCTTCCATTATCGCCTTATTTAGGAAAATATTTAACTGGAGAATATAAGTATCTCGCAAGACGATATGCTGCTTGTCCTCAGTGCATAGCCGCTGCTGCGCTTGGAGCAAGCTCAATGATGATACCTGTTACTTTTCGTAGAAGAACTAACATGATCTTGCTAACTTTTGATGGAGAAATTCTATGTGAAACAATGAATGTTGTTAGAAAGTTTATTCACGGACCGGAGATGGATCAAGCAAAAAATGAATTAAGTCGTCATATTGAAGATCTTCCTTTGAGTACATTTACAAATCTTATTATTACTCTATTCAGTGGAGACGTAGTTGTAGCTTTGGCTGACTCCAATGCTTCTTGGAGGGCATTATCAACGACATTTGAGATAGTGAAAGTGCCTCAAATAAGAGGTTATGAGGAGATTAGCATTGACCCTGTAATAGATGCCTTAAAGAGAATTTATGTCGAGGGTGAAGTTGGAACATTTGATGCTCTTCAGATAATTGTTAGAAGACTTGCTAGACTGAAGGATATCGCATCCCTTGATGCTCTCTTTAGATACTTGTTTACCAGAAGGATTAACGACCTATACATGTTCGCGAGGCTTGCTTCGGGGACTCTGGACAGGGGGTTAGGTGTAAATCTATGCAAAGAGCTAGTGAAACTAGCAGTGGCCTAGGAACCATAAATAGCTGCTGGAATATAGTTAAAGCTATTGTAGAGGATAGGGGTAGAAGCCTAATTAAATTTCATTTTTTCGAAGACTTGTGGAGAGCGCTTGATGAAGATAATGATATAGTTATTTTGAGGGCTCCTACAGGGGCAGGAAAAACTGAAGCTGCTATTACTCCATACTTTACGAGTGCTTTTACATGGAGAAAGTGGCTTAGTTTAGTATATGCTCTTCCAACTAGGAGCTTAGTAAGCAACATGCATAGCAGGATCTGCAGAGCATGTAAGTCAATAAGCTTAAGGCTAAAACCGCTAATTTTGACTATTCTCCTTGACTATGGTGGCTTCAGCATCTGCAAATCCTTTCTAGAAGGCGATGTAGTTTTAACAACTTACGACACGTTATTTTATACTGCATATGGATTTAGGGTTTATGGCCACCATTTGCTACTTCCACTTGGAAAACTTTCATGTTCACTAGTCATATTAGATGAAGTTCAGCTTCTCCAAGACTCTAACTGGTATTCTATGACCCTAATTCCATATCACATTGTGAATTTAGCTAGCTCCGGAGCTCAAGTGATATTAATGACAGCAACTTTGCCGCAGCCTCTACTTGAAGAATTGAAGAATATATCTCATAGATTTAATCTGAAGTTAGTCGAAGTAACATCTAGTGATAAACCTAGGAGAGGCTTACTTAAGGTTGAAGAAATCCGTCACAAGAAGTTAATCGACGATATAAATACCCTGCACAGCCTTAAACTACCTGCTCTTATAGTTTGCAATACTGTCAAAAAAGCAGTTAAGACTTACCAAAAAATCAAGGAAATGGGATTTAATGCAGAACTTTTACACTCAAGATTAAAGCTATCTACTCGAAAAAATCGAGAAACAAAATTTGAAAAAGAACCTGAAAGACTTAAAGACTACGTTGTAGTTGCAACTCAAGTTGTTGAAGCAGGTGTTGACTATGACTTCAAGTCAATATTAACTGAAATAGCTCCAATAGATGCCCTAATACAACGTTTAGGAAGGTGTGCAAGACGTGAGGATGGCGTTGCGATAATTTACGACTACGATGATGTAGCAAGAGGAGTTTACCCTAATATACTTATTGAAAGAACTAGAAAAATCGTTAATTTAAATGATCTTTCTAAAAGTGTTGCAGATGTTAATGTAGCAACTGAGCTTGTTAACTCAGTATACGTCAAAGACGTCATAAGAGAGCTGCAGATGAAAGTTGAAAATGATTTAAATGCGGTTATCAGTTATTTGAAAAGATTTTGGAGCGAGGCAATTTTTATGAAAAGAGATCTTTATTATAAAGCTTCAACTTCTCTCCTAAGACTTGGCATAGAAATTAAATGCGTACTAGTTGACCATGACGATTACTTAAATATACTCGGCACTTTAAAAAATGCGTTAAAAAATCAAGACATTACTACTCCTATTTCAATGGATTCAACAAAGTTTCATGAATACCTTGAGAAGTCAATGCTGAGCATATCTATAAATCAAGATTCTCTATGGAGAAGAATCCCTGCACTCGAACATTTAATTAATGGAAAATCCATATATATTTCGCTTTCAATTGCAAAGGAAAATGAAAAATCTCAAGTCTACGCGAAAGCTTGTGATACCCTTGTAGATGCGATAAAATTAAAGTCTAAACGAGGTGGCAGTTTCATTTCTCTATGCCAAATTTTTGTCATTAATCCCCAATATTACGAGGTGAAGGATGATTATGAATTAGGAGTAGTGAGAGTTTATGATTAGCAAGCCACGTGAATGTAAAGTGTTGAACAAAGTTTTTTCTGAGTTATTTGGGAGTAAAACTAATTGCAAAACATGCATTTATCAAGAAACTCCATCATACATATTTGATGGGAAGCCGACTGGTTGTCTCATTGCTCATATTGCATTATCCTTAATTGAAGCTATCCTTATAGCCAAATACTATTCTAAGCCAATTGAAAGATTGCTTAGTAAATGCAACGTTAAAAATCCATGGAACCTAACTTTAACAGCAGTACTACTTCACGACTTTGGAAAACTCACCAACAGCTACAGAAAAGGCAAGCCGAGTAAGGCTCCACACAACATAGTTTCATCAATAATAGCTTCTAAAGTTGTTGAAGGTGCCGCTAAGCCAATTATATCATATGCAATATTATTTCACCATGAAGCTTTTCACTGGAAAGACGTTGAACGCCTGTTAGGAGTTATCAGTATACATCAGACAGTTCCAAGTAAAATAAAAGCAGAATTCAACGAAAAAATACTTTACACTTTTTATGAAAATCTATCTAAATTAATTAAAGTAATAAAACTTGATTTTCTTAATTCAGTACTCTATAGTGCCATAGAGAAGGCTGAGGAGTTATCTGGAAAACCATTACTTTCAAAGCTTGAAATCGTCAAATTAACACCTACAAACCTAGCTTTACCTGCAGCACTCGCGCTCTACAAGATAATTTACATTTGCGACAATCGAGCTGCATCAGCTAGGAGCGAATACTGGGTTTATAAGGCAAAGAAAGTTAACTGGACTGACTTTGAAGATGCACCCAAACAAGTTGTTAAAAACTTTACCCTAAAACGCTACTTGATAGCGCTATCTGAGATTCCAAATCATATATTCCGATTGGAGGAAACATAACAATGGGCCTAATAACTCAATTAACAATCAAGTCCGCAATAATAAATGAAGTAAAAAAGCAAAAAACATTTACTGGATTTAAAATACGTGGACTAATTTATAAGATCTTAAGGGAAGTTGATGAAGACCTAGCGACAAAGTTGCACGAAGCCAAAAAGTTAGCTCCAATAGCTGTAACTCCTATATATAAAGAGAGAAAAACATCCCATACCGCATACATGAAAATAACTATCTTAGATGAAAAATTAAGTCAAAAACTATCAAATTATATCCTAAAATTGCCACTTGGTTCTATCTTAAATTTAGATGTATTAAAGCTTCAACCTTTAGAAGTTTCAATAGTGTGTATCGATACTAAAAAACTTGTAAAAAATGCAGAGCCGATAACAAAATTCTCAATAATATTTAAAACTCCAACACTTTTTAGACAGAGTTTCATCAGAGCATGTTGTCCATACTGTCCAATTCCAAAAACAACTTGTCCGCATATTAGTAAGGCGAAGCATTACAGGTACGTGCCAATGCCCGATCCATATTTGATGTTAAGAAATCTACTAAGACTATGGAAAGCATTTACAGGAGTTAATTTAAAATTTAAAGAATACGTTGAGTGGCTTCTACTAGGAGGAATTGCAATCGCAGGAATCCCTAAACTCAAAACAATTCGAATCTATGAGCATCCAACAATTCCAAAGTGGAGCGTTGGCTTCATAGGTAAAGTATACTTCAATCTTCCAGAAGACACTTATAATAAAGAACTGGCAAAAACAACAGATGCACTTCTGAGATTTGGGGAATATAGTAATGTAGGCGCAAATAGAACTGCTGGTTTTGGAGTAATAAAATATCAGCCAAAAATTTGAAGCGTGAAGCAAGTGAAAAATCAATTAGCAATAAACATGCTATTAATTAAAACTAACAGGTTAGAAGTCCCACATAACTTTATAATGCGTCGCTTAAAAGCAGATCAGTTTATATTTCGTGATTTTAGCAGTAATGACATAAAACATGTCTGTTGTCATTAAAGAACATCTTATAGAATTGTAACCTTATGGCACCATTGCAGAAAAATTATCATCAATTCCATCAGCCCATCAACCTTCTGCGATGATAAATGATGACAAACTATATAGCAGAAAAATGAAACATAATCAAATGAAGAACCACTTTAAATACACAAAATAAAAACTTTCGGAATCTCATTAAAAGAGAATTGAAAGTAGGAATGAATCTAGAGATGCTAGAAAAGCTCATACCAGAATCTCATTAAAAGAGAATTGAAAGTCCTACTATGTGGGCGTTTCTGAAGACTTTGTCGAGGTTTTTGAATCTCATTAAAAGAGAATTGAAAGCTAATGATATAGCTTCTAGCCCTATGCCAGAATCAAACAGAATCTCATTAAAAGAGAATTGAAAGTTGGACAAACGATATCGGCGAAAAAGACCGAAGTATCAGAGAATCTCATTAAAAGAGAATTGAAAGGAGAGGATCTCACACTCGAGGATTCGACAACCAACTTGGCCTGAATCTCATTAAAAGAGAATTGAAAGCTCGAATAGAGTCAAGACAGCTTAGACCTAGAGAGTGCTGAATCTCATTAAAAGAGAATTGAAAGTACGTTGAGAGTGCTAACTCACTTCTAAAAAAGTATGAATCTCATTAAAAGAGAATTGAAAGATGCCACCATCAGTAATAACGTTTTTTAATGTTCTATCAGAATCTCATTAAAAGAGAATTGAAAGTAAAGCTGAGTTCTCAGACTTAATCCTTAAGACTAGACTTTCGAATCTCATTAAAAGAGAATTGAAAGAGTTGAGAATCAAATCCTGCCAACTGAATTCGTAACTGAGAATCTCATTAAAAGAGAATTGAAAGCTTATATCTTCATATTTGTCAGGAAACATTTCTTTTGCAAGAATCTCATTAAAAGAGAATTGAAAGAACAATTTGCTCACAATGTACATTCTCCATCTGAAGCTTGAATCTCATTAAAAGAGAATTGAAAGTACGTTGAGTCTGCAAACAATACACTCAAGAAATATCTGAAGAATCTCATTAAAAGAGAATTGAAAGCTAAAGGGAATAGCTATAGCTACTCTAGCAATTCTGAAGAATCTCATTAAAAGAGAATTGAAAGACCTCTACTACTACTCATTTACTTATAAACTTTACTTCCGAATCTCATTAAAAGAGAATTGAAAGTTAGGGTTGCTGAGTCTTACGATTCTCCTCTGTAACTCTACGAATCTCATTAAAAGAGAATTGAAAGCATGTAGCGTCCGTTCCGTCACCATCAGCGAAGGAGCTAAGAATCTCATTAAAAGAGAATTGAAAGGAGGAAGAAATAATAGTTCTGTAAAGCTTTTTAATTTATTTTTAGCAACCATTTCCATAGAGGTTTAAATATTATTTTTCGATTTCCAATTCTCTCGACGTCTTCGTAGTCGTATGTGATTATGAGTAAGTTGTTGCATGATAGATCTCTGCTTGCCCTTAGCAATGATTTTACTTCTCTTTCCTTAACATTAAAATCTTCAATTTCGTAGCATACTTGTATTAATTGTTTCACTCTACTGTTTTCTCTAATTACGAAGTCAACTTCTTGTCCATTGATAGTTTTATAATAAGATATTTTGTTTCGTCCAAAATCTCTCAGTAGGTGCATGAAAACTAGGTTTTCCATTAATTTGCTTCTACTATCAACGCCTTGAATTCTAAGTAATCCATTATCGACGAAATATATTTTCGGTATTGACCTTTCCTCTTTTTTATATGATGAGGAGAATTTTCTTACTGGGAATATTACGAGTATATCGCTTAGCATTTCCATGTAATTGTAGAGGGTGTTTTTGCTAATTCTATATCCACTTGATTTAAGGAAATTGTAGAATTTGTGTACTGAAAATTCCTTTGAGTAGGCAAGTGCCCTAATTAATATTTTTAAGATTTTTTCATTTCTAATCTTGTATCTTTCAATTAAATCTCGCTGGATGGTGACCTCCAGTATTTCCCTTAGAATTTTCTCCTTATCAAATAGGAGAGTTTCAGGGTAACCTCCCCACTCTAAATATTCATTCAATGCATTAATTATTCTGGACCTATCTCGTGATGATAAGAATTTATCAAATTTAATTTCCTTAAAATCCAAAAATTCATTAAAACTTAGGGGATAGATTTCATAGCTTATAGTTCTTCCTCTTAATTGCGTTGCGATTTCCCTACTTAAAAGCTTGGAGGATGAGCCTGAAATATAAATTGAAATGCCTCCCTTATCGATTAAGCTTCTAACGAATGTTTCCCAATCCTCAAGGTTTTGTATTTCATCTAAGAAGAACCATACCTTCCTATTTCTATTCTCGGGATAAATTTCAAAGTATACGTCCACAAGCCTTTTTGCGTCACTTAATTTTGCGCCTATCAAATTATACGACTCGAAATTAACATACAAAATTCTATTTGGTTTTACTCCTTTCTCAATGAGCCTTCTTATCAAAAGAAACATCATGTATGTTTTTCCGCTTCTTCTAGGACCTATTATTGAAATAGCTCTTCTTAAAGGAATTTCTAGCGGAATACCTAGTGACCTCTCCTTTAAATCGCTTGGATATGGGTTTTCATTAAAGTCCTTTATCAATCTTATTAATGTGTCTCTACTAATCATAGTATAGCATAGAGGGAAAAAATTTAAAAATATTTCCCTCTATAAAGAACCTAATAAGCGATTTGCATAGCCATATGAGTTATCATTGTTTAAAATATACTGGGAAATCTCCTATTACTTGTTGAAATTTACTTAAACTCCTATGCGTGATGGGAGTCGTGCCCTAGGCCTTGTAGGAGAATGATGCGGATGAATGGTTGTTGGCAGATTAATATTTGATGCCATGATGATGCGTGACTATCCAGTGCTGCAGGGAGCTTTCGTAATTATTTCTATTTCAGTTATAATAGCTAATTACATTGCAGATTTGCTGTACGGCTTTTTAGATCCGAGAATTAAATATGCTTGATATAAGGGGTAGTTAAGATGTCTATCGAGAAAAGATTTAGAAGAATTAAGCATAGGTATGCTAGGGGCCTTAAAGAATTTTTCAAAATGTTTTTTAGAAATAGGTTTGGAGTTATAGGTTTCTCATTAATATCGTTTTTCATCATAATAGCGATTTTTGCTCCCTACATAGCTCCATACAATCCTACAGATATAAGGTCAATTGGAGTAGCTAAGCCATTTTCACCACCATCATGGATTAAGCTTTTCGATAAATCAGTTTCAGACGATAGTGTTTTTGGCCTGCTTGGAACCGATGAATTGGGTAGGGATTTGTTTAGTCAAATAATTTATGGAACTAGGGTTTCACTTCTCATAGGCTTTTCAGCTGCGTTTATCTCAATATTTATTGGAACAATTATAGGTTTAATATCGGGGTATTATGGGGGAATAATTGATGAGGTTCTTATGAGGACCACTGATATTCTGCTAATAATTCCCGGCCTGCCATTAATGATAGTGTTGGCAGCAATTCTAGGTTCAAGCATTATGAACTTAATCACAGTTATAGGCATAACTAGCTGGCCACCTATAGCCAGGATAATTAGATCGCAAGTGCCATCCGTTAAAGAGATGAAGTTTGTTGAAGTGGCTAGGGCTGTGGATTGTGGTGATGGCTACATAATTTTCAGTCATATATTGCCGAACGTTTCTCCATTAATTTACGTCAATACTGCAATAAACATAGCTAACGCCATATTAATTGAAGCTGGATTAAGTTTCCTTGGTTTGGGAGATCCAAATTACATAAGTTGGGGGATGATGCTATTCTTCGCAGATCAATATCAAGCGTTGATAAAGCTAGCTTGGTGGTACGTTATTCCTCCGGGATTATGTATCTTGCTTGTAGTTCTATCCTTCATATTCATAGGTCATGCTTTGGATGAAATTTTAAATCCAAGATTAAGATTGAGGCGCTAGCATGAAGTGATTGAATTGTTGGGGGTATTGAAATGCCATTATTGGAAGTAAAAAACCTGAAAACCTATTACTTCACGTTAAGAGGAGCCGTTAAGGCTGTTGACGGTGTAAGCTTTGACGTTGATGTAGGTGAGGTTCTCGGTTTAGCAGGTGAATCTGGTTGTGGGAAAACGACTACTGCTTTATCAATAATTAGGCTGATCCCCCCTCCGGGCAGAATTGTTGATGGTGAAATTGTTTTCGAGGGAATGAATATTGAAAAATTGAGTGATGAAGATATTAGAAAAATTAGATAGAAGAAAATTGCAATGATATTTCAAGGTGCAATGAACGCCTTGAATCCTGTGATGAAGATTGGGGATCAAATTGCAGAGGCAATTTTAGCTCATGAATCGGATGTCGATAAGAAAGAGGCATGGGAGAGGGCGAGAAAGTTACTGCAATTAGTTGGCATTGATCCTTCTAGGGCTGATGATTATCCTCATGAATTCAGCGGCGGAATGAAGCAGAGAGCTATGATCGCGATGGCATTAGCTTGTAATCCTAAACTGCTTATAGCAGATGAGCCGGCCACGGCATTGGATGTAATTGTTCAAGCTCAAGTACTGGATGTCATGAAGAGCCTCAAGGAGAAACTTGGGTTATCAATGATACTCATAACCCATGATTTGTCAATTATAGCTGAAATGTGCAATAAAGTAGCAATAATGTATGCTGGGAAAATAGTCGAATACGCAGATGTATATACGATATTCAAAGACCCAAAACACCCTTATACTAAGGGGCTAATTGGTGCTTTTCCAAGTCTTAAGGGCCCTAAAAAGCCGTTCATTTCAATTCCCGGGTCGCCTCCAAACCTGCTGAATCCGCCATTAGGATGCCGCTTTTACCCAAGATGCAAATATGCAACTGATAAATGTAAAGTTGAGGAGCCCGAGTTAATTGATATTGGAAATAAGCATTTAATTGCTTGCCACTTGGTAAGGTGATTGTATGGCTGAACCATTAGTAAAGGTAGTTGATTTAAAGAAGTGGTTTCCGATCAGGCGGGGACTACTTGACACTCTTTTAAGTAGGAAGAAATTATACGTTAAAGCTGTTGATGGAGTATCATTCGAAATATGTCCCAAGGAAATATTTGGCCTTGCAGGCGAGTCTGGATGTGGAAAGACCACTACTGGTAGGTGCATATTGCGATTGATTGAACCAACTGGCGGTAAAATATTTTTTGAAAGAAAAGACATTACTAGTTTAAGTTCAAGGGAACTTAAACCATTAAGAAGATACATACAGATAATATTTCAAGATCCATATGAATCGCTAAATCCCAGAATGACTATTTATGATATTTTGGCTGAGCCGTTGAGGGTTCAAAGAATAGTTGAGGATCCCTCCGAAGAGGAAGAATTAGTGCATAATGCTCTTGAAGAAGTAGAATTAACTCCGCCAAGCGAGTTCTTCTATAGATATCCTCATGAATTAAGTGGTGGACAGAGGCAGAGAGTTGCAATTGCACGTGCTTTTATTCTGAAGCCAAAATTCATAGTTGCAGATGAACCGGTGTCAATGTTAGATGTTTCAATTAGAAGTGAAATTTTAAAGATAATGCTTAGAGAGCGTGAAAGATATGAAACTGCAATATTGTTCATAACTCATGACCTTTCGCTGGCAAGGCACATGTGTGAAAAAATTGCAATAATGTATTTGGGGAAAATAGTTGAATTAGGTGAAACTGAAAAAGTTATTCAAGAGCCACTTCATCCATATACTCAAGCTCTGATAGCTGCAGTTCCAATTCCAGATCCAACATATAAGAGAGGTAAAATACCAATTAAGGGTGAAGTTCCAAATCCCATTAACTTGCCGTCAGGATGCAGATTTCACCCGAGATGCCCGCATGCCATGAAAATTTGCAGCGAGGAGGGGCCTCAATTAATTGATGTTGACGGAAGATTAGTGTCATGTCATCTTTATAAGTAAAATTAACTTTCTGCGAGTTCATTCTTCATTTAAGAAATTATTTTAATTCACTTATTAATAAATTAATTGTATGATTATTAATAGCTTCGTTAAGGTTTATTATTGGATAAAGTTGATTAGATTTTATTTAAAATTTTTATATATTGGCATGTTAAGCATTGCCATATAAGTTTTTCCATTGAAGAACTTTGTGGTGACGCTTCTCTTCTTCAATCTAATATTTACTTCGTTTTGCGTTAATTTGTTTGGGTCATGCTTTTTTGATGCTAGGATGAAGTTGCATGCATATGCGAATGATGGTATCCAGACGTTATATTCTCTAACTATTGGAAATACTGCTTTTATTGATTTGAGGGCTTCGAAGTATTCTTCTTGGTAGAAGAACGAGTTTCCTGCTTGGGTCACCATTATTCCGTCACCTTTTAACTTGGCGCTTATCCTTTTGTAGAATTGTTCCGTATATAGTTGACTTGCTATTTTTGATGCATATGGATCTGTCAGGTCAAGTATTATTACATCGTATTTTTCGCTTGTCTGTTCTATGTATTTTAATCCATCTGTTATGATGAGTTTTGATTTTGGGTTGTCGAATGCTCCTTGATGCATAGATACTAGATGCTTCCTGCACATTTCTATTACTTCTTCATCTATGTCTACCATTACTGCCTTTTCAACTGTATTGTGTTTTAATACTTCTCTTAGCGTTGCTCCTTCTCCACCTCCAATGATGAGAACCTTCTTCGGGTTTGGGTGGAGTGTCATTGCTGGATGTACTAGGCTTTCATGATAGTAAGCTTCGTCTGCCTCCGTGCTCTGGATTAGTCCGTCCAATATTAGTGCTCGTCCAAATTCCTCTAGCTCAACTATTTCGATTCTTTGGTATTTGGACTTTTTAGTTGCAATTACTTGCTTGATTTTAGCTATCATTATTGATGTTTTACTTATATGCTGGTATGCTAGGAGCGCACCTAATTCAGTAAACATGCATCTCCACCTACTATGATTGTAGATTGATCAGCACTAAAGCTTTACACTTCTTGGCATGTTAGTTCGTTTGGATGCCAGTTAACCATTTCTATTTGGATGATGATTATTTTCGCTCCTTAACAATAAGCGTTTGCGCCTAGCTTAAATTTAAGTTTGCTTCGCCGGCTTGGGCGGTGTTTTCAATTTTCACGGTCATTTTTATTAATTTTGTGTTTTAGATTTTATTTTGCTTTATTGTGAATTTGACTAATAAATTGTTTTCACAATATTTTTTATAATTTAGGGTTCATTTTTAATTTAATTGAGTAATTATCGTAAGGCTTTTTAAAATATTTTTCATATTAATTTAATGATTATGGGGGTTAATATCGAGGATATATTAAATAGTTTAATTGAATTATACCGGGAGAAGTATCCTCATAATCCAGTCGGCGTTTTAAAATATCATTTAAATAAAATTGGTTTAAGCCCAGCTGCTTCGATTATCGTTTTAGCTGTTGAAAATGGAATTAAGATTCCTGAAGTTGATGAATTAATTGGGAAAGGATATACTGCTGCCGAAGCTGCGGAAAAAATTGCTAGTGAAGTTGAGTTTGATGAAAAGATTATTGGAAAGCGCTTTGAATACGTGTATGTTCCCGGAGCTTATCAGAGGATTATGATTGCTGAGTGCACTAAAGTTCCCGTTGGAAGCTTAGTTTCCCTTTATGGTAGGGTTGTTGCGGCTTATGTTGGTGAGAGCTTAGATGTAAGTTTACTTAGTGAGTTGAGTGGTTCTGAGCGTGCTCTTTTCACTTTGAGGGATCCGAGTGGAATGATTTTAGTTGAAGTTGATGCGCCAATTGACGTTACGCTTATGAGAGGTTCAATTGTGAAGGTTGAGGGTAGGATTAAGCGCGCATCAAGCGGTGATGTTTATATTGCAGCGGACTCGATAGTTAGGCTTCAGCCAATTGAGGATGACTTCGTTAGGCTTAGTGAAGTTGGCTTAATTGGGTTGAATAAGTTGCCTAGTTCCACGGATGGTAGGTTGATCAAGCCATTTAAGGGCAAGCCTTGCGACACAATAACTGTTCATAGGGAGAGGAGATTTGAGCTTTTGATTTGCGGATGCTTTTTATGTGCTATAACTTGCGCTGGCATTCCTCTTTTAAGCTTATTTGCATGTTGCGCTGGCATAATTCTTATAATTCTTGGATTAATATTGGAATATCCTAAGATAAAGGGTTTTGAATTGGCTAAATTTAATTTTAAGCTGCTCTTGGAGCATCATCCTCCTTGGCTTAGGGATAGATGCATACGGCTTCGCTTATTGGGGAGGGAATTATATTTGTGTGCTAGATGTACTGGAACTTTTCTAGGATACTTTGCAGCTTTCATTTCTGGTATTTCCTTTCCGTCAATACTGTTTTCTGCATTGCTTGGCCTGCCAGCTTTAGTTGATTGGTCTACTCAGAAGCTTTGTATTAGGGAGAGCTGTAATTTAATTAGGATTTTAACTGGATTTCTACTTGGAGTTGGAATTTCAACTTCAATTCATTTTTCACTATTAATTAGAATCGTGGTGGTAGTTAGCTTTCTTACTTTTATGGCGATTGTTTATTTGTGCTCAATTAAATTTTTGAAGTAATGTTATTGGCTTTGGGCTCGGTTATGGCCGGGATGCCTCATCGTTCGGCAGGTAGCCAAAATCCTCATCGCCATAACTACCTATCCTAGCTGGGATTTAGGCTTTACTTTCATTGTGAGCTGATTTTATTGATTGAGTTATAATAATTATACTGTTTTGTTCGAATTTTATGTGGGGATGATTTGGGGTCCTGCGCCGCTGATTTATGATGAATTGCTTTGGCTGACCCGCTGTTCTTTTAAATTGTCACTTTGATTTCATGAAGTATGTTCTGCATTTTCTTCACAATTTTATGCCTTGAGTTGAAGGCTTATTGTTGAATTAGAATCCAAGCTCTTCTCCTACTATGATTACGTGGAAGTCGGTCATGTTCGGCTTTCCTTCAATTATTAATGTTATTTTGCATGGGCATTCCGGCTGGTTGCAATTTGTGCAGTATCCTTTTTCTGCGCATGGTATTTTCAGGTTTAGCCTTTTGGCGTTCATTGGAGTTGCTATGTTTCTTATTCTCCACATTGCTTCCTCAATGCTCGATGTGATCTTGTTTATTCCTGCAGCTATGATTACTTTTTTTGGTCCAAATGATAGTGCTGCAACTCGATTTCCAACTGCATCTACGCAAACTATTTTTCCATCGATTGTTACTGCGTTGCAACTTGAAATGAATATGTCTGTAGCTACTTCTTGTCTTCTTATGTTGAAGCTTTCACTTCTGCTTAAGCCTCTTATCCAGTGGTGTACTACTTTTATTTTTCTCGCCTCGAGTTCTTCTATTAAGTTTAGTTCTCTAATGGTGATTGAGCCCCCAATTCCTACCGTAGATTTTTCGGGTATTAGGTTGAGAATTATTTTTAAAGCTTCAGCTTTATTTTCTGCATAGTAGGCTTTGAATCCTCTTTTCTTTAAATTATCTATTAATCTATTTACCGTGCATTTTTTATGCCATTTCTTGACTTCATCTGATGAGATCATCATGCTCACCGCTTGAATTATAATTGGTATTCCATTTAAGTTTTAGTTTTAATTAATTGAATTGCAGTTTGCCTTGTTTTGTTTTCACTCGATCTTTGAGAGGATGTATGCTAGTGCGAGTAAATCGAATGCAATTATTATTGGAATTAATGCTTCATGGATCATTGCAATGGCATTATGAGTTGCATGCAGTGCGATTGCAATTATTAAGTATCCTGAAAGCGAATTCTCTACGTTTGGGCTTATTGTGGCTTTTGCGTAGCCATATCCTGCAATTGCAGTTGAAGCTGCGTGTGCAGCTGTGCTGCTAATTGCTCTTAATAATCCTACTAAAATTGGATCTGTTGCTCGATATGCATACATCATGTTTTCGAATGCTGAGAATCCCAAGCCTGCTGATGCTCCATAAATTATTCCATCATCTATTTCGTTGAGAAGTCCTCTGACTCTAGCTATTGCTATAACTCCAATTAGCTTTGATATTTCCTCGATTGTTGGACTGATAAGAATTGTAATTAAGATTGCGTTTTGAATTTGTAATAGCTGGATTATGAGAATACTTAATGCTAAAGCTAATACCACTGAAACTGTGAATCCATAGGAGAATGCCGCGCACAGTCCTATGAGCGGCTCCCTTTCAACTTTCTCTTTCCTCCAAATGTATAGTAGGTATGCTATGGCTGGGGCAATTGTGGATAGTGCTAGCATTGGTTTTACGATGGCAACTGCTAAAGCTGCAATCGCAGTTAGTATCATCACATAAAAAGCTCTTATAAAAATTCTCTTTATAGTCAATTTCACTCACTTAAATTATCCTTTCACAAATCTAATGGTTTAATTTCATAAATTAATTTAATGCCAACTTATGCGCCTTACCCATTTACGCTTGGATTAGCTTAGAGTTAATTTTAAATTGCAGGTTCAATTACCTGTTTTAATCCTCAAGTGGTAGCGTTGTACATGGATGTTGAGGTGAAATGTTACAGGCTTATGCAAAAAGGAACATTGCACTTCTCTGCCTTATCAACTTTCTCGTCATGCTTGGTTTTGGAGCTTTTAACCTTTTGAGACCCTATCTAGTTTTGGCTTTGAAGGGTGTTTTAACTGAGCTGCCTGAGGAAGTTGCTAGCATTAGTGCTAGTGAGGCTGTTGTTGAGCTTGGTTTCATGATGCCTGCTTTAATGGCTACGAGGAGCATTGTGGCGGCGATTAGCGGCTGGCTTGGAGATGTGTTTGGGAGGAGGCTGATTGCTATTGGCTTGATTATCTATATTGTGGTTGGCCTGACCTATGCTGTTATTGTTACAGTCGATCAGCTACTAATTTTGAGTGCTCTTCAAGCTGATATTGTTCCAAGTGAAGTTAAAGATAGGGTTTTGGGCTTTAGCAAGTTTTCTCGAATTTAGGCATGTTGATTGGACCTATAATAGGAAGCTATCTATACGCTTACCTTAAGGATATGTATTTGGCTTCTTGGCTTCCTGGAATTGCTGTGCCTTTCATCATTGGTGGGGTTATAGTTTTATCACGTTAATTTTATTCGCATTATACGTTAAGGAGTAAATGTCGATTTGTGGTTAGATTGAGTTGGTGGTGAATGGCTTTGAGGTTGAAAATTGAATTTGAAGGTGTTGGCTCGGTGATCGTGAAGCTAGTGGAGGAGTGGGGTCCCAAGACTATTGAAAAGTTGATTGAAGCCTTGCCCATAGAAAGCACTGCAAATAGGTGGGGTGATGAAGTTTACTTTGAAGTTGGAGTTGAAGCTGCGGAAGAGAATAGCAGAGTTGACATGGAAGTTGGTGAGGTTGCCTATTGGCCTCCAGGTAATGCTTTATGCATTTTCTTTGGGCCGACTCCCGTAAGCGTGACCGAGAAGCCTAGGGCTTATAGTCCAGTTAACCCTGTGGGGATTGTTGAGGAGGGAATTGAAGTTCTACGCAAAGTTAATGGCGGAGAGAAGGTTAGAGTTGAATTGATCAGCTGATTTTTCTTCTATTATTGAAGGTGCGAATGTGATTGAAAATTATGCTTTTGGGTTAATGGTGATTAATGGAGTGAAGTATACTGGCGACTTGATAATTTTGCCTAATGGCGAAGTTAAAGCTAATTGGTGGAGAATTGAGGGCCACGTCCTGCATTTGGATGATCTGCGTGACATTTTGGATTTGGATGAGCTGCCTGAAGTGCTTGTGATTGGATCCGGTTATAGTGGATTGATGAGAGTTCCAGAAAAAGTTGTTGAGAAGTTGAATTCTAGGGGAATTGAAGTTATAATTGAAAGAACTGGTATTGCTTGGAGGACTTTCAACAGGCTTTTTAATGGAGGGCAGCGTGTTGCTGCGGCTTTTCACTTAACATGCTAATGCCTCTCGCCAGCTATTCTCAGTTTTTCAATTAACACTGAAGGCGCGATGGTGTTATAAACTAGCTTTCCTTCTTCGCTTAATTCAATGATGTTCAATAGCTGATTTAGGCTTCCACCTACAATCGCATGCTTAACTGCTCTGCCTATGCTTCCTCCTTCAATTTTAAATGCTATTGATGCTGTTGCACTAAATCTTCCCGATGCTGGATCTGCTCCATGAGCTCCAATCACGTTAATTACGTACAATCCATGTTCGATTCTGCTTGCCAGGTCATCTACGCTTCTGCTTCCAGCTTTAATTACCATGCTTCCCACTTCGGGAGATGGTGCTGCTTGATAGGGCTTAAGCATTCTCGGCCAAGTTAGTATTGGTGTTCTAAATCCATTTCCAGTCGATTTTCTGCCTTCTATTTCAGCGTAGTACTGGTCGTATAGTAGTGTTTTGAGTTTGCCTTCTTCAATTATTGCTTTCTCACTTCTAACGGTTCCTTCATGATCTGCCGGCGACGATCTAGGTATCATTGGGTTTAGTGGATCTTCAATTATTGTTAGTTTTTCGGATCCTATGTTTTCGCCGGCCTTAAACCTTCTTGGCTGAAACTTGGCTGTAAGTACTGGATATAGCGTGTAGTTTAGCAAAGTTACTAAAGCTGTTGGGGATAGGATTACTGGGTATTCTCCGCTTTCAATGCTTACTTCTGGGATGCCCTTTTCCGCCATTTTTATAGTTTCCATGGCTTTGACTTCGGCTTCCTCAACGCCTATTAGGCTTCTGCTGTACATGTAGTCGTAGTGGGTTGCTGCTAATCCATTTTTGGCGGCTATTGCTGAAAATGAAATTGCATTGTGGGTTTCTTTGAATTCGAAGTCCAGCCCTAGGCTGTTAATTACTCTCCAGCTTACCCACCTTACTTCGCTTCTACAAGAAACAATTCTTCCAAAACCTTCATATCTTGAAGCTCTATCGAATACTTCCTTTAGAATCTGGAATACCTCGTCTACACTGGCTTGCATTACTTGGCCGCAGTAAAACTTGCAAGTACCGGGCGTGCTTGATGGCTCTGGTAGGCTTTGAAGCTTTCTTCCGCTTTTGAGTGCTATTTTTATTGCTCTTTCAACGGTCTTTTCCACTTCACTTGAACTGAGTTTGGAGGTGTAGCTGAATCCCTCTCTACCTTTAACTATTACTCTGATTCCAACTCCCTTGGACGTGCTTGATGATGCTGAGATTCTCCCTCCTCTTGATATTGAAGCTGAAATTTCACCGTCGCTGTAGATGAACACTTCAGCTTGATTTGCTCCCTTCATTTCGGCGATCTTAATTATCTTTTCAGCTTCAATGCCCATTTTTCAACCTCCAATAATGACTTTTTTAATTCTCATGGTTGGTGCTAATGCTGTTACAGCCATTCTCTGTCCTCCCTTCCCACATAGGGTTATGTAGTAGTTTGCTTCTCTACATATTGCATCGATGTTCTTGAGTGCTTCGAGTATTTTCATTGAGACGCTAACGCTTTTAAGGGGCTTTGAGATTTCTCCCTTCTCTATTAGGTAGGCTTCGCTGGCTTGAAATTGGAATGGGCCCTTACCAGTTGTTTGTCCTCCTCTTGCGCCTGAAATGTATATTCCACTCCTAGTTTCCTCGATTAGCTCTTCCTCCTTCCAGTCTCCTGGAGCTAGTACTAGGTTTGCCATTCTAATTATTGGCTCATGTTGATAGCTTTCGGCTCTAGCATGACCGGTCGGCTCTTCTCCTAATATGCTTGCTGTTTCTCTAGAGTGAATGTATCCTCTTAAAACTCCATTTTCAATTAAAAGCGTCTTCTTAGGCTTGACTCCTTCATCATCAAAGAATTGGGAGCCCCAAGCATTTGGCATTGTTGGATCTTCATATATGGTTATTATTTCGCTTGCAACCTTCTGTCCTTTAAGTCCTTCAAATGCTGAAAATCCTCTAACCACCGAATCAGCCTCGAAGGAGTGGCCGACTTCATGGAAGAAGTCTCCTGCGGCTCTGCTCTCAAGTATTGCTTGGGCTGGACCTATTGGAGGTGCTTTTGCATTATATTGACTTACAACTCTCCTAGCCATTCTACTTGAAACTTCAATTATCGAATCTTCAAGTTTCTCCAATCCAGCCATCATTCCAAACCTCTCTGAATCATAGAATAAGCCTGCTGGAGTTGATCCATAAACTCTGAACGAGAAGTAGAATCTAGCTCCAACTTGAACTGCATCTGCTCCATCGCTATTCATGAAGTGCGTTTTGAACCACAAGTCGAAGTAGTTTATCTCGACGCTTCGAAGCTTCTCTTTAGCAATCTCACTTGCATTTTCAAAGCCCTTGACTAGAATTAATACTTTATCGCTTACATCCACTGTTCTTGGATCAATCTTATAATCAAACTTGTATTCACCCTTAACTAGCTCTGCTTTAGCTAGTTTTACATTGCATTTTCCGCCCTGAATCTCAGCGTTCTTAATTGCACGCCTAACAGCCTCCTCAATACCTGCTTTAGTTAAGTCAGGGGTGTGAGAAAAACCCCAGCAGCCCTTAAATAGAACTCTAACGCCGATTCCCTCATCAATACCCTCAACAACTGCTTCAAGCCCCTTATTTCTAAGCTTTAAAGCTGTCCTTTCAAGCCTCTGATACCTAACTTCAGCATGCTCAGCTCCCAATCTTTCAGCAATTTTAAGCGCATACTCGCCAAACTCCATTAATTCACCTCAAACAATATTCTATAAAATGGCATTAAATTAAATTTCTAACATCTAAAACAAGCACATAAAAGTCAATGCTTCAAGAAATTTTAATTGAGGAAATTGTATAGCCATTGAATCGTTCAGATAAATTAATAAAAATGATTAATCAAAATTACTTATCAATGATGAAGTCAAATATTGGATAAAGCCTTTTTAATTTTATTTGATAAAGTATCTAATAATTCCTTTTAGAAAATTATTGCTAATGATTTTCATATTTTTACGGCTTTTGTTTGGAATAGGTAATTATAAAAATAACCTTTTGATGTCATTTATCCAGACTGCTATAAACTTCATTAGAAATATTGGCGGCAATTCTACGTTTTCCAACCTATCTTTATCTCAATTATGAACCTATTTAATTTTACAATCTATTAATTATTAGTATCAACAAATAAACCTTATGAATTTACACTATTAAATATACTCTTATGCCTAGTTGATTGGCTATTTCTGCTTGACTTTCATCGCTAGTGATGAGCTCCCCATACTTTTGAGCCTGTACTAAGTATAGGGAATCATAAAGCGTTACTCCAAACCTAAACGCTATTTTTAAAGCGGCCTCTAGATATTCGTCTTCTCTTTCAATAATTATAACTCTGGTTTGGAAAAGCCGCATAAGTCTATTGTACAGTTTTATGGCTTCTTCTAAATTTATAACTTTGTGCAGATGACAGTGCTTCCAAATAGCATTCCCAACCTCCTTTGCTATATGGTCTAAAGAGTATATGGGCTTTCTATTCTTAATGAAATGGCTTATATCTTTCCAATTTTCTTCGTGAAGAACGTATTTCACTAGAGCTGATGCATCAATAACTATCACGGTCTTCCCTCACATATCTAATTGCCGTACCCCTCGGCAACAATTTAATACTCTCTATAATTTCCTCAAGTTCTTCTATTGCCTTTAACTGCTCATACTCTTCTATGCGACTTTCAATAAACTTTCTAACTTCCTCGCTCCAGTTTATTATGCTACGAAGCATATCCATCTTGCTCTTTAACTCTCTAGGGATTCGAAAGGACACCGTAACACTCAACTTCATCACCACATAATACATAAATGTAGCACATATTTATCTTTATTTGTAATACAGTATATCTTAAAAGTTGATGTTCTTACACGGCAATTGTACTAAATATTTAAGGTTAAGAAAGTTAGGTAGAGAATATGATGGATTTAATTCTCATTAAAGTCTTAGACCGCTCACCGAAGCTGTAATTTCATTAATGGACTTTCAGTTGAGAGGAGGTAGGTGATCCGAAATGTTCTTGAGATTAATGAAGTTTCTATTGCTCATGGCATGACTGCTAGTTTTATATGATTTTCCTTATTAATAGTAATTTTTAAATATGAGATTTGATCCTGTTTTTTTGGGTGTCTAAAAAATGATAGAAAAAAGAATAAAATTCTCAATATTATTAATATTGATTATAATAGCTTTAATGATTACACCTGGCGTCATTATCGGTGGATCGCCCTTAGACTCGCCAACAGTCTATCAATTATTTATGGATTGGCTTCAAGGAAAGCCAGGAGGGCTGGTCAAATTTATAATTAAACCTAAAATTAATGGTAGATTGTATGATGGTGGCAGTGAACTGATAATAGCAATTCACAATATAACTCAAAACCTAAAAGTTTCAAGAAGAATAATTTATTGCGCACAAAAGATCTTTCCATCAACCTTCATGTTCAAAATTTGGAGAATCCCTATAAATTATGTTGGTAGAGAAATTAGATATCAAATACAAGAGTTCATAGTTCTAGTAATGAGCAAGGATTACTTCGGCGCCAAAATCGTCCAAGTAGAACCAAGGAAGCCAATAACAGAAATAACAGTTGAAATACCACTTAAAAAGAATGAAAAAATTCAACATACTCCAACAAACATTCCTCCATTTGCAAGCGCAAATTCGCTAATCATAAGGCAAGAGGAATCAGATAGTGGACATGATGTTAGTTATGATCACAAAAATGTTAAATGCGGCCAAGTTCACTCGATAAGCGGTATTGAAGTTAAATGGAGAGTCGAACCATATGAAACGAACATCTATCTCGAAGGATTCACAAGAAACATATACTACGACCAAACTGGAGTTAGTGATAGTGGTTGGGTAAGTTCAGGAGCTAAACTGACTCAATTTTTAATTGGTACTGGACTTACAGCAAGGAATGGCGAAGCATTTTGGATACTTGGAGACACGAAATTCCGCTGCGAACTATGGTGGGATGAATACTCGGTCGACGAAAATTTCGACGGACAACCAGATATATGGTGGAGAAATGAATACTACATAATGGTGCCAGAATACATAGATAATATTGAAAAAGCCCCCTCAATCTCATGCAGCTCCTGCAACAAACCGCATCAAGATTATGCAAATAAAATAACTCAAGACCATGAACTTCCATACCAAATAGGTCTAAGAACTGGACTCGGCTCCGAATGGGCTGCCACAAGCATAGAATTGACATTTTACTTCGTTACTGCAGGTTACACTATAATTGCAGATGTAGAAGTGACGTTGTATAGAGGAGCAGATGGTAAACCACCAATCCTAAACGTCTATGTCAATAATTGGCTCAGCGATATACTTTGGTGGTGGTACGAAAACGATGATCCAAACGCACAAATAGTGCACTTTTCATGGCTTTAATCACGAACGACATTTTACTTCAATTATTATGTTAAAAAGTAAAATTAAATTTTACTTGAATTAGAGATGTTGTATTTGAAGAAGTTAATGCTTATTAGTTGGATTTGACAAATATAGGCTATAGAAACAATAATTGCCTTAGAATATGTACAAAATCTAAATATACTGATGGTGATTTAATTGAGCGAATACTCACCCTACATAACTACTGTTGAAGTCAAAAACTATGCCCTATGCCCAATGATAGTATACTATACCCACGTGCTCCACATATACGAGCCCGAAACAGAGGCAATGAAAATTGGAAGAGAAATCCACGACAAACCCCCAATAGCCCCAATAATACCAAAATTAAAAGCAACAAAAATCCTAAAAGAAATCCAACTAGAAAGTAAAACATTAAAACTAAGAGGAAAACTAGACACAATAATCATCACGAAACACAACGAATACATACCAATAGAAGTTAAATGGTCAGATCCTACACCAGCAGGAAAAGCACAAAAACACCACAAAGCACAACTAACAGCGTACGCCCTACTAATAGAAGAAAACTACAAAACAACAGTAAAAAGAGCAACAATATACTACGCAAGAGCAGGAAAAATAATAACCATAAACATAACAAACACCGACAAAAAACAAGTCAAACAAATAATAAATAAAATACATGAAATGATAGCAACAGAAAAAGAACCAAAAATAAAACCAAACCCCAAAACATGCACAAACTGCGGATATAACCAATACTGCAGAGAAAAGCAACAAGAAAAAAGAGCAATAGTAGTCCAATAAATCCTAACGGCACCATCGCAGAAAAACCACCATAAAAACCATCAGCCCACAAAACCTCTGCAATGATAAACAATGATAATCTATATAGCAGAGAAATAGGTACATGTCCTACTAGAGCATCCCTTAAATACCCCATATATAAGCATTCAGAATCTCATTAAAAGAGAATTGAAAGGTGCATTCTAGGCATATCCCTAATCACCTTCTGTCCCTTCCAGAATCTCATTAAAAGAGAATTGAAAGATCATCAGGAATTGAAGTCCCATAGCGCTTATCAGTAGCACGAATCTCATTAAAAGAGAATTGAAAGATTTTTTTCATCATGGTTATCTAATCTTATGTCTCTTTTTGAATCTCATTAAAAGAGAATTGAAAGCTAGAGTAATGTCATAGGTTGGGATTAGCAGGTCTGAAAGAATCTCATTAAAAGAGAATTGAAAGTAGGGACAGAAAAGAGTATGGTGACCAAAAAATGAGGACGAATCTCATTAAAAGAGAATTGAAAGTCTGCTTCTTAACTAGGAGTGAGATAGAGAGACTAGAATCTCATTAAAAGAGAATTGAAAGAACTCTCTCTGGTGTAGTGTAGACTGCATACTTACCGAATGAATCTCATTAAAAGAGAATTGAAAGTGCATAAGTCTCAAACTTCTCATCGTCTAGCCTGCTAAGAATCTCATTAAAAGAGAATTGAAAGAAATAGTTGAATAACTCAAAGATGTCTGGCTCTATCACAAGAATCTCATTAAAAGAGAATTGAAAGGTGAACTAATCAAAAGTTCACCCACCTCTTCTTCAACTGGAAGAATCTCATTAAAAGAGAATTGAAAGTTGAACATCAGCTAAACGATTGATTAGAATTTGAATTTGAATCTCATTAAAAGAGAATTGAAAGCTTTCTTCTCAGCTCAGCAATCTTACTCTCAAGCTCTGCTTGAATCTCATTAAAAGAGAATTGAAAGATCATTAACACTCCTATAAGTAGCAATCCCCAATAGCAACTTAATCTTAATAAAAGATGCGTGCCTATCTGCTTTTATCATAATCACTTTAAAATGCTGTGAGACGAACTTTTTTGACATATGCTTATTCGGTATTAAATTTCGATTGCATATGGTTTTTTAAGCGATTTTAGTTTAATGTTTATTGGTGATTTTGATGGTTGATTGGCGTAAAGTTTTTGATAAATGGGTTTGCCCTAAGTGTGGTTGTAGTGATGTGGATGTTAATGAGCATGCTTTTACAGGTTCTGGTTTTACTAGGCTTATAGATTTACAGTGTTATGAATACTTGGCTGTAACTTGTAGGAAGTGTGGTTACACTGAATTTTATAGTAAGGCTGTTTTGAAGGATGAGGAGACTGCCTTTCAAATATTGGATCTTATATTAGGTAAATAGCCAGTATCTTTTTATTTTATTTAGATTTGTATGTTATTTTAATATTTATTTTAGAAGTTGCTTTTAATTGTGGAATAGTATTTTAGAATTTTCTTTACTCTTGAGTTAATAAAGTTAATTAAGTATTCTTTATCGAATTCAATTTTTCTTTCTTGTAGGCATGTCATGTATTTTTACGCTTCTTTATCTTCGATTTCTTGCATTTTCCTTAAAGGATTGCTTTTTTGAGGCTTTTTGCGCCGTTGATTAGAGTTAATAGGCGAATGATTTCTTGGCTGTTGGACGTAAAATTGTTGGGAGCTTGTCTAGGGGTTTTGAGAGTTATGAAGCTTTGGGATTTCAGTTTAATTATGGAGAAGGTGCTGGTTGAATTTTATAAATATTATTTTTGTTCTTTTGTGAGGGTGTTTTTAGTTAAATTATTGTTTTGGTTATATTTTCTAGTTCGCCGTTTTCCTTGACGATGAATGTGTCTTCTCTTTTTACTTGGCCTAAGCCTTGCATCATTATTGGTGCGTGGATGAATGCTATGACCATTCTTGTTTTTACTTTCATTTGTCTGTGCTGTGGTACTATTGTTGTTATTGGTGGCTCTTCTATTTGTAGGCCGACTCCGTGGACGTAGCCTAGGAGTCTATTATTTAATAGTTCATATTTAGCATATACTTCATCTAGCTTTTTCATTACGTCTATGAATTTGACTTCTGGCTTTGTTAGTTCTAATGCTAGTTTGTAGGCTTTGTTCATGCATTTAACTGCTTTTTCCGCTCTTCCTTCGAGTTTTCCAATGTAGGTTGTTCTTGACATGTTTGCGTAGTACCTGTTGTAGTCTGCTCCAATTATTATGGTGACGAATACTCCTTTCTTTACGACTATGTCTCTGAAGGGTTCTGTGTGTACTCTTGGGTCTGGGCCTACATTAATGTACACGTGAGGTTTCTCGCATCCCATCTTGTATAGGGTGCTGTAGAGTTCTGCTGCAATTTCTGTTTCTGCCATGCCTGGCTCAATAGTTGATAGGGCTTTTTTCATAGCTTTTGAAGCTATTTCTCCTGCTTTTCGGATGTAGCTTAATTCGTAGTCATCTTTTTCCATTTTCATTTTAGCTATTATTTGGCTTACATCGATGACTTTAACTCTTGGATTTAGCCGCTTAAACATTTCATAGAAAAGTATGTACGCATCTCTTTCTAGGCTGAATTCTAGTCCGACAACCTTGTATTTTTCTCTTCTAATTGTTCCTGAAACTTTTGCCATTAGGTCTCCTCCGTCTATGAATGTTACTATGTTTTTGATGTAGGTTCTCTTTGTGAATCCTTCCTCTTCTCCGCGGGCTATGAATGCTATTGGCTCTCCTTCTGCCGGTATTAATAGTGCTGGTCTTAGCCACTTTAATCCCGTGAAGTATATGAAGCTTGAGAGTGTTCTTAGCATTACTGCATCAATTTCTTTCTCGGCGATTACGTCTTGAATTTTTTGTAATCTTTTTCTTAGAATTTCCTGACTGATTTTCATGTTAATACCTGAAGAATTATCGCTGCTGTTACTATTTATAATCGACGTATTGTATGCTCATTGATGACTGGGTCTGCAAATTTAATTTTGGGTTTGAATTTAGGTTTTTAGTTTGCTCATCAATTCTTCCAGTTTTCTTTCCATGTACTCTATTTCCTCATCTTCCTTTTCTATTTTCTTCCGTTTTCTTCTCCATATTATGTAACTTGCTGCGAGTAGGAGGGCTGTTGCTGCTGCGGCGTAATAGTAGTATTGGTTTATTGCCTTGATTTCTTTTTGGGGTGGCTTGATTTCCTTGTAGGTTGGTAAGGATGATATGAGGAGGTTTTTCATTATAACCTTGTATTTGTCGTTGGCGGCATAGGCTACATATGCAGGTTTTATTGCTTTTATGATTTTGATGTTTAGGTTTGGCTTTGTGGCTGATGTTAGGAGGATTCTTATTTTTCCAACTATTGGGTGTTCTAGCGCATTTATTATTGTTCTGCTTTTCAAATCTACTTCTTTGAATATTGGGATCACGATTGTATTTGCATTTTGCTTTTCAATTTTCAGTGATTTTAGGTCTCTTATGGGTTTCCAGCCTTCAGTGGCTTTATATTCAATTGACGTTATTTCCGAGTTGTTTACTTGGATTATCATGTATAGTAGGTATATTTTGTCTCCGCTGCTAGTTGCTATACCGGGAAGCAGCTCTACCTCTTCTAGTGCCCATAAATCTTCGTTTACCTTCTTTACGTGGGTGGATGTGTAGTCTTTGCTGGTGTATCCGAGGGTTGCCCATATTCTTGGGTAGTTCGATTCCGAGTTTAGGTAATCCATTAGTCCTAGTAGGTTTAGTAGGTTGTTCATTTGATTTTCAGCTTCAGCTCTGAATTTTGTTAGTTGGATTAGCAGGTTGTCTATGGCTTGGGTTGTGGGTTGAAGTTGGCTTGCTGATGGCTGTGCTTCCGGCATTGCCTGAAGTGCGCTTCTAAGTTGGGTGAAGCTGCTGGATATTTGCTCTTTTGTCTCCCTAATTGATTCTTCTATTTCGTTGAGAGTTTCATTGATGTCCGATAATGGTTCCCTTAATGATGGATGTTGTTTCGTGATATTTTCTATGGTTTGCTGGTATTCGTTTACTGTTTCCTCATATTGATTTAGGGTTTCAATTATGCTTGCTTCCATGATGTCTATTATCGTGTAGGCGTTGGTTGGAGCTGGCTGGGTTGAGTAGAAAGCTGGAAATGCTTCTACATATATTTTGAGTGCTGTGAGGATTAGCTCCATGTATTTTAGGTAGCTAATTAATCCGCTTAATCTTTCAATGCTCTCTTTTAATGAGGCTGCTTGATATGTTGATGCGGTTATTGATCCGTAGATGGTGATGTCTGGAAGTTCAACTTCGCCCCATGAGCCTAGGCTCCGTACTTTTAGAGTAATGTTTAGCCATTGGGTTTCGGTTAAGGTTAGAGTTATACTTGGAGATCCATATTGGGATTTGATTTCAGGTGAAATTAAATCGTATATGGAGTCGTCATAGCTTATGCTTACTTGCAGGTATATTGGGGGTTTGATTAGCTTTTCATTGATGAATATTTCGCTCGCCTTGTTCTTGAGTTTCAGGCATATTGAAATTGCATCTCCAATTTCAGCTTTGACTTTATATCTTCCTCCGCTTTTCACTATTTTTTCAAGCTTGTTGTTAACGTATATGTATCTTTCAATTTTTAGTGGGAATTCCTGAGTGGGTGTTGCTTGATATTTTAATTTTAATGTGCTTTCCGGCTGGATTTCCACTTTTCTCCATGTTAGTAGGATTATTTCATTGGTTATTTTTTGAATTTCTGGGGTTGGAGTTTTATCTTGGAATGTTATGCTACTTGGCATTATGTTTTCAGCTAGTGCGTGGATGTTTAGGGTGACTTTGCGTGAGGAGTTGTTTTTTATTTTTATTTCCTCTTCAATGTATGTTTCATATAGCTCGTTTAGGGCATTTATCTTTGCATTCCATGTTTTCGATCTCTCTATTTTGATGATTGTTGGCTGGCGTACTGCGTGGATTGGCTTTATTATTAGGGTTGTGAGCATTAGGATTAATATCGTTATGGTGAGTGTTTTTCTATTTTTCATTTTTCAACATCTCTTCGAGAATGTTCATTTTTCTCTTCAATTCACCTTTAAGTTTCGTGTAATTTTCCTCTCTAACTTTGCCTTCCCTAAATCTTCTTTTCAGCGATTTTAGGTCTGTGAGTAGGAGCTTAAGCTGCGCATTTAATATTCTTGTTATTTCATCTCTTGATAGGGTGATGTTGAAGTTGTAAATGTCTTTGCTGGAGCTTTTATACAATAGGCCGTCGCGAATAAAGTATATTTTTTGTGCCGTTTTTGCTACTGATGGATTGTGGGTTACAACTATGAATGTTTGCCCAAAGGTTTGATTTAATATTTTGACTAGGGCCATTAGCTTTGAACCTGTAATTGTATCTATCGCTCCAGTTGGCTCGTCCATTAGGATGAAGGAGGGATCGTTTGCTAGTGCTCTTGCAATTGCTACTCTCTGTTGTTGTCCTCCGCTAAGCTGGTTTGGCCTGTGATGCGCTCTGTCCTCTAGCCCTACTAGGCTTAGGAGTTTGAAGGCTCTTTCTTCAGCTTCATCTTCGCTATATTTGCCGGTTAGGAGCATTGGAAGCATCACGTTTTCCAGTGCGGTTAGGGTTGTGATCAAATTGTACGCTTGGAATACGAAGCCAATTTTTTCTCTTCTTATTGGAGCTAGCTGGGATTCCGGCAGATCTGTTACGTCTATTCCCTCAATTATGACTCTGCCGGATGTAGGTTTATCCATTGTTCCAATTAGGTTTAGGAGGGTTGTTTTTCCTGATCCTGAGGGCCCCATGATTGATATGAAGTCTCCTCTATAAACTTTTAATGAGATTCCTCTAATTGCCTCAACCTTTATGTTTTCTGATAAATAGTATGTTTTCTTCACGTTTACTAGTTCGATTGCAATTTCCCTATTCATATTTCAACGCCTCTATTGGCCTTATATTTGCTCCCCTCCATGAGGGGTAGAATCCTGAGAGTATTCCTACAATTATTGAGATTGCTATTCCGCTTGCCACGTACTCTATTGAGATCATTGGCGTGATGTAGATGTTGGTTAAGTTTCCAAAGGCATTTGACAGTATGTACGACGTTACTGCTCCTCCAATAATTCCAATAATGCCTCCAATTGCGCTTAGAATGAATGCCTCGCCTAGGAATATTGAGAGGACATGGCTTCTAGTAGCTCCTATGGCTTTGAGGATTCCTATTTCCCTAATTCTGTCTCTCACGACCATCATGATTGTATTCATTACGCTGAGTGCTGCAACTATTAGGCTTATTGAGGCTATTGTTAGGAGTGTTACGTTGATTATATCCAGTATTTCATTTATTCGTGATATTATTTCCTTTGATGTGGTTATCTTTGCTTCTGGAAATACTTGCTTTAAGTAGTTGACGAAGGAGTCTACTTGGTCGTTCGAGCTTAACTTTATGACGATTTCTGATGCGTAGCCTTCGGCTTCGAATAGCTTTTGAGCGTCCTTGAACTTTATTACTGCTAATCCTATATTTCCAAAGGATATTCCTGGGTCGAATACGCCTTTAATGATGTAGTACTCCTTTTTTCCGCTTGTTGGAGCGTAAACCTCTACTTTATCGCCGATCTTCAATCCTTTCCTGTTCATTAAGCTATTTGATACTAGTATGCAGCCTGAATCCTCCTCAGTCAATTTTTCTCCTGAAATTAGCTGGACTGTTGAGAGGTAGTCATCTATTTTTTCTGCGGGTATTCCAAGTATGAATGCATTTGCTCCTGCAACTAGCCCTGAACTTGAAATTGTTGGGTATGCGTCGCATACTATGCTCATTAGCTTGATGGTGTCTGCCATGTGTTCTGGTACTTCGATTCCGCTCTTGCCGCTTAATCTTACTCCCACTCCAAAGTACCTGTTGAGTCTTTCTTCGACTTGATATCTCATTCCTCCCATTATCGACATTAGTGCGACTAGGGCCGAGATGCCGACTGAAATTCCGATTATAGTTAAGGCTGCCCTCGTCTTTCTTGTTGAAATGTCGTTCCAAGCGAATTTAAGGCAGTATTTTAATATGCTTATGCCTGCCAATTAGGATCACCACCAATGCTATTAGTATTGCAATTCCAATTGCTGGCAGCATGAATGTAGGTTTGTAATAGATCGGAGTTTCTGCAGCTATATTAAGGTGAATGATGTTTGACTCCGATTGGTAATAATTCTCGTTTTCGCAGATTACTGCCTTGATGTCTACAATTTCGGCATTTTTTGGTACTGTTATGTTGAATGACACTTCACTTGAATTTAATATTATTTCTTTTAGGGGTTGCCAGTGGGGGCCCTCCTCGAATTTTCCCATGATTATGATTGGAGTTTTATTTAGAGGTGGGTTGATGTTGGTTTTGATGGTTAAGGGCAGTTTTTCGCCTGGCTTAACTTCACTATATGTTGGAGCTATTAGTAGGAGTTCTAAAAGGTTCTTTGTAACCTGGACTTCTAGAATATTGCTTGTTGACGGCAGGTATTCGTTGTCTCCGCTCCATGTTGCCTTGAAGAAGTAGTTTCCTTTGTATGGCAGTTTTATGTTGTATTGGAAGTATCCTGTTGTCTCCAAATCTAAGACTGCTAAGTTTGTCCAGTTGAATCCATCTTTCGACATGAGAATTGTTGCTGAAGCTCCAATTCTTGGTGGAATGAGTCTTCCCCATAAATTTAAGTTGCCTTGACTGAAGTTTCCGTACAACTCTATTCTTGAGAGTCCCTTTACATCTACTAGCTTCGAAATGGTTAGAGAGGAATTGTATCCTGCAGTGTTGAGGAATGTGATGTATGCTTTTACTATCCAGCCACCCATTTCCTCAAAGGTGCCTGAGAAGCTCACGTTAATGGATTCTCCTGGATTTAGCGTTATTGGGAGGCGTATTGTGGTTGGCGTCTTGAAGTCTATTGCGTCGCACTCCACTTCGATTTTAAGGTTGGATGCGGATTCAACTCCAACATTGATTATCTCAACCAAAACGTCTACTTGACCATCTTCTACAGCTTCGCCTAAAATATATATTTTTGAGTATAGGTCTACTACTGGAGATTCAATGTATATTGGTGCACTTCCCTCGAAATTATATGTGAACTTATTATTATCCGAATCCCATAGGGTTCCTCTAACTCTGATTACCAAATTGTACTCTGCGGTGTTTCCTGGAGCAATGTTTTTGAAGCTGGGATCTGAGAAGTTGAGCTTGAAGGAGGCTTTGTAATCTGAGTTTTTCCAATACATTGTTTTGAATGGTAGTGCTGTTATTGAAATTACTGTGTCTGAAATTTCTACTTGAATAACGTCTATTCTAATCTTCTTTGCTGAACCGAAGTCGACTGGAGTTATGCTGACGTTTATCCAGCTGAAGGTGTTTGCTTTAACTTCAGCATAATAATATACGTCTAATTTCATGAGAGTATCATTCCAATTGAACGTGAATGTTCGTAGAACTATGCTGCTTGCAGCATGAACTACAGTGGGGGGTTGCAAAATTGGCTGAGCAAATGCGGTAAGCGCGAGAATCGCTAATAAAATTTTGCACAGATTATTCATATATCGTTCCCCGATATATCGATTATCGATTTATTTATATATTTTTCTCCGAAAATATTGGGAAGGGAGTTGGGTTGGTAGCAAGGGATAGTTTACGAGGCTTAATTCTCACTATGCTGATACTTCTGCTTCTAGCTAGGGAAGAGCTTCATGGCTATGGAATTATGCTGAAGTTAAGGATGATTACTCAAAGGGGAATTAGAGCTTCTCCTGGCACAATATATCCTTTGCTTGAGAAGTTGAAGAAAGAGGGTTACGTTAAGAGTAGGGAGAAGAACTACGGTGGGAGGACCAGAAAGATATATACATTAACCTCAAAGGGTAAGTTGCTGCTAAAGAATCATGCAAGCAGAATTAGGAATATTTTGGCTAGCATTGTTAAGCTAATTGAAGATACCATGCCTATAATTGAAAGAGAAGAGATAGATGAGGAAGTTTTCAGGAGTTTCATGGAGAAGGAGAGGGAGATTCTTCTGGAGATAAGGAGGAGCATTGATAAGAGGATAGCTGAAATACAGGCTTTCCTGCAAAAGGGCTAGTGGGCGATGGTGCTGAGGATGTTTTCCATGATTAACATTTAATTTGAATTGATTTTACTTAATTGACTGCAAGATGCATCATGGTGCGAGTTACCTCTTTAAGATTTATTTAGCTTTGGCGTCTTCTTGTTTTACTCAACTCTTGGAGATTCTATCTTCATTTTTCTTCCAGTTATTTTCCTTGGGATGATGGCTATCACCGTAACTTTCCTTAGGCTTTCCTTATAGAATTCATCCTCGGGGAGGCTTATGGCCTCCTCATTAATGTTTCTGCGTATATCGTGGTACTCCATGTACTTGTTAACGAGTGCCTTTATCGCTTCTGCCTTTTCATCAGGATCTCTTACAACTTCCGCTTTTCCAAATACTAATACGCTTTTTGCTTCTCCTTCTCCTTCAGGTATGCTGTCCACTTGCAAGCATATGTATGGATTGCTTAGTATTCCTTCAAGTTTTGCGCCTCTTTTTTGCGTGTAGAAGACGATTCTTCCTCTATGGTATGTGAAGAATACTGGCACTATGTATGGCTGAGGACCTAAAATTACCCCAATTCTTCCAACTCTGGCTTTTCTAAGGAGTTCCAAGGATTCTTGCTCACTCATTATTTTCAATGTATCACCATCTAATGGATTAGGTTTTAATCTCCAATATGTAGTACTTAGTATTATTGCTCATAAAGTAATCTCCCATATACTTAATTGAATTTCTCTGACTTGACATTTAATTTATTTTGCAACTGAAATTATGCTGGTCTTTTTCCGCCCCTCGATTACTACCATTGTTGTTGTGGACATTATGCTGCTAAGTCGCCTAATCTTCCAGGTAACTATTTTCTTAAGCTTATTTAGAGTTTCAGCCTTAACCTTGGCAACTATGTCATAAACTCCATACACTGTGTATGCTTCCTCAACTCCTTCAATTTTGAGAATTTCATTAAGTGTTTCCTCTTCTAAGCCTAACTTTACATTCATAACAATAAATGCTTCCGGCATGTCATTTCTCCCATTTACTCATTTTATTCACTGCCTATATTTAACATCTACCTTTTCTTTGTCATATTTTTAAAATTTTTACTTAAATTATTATAATTATCTTCATTATTAATTGTAATTAATCTATTTTTTGTTAATAATCTTTAATCATTTTTATATTTTGAATTTCAGATTGGTCAACTTCAGCTTCAAGCCATGTCTCAATTATTTTCTTAGCCATTTCTTTGGTCGTCAATCTTGCACTTAGCGCTAATGCATTTGCATCATTCCACATTCTTGTTCCTCTAGCTTTTTTAGCGTCGGTGCATAATGTTGCCCTGACGTCCTTAACTTTATTTGCAGCTATTGTAACTCCAGTTCCAGTGTAGCAGATAACTATTCCGAAGTCGGCTTCTCCTTCAGCAACTAATTCTCCAACTTCAAATCCAACCTTGGGCTATGGATATGGCTTTCCAGTTTTAAGTGCGCCTAGAACTATTACTTGAAATCCTCTGGCTTTAAGCTCATTCACTATGCTGTTCGCTACATCATAATTGTCGTTGGATCCAGCTGCAATCTTCATTTGAACCACCCATTAACATTAATATTTTAAAGTGAATCGTAGCCTAAATCTTTATTGGCATGCGATTTTAATTTACAAGTTCTTGATGTTGATCATTGTTACTATCTTCTATTATGAGTTTAGCTGATGCGAATGGGGGTTCAGTAGTTAGTTATTCTTCAATTAATATTGTTAATCTTAATGGATTATCAAAATTGGTGCATTCTCATTGTTCTTCTGCTGTTGATGATCCAATTTAATTTAAAGTTTGTTTGAGTAAATTGAAATTTACTGTATTGTTGATTAAGGCTTAATTATATTTGGTTTATAGTTAAATTTGGGTGTTTGGTTTGTCTAATGATGTTGTTTTGATTGGGTTTGGTAGAATTGGGTTTGCTGTTGCTCTTGACTTTTTTAATTCTAATATGCAGTTGACTGTTGTTGATAGTGATCCTCATAGGCTTAAGTATGCTGTTCAAGTTTTCGGCTTTAATGTTTTGGATATTGATGCTTCGAATTTGGATGAGCTTGAGAGGGTTAAGCGCTTTAATTTGGCTGTTGTTGCTCTTCCCGGCTCAATTGCGTTTAGAGTTTTGAATAAGCTTGTGGATCTTGGGCTTAATGTTGTCGATGTATCTTATTTTCCTGAGGATCCTTGGATTCTTCATGAGCTTGCTGTTGAGAGAAATGTGACTTTAATTGTTGATGCTGGGTTTGCACCTGGGCTTAGCAATATTGTTTTGGGGTATTTTCACTCCAAGTTTGGTGGATTAAAGAAGGCTAGAATTTATGTTGGAGGTTTAGCTAGGGATTCGAGCTTGCCTCTTGGATTGGTTGCTACTTGGTCTGTTGAGGATTTGATTGACGAGTATATTCGGCGGGCTAGGGCAATTATTGGTGGTAAGATTGTTGAGGTTGATCCATTAAGTTTAACTGGTGAAGTTACCATTCCGAAGTTGGGTGTTTACGAGTATTTTGCCTCTGATGGCATTAGAACTATGCTTAAAACTTTTGAAGGTGTCGAGGAGCTAATTGAGTATACCTTGAGGTATCCTGGACACTTGCAGATTATGAGGATGCTTAAAAAGCTTGGTTTTCTCAGCGATGAAGAGGTTTTAATTGGTGATTTTAGAGTTAAGCTTTCAAAGGTTTTGGCTAGTATTCTTGAGCGAAAGCTAATTAGGGATGCTCCGGATAGGGCGATCATGTATATTGAAGCTGAATCGAGGAATGGCGTTACGAGGAGGTATTTGATGGATGTTGAGTATGATTATGATATTGGTCTCTCAGCTATGGGCAAGGTTACGGGCTTTACTCAGTCAAATATTGTTAAGATGCTTTTGAATGGTAGGATTCAGGATAAGGGGCTTGTTCCTCCTGAACTTATTGGCATGAATTTGAAGTTATATGATGAATTTATGCGTAATTTAGGGAGAAAGGGAATTAAAGTTTTAGAGATTAGTTAATAAGTAACTTTAAAAATTTTATTTAATTTCGTGTAAGGTTGTGGCTTGGTGAATGTATTGGGTGAAGAAACTGTTTTAGCTATTTTTCCTGCAATTGCTAGAGGTATTAGTTACTTAAACTATAAAATTTATATTGTTATTTTAACTGAAAGTAGGTTTGCCCTTATATATCATAAAGATTTTCTTCCTAAAGTAGGGAAGCTAAAGATTTTAGGCAGGGCTTTATTGGCTAGCTTGATTGGTTCATTCTTTTTTGGATTGCCTGGTGTTTCTTTCGAGTTTTCGCTTGATTCGATGGGTGAATCTGAGCTTTTGGTGTTTTTGCCTGTTTATTGCAGAATTTCTTCTAGGAAGCTCGATAAGGTTGTTTCGAGTAGGAGGCATAGCTACTGCATTTGGCTTGATGATATTAAGCGCTTAGAAGTTGATTTTGAGAATTCAACTTTTAAGTTGAAGGTTGGATTGATGCCTCGCGCTTTTATTTTCAGTCGGGGATCAATTTCTAAGCTTGCTTACTTGTTGGAGCTTTTAAGTTAAAGTAATTTGCCTAGTATGCTATACTCTTCTTGGTGATGTGAATGAAGTCGCGCGGCTTAACTTTTGGTGAGGCTCAGCGCATTGTTGATGAGTGGATTAGGGAGCTTGGAGGAGGTTATTGGCCTCCCCTCTCTATGCTGGCTGCTCTTGTTGAGGAGATTGGGGAGCTTGCTAGGGAGCTTAACGCCTTGGAAGGTCCTAAGAGGAGGAAGGAGGGTGAGGTTGGAGTTGATTTTGAATTGGAGTTGGCTGACATTATTTTTGCAGTTATATGTATTGCAAATTATTATGGAGTAAATTTGGAGGATGCTTTTTGGAAGGTTATTACGAAGTATACTGAGAGGGATGTGGATAGGTGGAGGTTGAGAAATTAGTTTACCAAACTTTAACTCCAATCGGCACGTCTTCGCCTACGGTGATCAAGTAGACTCTTTCATGCTCATCTTCAGCTACTATTAGCATTGCTTGACTTTCGATGCCAGCAATCTTCTTTGGCTTGAGGTTTGTTACAAATATCATCTTCTTTCCAGCCAGGTCTTCTGGAGCGTATTGATCGCCTATTCCTGCAACTACCGTTCTATTTTCGTCTCCGAAGTCTACTTCAAGTTTGATAAGCTTTCTAGTTCTTGGTATTCGTTCAGCTTTTTTGATTAATCCAACTCTCATCTTGAATTTCCAGAACTCTTTTACATCGAATAGTTGTTGGGTTTCAGACAAGTTATCACCGTCTCTAATCTATTCTGAGCTTTGAATTTTATAATTTTGCAATTTAATTTACTATTGCAAATGCTACTTTTAGGTACATTAAGTGCTTGTCTCTTGGCCTAGCTGCGTGGCATGGCGATGTCCCTCTAACTTTTCCTGCCAACTTTAGGTTTCTTTCAGCCCTTCTGGCTGCTTTCCAAATAATTTTCATGAATTCCTCTTCATTGATGAAGTAGCTGCAGCTTGAGGCTACGAGCAATCCGCCGCTCTTAACTTTATTGATTGCAGCTTCGTATAGATTCAAGTATGCTATTAAGCCTTCTTTCTTCCTTTCTCTGCTTTGTATTAATGCTGGTGGATCTGCGATTACGATATCGAACTTCTCGTTGGATTCTTCAAGGTAGGTTTCTACTCTTCCACATATTATCTTGCACCTGTCCAGAACTTCATTTAGCTTAGCATTCCTCTTCGCTTCGCATATGGCATAATTTGACTCTTCCACCATAACTACATTTGCCTTCTTTACAGCGGCGTGAATTCCAAATCCTCCGGTATAACTGTATAGGTCTAGCACTTTGTCTCCTTCGCTCACGTATTTCTCAAGTTCAATTCTATTGTATCTTTGATCTATGAAGAATCCTGTTTTCTGTCCTTTTTCCACATCCACATAGAATTTTGCTGCTCCTTCCTCCACTAATGTTCTAGTTTTCCTCTCTCCAGCTATCGTGCCTCTCCAAACATTCAATCCCACTTCTCTTCGAGATCTCTGATCGTTTTTGGCGTATACTGTCTGCGCATTTAATTCCCTTAAGATCGCCTTTGCAAGCGGTTCTAGTATTTTGTCGAAGCCAATACTGCTGCTTTGAATTACAATTATGTCTTCATATTTGTCAACAATCATTCCTGGCATTAAGTCTCCATCAGCATTTATTATTCTGTAGAAGCTTCTTAGTCTTAACCTTTCTTTCCTAAATTTTTCTGCTTTACATATTCTGTCAATTATTGTTTGAAGCGTTATCGGTTCATCTTCATAGCTGAGTAGGCGAACCCCTATTGCTCCAATATTTTCGTAGAATCCTTTGCCTAGACGTTTTTCTTCCAAATCAAATATTTCGACTAAGCTTCCCCTTGGAGGTTTTCCTTCAACTTTTCTGATCCACTGGCTGTAAATGTTGAGCTCTCCATTTGCAACTAGCTTTGAGCCTTCTTTAGTTAAGTATACTTTGCCTCTGATTTCCATGTCTGGCGTGCTCAAATTAAGCACCATTTATGTTAATGACGAAAATGTTTATTAATCGATTTCCAATTTCATTATTGAAATGAATAGAATGCGCATTTGTCTAGCTGCCTTGTTGATGTCAGCTCTATTTCTGCTGATAGTTCAAAGCAGCATGGTTTTCTGCTCCTTAAAAGTTTATGAAGTAAATTACATTAATGTTCACATTAACGTTTACTCTGACGGCTTTTTTGACGTGACCGAGGAAATTCAGTTTAACTTGATTCATGGCATCTTTAGTAGGGGTTGGAGGTCGATTCCATTTACAGGCATTGACGACATTGAAGTTCTCGGTGTTGAGTGCGCAGAAGGCTTGCCATTAACTTATGAAGTTACATATAAAGTTGATAGTTTGGATATAAATTGGCGCTATAAATCCATACGTGCTCCGGCTAACATTACCTTCATTATTAAATATAGGGTTTATGGAGCAATTACAGCTCCGAGTCAAAGTCAGAATATGATTGATTGGCTTGCAGTTGGTCTTGATTGGGAAGTTCCTATCGGCAATGTAAATGTCACCATCGATTTGCCCGGAAACTTCATTGAAAGTCCACTTTTAAGTGTTAGCCCGGAGCCAACGTCAATAAAGTACGTTGACGATATTACGAGAATAACCTTTACCCATCATTTACTTCCACCGCACACTGGCTATAGGGTTATTGTGATTTTTCCCAAGATTTATGATCCGCCTGTCAAGTACTACTACTTCTTTAAGGAGCATCCTGCATCTTCTCTCGTCATTTTGCTTTGCTCCATGATCGTTATGCTTGGATTATGGCTTTTTAGGGGCAGACCTCCAAAGGTTAATGTTAATGAAGGCTTAATTTCACTTGGAATTGCGCCTTCTAACTTGAAACCTGCAGAGGCTGCATTTCTAATTAAGCGCTCATTCAATTACAGTCAAGTGCTATCCACTTTAATAGACCTAGCTAGGAGGGGCTTTTTAGTTATTGAGTATGATGGAGATGTCCTGAAGTTTAAGTTGACAGATGAAGGTTTAAGTGCTATTGAGCGTCGAAGTAAATTAAAGCCCTTTGAAATTGAAATATTAAAGCTAGCTCATGAAGCTGGCAACTCTAAAAAGCTGGGTGAGCATTGGAGTAGAATTAAGCGGATTGGAGACATGATTGAGGATGAGCTCGTTAAAGCTGGATACTTCCGCTCTAAGCCTAGCAAGTTTAGATTTAAAATTATGCTGGCAGGCATAGCAGTATCGCTTTTAAGCATTTTAATATTGCTTATTGGTGCTGCGTTGGCTCCATCATTTAGATTCATCGGTTACTTTATCAGGTGCTTTAAATGGCTTCTTATTGGCCTAGCGTTGTCCGGCGTACCCATAACTATAGTTGGCTTCCTCTTCACTAATTATACTGTTAAGGGTGCTAAAGAATTGAAGTTGTGGAACGCCTACATTAATAGAATTTCAAGGTTAAATCCTAAGGAGGTTGAAGCTGCAGGAGATGTTAAGAGCGTTTTTGAGTCTTCACTACCAATTATGATTGCTATAAATCCAATTAGATTTACCATTTGGGCTTCATCGTGGAGCCCCTACATCCCATCCATCTTTTGGCCATACTGGTTCATATACACCTCAAGATCCGTTAATGCTGAGGTTGGTAAACCTACCCTGAATTTTAATGCATTCATTGAGAGCTTCTCAAATGCAATTGAAACTGCATTCAAGGGGCTGCCACCATCTGTAAGAGCTATGGGTGGAGGAGTTGTTGGCGGTGTAGCAGGGGCGGGTGGCGCAGCAGGCGGAGCTGGAGGTGGCGGTGGAGGAGTAGGATAATCATTTCAGCGATTAAGGCAAATGCGCCAAATCATTAATAGATCATCAGATCCATTTACGTCTCAGTTATGAAGTGAACCGAATCGGCACGTCATCATATTATCTTATTAATCCAAAATTATTTCAAAATAATCTTAGTATATTTAATATATTTGAATTATAATTGTGATTCTTGTTTTAAATAAAGGGTGGAGTTGGTTCCTATGTTAATTGATTTCAAATTGATAAGTGGTTTGGAATGTGTGTTGTAGGATAGTAGGGTGTTTTCATGGTGTGGGGAAATAAGGCTCATGGTTTTAGGTCTGCTTGATTTTTGTTGAGAGTGTGTAGAGTATTGTTCCAAGTTGGACTCCGATGAGGTTCTTAATTGGTATTACCTTGTAGTCTGAGAGTTTTTTGAATTCATATTCCATGTAGTCAATTTTTCTGTATGCCCATTTGTAGTGTTTCTTTAATTCCTTGGCTTCTTTCACTTTTTCTTTGACGAGTCTGTAGAATAATCCTACTCTTAGCATTCCATAGAAGTATACTCTTGATGCTATTGAGTCGAAGGCTTCTGAGACTGTTGCTTGCCTGTCGGTTGATGGATCCTTTTTGACCCAGTTTTCTTCGGCTTTGAGGGATTGGATGCCTAGCCTTATGAATTCGGATAGTGATTCGTAGAAGGGTGATTCCTTATTTACGTGGGGCTCAACTTCTATAAGCCTTTTTCGAAGTTTTTTCAGTAGATTTCTGCTTTTTCGGATTCCAAGTAGTATTATGTCTCTGCGCTTTACTCCAATTGGAGTTGTATTTGCTACTCTTTCGTCGTAGATGTATGGGACTTCGCAGACGACTGTTAATACTTTTTCATTAACTTTCTTTGCATATTCGTCGCTGCTTGCTCCGCTTTTGATGATTTCGGCTGGATCTTTCTCTAAGTGCTTTGCGTAGTATTCGTATGCTTCAACTGTCGTTGGCATTTTGAATATTGCATCGGCGAGCTTTACGACGTATGGGACTTCCGGCTCGCCTAGGTGGATTGGTATGTTGAATTTTGCTGCTACTTGGTGGAGTTTGCTGTAAATTTCTGGAAGTGGATTTGAGAGGTAGAAGTATGCTCCGCAGAATCCTGCATTGTGTAGTGAGGCCATGAAATCAGGTTTGACTTCATCTATTAATTTCATTAGTGCTTTGGTTTCTGGAACTGGATTGTTGAATTTCAACGTTTTATATTCTATGGGGAATGTCCATTCAACTTGTTTGAATCCTGGCGGCCTATAGTAGTTTAAGGCGTATTTCTTTGGCGTCCATTCGCCTTTGAACCATCCTTCATTTAATCTGGCTCCATATGGGTCGATGCACTTTATTATGTACCATGTTGTGTTCATCTTTTCTCTAAATTCTTGGTCTGATACTAGCTTCCATGATAGGTATTCGAGCGTTAAGCTTCCTATGGGCTCGTTTGGGTGTGGAAATGCGAATAGCAGAGCGTTTATTTTTCCACCGCCAATTTTCAAGCATTTAATCGGCTCTCCATTCCTAGCTGTTCCTATCTCGAATATTGATGCCTCATTTGGATGTCTAGCAACTAATTTTTCTGTGCTTTCGTTTAGTTCATCTACTGTCATGAACTCCTTGTAATTTGGGATTTCGTTTAAAACTCGCCATATCATCTTATCCATATTATCACCGCCTTAAATTAGATTCCCACTTTAACTTACTTAAGCATTTTATTAAGTTCAGTTTAGAGCTGTTGAAATAGCTTTATATTGGCCTTTTTCGATGGTTAGTCGGTGTCTGAATTGGCGGCGGATTTTAGAAGAGCTGTTGCTAAGCTGGTGTTGCTAGCGGTTGGATACGTGCTTTCAGCTGCCTTTATTCAATACTTGTTTAGTGAATCTTTGGTCGCCCAGTACTTCGCCGATATAATTGAGTATAAAATTTATGTCGACATTTTATTGGCACTTGGCTTCGGCTACCTTATAGTTCACGCTTTTTCAAATGCAACTTATTGGGCAATGAGGTTGAAGTATGAGCATTCTACTGCTGCTGCAGTTAGAAGCCTTTTTAGAATTGTAGGTATTGGTGCTATGGTTGCTGTGATTGCCGGCTCTCTTTCATCGCCGACTGCTGGTGTTGCTCTTGGAGGTTTTATTGGAATGGTTGTTGGCTTTGCTTCGCAGAAAGTTTTGGGTCAGGTGATGGCTGGAATTCTGCTTTTAATTGCTAGGCCATTCAAGATTGGTGATAAAATTGAAGCTGCGGGTGTTGTGGGAGTTGTGGAGGATGTTACTTCTCTATTCGTAATTGTGAGGCAGGATGATGGTAAAGTAGCGTTAATTCCATGCAATTCGCTCATTGGCTCAAAAATAATTAAGCATCCTGAATCTACGGGCAGCCATCACTCTTAACCTTTAAATGAGTTCTTTTGGGATGCCTCTTGGGCTGTACGCTATGTTCGGATTTATTCCAGCCTTTTTAAGTCTCTCTACAACGTGTGGGTATAGGAAGACGTACTCCTCTTCAAGTTCATCCACTAGAATTGGGTCAATTTCCATCAGCCTCATGATTAGGTTTTTTAGATTCTTCTTGGTTGAGAATGACAGCATAACTGCAGGGTGGCACTTAACTCCATAATCTAGCAAGTTTTGCAGAGCCATTAATTGGTAGTTGTATGCCTCCGGCTTAGCTCCAGTTAATTTTGAAAATTCCTGCGGCATTGTACCTTTAAGTGAAACTCTCACGTGAATGTTCTTGTATTTTGATAGCTGCTTCGCATAAAGCTTATCGTACCCTAAAAGTATTCCATTCGTCTCAAGTATGAAGAGGTATTTACCCTCCGTATCGACTAGTTCGAGAAGTTTAAGTAGGTGTTCTTTTCCAATTGTCGGTTCATTTCCGCTAACTCTAATTAATCTGTATCCTCTGCGCTTGGCGCAGCTGTCCAATGATTCATATATTTGCTCTGGGGATTGGAATTTTCCAACTTTGTCAGGTCTATCTCTTGGATATCCGCTCCAGCAGAATATGCATCTTAAATTGCATCCGCAGCAGTCTGCAGTTGCAATTCCTCCATACCATCTTCCACCTCTAGCTACTCGGTAGTACTTTCTCTTGCTTCCTCTAACGACTATTCTTTCTGTAGCTTCAGATAGCTTTATTGGGTCGAATGGATCCGTCATCAACGTGCGCCATATTAGGCTAGTAAAGTTTGAGTAAATTAAGGTTGCTAGTATATTTGATGATAATTGAAGTTGAAGCTGAATTGCCATATAATTTGGAGTTGACTATGAAGCCATCATTCCTATCAAGCTTGTATAGGCGGGAGGGTGATTGGTGGATTAAGGTCGCTGGTTTTCTAGCTGGCAACCTTAAATTTAGGCAGGTTGGTGGAAAGCTTATAGCAAAGTGCATGGTTGAATTGGATCGCAACTTACTTATTGAAGAAGTTATGTTGGAGTCTGGATTGTGGAGCAAGCCCTTTGAAGATATGATTAGCAGTCTTCCGCGCTCAGTTAGAAGTTCAGTGGAGTTTCTTGCAACTCGGTTTCCAGGCGTTAGATTGGCTGTTTCTCCAAGGGATTTTAACTGCATATTTATTGGAGCGGTTCTTTCTAAGAGAGCGAACTACGAAGTTTTCGTTAAAAATTGGGTTTATAGAATTTGGAAGTTGTTTAAGTGCGATTTCAAGGCTTTGGCAAGCTCTAATCAAAGTAAGTTATTGCTTGTTGGTTCAAGCTATCAAATTTGTAATTTGAAAAGAACTTTGGAAAGCTACTTGAAGCTTTACGACTATTTGCCACTTAATTTGCCACCACCTATTCTCAGAAGGAAACTAATGGTGTGCTGGGGGGTTGGGCCGAAAGTAGCTGATGCTACAATCCTATTTACTAGATGTGAGGCAAGCGTGATTCCAGTTGATGTTCACTTAGCTAGGGCTGCTAAGTATTTTGGCTGGGCTAGGGAATTTAGAGTTCCCGTTAAGCAATTGTGCTTAAAATATGCTTGCAACATTAATGAGAGCAATGTACTGCAAGCTCCTATCTGTCCTCTAAGCCTTAAACATTTATGTTTGAGAGAAAATTTGAGGAGAATTTTTGGCGGTTTAGGTGGTTGGATTCAAACGTTAACCTACTTGGCTGGCCGCAAGCTTAAGTTGTGGCCGCGCTTCTCTTTGTGACTAGTATCTAATGTTAAGCTGCATTGGCTTTTATTGTTCAGCAACTTTTGGTTCTCGGGATTTAGATTCTAAGGTAGTAGGAGGTTTCTATTCCGAAGTTTTTCAAGAATCTTTTTAGCAGTATTTCGAGATTTGGTTTTTATAATTATGATGTCACCTATAGATTCCAATTTAACGTTATTATTTTCTTTAAGGTATTTTTCTGCTTCTCTCCTGGCAATTATGATGTAAAAGCCGTTTGGAGTCTTTTTACCTAGCTTCATTTTTGCATCTCGCTCGGTGCCTATTTTCTTGCGGTATTTTCTCTACTTTGCTTTTATCTTGCATGCACATGAAAATTGCGGATGCTTCTTCAACTTTACTATTCATTTACCGTAATTTGTTTTTTGTACGTGGAATTCGCAGCACTCGTCTCCTTTGGATTGGCATTTTACTTCGATTGCTAGTAAGTCCATTTTGAATGCTTCGCTTAGTACTCCGCTTAAGAATCCTCTGATGAATTGGCTCCCTCCCTCTTCTATAGTTTCGTTTGATGCGCATTCATAGAGTTCTTTAGCTTTAATTACGATTTCTAGGGGTTCTAAGCTACATTTTTCTAGCTCAAATATTCCATGGCCCATTGCTTGCATTATCTTGAGAATTGCTTCTACAAGGCTTCTTCCAGTCAAGTTTGTTTTGTTTTTGAGGTGGATTGCTGAGCTTCTTCCACCTTCAAATCCCATGTAGAATAGGAATGCTTTTCCTCCGCTTCCAAATCGCTTTAATAGTCTCTTAAAAAGCTCTCTTAGCCATTCAGCTCTAAATAGTAATGCTTTTTCTCCCATTATTGCAATTGGGAAGCTAAAAGTATTTACTATTAAATTATTGTATTGAGGTTTAATGTATTTAACCCAATTAACTACATCTAATTCCCTTAATTCCTCGGATAAGGTTGAAGGGTCAACTCGTGTGTGAGTAAAATCTAGGTAGATTAGGATGTGTCCTACTTCTTGCTTTTCAATTGATGGAATTAAAATGGCGGATCTAATGTCTACGTTGTTGCCGGAGATTATATTTGTGAGTTTTTCAAGTGCTCCTGGAACATCTTTCAATTCGACTAGAAATAGATATACTTCTCTTCCTTTTGTGTCTATTAATAATGGTAAGTCTAAGTAAATTGACATATTATTCCACCGCTTTTCTATAATAAAATTACAATATTTACCTATAAAATATTTTTTGTTGATAGTAAATTCTTAAATTCAAACTTTTTTATATTTTGGATTTTAAAGTACACCTGGTGTAAGATTGAGCATTTTAAATTAATTGGTTAACATCTATTTCTTTAACTACTTCCCGGCAAACTTTGCAAAAAATTTCTTCAGCTTCTTCTCTTAAATTTCCATTGGCAATTTCTTGGGCGATTTCTTCGATCTTCCTTATTGCATTGCATTTACTTATGGCTTCAATTGCTTTTTTCCCACGCTTAGACCTTAAGTAGTAGCTTATTGCTGCTTGTGAAACTCCTAGCGCTTTTGCCGCTTGGATTTGGGTGAAATTGAATTTTTCAATGAGAATTTTTGCAATTAGAGCTCTTATTGAGGGTACAATTACTCGAGATATTTCTTCGCATCTTGGCTTCATTTCACTTTCACCTATTCACGAGAAGATATAAAATTACTGGTTTAATTTATGCTGATGTATTTTCATGATGCTTTTCAACCTTTAGTTTATTGCTTTATTAAGTATTTTGTTCAATTTTAGTTGGGGGTTTGAACGGTAATGATAAGTGTTGACTCAAAATTCGTTCTTGACGTTTTGAAGGAGAAATTGTTTGTTAGTGTTGATGATTTTGCTGCATTGAAGATCGCCTTGAAGTTTAAAGATCCATTTCAACTGTTGATCATGACGATTTTAACTCAGAACACTTCCGATAAAAATGCAATTAGAGCCTTCAACAACTTGTCTAAGAAGTTTGAAATTAATCCCAAGTCTTTATCGTTTGCTCCTGTTGGGGAGATTGAAAATGCCATTAAGATTGCTGGAATGTATAAGAAGAGAGCTATAATTATCAGGGAGGTTTCAAGGGCTATTTTAGAGAGATTTGACGGTGATTTAAGAAAAATATTCGATTATCCTTTAGAGAAGGCTAGAGAGCTTTTAATTAGCTTGCCTGGAGTTGGTAGGAAGACTGCAGATGTAATTTTATTATTTGCAGCTGATGCCCCCACCTTTCCAGTTGATACTCACGTAAATAGAGTTTCTAAGAGACTTGGAATAGTTGCTCAAAATGCTAATTATGAGCAAACTAGAATTTCCCTTATGAAGTTCTTCCCTCCTTCAAGCTACTTGGACGCTCACCTGCTATTAATTGCTCTTGGAAGAAGGTATTGTAAAGCTAGAAATCCACTTTGTGCATCTTGTCCCTTGAAAAAGGTGTGTAGGTGTGCTTCCCGTACTGGTAAGTATTTAAATTAAATTATTTTGACTACTTCTTCCAACTGCTTTCTCGGTTTAGGCTTGATCTCTCCTGCAGGTTTTCCTAAGGATATTATTGTTATTAGCTTGGAGTTTTCTGGAGGCTTTAATAGCTCTTTTAGCTTGTTTTCAACCAGTAGTGCTAATCCAATCCAGCATGTTCCATAGCCTAAGCTGTGAGCTGCTAGTATCATGTTTTCAATTGCTGCGCACGCACTTTGCTCAGCCAATGTTTCTTCAAGCCATTTGTATTCGTCTTGAAGAACCCTATTGGTTAGGTCTGCGTAGACTGCAATGTAAATTGGAGCGAGGTGCAGCCCACTTGCAAATCTTTCAATTAGCTTTTTCCTTCCTGCTTCACTAATTCTTTTTAGCCTAGCTTTCTCGTAGTACTCTAAGTGCGCCTTTAGCATTAATTCGTGGATCTTCATTCTCAATTCTTTGCTTTTAACCACTATGAAAAACCACTGTTCAGCTCCAAAGGCTGTTGGAGCTCTTATAGCTGCATTCAATATCTTCTTCAAGTCCTCTTCGTTAACTTCTTCTTGTGTGAACATTCTCACTGACGCTCTTTCATTAACTACTTGCATAAATTCCATTTTTGTCACCGATGTATGTTTAAGTTTATTTTATTTATTAGTTAATCTAATTGGTTTTTAAGTTTTCTTTCGGCCGCTTTGGATTTCCCTTCACTATCTCAAATTCGTACCACGACTTAATGGCATTTCGCGTTGGAGGTAGCTTAATTTGCATAATGTATATTGATTCTTTGTTGCTATAATTTGCGTGGTGATGAAGATGAATTGGAAGTATGATTCGAGTTGCGTTTTCTGTAGATTGCTTCAAGATGGCTTTCCTCTTAAGATATGCGATTTAAAGGTTTCAGTTGCCGCTCTGCATCGTGATCAATATTTTTACGGTAGGTGCTTGCTGGTTTTGAAGTGGCATGAAGTTGAGCTGTACAATTTGTCTGAAGATGAGCGAGCTGCCTTCTTTGAGGATATGATTGTGGTTGCTCGTGCATTGAAATCGGCGCTTAAGCCTGACAAGATGAATTATGCTGTTTTAGGTAATGTTGTTCCTCACTTGCATTGGCATTTGATTCCTAGATTTAAGTCTGACCCGCTTTGGGGTAGACCTATTTGGGCTGAGCCTCATGATGAAAAAGTTCTTTCAAATGCCGAGTATGAAGAGTTAATTGAGATTATACGTAAATGTATTCAGGGAATTCGAGGTGTTGTATAATTGCGTAATTAGCTTTGTTTGATGCATTGATTTTGATGGTTTTGGTTGATGTTGTGAAGTTTTGGAAGGCTTTAATAAGCCTTTGAAGGTTTTTACCATTTTAATTTGACTACTTTTAGGCTTTGCATGAATTCGACTAGTATAATTCTTCAAGTTGGAATGCTGCTTTAAAGTGCTACTTCATTTGGCTGATAAAATTTAGAAGCTTGTTTTTGCAGCTTTTACAGTATTTGTAGCTTTTAATGTCTGTATCCCATATGCTGTTGCTGAAATGCATCACGCAGATCTTGTTTGGGCAGTGGTTTAGCCCTAATGTATGTCCTATTTCGTGCACGGCCTCTTTAAGTGCTCTTTCATATAATAGTTCGTCATTTCTTTCTTCTCCGTAGAATTCTGGCTTGAGCCTATATAGGGTTATGATTGCGCATTTGCCTTTGAATTGGGCTTCTCCAAAGATGAAGTTTAAGCCTTCAACGTAGAGGTCTATGTCGGCTACGCCTAGAATTCTGTTGAATGGCTCGTCCATCAGTTTTTCGCAAAGTTTTCTTAGAATTACTGGTGAGTAGTATTGCTTTCTAAGTGGATTGTAGGCTTCGGGTGGTATGGAGAATTGGAGATTTGATGGGGAAGCTGAGAAAAATTCTATTTTTGAATTTAGGTCGTCGATTAGTCTATTAATGCTTTTTTCATCGACATTTCCGATCGGCTGGACTAGTATCTTTATTTTCCTTGTCATCGTTTTATTTTTTGCGATGGCTTTAATTTACTTTATGTTATATTGCTCCTAGCATGGTTGCTCCATCGTATATCATTTTTATTGCCGATGTTGTGATTAATGCGGCGAACATTCTTTTCAGTGTTGTGGACTTGACTTTTCCCACAATTTTTCCTCCAACTTGGGTTCCAATGAGTATTCCTGGTATTGCTACTAGTGCTTTTAGGTAATCTATGTGGTTTAGCATTGCGTGAACTGCTGCTGTTGGAGGTGTTGTGAGCATTATCATGAATGAGGAGGTTGCTGTTGAAATGTGAATTGGCATGTCTAGAACTAGGTTCATTAGTGGGACGTTGACAACTCCCCCTCCTAAGCCTGTTATTCCAGCTACTAGGCCAGCTATGAAGCTTAATAGAAGTCCTGTGATTATTCTGCTGACTGAAAATGCGTACTCATATGTTTTGCCGTCTTTGGTGATCATCTTCGTCTTTAATATTCCTTCTTTCCTAGTTTTGTGGCTGCTTTTGCCTCGCTTTTTCCTTGCCATGTTTATGCTTGCTATGATTAGAATTGACCCTAAAATTAGCTTTAAAACTGCAGGCTGAAGTATTTGAACTAATTGTACTCCTATTATTGATCCTGGAATTGCCATTGCCTCTAATATTAATCCGATTTTCCAGTCTATTCTCTTAAACCTGAAGTGAGCTAATGCTGATGATGTTGATGTGAATAGTATTAGGAACTTTGTTGTTCCAATGGCTTTTCTTATTGGTAAGCCTACTATCAAGTTGAATGTTGGAACCAGTATTACTCCGCCTCCAATGCCTAGCATTGATGATATTAGCCCTGTGAATAGTGCTATTACGCCGGTTGTCATGAGCTCCAGCATGGCCTCGTCACGGTGGTTAAGTTGATTTAACTTGGCATATTAAGCTTTTGCATGAATGTGCTATTACTTTCTTAGTATTGGTAGGACCATGCAGTGGAGTCCACCGCCGGCCTTTATAAGCTCATAACCTTCAATTCCAATTACATCGAATCCTCTTTTCTCAAGTTCTTTTATGACTCTCCTATTCCACTCGTATGATAGGATTTTGCCATCTCCAATGCATAGTAGATTTGCTCCGAAGAGCCTATCATCCCTATTGCTTACTCTGATTACTTCATATCCTTGTTTTTCAAGCCAGTTTAGTAGGTTGATTAGCTTTACTCCTTCTTTGCTGTAGATCTTGCTTGGGTAGGTGGATATGCCTTCTACTCTTGAGACTGCTACTTCTTTGGAGAGTATCATTAGAGTTCCATCGAGGTGAACTCTGTCCTTGGTTAATGGAACTGCTATTACCTTTTCTACTGCTTTTCCTAGAACTAGCTTTGCTATTTGATTTACTGCATCTTCGCTCGTTCTCGTTTCATATCCAATCATTAGAGTTTCTTCGCCTAGCCAGACGGCATCTCCCCCTTCAAATGTGGCTGGAGCTTCGACCTTAAGTGTTATTGGAACTCCAATTCTCTTTAGAGCTTCCATCATTATTATTGGTTCAGCTGCTCTACATGGCTTGGCCATTCTTCCAATTATTGCTCCAAGTTTTGTTACTGTTCCAGTGTCTCTTGTGAAGAAGGCGTTTGGGCACATTTCAATTATTTCCATAAGGTCGGTGCCTTTTAGCACCTCTTCTAGCAGGATTATTTGAACGCCTTCGTCTTTCAAGGTTTTCATGAGCTTGTAGTGTTCCTCCCTAAGCTTTTCCAAGTCTGGAACTTCTCTAAATAGGTAGTCCCTTCGATTCTCTCCATTAACTAAGTTTATCTCTTCTCCTGGGACGTGCATGATTGCTTTAACTAGCTTGCCATATTCGCTTTGAGCTCCATATTCGGCGTGCATCGCAGTTTATTTGACTTTAATATGTATTTAACTTGGTTGGTTGCGAGTTATGCTTGAAACATCATGCCTGCTTGGTTAGTGGGCATAGAGGGTCTGAGCTAAAGAAATCGCCAGATTTTAAGTATGCTCTTGCTCTGCATCCTCCTCCGCATTTTTCCTTATACTGACAGTTTTTGCACTTTCCTTTAAGTGCGGAAGGATTCTTGAACATCTGCGATATTGGGTGGCTCATGTACTCTTTTATTGCGCGTTTTAATCCAAGTTTAAGTGCATTGTTTATTTTTATTTGGAGCACATCGCACAATAGTGTGTTTCCTTCAGGATCTATGTCGATCGCATTGTCTGGACATCCTCCTATGTAAATGTACTTTGACTTTTTAATCCACTTCAAGTATGGCGAGCACCAAAAGCTAATGGGAAAACCTAGTTCGTCGGCTTTTTCCTCTGCTTGCCTAAATGCCATAAGTAGCTGGTGCGACTTTAACTCTCTTTTTGCTGCTGCCCCGCTTGGTATCATGGGTATTAGGGATGCGTGGCTTGCTTTCACTTCGGCTGAAAGCTCGACGAATTTGCCTGCTTCTAAGTAATTTTCGGGGGTAATTGTCATTATCGTTGAGAATTTAACTCCTGCTTTACTCATGTTTTTGATGGCTTTTAATGCTGAGTTCCAAGCTTTTACTCCTCTTATTAGGCTTGCGGTTTCTTTTGTCGCTGCGTCTAGGCTTATGTAAACATGTATGTCCAGTTTGGCGAGCTTTTCAGCTTCAGCCTCTCCTAGCAACATGCCATTGGTGACTATGCTTGTATTTAGCATGTAGCTTTGACATGCTTCTAGCAATTTGAATATATCTTTTCTTGTTAGCGGTTCGCCTCCGCTAATCGAGAAGTGCCTAGGCATAATTTCTGCAACTTGGCTGATTAGCCTCATTGCATTTTCAGTGTTAATCTCATTTGAGCTTCTACCTTTAATGTAGCAGTGGGTGCAGTTTAAGTTGCAGTTGTAGGTGCAGAGCCAAACCAGCAAACTAATCATGTTTGACCTCCGCTTATGCTGTATTAGTCTCCTCTAATTCTTTTCAGGATTACTGTTGCTGCTAATGCTGCTGCAATGCTGAGGAGCATTGTTAGAAGTGATTTTGCAACGAGTTCTGTTAACATAATGTATATTATCATGAAGAGCGCCAGAAAGCTGGCTGCATCTTCGAAGATTTTTCTTTTCCATTCATCTGTTGGTTGAAGGCTTCTGCCGGGTATGGGAGTTCGCTCCTCTCCTGCAATTCTTCTTATGGCCTTTCTAGCTTCTATAATTCTATTTACAACTTCAAGTAGCTCTTCAGCTTTTGATTTGCTTTTGAATTTTACTTTCTTCTCTCTTCCGCCTCTAAGCTTAAATTCGACGATATATGCTCCATCTCTACTTGGCCTTTTTGCCAATTCGAGTTTTGAAATTTCATCTAATGGTATTTTTTCAGCATATAGGCGGGTTGCTTGCATGATGGCTGGTGTTGGTGCTATTAGTGGTATTCTGCCATACGCTATTTTGTATATTTCTGGGTCTTGAATTTCAATGGTGCTTTCGCGCACTATTATTATGCATTTTTCATCTTCAATTACTTTGAAGTAGCCTAGGGCGTACTTGGAGTACTCCGTGGCGAGCTTTAATGGGTCTTCGCCCTTAATTAGCTTTAGAATGGCTTCCTTGAGTATTTTTGCTTGATATGGCTTCAACCTGATTTTAGTTTCATTCTGCTTCATGCGCTTATTCTCCTCTTTTGTCCAAGTGATTTTGAGCTTGTCTCGCTCTATGGAAATGGACTTTATGTTTTTTACAGGTATTTCTTCGATGTTGACTGTCCAGAGAATACTTCTTTTAAATGGGGTTTTGTAGAAATCCGTGAATCTAAATAGCTTGATGAATGGATCTTGAAGTGGGCCTGACTTTATTTTTAGTTTTGAGCTTGTCAATTCGATGTTGTAGTCGCCTGACGATACCTCTAATATTCTTATTTCTTCCTTCATGCTCATGGTTTTGCACATCAGGTTGCTATTCTACTAGTTTACTATTTAGTGCAATTGTATATATTACTTGACCATGTCAACGACTTCTTTCAGCAGTTTTGAAGCTTCCTCCTTGCTTTTAGCTTCAGTCATAATTCTAATGACTGGCTCTGTTTTTGAGGGTCTCACCAATATCCACCAGCTTTCACCAATTATTTTAATTCCATCGGTTAAGTCTATTCTTGCTATTCTACTCCACCTTTTAGCGATTTTCTCGATTTTCTCCGCAATCCTTTCTGGGGGGCATGGCAGTGATGCCTTGCTTAAATAGTATGTGGGTAGCTTCCCAATGAGTTTTGAAAGTTTTTCTCCGCTTTTTGCCATGGCTTCGAGGATTTTGATTGCAGCTAACGCTCCATCTCTTGCTAGGTGGAATTTCTTAATGATTAATCCTCCGCTGCTTCCTTCAGCGCCAATTTCGCTGTCTACTTCAATCATCTTCCTAACCACGTTTGCTTCTCCTACTTTGCTCCAGTAAATCTCGGCTCCATGCATTTCTGCTATATCTTCAAATACTTTTGATGAGGCTATGTTGACCACTAGCTTTTTATGCCCTTCAACTGCTAGTTCGTGATTTACTGCAACTGCTACTCCATAGTCCTCTCTAACCGCATTTCCCTTTTCATCAACGCATGCTATCCTATCAGCATCGCAGTCATGTGCGAATCCTGCGTCTGCTCCTACAGCTTTAACTGTAATTTGCAAATCCTTTAGGGAGTCTTGGGTTGGCTCAATTTTTCGAGTGAAAAGGCCGGGTGTTGAATTTATTGTTATGACTTTGCATCCCAATTTTGCGAGTAGCTTGGGCGTTGTATGTGATGCTGCTCCTCCTCCAGGATCTACAACAACTTTTAATTGCGCTTTTCCGATTGCTTCCTTGTCTACGTGCTTAATTAGTTCCTCAATATACTTTTCGGTTATATCTAGCTTCCTAACTGTCCCTTGCCTGGGCGAGATTTCCTCCTTATCTAATTCGCTTATAATCTTGTCTACTTGACTTGAAGTTAAGAGCAGTCCTTCTCTACCTGCAAGCTTTATGGCATTCCACTCCGGTGGATTGTGAGATGCTGATATTATTATGCCGCCATCGCAGTTCAGCAGCCTTACGCCAAAGAGTATTGCTGGTGTAGGTGCTACGTCTACGTCTATAACATCTACGCCTGCCGAGGTGAGGCCTGCAATTGCTGCATTTTTTAGTGCTGAGCCTGATAGCCTGGTATCTCTCCCTATGAGAACTATTCTTGGTTGAATGGCCTTGGCATATGCGTTTGCGATTATATAGGCTATTTTGGGCGTTAGCTGCTCACCATATATTCCTCTAAATCCTGAGTGGCTTCTTATCAAGTTCAATTACTTCTCACCGCTATATCTTGTTGAGTAGTTCAAAAACTTTAAATCTTTAGTTTCATGCCATTATATGCCGGCATGGAGGTACAGCATTTATGGCGTTCGTTGTTGGTAGGTGCTTGAGATGCGGTAAGAAAGTTTATAGGGATGATGAGGCGTATATGTGTGATAAATGTGGAATATACATTTGCGATATTTGTTATAGAAAGTTAAGGGGCGTCTGCCCCCTTTGTAGGAAACCTCTTTCCGAAATCACTTTTCAATCAGTTAGTGTTACCGCTTCTTAGTCTGCTTTACCTTATGTTCTTGACGAATTCCTCGGTAGTTCTTATGAAGTCATCTATTTCGTTGTCGGTGTGGGCGTAGCTTAGGAATAGGTGTGGCAGCGTAGGCTTTACTACTATTATCTTGTTTTTAAGGAGATGTGCATGATAATTCTTTGTTAATTCAACGTCCTTGGTTTCATTTGCCTTTCTAGCGTCGGTTGGCTTTTCCTCAGTAAAGTGTATTCCAATTATTGATCCTACCCCAGTTACGTGGGCTTTGAAGTTGTATTTTTGAAATACGTCTTCAAGCTGCCTCATTAGCTTTTCTCCAAGCTTGTTTATGTGGCTGTAGACATATCCCTTCTCAAGTTCCTTTAGTATTGTGTAGCCAACGTAGCTAACGAGTGGATTTGCAGTGTATGTGCCGCCGTGAAAGACTCTTTCACTTTTATCGGGGTGCTTTGTGTGGTCCATTAACTCCATTATCTCCCTTCGAGAGCATACTGCGCCTACTGGTAGGCCGCCGCCGCCAAGTATTTTACCTAAAACAGTTATGTCTGGATATACTCCGTAAAACTGCTGGCCGCCTCCTGGAGCCAGCCTAAATCCAGTTATTACTTCGTCGAATATTAGGAGCGTTCCAGTTTCATCGCATAGTTCTCTCAGCCCTTTGAGAAACTCCTTTTCTGCCGGAATGCATCCTCCAGCTCCTATAACTGGCTCAATTACAACGCATGCCAGTTCGTGTTCCTTGAACTTCTTTCTAACTCCATCCAAGTCGTTGAATGGAAGGATCACCGTGTCCTTAGTTGCTCCTTCAGTTAGGCCTGCTGACTCGGGCTTGTCGAATGGATAGCTTACAGCTAGGTGCAGCGCGTCGTATCCGCCATGCCATCCGCCTTCAAACTTGCCAATTTTAGTTCTCTTGGTGTATGCTCTTGCTAGGCGAACTGCATACATGTTTGCCTCAGTTCCGCTGTTTGTGAATCTAACCATTTCTGCGCTTGGAATCATTTTAACTACTTGTTCAGCATATTTCACTTCATATTCATGAGCTAAGCCGAAGTGAGTTCCTATTTCAGCTGCCTCTTTAACTGCTTTAACCATTAGTGGGTGATTGTGACCTAATATTAGCGCTCCATGACCCATCCAGTAATCAACGAACTCATTTCCATCCACGTCATAAACTCTACAGCCTTTGGTTTTAGCTACGTAGAACGGGTGGGGTTCAAAGAACCTTATTGCATAGCTTACTCCAGCTGGAAAGACTTTTTTTGCCCGCTCATATAGCTTCCTAGATTTTTCACCTGGCATGAACATTTTTTCACCTAGAAGTAAAGTAACTTTAAGTGTGCCTTTTAGCCTTTCGATATCTTGAGTAGTTGCGCTTAGCATTAATAATTGTTCTCCTCACTTTTTCTCGGTGAGATTGTTGAGAAGGTCTCCCATGCTTGCTGTCGACGTAGTGATAGTTTTTCCCGACAGATCTTTCGTCCTAATTCGGAGGAGGAATCCGCCATTTGCAGGTTGCTGGGCTATTCCAGGGGGATTTGTAGAGTATGGTGAAGCAGTTGAGGAGGCTGCTGTGAGGGAGGCTGAGGAGGAGACTGGCCTTAAAGTTGAGCTTGTAAGGCTAATTGGAGTTTACTCCAAGCCAGAGCGCGACCCTAGAGGACATGTTGTTTCAATAGCTTTTCTAGCTAAGCCTGTAGGCGGGGAACTGCGCGTTTGCGATGAAGTTGCAGAGGTTAAACTATTTAGGGAGATTCCAATGAACATGGCTTTCGATCACGAGGAAATCCTTAAGGATGCTTTGCGCATACTAGAGGGTGTTGAAGTTTGATTGTTGGGGTGGTAGCTTGAGCCGAGTTATATGTCAAAGGTGCATTAAGTGTGGAGCTGAGTATTCCCCTTCTGAGCTAGTTAACTTCTGTAGCAAGTGCGGCTCGGTGGTTGAATTTCAGCTTAACTATGATGCCATAGCTTCCACGGTTAATAAAGGTAAGCTTCAGCTTAGAGACTTCAACATGTGGAGATACCGGGAGTTCATTCCAATCGAGGATTTCTCCAAAATAGTAAGTTTAGGTGAGGGAGGCACTCCCCTTATCAGGAGCAGGAGGCTTGGCCGCGAATTAGGATTGAAGAACCTTTACTTGAAGCTCGACTACTTGAACCCGACGGGATCATTTAAGGATAGGGGAGCATCAGCCGCTGCAAGTAGAGCTCTTGAACTAAAAATTTCAACTATGGTTGGATTTTCAACTGGAAATGCTGGGGTTGCTCAGGCGGCTTATGCTGCAGCTGCAGGCCTTGCTAGTGTGGTGTTTGTGCCTAAAACTGCTAGTTTAGAGAAGATTGCTTCAATGATGATTTATGGGTCTAAAGTTATCGTTGTGAATGGAACTTTCGATGATGCCGGTAGAATTGCTGGGGAAGTTTCTAAGAAGATGGGGTGGATGTATAATGGTGGAGTTATTAATCCAATTAGGCAGGAGGGCAAGAAAACTCTTGCATATGAAATTTGCGAGCAACTGAACTGGAATGCGCCGGATTGGTATGTTCAAGCGGTTGGCGTTGGAACTGCCGCTATAGGTGCGCATAAAGGTTTTACCGAGCTCCTAAAGATTGGGTGGATTAATGATAAGGTTAAGATTGGCTGTGTACAAGCTGAAGGTTGTGCTCCAATGGCTAGGGCTTTCAAGGCTGGGCTTGAAGAAATTGAGCCTGTAGTTAGGCCCAAAACGGTTGCAAGTGCAATTGCAGTTGGAAATCCTGCTGGATGGCCTTTGCTTAGAAGGGCTGTGATAGAAAGCGGAGGAACAATTGAGGCTGTAAGTGATGATGAAATCCTAGAGGCTTACAGGCTTCTAGCTAAGTTTGAGGGGATATATGCTGAACCTGCCGGTGCTGCTCCAATAGCTTTCGTTAAGAAGTTGCTGAATGAAGGTTATATAGATGCGAGCGAAGTTATCGTATGTGTGATTTCAGGTATTGGACTTAAGGATACTAAAACTACTCTTGACGTTGTGGGCGAGCCTATGAGGATCAGCGCTGACGTTGAGTCTGCCCTTAAAGTTTTGCAAGGAGCTCCTTCTCAATGAGTTCTTCAATTCGACTGGTGACTTCACCTATGCTTCCATGACCATCAACTCTCCTCAATTTTCCACTTTTCTCATAGTATTTAAGGACTGGCGCTGTCTTCATATAATATTCCTTGAATCTCTCCCTAACTGCCTCCTCTTTATCGTCTATTCTCTGCTTTAGTTTGGTACCGCAAACGTCGCATATTTCGTCGTTTTTCGGCGGGTTGTATGTCATGTTGTATGTTGCACCGCATTTTGGGCAGTACCTTCTTCCCGACAGCCTTTTAACGCACTCATCTTCGCTTACGTAAATTTCAATTGCTAGGTCTGGCGGGTAGTTGTGCTGATCTAGTGCTTTAGCCTGCTTTACTGTTCTTGGAAATCCGTCTAGGATGTACCCTTTCTCCTTACAGTTCAGTTCCTTAAGCTTTTGAATTGTCATGTTGATTACTATTTCGTCTGGAACTAGCTCGCCTGCTGAGATGTACTTTAAAGATTCTAGTCCAATTTCGGTTTTCATTTCAATGTGCTTTCGAAATATTTGACCTGTTGAGATGTGTGGCAGTCCGTATTTTTCCGCTAGTATTGTAGCTTGGGTTCCCTTGCCTGCACCCGGCGGCCCAAGTATGATTAGCTTCAATTTTAACACCAATGTTTTTCGATTGCGTTTCAAATTTATAGGTTATGAAGATTAGAGTTAAATGAGCTAGGTGCCATTATGGGTGGGTGCTACATCACAATTTATGGCGGAGTCAGAGAGGTTGGTGGGACGAAAATTCTAGTTGAGTCGAATGATGAGCGATTTCTTCTCGACTTCGGCAAGCAGCATAGTAGCTGGCTGAAATACTACGAATACCCCTTCTCACTTCCGAAGACTATTGATGAGCTAATAATGCTTGGATTGACTCCTCCACCTAAGGGTCCTCTCGAGAACATTTACACTAGCTTCAGTAAGGAGGATGGAGATGTTGATAGGGAACTTGAGACAGGCATTTCAGCCTGCATATTCTCACATGCACACAGCGATCATGTCGGCCACGCATTTCTGCTTAATAGGAGGATAAGGCTTTTCTTCGGAGAGGCTGCCTGGGAGATTGTCAAAGCTAGGCTTGATTACAGCGTTAAGGGGAGTATTGAAGATCTAAGCTTTGGCTTTAGCTTGTCAAATGGAAACGTTAATGTTTTCAGGTCTAAGACCAGGATCAGCAATTTAACTTCAGAAATTACTGCTTTCTCGGTTGATCATAGCGTTCCGGGGAGCTATGCCTTTCTCATTGATTTAGGTGATAAGCGCTTAGCCTATACTGGGGATTTCAGGTGGCATGGTCCTGCAGGGCACTTGACATCTAGGTTTGCTGAGCGGCTCAGGGACTTTGAAGCTGACATTCTAATTTGCGAGGGCACTCAGTTTTCAAATATAAACTTTTTAACTGAGGCTGACGTTGAGAGGGAGGCTAAAGCGCTGGTTTCAAGCTCAAGGAAGCTCGTAGTTGTTAATCTTTCTCCACTTGATATTGATCGGCTGCACACCTTCTTCAAGGTGGCTGAAGCTTGTGGTAGGAAGCTGGTTTTGAACGTCAAGTTGGCGGCAGTACTTGCTAGGCTAGCAAAAATGAGGATTGAAAGTTATCCTAACTTGAAAGATCTGCTTATTTATTATCCAAAGAGGAAAAGGATGATGAAGTGGAAGAAGTCTTTTCTTTCAGGGGCCATTGGGTTGCCTTTCGATGTTAGGTTGAGCGAGCGGGAATACGCGCTTGGCTCGCTTTACGGTGGGGCTGTGGAGGCCGAAGATGTTTTGAAAAATCCTGGGAACTACATTTTGGTAACTTCCTACTACTCCTATGAGGACTTGGTGGAGCTTTACAGGTGTAGTAAAGGTGGTTTTCGAAGCTCACTCGAAGGCGGAGTCTACGTAATGAGCACTTCTGAGCCATTTGAGGAGGAGCTTGAAATCAAATTTGAGAAGCTCAAGAATTGGATCAGAATTTTGGGCATGACTTACTACCCCATTCACAGTTCGGGTCACATTAGGCCGCTTGACTTGAAGCGCTTCTTGGAGTACGTTAAAGTTAAATGCGTAGTTCCAGTTCACAGTGAAGCTCCGCATTTTATGATTAGCTTTGTTAGGGACTTGAACTTGAAGGTTGTAAATCCAGTGAGGGGTAGGCCTATCGAATTTTAATTATAGAGGTATAACTATTATTTGGTTGAGGATGGTGAATATTGCCATGCACATTAGTGCGGTGGTTGGAACAGTTATTATCCAGGTTATGACTAGTCTTATCACGGTTCTCGTATTTATTGACTTGTAGCTTTTAGCTAGGCCTACGCCAATTATTGAGCCGTTGCTCGCTAGGGAAGTTGATATTGGAAGGCCGTAGCCGAATATCATGTATGGAATGGTCGTGAACAGGTATACTACTATTGCATTGCTTATTTCTGCTGCTAAGCCCATTACTAGGTCTATTCTAGTTATTCTGAAAGCAACTGTTTCGATTACTCTTCTTCCCCAAGTTAATCCTCCAATTGCTATTCCCAAAGCTCCAAATGCAGATAGTAGTATCATTGCAGTGTAGTCCGGAACTCTTCCAAGCTTTTCCGCAACTGTCACGTATACTCCTGTGGCGTTTCCAACGTCGTTTGCGCCGAAGGAGTATGCTGAGAAGCATAGGGATATAAGTAGAAGCCATGAAATTACTTTCTGAATGCCCTCAGTCCACATTCTCTTAATTAGGATTTTCTTTAGAGCCGTGTATATCGAGTATGCTAAAGCCATTGAGCATAGTGGAGATGAAATCCAGCTTAGAAATACCTTTTGAAGTATTCCGAAATTTACGTTTTCAACACCATGGGCTGCTATTCCGTATCCGACAACGCTTCCAATAGTTGCGTAGGTGACTGACACGTCTAGGCCCTTGTAGGAGCATATCAAGACCCATAATGCTGCTGTCAGTGAAATTGTTATTGCTCCTAGTAGTTCGACTTCAGGAACTATTCCCTTTCCAATGGTTTTCATAACTTGATATCCTTGAAGTAGCGCGCCTATTCCTGTGAAGGTTGCAAAGAGAATAACTGCATTTCTTACTGAAATTACTCCAGCTCCTACGGCGCAGTCTGTTGGCGTTGCTGCGTCATTTGCTCCAAGACTTATTGCAGTTAAAAATGATAGTGCCAGCCCGATGCCTAGAAGTATTGTTGCAAGATCTATCACCGCATCTTTGACCTCCAACTTGGTCAAATGTAGTTGAATCATTAAGCTTAAAAGCGTTTTTAACAGCTACATTGGATGTGAAGATTCTCGTAACGTTGGAAGACTATACTTCTGGTAAGGAGCATAAAATAGCTAAGATTTTAGAGAGTGCTCTGAATAATGCTGGAATTAAAGCTGAAGTTGAATTTGACCGTGAAAAGCCCTTGAAGCGCTTGATGGTTAAGTTTGAGGGTGACTTGCTGAGGGCTCTTGAAGTTCTTAGAGGAATTCCTGAGGTTTCTAGGTTAATTCCAATTTTCTATGAGAGGCTGCCTCCGAGCATTGAGCTTGCCACTTTAAAGTCGATTGAAGCGTTGAGGAAGTTGATTGGCAGGTATGGCTCTGGCACGTTTAAAATTGAAGTTAAGAAGATTGATGACGCCTCATTCAGGATTGGAGAGAGCAGCGTGGAGCTTTGCAGAATTATTGGATTTGAAATTTCTAGGAATTTGGCGCTGAGAGTCGACGTTAAAGATCCGGACTACGTTGTTTACATTCAATTCGGTAGTAGTGGAATGGCTATTGGTGTTTCGCTGGGGCGCTTTTATAGGAAGTTCAGGAAGCACTTGCCTTCAAACTTCTTCCAGAAGTATGTAATTGTTTTTGAGAAGCCTAAGACTGCCTACGAGATCATGGACATGCTTAGGCTCTGTGCAGCATTAAATGTTGAGCTTAGAATTGTAGGGGCTCGTAGAGACAAGGTTGATAAGGCTTTACGCGCAATTGGTGGAGTTGCTGATCAAGTTAAGTTGAAGATTTACGATAACTTGATCGAAGCATTAAAGGATTTGTATCCAATTGGCTTCAGTGTTAGCGCTTCATTAAATGAGGAGGACTTCCTGAAAGTAGCCTTCTCCCGTGAGGATAAGCTAGGTATATTAATTGGAAATGAGTTTGAAGGGCTGAGCATTGAAGCTAGACATGCAGCAAAAGGCCTTTTTAGGTTGGGGCCTCGAACGCAGTTTTCGATGAGGAGCAGTACTGCTGCAGCCTATATTCTAGGCTTGTTGGCTTCAGTGAAGCTGACTCGCCGTAAGTAATTATTAAATATCCGAAATGCTTATATCAAATCAATTCAAAATCAATGTCTCTCGGAGGTTTGAAGTTGTTTAAGTCCACGTACTCCGCCTTTTGGTTTGGGAAGAAGAGGGAAATTGAAATTTTAAATATTTGTCGTGTTCACCTTGAAACCATTTTGTCGGTTATTTCCGCTACTCGGGACCTTGTTTACGCTGTTTGTGATGGTGAATACGATAAGGCTTGTGAGATTTTTAAGTTGGTTTTTGATAGGGAGCGTGAAGCTGATGATGTTAAGGAGAGAATTTTAGATGAGCTTTCTAAAGGTCCTTTTCATCCCATTGATAGAGAGGAGATCATTCACCTAGTTTTAACTGCGGATGACTTAGCTGCCAATGCTAAGTCTGCAGGTAGAAAGTTATGCTTGGCGAAGCCTGAAGACATGCCTGAGTGCGTAAAGGTGCAGTTGAAGAAGATGGCTGACATGGTTTATGATATTGGCTGTAAGCTTAAAGAAGCCTTCACAACGCTTATTGAAAATCCAAGGAAAGCTATCGATGTTGCTGAAGCTGTTGAGCGATTGGAGGAGGCAATTGACGAGCATAGGGTTGACTTGCTAATTAAAATTTTGAAGTGGGGAGATGAAGCCAAGAAGATAAGCCACTGGCTAATGGTTAAAGAGGCTGTTGAGAACTTGGAGATGGTAGCTGACAAGGCTGAGGATACTGCTGATGTGATTAGGGCGATATCGATAATTAAGGCGTAATAACGTATTGCGCTTTATTTAAATATTAGAACCCTATTTTTAGCTCTAAGGTGAAGTTGATGGAGAAAGTAGTTCCGGATACTAGCGTATTAATAGATGGTAGGATGACCAAGCTAGTTGAAAGTGGAGAGCTAGTTGACGTTGAAATTATAATTCCTGAAGCTGTCTTAGATGAACTTCAAGCTCAAGCCTCACTTGGGCGTGAAGTCGGCTTTACTGGTTTAGAGGAAGTTCTCAAGTTGAGGAAGATAGCTAAGGAGAAAAAGGGCATTAAAGTGACCTGCGTTGGAGAGCGCCCTACGCTTGAGGAAATTCAGCTTGCTAGGAAGGGGAGAATTGACGCTTTAATTAGAGATGTAGCGCGTGACTATAATGCTACTCTAATTACTAGCGATTATGTTCAAGCTTTGGTCGCAGAGGCTGAGGGTATTCGAGTTATGTACATCGAGCCTGAGGCGCCTAAGGTGAAGGTTAAGCTTGAAGATTTCTTCACGCCTGACACCATGAGCGTGCACTTGAAGGAGGGGGTTCCTCCATATGCTAAGAGAGGAACTCCAGGGAATTGGCGTTTAATTAAAATTAGAGATGAGCCCTGCAGTAAAGCTGAGCTCGAGTACATCGTAAGAGATATTCTTAGGCGGGCTCGCTTCAAAACTGATGCTTTTGTGGAAATTAGTAGGCAAGGTGCCATGGTTATTCAGCTCGGCACCTATAGGATTGCTATTGCAAGACCTCCATTTTCAGATGGAATTGAAATTACAGCAGTTAGGCCTATAGTTAAAGTTACGCTTGAAGATTATCGGCTTTCAAGGAGGTTGAAGCGCAGATTACTTGAGAAGGCTGAAGGAATTCTAATTTGCGGTCCTCCTGGAGCTGGAAAGTCCACGTTTGCATCTGCTCTAGCTGATTTTTATTGGAGAGAGAAGAGCGCCATAGTTAAGACTATGGAGGCTCCAAGGGACCTTCAGGTTGGGCCGGAAATAACTCAATATGCTCCGCTTGAGGGAGACTTCAGCAAGACTGCAGACATACTCTTGCTTGTGAGGCCGGATTACACGATTTTTGACGAGTTGAGGAAGTCCAGGGATTTCGCAGTGTTTGTAGACATGAGGTTAGCTGGCGTAGGAATGGTTGGAGTGGTTCACGCATCTTCGCCGATAGACGCAATTCAGAGATTTCTTGGAAGAGTTGACTTGGGGATGGTGCCCCAAGTAATAGATACGGTGATTTTCATCAAGGACGGCGAGATAAGGAGTGTTTATGAGTTGTCTTTAACTGTTAAGGTTCCTCATGGAATGTACGACCAAGACTTGGCTAGGCCCGTTATTGAAGTTAGGGATTTTGAAACTGGTGAGGTCGAATATGAGATTTACACTTTCGGGGAGGAAACCGTTGTTGTCCCAATTAAGAGGGAGAGGCGCGAGGACCTCGATAGAGTTGGGGAACGCGTATTATCTCTATTCAAGCAGTTTGATAAGCAAGCTGAAGTTGAAATGATTTCAAGCAAGATGGCGGTTGTGAGGGTTAGGCGTAGTCTAATGCCTCAAATAATTGGGCGCAATGGCAAGGTGATAAGCAAGCTTGAGAAGAGGCTTGGCGTTAGAATAAAGCTCTTGCCTAAAGAGGAGGGCGTAACTGCTAGGAATGTTGAACTTAAAGACTATTCGGTTAGGGAAACTAAGTCGTACTTAATATTCGATTTCGGCAAGGATCTCGGCCATAGGCCGGTAGACATTTATGTGGACGGAGAGCTTGTAACCAACATCACTTTAGATAAGCGAGGGAGGCTGAAGCTTAGATTAAGCAGCGAACTAGGCAAGCTTCTTCTTAATGCTCTTGAATCTGGGAGGAGCATAAGGTTCTTCACTTAGCTTTCATCAATTTGATTTGCGCGGATGCTTGCCAATTAAATTACAGTCCATTGAATCAACCGTAAATGCTTAATAATCAAAAGCTTTTAAGGCTTTTAATGGTGTTGCGATGTCGCTTCACTTGACTGTCAGCGAGAAAATATATCCCAAATTAGCTGATAAGAAGGATGAGTTTTTAAAAAAATTTGCTGAAGAAATGGCTAGAAGAGGCTTTAAAACTAAAACTTCCCGAGAGAGCGGATTTGACTTAATATACAGCGACTTTTTCGGTGAAGCTAAGGTTTATGTACTTCCCGAAGGTAAAGCGCTGCGCTTCGGCTACAAGCTTGGAGTTTCATTCATAGTTTTCGCATTAGCAATTTTATTTCCAGTACTTGACTTCAACTTCATAATAGCTAGCGCTGCCATCGTTGTGCTCTGGACGATTAAAGTTCTAACTTTGAGAGGTGCAATTAATGAAGCTGCTCAAAGCGCCTATAGTCTGATAACAATGGAAGAAGAGCAGGGGGGTTGAGATTCAGCTTAGTTTAAGTTCATTGCAACTAAGCCAATGGAAGTTGAGTTATAATAAGACTTAAATTTTAAAAGTGAGTATGAGCTTTAGGTTTGTAAAGATAGGTAAAGCTGGGTAAAGCTGGGTCAACTATGGAGCGGCGTTATGATCTCTCAAAATTAGATGTAAGTAAAATGCAAGTGATACTAGCAACCGACGTAGGCAGTACTACAACTAAAGCTAGGTTCTTCAAGAAAATTAATGGTCAATGGCGCTTCATATGCGCTGGAGAAGCCCCAACCACTGTGGAAAAGCCATTTGAAGACGTGACGATGGGCTTGAGAAACGCAATTAGAGAAGTTGAGGAGCTAACGGGACATAAAATCTTGAAAGATGATGGCACAGGAATAATAGTGCCATACCAAGGCGAAAATGTCGGAGTGGACCTCTACGTTTCAACGAGCAGCGCTGGAGGCGGCCTTCAAATGATGGTTGCAGGAGTAGTTAAGTCAATGACTGCTGAGAGCGCTGAAAGAGCTGCACTAGGAGCTGGAGCAATAGTTATGGACGTAATGGCAATCGATGATGGCAGGCCTCCTCACAAGAAAATTGAGAGAATGAGATTTCTAAGGCCAGACATGATTTTGCTTGCAGGTGGAACTGACGGCGGAACGATCAAGCACGTGGTTGAGCTTGCCGAGCTAATTAGCGCAGCAGAGCCAAAGCCCAGATTCGGCTTAGGATACAAGCTACCGATAGTTTATGCTGGAAATAAAATGGCAAGGGAGCACGTGAAAAACGTTCTTGGAGATAAATTTGAACTAACCATCGTCGACAACCTCAGGCCTGTACTTGAAGTTGAGGTGGTTGAGCCTGCTAGAAACGCTATTCACAGGTTATTCATGGAGCACGTAATGGCACACGCTCCAGGATATCACAAGCTCACCGAGTGGGTTATGGCTCCAGTAATGCCAACACCAGCAGGCGAAGGAATGATGTTTAGAACGATTGCGAGAATGTGGAAGATAAACGTTCTAGGAGTAGGTCTTGGAGGTGCAACTACAAACGTATACTCGGTATATGAAGGGAAGTTCGTGAGGACAGTAAGCGCTAACTTAGGAATGAGCTACAGCATATGCAACGTTCTCAAGGAGGCTGGCACAAAGAACATAATGCGTTGGCTTCCATTCAAAGTTGATGAGAGGGAGCTGAGAAATAGGCTTGCAAATAAGATGATTAGGCCAACTACGCTTCCTCAAACTCTTGATGACCTAATAATTGAGCATGCAGTTGCAAGAGAGGCGATCAGACTTGGATTTGAGCATCACAAGCAATTGGCAAGAGGATTAAGAGGAGTTCAGAGGAAGAGGACAATTGCAGACATATTCGAGCAGTCCCTTGAAGAGGAAACTTACATCGACATGATGAACATTCATCTCGTTGGAGGAACTGGCGGTCTACTATCCCACACTCCGAGAAGGCAGCAGGCAGCATTAATTCTCATGGATGCATTCCAAGTTAAGGGCGTTACGAGGTTGATGTGTGACAGCATATTCATGATGCCTCACCTAGGCGTTCTCTCAACAGTATATCCGGAAGCTGCAATGGAGATCTTCGAAAGAGACTGCATCGTCAAGCTTGGAACGTGCATTGCATTGGATGGACATGCCAAGAAGCCGGGTCCAGCAGTTAAAGTTACAGCTCACATGCCTGATGGCTCGGTGGTGGAAAAGGCCGTGAACTATGGTGAGATCGACAGAATACCGCTACCAGAAGATCAAACTGCTAAAGTGGTTATTGAGCCTTCATCGGACTTCGATGTTGGAGCGGGCAAAGGGAAGAAGAGGGAAGCAACAGTTTGGGGTGGAGCTGCTGGAATAATCATAGATGCTAGGGGCAGGCCGCTAAAGCTGCCGGAAGACTTTGAAACTAGAAGGAAAATGCTCATAAGCTGGTTTAGAGCGCTTAACGCTTATCCAGAGAGCATTTTAGAGGTAGAGGAGATTTAGGAGGGTTGAAAATGGTTAATGGTGGAGGTAGTAAGGAAAGTCAATCTGCCCATGCTTATACTCCAGGATTGAAAATTTCGCCGCTAGCAAGGGTTAAGAAGACGAGGAGACTTCCACTTCCGGGAGACGTTCTAGTTAAAGAGGGTGAAAGAGTAAACTATGACACCATCGTAGCTAGAACTCATTTGCCAGGCGATATACGCGTTATCAGTGCAGCTGCAATTTTAGGTGTTGAGCCTGAAGAGCTTAAGAACTATATGAGGAAGAAGGTTGGCGAGCAAGTGAAGAAGGGAGAAATCATTGCAATGTACAAGGCTTTCTTCGGTTTAATTAAATCTGAGATAAAATCTCCAGTGGATGGATACATTGAACATATATCTGAAGTTACTGGTCAGGTAATTCTCAGAGAGCCTCCAATTCCAGTTGAAATAGACGCCTATATTCCAGGAATCGTTACGAAGGTGCTCCCCAAGGAAGGTGTTGTTATAGAGTGCGCTGCGACATTTATTGAGGGCATCTTTGGAATTGGAGGGGAAAGACATGGAGAAATCTATGTTGCAGTCGACTCTCCGGAGGAGGAGCTCACTGCAAACAAGATTACGCCGGAATGCGAAGGCAAAATAATTGTTGGAGGCTCATATGCTACATGCGATGTTTTGAAGAAAGCCATGGAGGTTGGAGCTAAAGGCGTAGTTGTTGGCGGAGTTGACTTTAAAGACTTCACGGACTTCTTAGGCTACGAAATAGGCGTAGCAATCACTGGACACGAGGATATTCCAATGACAATAATAATAACTGAGGGCTTCGGAAAAGTTAGAATGGCTAAGAAGACCTTCAACCTACTGAAGGAAAATGAGGGCGTTCTAGCTGCAATTAACGGTGCAACTCAAATTAGAGCTGGAGTAATGAGGCCTGAAATCATAGTTCCAAAGCTAGATGTCAATCCACTGGAGCTTCCAGAGGAAGAAGAACTGCTTATCGGCGGAATGCAGCCTGGAACTAAAATCAGAGTTATTAGAGCTCCATACTTCGGAGCCCTGGCTAAGGTCGTTCGACTGCCAATAGAGCTACAGCAAGTGGAAACCGAATCGCCAGTGAGAGTAGTTGAAATTGAACTTGAAGATGGAAGAAAAGTGATAGTGCCAAGGGCAAATGTAGAATTATTCGAGTGGTGAATCAACTAATATCTTTATCTTTTATCCAATCCGTAATCGATCTTTGAGCAGGCTTTTTAAATTTAATTTTCTCTCCAAGTAATACTTTGTGAAGAATTTCCAAATCTCCAGTCCACCTTTTCGGGCTTTCGCAAATTAATATGTTGTCAACTCCACTTTCAATTAGAACTTTCATTACAGCGTACCAGTTGAAATCCGACTCTAATAGTCCTAAATGCTCTATTTCTCCTCCCGCTCCATATTTTATGCCTGAAATATGCATTACTGGAACCCATTCATCAAATTTTCCAAGCCTATTTTCAATCAAGTCAATTATTTTCACAGCATCTTCTTCGCTTCGTATTCCTCCTCTGGTGTACGCGTGAAGGTGCGCCCAGTCAATGCATAATTTAACTCCTAGATTTTCAGCTAAGTCAAGAACGAATTGAAGAGAGCCTACAGCCTTTCTTTTACCTGCATTTTCAACAAGTAGCTGAACTTCTAATGAGCCTATAATTTTCTCTAATTCCTCTTGAACTACGTTCTTAACTTCCTCCTCGGAGTAGCTTCCAATAAATCCTAGGTGCATTACTCCATAAATTCCGCCAGCAGCTGCAAGTCTTCTGGAAAGTGCTGTTATATGTCCTCTGGAAGCACTTCTCTTCCTACTATCTGGGGATGCCAGGTTTATTAGGAATGAGGCATGTCCTCCAATCTCAACTCCAATTTCTCTAGCTATTTCTCTTATCCTCTCCATTTCATCAACTGTGGGGTACAAAAGCAAACCTCTTCTAGCCATTGCGTTTGTTAATTCTTCCCCTAATGCGCAGTCGGTGAACATTAATTCATCAACTTCTCCTCCAGCCTTCCTTAGAGCTTCAAACTCGCTTCTTATTGCCAAGTAATCTAGTACTTCACTTCTACTTCTCTTGCCAACATTAAATCCTGAAGCTCCAAGCTTCAATTCGCTAGTCCACCTGGTATTCAACTTACCATGGCGGTGGAAACTTAAAAACGTATCTAAATTAACGCCTATTAACTGATCTAAAATTGACATCTATTTTCTAGGAATTCGGACACTGCGTAGCTTCAGAAGTGCTTTCACATTACAAGAATAAGTGATATAGGGTATTGGTTTACATTGTAGTTGGGGAGTTACGTGTATTTGCCTCCTCATCTTTCAATTAGTGGCGGTGAGCTGAAGATTAATGGAGTTAGTTTAATGGATTTAGCCCAAAATTATGGCACTCCACTTTACGTTATTAGTGCGGATAGAGTTAGAGAGAAGTACGGAAAGTTGCTTAGCGAAGCAATGAAGTATTGGAGAGGAGTTCTCATATGCTATGCATATAAGGCTAATGCAACTCTTGCTCTTCTTAAAGTTTTAAAAGATGCTGGCGCTGGAGCTGAAGTTGTTTCAAGTGGCGAATTGTATGCTGCAAAGTTGATTGGCGTTGACGTGGATAAAATAGTTTTTAATGGAGTGTGCAAGTCGCCTCGTGAAATTGAAGATGCTGTAAGCAGTCAAGTCAAGCTGATTAATATTGAAAATTTTGATGAATTGAATTACATAGGATCAGCTGCACGTAAATTTGGAGTTAAACCTTCAATAGGCGTTCGAGTTAACTTGGACGTCCCCGCTAAAACTCACAAGTATATAAGTACTGGAATGAGAATTCACAAGTTCGGCTTAGATTCTTCAAGTGCTTACTCTGCGTATAGAATCGCTTTGAGGATGAGTGATGTTGAAGTTAAAGGCATACATGTTCATGTGGGGTCCCAAATATTGAGCGCACGTCCATTTAGGGAGGCTGCTGAAAAGCTCATCACCTTCGCTGAGAGGTTAAGTAAAAACTTAGGTTTAAAGTTGAATTTAATTGATCTTGGCGGTGGATTGGGCATTCCGTATAAAGAGTCCAATGAAGCTCTATCTCCTGAAGATTACTGCAAGTCAATTTTACCAGTTATAGTAGAATCTATAGGTAAGTTTTTCAGCGATGATTCCACAATAATACTTGAACCAGGCAGATACTTGGTTGGCGATGCAGGTTTACTATTAACTAGAGTTAATTATGTTAAGGAAATTGGAGGGTTGAAGTGGATTTTAGTGGATGCTGGAATGAATGACTTAATAAGACCCGCGCTATACGGCGCTTATCACAGAATCGTCGCTGTAAATAAGGCTGATTTTAAATCTGTTGAAGAGTACAACGTTGGCGGCCCAGTGTGCGAAAGTTCAGATGTCTTCGCTGAGAAGTATCCTCTCCCCAAAATTAAGCCAGGTGATGTACTTGCAATTCTAGATGCTGGCGCATATGGAATTTCCATGGCAAGCCAGTACAATTGCAGGCCAAGAGCGGCGGTCGTAATGATTGATGGTGGAACAGTTAAGCTAGTTAGGCGCAGAGAGACATTTGAAGACATATTTTTATGTGATTTGATGGGCAAAGAATAATTCCTCGATCTACTTTAACTGTATGTAGGTGAATTATACTTGGAAATAAGGATCGTAAAGTATGGAGAAATTGATGAGAGTTTAAATGAGAAAGTTAAACGAATTGCAGATGAATGGCTTCCAAAAATCGTATCAGAATTCGAGAAGGAAACCGAAATTCCATTTATAGCTGACGTTGAAATTCATGAGGCAAATTGGGTTAAAAAGGTAGATGAGAAATTAAGGCTAGTATATTCTTCAGGCTTTGCATATAAGTACAATCCTAAAATTCAGGCTCTCGTACCGACAGTTCAGCTAAGTGCAGCTAAAATCCTCACGTTTGGCTATGACGATTTAAAGGCAGTTGTATACCATGAATACCTAAATTACCTCTATGATTGCTATCATGGCTACGATCAAGTTAAGCCACTTGTCTGGAGTACGTCAAAGCCTCAAGCAAAGCTGTATGCATCAATATTTAGAGATTTAGAACGAGTTTTTGAAATGGCATTGAGATGTTTCAAAAATGAAGAAGCGCTAATCAACTTTTTGGAGAGGGAAATTGATAGAACGCTGCAAATACTATCTAGAAAGGGTAAGCCGAAAATAATTGAAGGCTTCCCAGATGTAGAAGAAGATGAAATAAGTCCACCGATAGAAGCTCCATGCCAAGTAGCATTAACACTAAGACCCCTAATAATAGCTACAAAAATCTACACCGGCAAAGAATTGCCAAACATAAAGAATCTACTATCCAAGAAGAAGTTGGCACTAGAAAAATACCTTCTGATGATAAAATTATTCAGAGAAAAAGCGTTTTAACAATTCAATTAACCATCAATTTTATGGACTTAAACTTTATTTTAATAAATGTTATACTCAATTCCTAATCAAATTTATAAGGGAATTCGGCTGAGAATTTGTTTGATGATGAACCATTGCAGCTCTGAAAAATGATGAAAGACTCCAAAACTGAAAGAAAACAGCCTTTTCTGCTCATTTTTATGATGGAAAAGGCTATTGTTGATGTTTATCGAATGGAGGTTTGGCATATATTAAATGTTTCTTATCGTCTTCCTGCGTGGGCGTTAATATTAACGACTAATTTTTAATAGTTCGGCTTTAACTTTAAAATTTTTAATTTCTACTATAGCGTAATATCCTTTCATTGCAGGTCCGGGGTTGATTATTACTGTTTTATTGATTTTATCTATGCTTCTTGCTTCGTGGATGTGGCCGCATATATTTAGTATTGGCTTTCTTTCTTCAATGAATTTTCTGATGCTGATGCTGCCTACGTGTTCTCCCCAATCTAGCTTGTCTGCTGAGGTGTTGTAAGGTGGGTTGTGGGTTACTAAGATTATTTTGCCTGGTTTGATGTCTGCTGAAGCCTTGTTTAGTATTCTGCTGAAATCTTCTTCTTTGTATTCTAGTGGTGTTTTGAATGGACTTATCAATCCTCCTCCTACGCCAATTATTTTTAATTCTTTGAATTCAATGCACTTTCCATGTAGGTTGTATGTTCCGTTTACTTCTACTGGTTTAGTTAGATTTGGGTCATCCATGTTTCCTGGAACGTAAAATACTGGTATGCCTGCTTCAGATAGTATTTCAAGTATTTCTTTCGCGATTTCAATTGACATGTATGGGGATAGGTCTCCGCTAACAATTATTGCGTCGAAATTCTCTTTGGATGCTAAAAGTGCTATTTCTGATGCGACCCAGCTTTTTCCATGAATATCTGATATGGCTAGGAGCTTCACTTTAGCACCCTCTTCAATTAGTTTAGTGTTTTCTTTTCAATTTTACTCTGAGGTTCTACAGTAAGTCGATATTTCTCTGCTGTCGAGGTGGGCTGTTACTTTTATTAATTGGAATTTGGTGAGGGTTAATCCTAATTCTTCAAGTTCATCGGGATAGCATTTTAAAACTATTATGCTCTTGCTTGGTACTTTTCTTGGAAGCTTGAGTTTTTCGGATAAATTAACTGTCAAGCCGGTCCAGGTGGTTAATGTAATCTTTTTAATCCATATTTCATGATTTAAGTGGTTTTCTATTGTTATGGTTAATCCACTGTTGGTTGAGGCTTCTGCTATTAAATTGACATCTTGAAATGCTATTGATTTGGGGTTGTGGATTGCTGATGCTATGGTGATGATAATTACTAGGCTTGCAGTTATTGAGACGATTATTAGTTGTATCGTTACGGCAACATTTCTGTTCAGTTAAGCCCCTTCATTTTATGCTTTAAATGGGATATTTTTGCTACGCTGATCTTGGTTTAACTTCAAGTTTTTATTCATCTTTAGGTTTCCATATTATTTCGCCCATATCTGGTGGAGCTTTCATGCCGATTTCAAGGAGCTTTTCTTTAAATTTGCTGGATTTTAATGCTTTGATAAATGCTTGAACGCTTATTTTGTTTAAAGCTTTTTTATTTACGAGGAAGTCGAAATGCTCTTCTTTTAATGGCATGAACTCTAATCCGTACATCATGGCTATGCTTCTTATCGCTACCCCCACGTCTGCTCTACCCATAAGTACTGCTAAGGCAACTGCAGAGTGGGTTTTAGCTTCAATGTTGTAGCCTTTGATTTTAGTTTTGATTTCTTCGATTGATTTGCCGATTTTTTCAGCCATCTTCTTTAATTCATAATCTATTAGCACCCTAGTTCCTGATCCCATGTTCCTATTAATGAATTTTACATCTTCGCGCAGGAGGTCTTCTAAACTTCTTATGTTCGTTGGATTTCCTTTTCTTACTATTAATCCCTGCTCTCTGATGTAGCCTCTAATTAGTACGGCATTATTGACATTATATTTGGTTAGAAGTGGAATATTGTAGGTGAGTGTTTCTTCGTCGAGTAGGTGGATTCCCGCTATATCTGCTTCACCATTCCTTACTGCCATTAAGCCTGCTAATGAGCCTACGCTAATTAACCTTATCTTCTTAATTTTATGCTCTTCTTCTAGCAGCTCGATTAGCCTATCTAATGCTGGGCAGTGGCTTCCGATTATCGTTAAGTTTGGAGGTTGAATTTTGCTACTTAATAGTTTCATTTGGACTTCTTCTCCTGCTTCTAGTAGCTCTACGTTTTCTTTGATGATGATATAGCCGTCTGCTTTTGTTAGAGTTGCTATTGCTCCACTATGGTGTATTAGTGGGTATGCTATCATTTCTCCTTTCTCGTTGATTGTGATGCTGACTGGAATTAGATTTACTCGTCCTCTAGCTGGTCTTATTCGGGTTGCAACTTTCACTTTGAAGATTTTTTCTTCCTCTTCTGGTAGTCCCGCTAGCGCGCGGATTACTGGTTTTGCAATTAAATTAAATATTATTAGAGCTGAAACTGGCCATCCTGGAAGCCCTATTATCAGCTTATTATTTACAACTGAAATTACAGTTGGTTTTCCAGGCTTAACTTTTAATCCATGAACTATTATGCCTGGTTTTCCCAACTCGTTCAGCACTTTGTAAACTAGATCTCCCACTCCAGCTGATGTTCCGCCTGAAATTATCACTAAGTCGAATTTTTTTATTGCATTTTCAATTGTTTTTCTGATTTCTGAGATATTGTCGCTAACGATTCCAACTGCTATTGGCTCCCCTCCAGCTTCATTTACTCCAGCTGCGATCGAGTACGTATTTACATCATATACTTTATATGGAGGTAAGCTTGCTCCTGGAGTTACTAGTTCGCTGCCAGTTGATATTATTGCTATTTTTGGCTTCTTGTAAACTCTAACTTTATCGATTCCTACTGCTGCTATAACTCCAATTTCTCTTGGAGTTAATATTGTTCCTTTCCTCAATATTTTCTCTCCAATCATTAGGTCTGAGCCAGCATGAACTATGTGTGCTCCAACTGCTACTGGTTTGAATATTTCAACTGTATTTCCTATTTGCCTCGTGTACTCAACCATTACTACTGCATTTGCTCCTGGGGGTATTGGTGCTCCAGTTGAAATTTCAATTGCGCATCCCTTTTCAACAGCTATTTTAGGTTCATCTCCAGCCTCAATTTTACCTATAACCTTAAGCTTTACGGGCGAATCTTCATCTGCATCATAGGTGTCTCCTGCAATTACTGCGTATCCATCCATTTCTGACCTGTCGAATGGCGGTAAGTCCACTTTTGCAATTATGTCTTCGGCTAAGACTCTTCCATGAGCTTTTAGTAAATCTACTTCTTCAACTCCTACGGGGCTTAGGTTGACATGCTTCTTAATTAACTTTAAAGCTTCTTCAATTGTGATGAGTTTATGAAATATTTTACGCATTTAAATATCCTCCAGAGGCCTTAACAGTATGACTTCCACTTCCTCTCCTTCCTCTATTCCCTCTACTTCCTCTGGAATTATTATCATTCCACTGGATTTGGTTATGGTTGATAGTATGCCTGAACCAGTAAGCTTTAATGGTTCGGCCAAGATTTCGCTTTCAACTCTCTTTAACTTCACTCTTAAGAAGTCTCGGAATCCAAGCTCTGAAGCAACTCTCCTAGCCATTTTGGCTTTAATTTTTTGTTTGGGAATTTCCTTCCATCCGCTAATTAGGCTTATGGCTTTTTTGGCGAATAGTTCAAATCCTATGAGCGCTGCTACCGGAAATCCTGATAGCATTATAATTGGCTTTCCATTAAGTATTGCAAATCCCGTCGGCTTTCCCGGCCTCATTGAAACTCCATGGAAGACTATTTTGGCGCCAATTGCCTCCACAGCTTTAATAACGAAGTCTTTTTTGCCGACGGATGTTCCGCCTGTAGTTATCACTATGTCAGCCAGCTTCAAGCCATTTAAAATGCGATTAGAAATCTCTTTAACTTCATCTTCTGATGTTCCTAGGTCTATGAATTCTCCGCCAACTTCTTTAATCAAAGATGCTATCATCCACTTGGTGCTGTTCACTATTTTTCCTAGCTTCAATTCCTCTCCTAGCTCAATTAGCTCATTTCCAGTGGATAGTACTGCTATTCTAGGCCTCCGAAGTACCTTCACTTTCGTTATGTTTAGTGATGCGAGGACTCCTATATCCCAAGCTTTAATTGTTGTGCCCTTAGCTAAGACTAGTTCTCCTGCTTTAATGTCCTCCCCGCGCTTAGAAATGTTTTTCCAGAGGGGGATTGCCCTATAGACTTCAACATATCCATCTACTTTTCTTGCATCTTCATATGGCACAACTACGTTGGCTCCCTCTGGAATTTTAGCTCCAGTTGAGATTTCCACTGCTTCACCTCTATTAACCTTAATATCTTTTAATTCTCCAACTTCAATGCTTCCGATTAGCTTTAAAATTGCTGGATTAAGTTGAGTAGCTCCAGTAATATCTTCGGCTCCAGCGGCATATCCATCCATTGCTGCTCTATCGTATGGTGGGACATCTATTGGAGCTACAATGGTTTCAGCTGAAATTCTACCTAAACTTGAAATTAAATCCACAACTTCAACTTCATTTATACGGTAGGTGAGTTCCTTTTCTACTCTTCTAATTGCTTCTTCAACTTTGATGAGTTTTTTAAAGCCTCTACCTAGTATAGTCAATCCTAACACCTTACCTGCAATCATAATATCTGTGTGATGCTGTTAAAGGTTAAGGGCTGTAAGCCTTTTCGCATTTTTTACTCAAATTTATTTTTCATAGTAATTGAAGTTTTACTTCATCTGCGTAGATTCTCTTAACTTTTCCCGTATCCATTTTAACTATAAGTGAGCCATCCGCATCAACCGCTAATGCGACTCCGAGAAGCTCTCCACTATCACTAATCACCTTAACTTTTCTACCTAATGTGCAGTCGTAATTCTTCCATTTCTTTAATACTTCATTGTTATTCATCTTTACTGCCTTCATGATCTCTCGTATTATGTGCTTAGCTAGGGTTTCTAAGTTTACTTCCCTACCTGTTTCCAGTAAGATTGAAGTTGCATTTTCCCTTAACTCCCTTGGGAAGTCATTTAGCCTTAAATTCACATTCAATCCAATTCCAATGACAATGTATTTTAGTTCTTCACCGCTGAAAGTTGCTTCGCAAAGTATTCCTCCAACCTTCTTGCCATTAATTAAAATGTCGTTTGGCCACTTGACTTGAACTTTTAAGTTGTAAAGCTTTTCAATTACTTTAGCTACTGCTACTGCAGCCATTAATGGTGCCATGTTGAATCTCCGATTTTTTCTTTTAAGAACGATTGACATCCATAGTCCGCCTTTTGGTGAATGCCACCTTCTCCCTCTTCTTCCTCTCCCGTTGGTTTGCTTTTCAGCGATTACAGCAAATACATCTTCATTTATATGTTCAGCTAATTTTTTCGCGATTTCTTGAGTTGTAGGTACGCAGTTAAATTTTATTATTATCATTTAAGGTTCACTTCAAAAATTTGGACATTGCTGCTATTTTCACTCCGTGCTTTGGCAGTTCCGTGTAGAGCTTTCTTGCTATTTCAACTGCTCCTGGAGTGTCTCCATGAACGCATATGGTGTCTACTTTTCCTAGCTCAACCTTCTTTCCGTCGATGGACTCAACGATTCCTTCAGTGATCATCATCACTGCCCTTTCAATGATCTTCTGCTGATCAGTTATCACTGCTCCCGGCTTTCTTCTTGATACTAGAGTTCCATCAGAATTGTATGCTCTATCCGCAAATGCTTCTCGTGCGGCTTTAAGCCCATACTTCTCTGCCGCTTCAATTAGCTTTGAATTTGCAAGTCCCACTAATATTAGATTCGGGTTGAACTCGGCTATTGCTCTTGCAATTGCCTCTGCAACTTCCATGTTTACTGCAGCTTTATTGTATAGTGCTCCATGGGGTTTGACGTGTTGAAGCATTAGTTCTTCGCATTTTGCGAATGCATTAAGAGCGCCTATTTGATACAGCATATAGTTTTCTATTTCATCAGGTTTAACCTCAATCCATCTTCTGCCGAATCCCATTAGGTCGGGCAGCCCGGGGTGAGCGCCTATTTTTACGTTAAATTTCTTTGCTAATTTCACGGTTTTTCTCATTACAGAGGGATCTCCTGCATGGAATCCGCAGGCAATGTTTGCCGAAGTTATGTACTTCATAACTTCTTCATCTAATCCTTTAACATACGTTCCAAAGCTTTCCCCTAAATCGCAATTTAAATCTACGACGTAGCTGCTCAATCTTTCACCCAAATACTGTTATGATGGCTCTACAAATATAAGGGATTATCCGATAATCATGTTGAGGTAAATTGAGCTCCATTAAAAGTAAAACTTACGAGTTCGGCTTCATATTAACTCCCGATGAGTACGCGCCATATTTGCATTTTATTGAGAGAAAATGCGTAGAGAGATTTGGCAGTAACCTTACCTCCATCGAGTATGTTGATGATATTGATGCTTTGAAGATTACTATTTCAGATGAGAGTAGTGATGTAAGTTATGTTGTCACCATAAGGGCTTCACGCTTTCCAACTATAACCATTGAATCCTCGCGTCCAGCTCCTATCGATACTTTCGTTGACTTAACTATTGATTTTCAGTTCTTCACATATCAATTTATAGCTAATTTGGATGAAGCGACGCTTGGCTTAGTATTTATCCCAGGACTTCCAATAATTCCTTCAAAGCAATTGTCCGTGGGGAGGCGAATTTTAAGTAGGATTCTCGCTGGAAATTTACTGGCTTTACTTCTCATTTTCTTGGTTTTCGGCTACTTCATGTTTGCTATTTTAAAGGAATATGCTCCTATTGGAATACTTGCTTCTCAAATTGCCGTCTTTATGCTTTCTCACAAAATAATTTCATATCTTGGTGATTGGACGCTCAGTTCAAGTAATGGCGAGTTGCACGTGGCAATTTGCAAGCTTTCCAGGATGGACTTTAGAAAATTGGTTGTTAAAAGGTGGAGCGACGTTATGAAAATTAAAAGGCAAATATATGCGAAGACCTTGGCAGTTGGAAAGTCCATTACGCCTGAAGTCGTCAGTGAAGTTTTGAGAAGTTGGGGTGTACACTGCCCTCCTAGCAAAGTAGCTATCAGAGTAGTCCCCATGTATAGGTTGATTAGAGAGGTTGTTGATGCCTATAATGCTCCAATGCCTTTAACAATTGTAGCTAATACATTTATTCCTAATGCCGCCGCTACAGGCCCTGCTTTAAGGTTTGCTCGTCTCCTTGTAACTTCTGGTCTAGCATTTACTTTAAATGATGAGGAGATTAAGGCCGTCATAGGTCATGAGATCAGCCACTTAATCAATAGAGATCCCCTAATATTGCTTATCATATCCAGCATCGAGTACTTGGCAAGAGTTTACATTTTATGGGAATTGAGATGGCCCTTTGATTTAATATATTTCATATTTTCAATAACTTTGCTATATTTTGTGGCTAAGTTTCTTGAGGCTAGAGCAGATTTAGAGTCGGCATTTAAGCTTAAGTTAAGTGGTGCTCTTAGCAATGCGCTAATGAAGATTGGTTTTCGCAGGCTTTTCTATGAGCGGTATAGGGGGTATAGGATTCAGAGGTGGCTTGGCTGGGATCCTCATCCTCCAATTTACTTTAGAGTTTTAAGGCTTGAAAATTTGAAGTTGGATGGTAAACCTAAATCTCTACTGTTAAAGTCGGCTAGGGAGTGCATTTCCGGTTTCATTTCAACTCTCTCCTTTTAGACTTTTCGCCAATTACAACTCCTAGCCAATCGCGCATCCATCCTTTTCTGACCATTCGCTCGTAATTTCTCCAAATTCTTTTTTCAGTAATGTATCTGATGTCTAGCTCTTGATTTTCTAGTATTTGAATTACTGTTTCACATAATTTTTCGGGACGCCAAACTAGCCCTTCCTTATATGCTTTGTATATTGCGCTTCTTATGTCGGAATCCTTAGGATATCCTTTTCTTCTTTTCATATTGTACACTACTTTTCAATTTTAATCCATATTTTGCATGCGCTAATGAGTTTTCATTTTTCGATTGTAACTGCAATTTCAATTGGGCAGTTTACATTGACTTTCCTCATCCAATCATCGCCTATAGCCATAAGCACAAATATTCCTTCAAGTTTTCCTTTAGCCTTTTTAACTAACCTTGTCAGTGCCCTGAGGGTTTTTCCAGTTCTAACTATGTCATCAACTACTAAAACTCCATCAGTTGACCTTATGGCGCCTTTAGGTATATATAGGGTCCTCAGCTCAGCTGGACTTTCCGTCGGGTATGACTCTTCTATGAAGTCTCTTACGCCAACATCCTTGCTTCTCTTAGCTACGACTATAGGGACTTCGAGGGTAGTGGCTATAACTGATGCAAGTGGTATTCCATCTATGGCTGCAGTTATAACTTTAGTTATTCTCCTACCGGCAAACTTCATGCATACGTGCTGTGCAGTGTGAGATAATATGTATGGATCAAAAATTACTCCTGTAATGTCTATGTATCCGTCAGGTGTGAAGCGAAGCCTTTTTTTAATTAATGAAGGTAGGCTTGCAAGTTTTTCCAGGGCTTTCCAAAGCTTCATTGCTGTCTCTTCGCTTGGTAAAACTGACCCCCTAACATACCTGCATAATACTGCTTCTGGGAGTCCAGTGTACTTTGCGAGTTTGCTGTATGGGTAAGTTTTCTTTATTAGTCTAAGCCTCTCTACGGCCATTATTCTTAATTTGAGGCTATCGAACCTGCTTGACATTTATTCCACCGTGATAATGGTTGTGAATTTATATGTTCATACCACTAATAATAGCGTTATGCTTCGAATTTTTAATCAGATATGTAAATTTAATTTGCCTTAACACGATTCTTCACGCCCTTTTTTATATTAAACATCTAAATTAATATTTCTTTTGTAATTTATTTTTATATGTTTAAAAAGAGTATTTTCAGCTTTTTTGTATTTTTTACTTGCTGCATCCAAAGTTATAATAGTGCCTGTAATGAATACTTGAGTGAATTGAGCGCAAATATAGGTTCAATGTTAGCTAAAAAGAGAATAAGCTTGAGGCAGCTGGCTGGGAGAACAATTGCAATTGACGCTTTAAATGCCCTATATCAATTTTTATCTATTATTAGACTTCCAACCGGTGTTCCGCTAACCGATTCTGAAGGAAGAGTGACTTCACATCTCGTAGGCCTTTTTTATAGAACTATAAGTTTACTTGAAAAGGGAATTCTTCCAATCTACGTCTTTGATGGGCCTCCTCCAAAATTTAAAATGAAGGAGGTCATTGAGCGGAGGAAGATTAGGGAGAGATTTGCTAGAGAGTGGATTGAGGCTCTTCGTGAAGGAGACATTGCAAAGGCTTTTAAGAAGTCGGTGATGACTGCACGTGTTACAAGTGAAATTATTAGGGAATCAAAATACTTGCTTGATCTAATGGGCATTCCATGGGTTCAAGCTCCATCGGAGGGGGAGGCACAAGCTGCCTACATGGCGATGAAGGGTGATGTATATGCATCTGCATCGCAAGATTATGACTCGATTCTCTTTGGAGCACCAGTACTTGTGAGAAATTTGGCTGTTGAAAGTAGGCAATTCTATCCAAAGAAGGGGGTGTTCAAGAAGTTGTGGCCAGAATTAATATCGTTGGAGGAGTCGCTCAATAAACTTAAATTAACTCGCCGACAATTAATTGACATTGCAATACTTATTGGTACTGATTATAATGATGGAGTTAGGGGTATAGGCCCTAAAAAAGCTCTAAAATTAATAAGGTTGTATGGATCTGCGGAGAAGGTGGTTAGAGCATTAAATGTTGAAGTTGATTTCGATATTGAAGCTATAAGAAGCTTTTTCATGAATCCGCCGGTAACTGATCGATATAAAGTCTCTTTTAATGAGCCTAAAATAGATGAAATAAAATGTTTCCTCATTTCAAGGCAGTTTAATATTAAAAGAGTTGAGAGAGCGTTGGATAGGCTTAAATTGGCATTTAGAAATATCCGGAATAGTCGCATGCAGCGCGAGCTATTTAAGTGGCTTAAGTAGGCTGATTAAATATATTTGAATTTAATTGCAATTTTATTAATTTCTTTGCAGACTTCATCTATACTCCAATACTTTTTATTGGGGATTTTCTCCAAAATTTTAGCTAATTTGATATCTTTAAAGTTTATCCAAGTTATTACTTTCCAGCCTTGAACTTTAATTAATTCATCTCTAGTTATTGGAAACTTCGCATCCTCTGCTAGCACTTCCTTTACTGCTTCCACTCCAATGTTTCGTGTTGCCGGTGGTATTTTTCCAGTTTCAACGTATCTTTTTATTCTTGCAGCATCAATGTACATTTTCTTGGTGTGCGCTATAACGTATGCTCTCTCCGCTTTTTCACTTAATCCAATTATTTTACTGTATATTTCTGCAATTTCATTGCTTGAAAATTGATAGATGTTGTGTTTACCCTTGCCGAATAGCCTGGTGTAGATGAAGTGGCTTACTGCTGCTGGCTCGTTTTTGGATATGTCTACGCAATGTGCTCCATTGCTTTTCTCTACGAATTCCTTCATCAATTCTTTAGCTTCACTTGATCTCCACTCTTCTCCTCTAGGTTCCCACGCAACTTCGATGTTTTCCGTGCTTGCAATTTCAGCTATTTTGAGTGCTTTCTCGAGATTTTTTCTTGAAGGTTTAACGCTAGAGGGTGTCTGTATTAAGAGTACTTTGCTTTTTAGTGTTTTACATAATTCTATCATTTGTGTTAAAGTTTTTTTAGCTTCATTAGTAAGCTCAAGCTTGAAATCGTGGGTTAATGATTTATGGCATTTTACTGTGAATTCAAAGTTGCTTGGCGCTCTTTTCCTCCAGCTTTCAGCTAGCTTTATTGATGGAATTTCATAAAAAGTGCTGTTTACTTCAACGACATTAAATGCCTTTGCATACCATGAAAGTGGGTCGCCCATTATTTTTGGCAGTTTGAAGTAGCTCCATCCGCCTGCGCCTATGAGGATTTGCATTCTCATCAGCTTCTAAAACAATTCATTTTATTTTAATTTACTTTAACACTTTTCCGGTGCTCATATACCATAAGTATAAGTCGAGTACTCCAGGCTTTAAGTTTACCTTTTTAGCTATTTTTTTAATTAAGTTCTCGATCTTCAAATATCTTCGTGTGGTTAGCGTTCTTTTGTTTAGCGTTTTGTCGATTAGGTCGTAGCTAATTAGTATCTTTATTATGTGCCTGTCAATTATAGCTACGTCCAAGTAACCTACATTTCTTAGAAAGTGGCTTGCCTCTTTCATCCCTATGCCCATGACGTTTTGCGCAAGCCACGTCCTCTTATTGTTTATTCCTCTAATTGACGTTATTTGCCTTTTTAGTCCTGGAACAAGCTTTCTTGCCGATATGATGTACTCTGCTCTTGTTTTCGCATATCTATGTCCTGCTTCTTTTAGAGTTTTTTCCAATTCTTCAAGTGAACCTTGAAGTAGGAGGTTTCTCTCCTTTAACAATTCTATTGCTTTCAATCCTTTCATGGCGCTTGAATTTGCCGTTAGAATGCAGAATGCTAGTTCTTCAAACCATCTGTTGTCATCTGCTTTATTTGTTTCTAAGAATTCTGCTATTCTATTCTCAACTAGGTTTCTTACTTTACTTTTGCTTTTTACTTTGTTTATGTCGTCGATTAGTTCCGCTAGCCCCACTTTTTACATCCCCGTAGCTTCAACTTTAAGTAGCTTTTATCTTAATAAATCATTGGCATGGCGTGGTAGCTATGAGATTTGATGAGCCTAAAATTAGGATAGGAACTTCAGGTTGGGATTACTCCGATTGGGTTGGAGTTTTCTATCCATCTCCACGTAGGAAGTTTGAGTATTACTGTAAAGTTTTTAATACCGTTGAAATTGACTCAACATTCTATAGTTTGCCTTCACCGAAACTTGTTCGTTCATGGGTTAGGCGTTCACCTAAAAATTTCATTTTTGCAGCGAAAATTCCTAGATTAATTACACATAAAAAGGAGTTGAATCTTAAACTTGGGATTGAGAGGGACTTGGAGCTTTTTCTTAGCCTTATTCAGCCTCTTAAGAAGGCAAATAAGCTTGGGCCTCTCCTTTTTCAGCTTCCTCCATCAATGAAATGTAATCTTGAATTAGTTGAGGAGCTGCTTGAAATTCTTCCAAGAGATTTCATGTTTGCAATTGAATTTAGGCATTCATCTTGGATTAACGATGAAACCTTTAATTTACTCAGAAAGCATAATGTTGCTTATGTTATTGTTGATGAGCCTCTACTTCCTCCACTATGTGAGGTTACAGCTAACTTTGCGTATATAAGGTGGCATGGGAGGGGTAAGAGGCCCTGGTACTATTACCGATATAAACCTGAAGAATTACGTGAGTGGGTTCCCAGAGTTAAGGAGGTATCGGAAAAAGTTGATGTAGTATATGGCTACTTTAACAATCATTTTCACGGTTTTGCATGTGAATCGGCGTTGATTGTCCTCGAAATGCTGGGTATTATAACTCCTGAGCAAGTTCAAGCTAAGAGGAGAGTTGAAGAGCAGTTCAAGTCTGGGAGAGCTTTAGTGCCTTCACCTGCAGTTAAGGGAGGGTTGAGAGTTTACACCATTCTCTCAAGTGATGATCCAAGTAAGCTTGTACAGCTTTTCACGGATAAGCGGAGATTGAAGAGAGCTTCGAAAATAAGCATTGATGAAATCGTGGTTGAGGAGGCATCGCCTGAAATGATTAGAGCTAGAGTTAGGGATTACATAATTATTGTTGATGTTGAGGATAAATTGTTAATGCATAATTGCGCAGACTTTGCAAGAGTTTCCGTTGTAAAGCAGTTTTGCAAGCATATTGCAAGGCTATTTCAAGTTATTCCCATGGATTTGTCGTCTAGAATTCTTAAGCAAATGTATAATGATTTAAATGAATGGACTTTTAGACCTTTAATAGAAGATTCTTTATAGAAATGCTTAAATTTATAATATATATTCCGCAATATGGCGAGCGGAATGGCAGGATACGCTGTAGAAGTAGTAAAGTTAGTGAAGTACTATGGTAGGATTAAAGCGCTAGATGAAATTTCATTCCATATTCATCCTGGAGAAATCTTTGGGTTAATTGGCCCTAATGGTGCTGGCAAAACTACTACTTTACGGATTATTGCTACTTTGATTAAGCCTACTTCCGGCACAGCTAAAGTCTTTGGGCATGATGTTGTTGAGGATGCTGATGTAGTTAGAGGAATGATTAGCTATTTACCTGAAGAAGCTGGAGCATATAAGAACTTGACTGGTGAGGAATATCTCAGGTTTATGGCTGCTTTTTACGCTAAATCTAAGGATGAAGTTGATAGGATGGTTAATGAGGCCGCTGAGATATCAGGTTTAGGTGATAGGCTTAAGGATAAAATTAAAACTTACAGTAAGGGTATGAAGCGTAGGCTCTTACTTTCGAGAGCACTCATGATTAGACCTAGGCTCGCAATATTGGATGAGCCTACTGCAGGCTTGGATGTTCTTCACGCTTATCATGTTAGGAGGATCATTAAGAATTATTCTAAGAAGTTTGGCACAACAATTTTGCTGTCAAGCCATAATATGCTTGAAGTTGAATATCTTTGCGATAGGGTTTCGTTGATTCATCGTGGAAAATTGCTTGTTGAGGGTAAGCCAAGTGAGTTAAAGGTGAAGTATGAAGCTTCAAATTTGGAGGAGGTTTTTGCGAGGGTGACCAATCTTGACTAAAGCCTTTAAAATACTCCTTGAAAAGGAAATTAAGGAGCTTCTTAGAGATCCGAAGATAATTATAGGCATGATTTTCATGCCAATAATAATGTTTGGGGTTATGGGATATGCCATGCGACTGTCTTTCACAACGGTTAAGGAGGCTGCTTTGAGGCCGAAAATTGCGGTTTTGGACTATGATGGCGGAAGAATGGCTGAAATGCTGATTTCCGCTCTTCAAGCTAATCCTAATGCTACTGTAAAAGTTCTCGACGTAGTTGACATTAATGAAGCTATAGCTGAAATTCAAAAGATCGATTTTCCAGTCTTAATGGTTATACCTTCAGGGTTCACTGAAAATGTAACTCAAGGACTTAAGGCTAAGGTAGAGTTGTACACCGTTTTTAAAACTTTAAGTATGGCTGAAGCCGGAACTTCATCTACCCCAGCCTCAATAGTTGAATTATTCAATGACTATTTGGTTGATGAAGTTATTAGGAAGGCTTTTCCAGGTAGAGATCCGGATTCGTTGTTGAACCCCGTAACTGCAGTTAAGCTTTCGGTGATTAAGGGAGAAGTGGTTAATGTTCCTCCTGAAGCGGTTGTTGGAATTATCACTTCGCAGTCAATGACTATGCCAATTACGGTGATGATGATACTCGTTTTTGCAATGCAAATTGCTGCAACTTCGATTGCAATCGAGAAGGAGGAGAAAACATTGGAAACACTATTATCCTTACCAGTTAACAGGCTTACTATTTTGGCGAGCAAGCTGACAAGCTCGATTATCGTCGCTGCAATCGGCTCTTCAGTCTACATGATAGGTTACACTCACTACATGAGCTCCATGGGTGTTTTTTCAAATTACGAGCTCATGCCTAGCGCTGAGTCCATAGGTTTGACGCTCACTCCACTTGGATTTCTCCTTTTAGGTTCATCCCTTTTTATAGCCATTGTTTCTGCCTTAGCTCTTGCTGTCACTGTAGCTGCTTTTACTGAAGATGTGAGGAGTGCTCAAGCAGTTGTTGGTTACCTATATACAATCGTTTTTATTCCGTCATTCATACTTATGTTCATAGACATTAAGTCTCTGCCGATGCCTCTTCAAATTATTCTCTACGCTATTCCATACACTCATCCGATTTTGGCTGCAAAAGCGGCGATACTTGACGACTATGCAACTATCTTGGGGGGCATAATTTACATGGTGATTTTAACGATCATCGTCATGTACGTTGCTGCTAAGCTTTTTACAACAGAAAAAATATTGACTGCCAGAATTTCTTTGAAGCGCTTCCGCTTTAAGCGCTCCCGCTAGGTTGCCGACTATATTTCCTTGAACTTCTTGTATGCTCTTAGGATGTCTGTCTTTGATATTATTCCAAGTAGCTTCGTGCTGTCTTTTGGGTCTACTACCGGCAGCCTGCCAACCTTATATTCATACATTTTTGATAGTACTGAGTTTAAATTTTCTTCCGGGTAAGCTACTACCGGCTTTCTTGTCGCTATTTCTCCAACCTTTACCTTATTTCTTTCCTCAGGCTTTACTTTCCCTACATCCTCTATCGTAACTATTCCCACTAGCTCTCCATTTTCTACTACTGGAAATCCAGTGTGACCTGTTTCGAATATCATTAGCTCTAGAAGTGAAACGGGCATATCTGCTTTTACTGATATTACCTTTTTACTCATCACTTCCTTCACCATTATCATGTCTAGGATTTCAGGTCTTCCAACCTTTATGTGCACCCCTCTTTGTTCTAGCTTTAGCGTGTATATTGAGGAGCCTTTCATGAAGGTCCATGCAATGAAGTAGCTTAGGGCGCTGGATACCATTAGTGGAAGAAGTAGGGTGTAGTTATTTGACATTTCAGGGATCATTATCATAACTGTTAGTGGGGCTTGCGCTGCTCCTGCAAAAAGTGCAGCCATCCCAGCTAATGAGTAGGTGAATGGCTGTGAAATTAGTGTTGGGGCGAGTTGCTTAAATAGAAGTCCAATGCTGCCGCCAATCATGCATCCTATATATAGGGTTGGCGCGAATATGCCTCCGCTTCCACCAGAGCCTACAGTGAAGCTTGTTGCAATCATTTTTATGATTCCTAGGGATAGGAGCATCATTCCCGGCAGTTTGCCTGCAAGTGCTGCCTCTATTCCATTGTATCCTACGCCTAATATGCCATACTGATAAAGCATTGCTCCTATTAGGCCTGTTAATAGTCCACCTATTGCAGGCTTTATTGGTTCCGAGATTTTTGCTTTGCCAAATGCTCTTTCAATGAGGTAGAATAGCTTTACCCATAGTACGGCTATGAATCCGAATATTATACCTAGCAGTGCGTAGAAGAGAAGTTCAATTGGTTCTTGAAATGTTAATCCTGCGGTGCTAAATGCTGGCTGCGTTCCGAGGTAGGATGTGGCTACAGCTGTTCCTATTACAACTGCGATTATTATTGGTATCGCGTCGAATGGCTCTACACCTCTATACAGCACTTCCATTCCAAATAGTGCTCCTCCAAGTGGGGCATTGAATGTCCCAGCTATTCCTGCAGCTAATCCGCAGACAACTAGAAGCCGCTTTTCCTTTGGTGTAAATTTGAATATTTTTCCTATTATTGATCCCATTGTTGCGCCTATTTGAGCTATGGGTCCTTCTCTCCCAGCGCTTCCACCTGACCCTATGGTTATTGATGATGCGATTATCTTTGCTAAAGCTACTCTACTTCTAATGCTTCCTCCGCGAAGGTATATTGCCTCCATTACCTCTGGCACGCCATGTCCTTTTGCCTCTGGAGCGAACTTTGTTGTAATTAGTCCTACTATAAGTCCTCCTATTAGGGGTAATATTGCTAATCCAATGTTGTATTCATTAACTTTTAATGTTAAGTATTTTAGCATGTGGGTGTAGAAGATTTGCCTGTTTACGTCGATCATTAATCTAAAGATTATTGCTCCTAATCCACCAATTACTCCTGCCAATCCTCCTAGAATGTCGAGTAATGCCCATCGCTCTACGTATTCTGGTATCGTTAGGCTTTTTATATTAATCCGCTTTTTCCCCGTTTGCTTCCCCCTTTATGCTGTTTCGAATTGATGTGAGGTATAAATTTTACTTAGTAAAGCTTATATAGATGCTTTGATTGGCTTTGCGGCTTTCTTTTCGTTTATTTGTGAAGTCTTGCTTTAGCTCTCTTTGCTAATGGTGCTGTAAATATTGTTATTATATAAATTGCTGATAGGAGAAGTCCAGTTATTCCGCTTGGAGCTAAGTTAACTGTAAATGATATTGCAATTCCAGCTAGTCCGCATGTTAGTGAGAGTAGAAGTGATATTATCATTACGCTCGGCACGTTTGAAGCTAATTCTAAGGCTGTTGCTGCTGGCGCAACCATGAATGCGTAGACCAGTATTGATCCCACAGTTTTGGTTGAGACTACAATTGCTAGTGCTGATAGAATTATCATCGCATAATGATATGCCTTGACGTTTAAGCCGGCTGCAGCTGCTCCCTCAATGTCGAAGGATATGTATGAGAATTCTTTGCAGAATAGCGTCGTTAAAATAACAACTGCTATGGTTATGATGAGTAGTGAGAGGATGTCGTCGTATGTGAGTAGGAGTACATCTCCAATTAGGTATCCCCAGATTTTTGGCAGCTTTTCTGATGGTATTAGCCCCACCATTGTGACTGCAAGTGACATGCTCACTGCAAAGGCTACTCCTATTGCGGTTTCCATCTTGATGGTGTGTCCTCTTTCTCCAGCATATCCGGTGAGAATTGCTGTTACAACTGCGAATATTGTTGCTACGTAAAATGGGTCTATCCATGGCGCTATTCCTGAGCTTTGTAGGAATACTCCTAAGGCTGCTCCTCCAAGAGCTGCGTGAGCTACTTCTGCAGTTAGAAATGTTATTCCTCTTAGCACTGTGAATGATCCCATTGTAGCTGAAGCAAATGATGCTAATACAACTCCAATTATGGCTCTTAGTAGGAATGGATTTTTAACTAACATGTCTAGCATGAACATCACCTATAATAGCGTAGCAGAGCTCTCCTGAGACTACAACTCTAACGTTTGGACCATAAGCTTCTTTTAATTTTTCATTGGTCAGTACATTTTGCAGCTTGCCGTGTGCAATTAGTTTCCTATTTAGTAACATTACTTCATCCGTGTATTCCACTACTGGATTTATGTCGTGAGTAACCATTATCACTCCAATGTTATGCTCATCTTTAAGTTTCTTAAGGGTTTCAAGTATTTCCCACTGGCTTTTAACGTCGATGGCTGTTAGCGGTTCATCTAGTAGAAGTAGTTTTGGATTTGACGCTAGTGCTCTAGCGATGAGTACTCTTTGCTGCTGTCCTGCAGAGAGCTCTGAAAACCGCTTATTCCATAGGTCTTGAAGTTCAACTTTGGCTAGTGCATTTTTTGCTGCTGTTATGTCTTTGCTTGATGGAATTCTCGGAATGCTTTTCTTGCAGATTAGCCCCATTAAGACTACGCTTTTAACTTTAACTGGAATTGTCGTTTCAATTCTTTCCCTCTGCGGCACGTAGCCTATGATTTTTCTAAGCTTAAATCCATCTTTTATTGGGTCGTATCCGAGAACGCTGATGCTTCCATTGCTCGGCTTGATTAGCCCTATTAGCGCCTTTAATAGCGTCGTTTTACCTGCTCCATTTGGACCCATTATGGTTACGAATTTGGGTAATTGAACTTTAAAGCTCACGTTTTCTAATGCTTTAAAGTCTCCATATTTTATGGTTAAATTCTTGACTATGATTTTATTATCCATATTAAATCCTCCCAATTATCACCCATGCTTCGATCGTAGCGATTATTGCAAGTACTAAAGATACAATTATGAGCATTACATCCAGATGGGTGAATCCTCTTGCTTCACTTGGTTCTGCGAAGCTGCTTGCAGATAGAGCTCCAATTATGACTCCAAAATTATATGAAATTAATTCAACATATGAAGTAAATTCTTTGCCTCCAATGGTTTTTATTAATGCTATTGGAGCTCCAGTGTCCTTAGATATTTGCTTGACATAATCGCTGAGCTGTGTTTTCATGATGATGTCCGGGCATACTATGAGTTTATATTCTCTCCTCTTCAGTTTCTCTTCAATTCTCGCAAGCTCGCTTCCTCCGACAAAGGCTTCATGGCCTTTACTTAGAAAAGCTCCAATTTTCATTTGAAGAGCTTCAAGAACGTACTGGGCTGCGGGAAATGCTACTACAACTTCAATCCAATTAAGCCCATAATTTTCAATTAAGCTTGAATTTACGTTGCTAAGAAACTTGTTTACTCTCAATTTAAATTCATTTAATTTCATTGTATAATAGTCTCCATTAACTGGATCTATTTTACGTAGTTTTTCTACTATTGCTTCGGCAATGGCAATGGCATTTGTTGGGTGAAGCCAGTATCCATGCACGTTAATTCCATTATCAGGAATTTCTAACAATTTCAAGCCGTGAGCTACATAGTCGTTTAGAGAGACGTATGGGATATTCACTGTGGATATTAATTCATTTTCAAATTCAAAATGACCAGTTAGAATGAGAAGTGAAGCATTGCGAATTAACTCAAGCATTTTTGGGGTGAATTGAATTGCATGAGGCTCCGCTTCTTCTGGAAGTAGGGTGTGCACTTCAAGTTTATCTCCGCCAATTTCCTTGGCTATGAGTGAGAGCGTTTCAATTGAAGTTACTATGATTAGTTTATTGTTGATGCACTGTACGTAGATTATGGTGGATTGGAGTGTTGCAATTAATATTAATGAAGTTAATAGTATTGAAGCTTGTAAGCGCATTGTCTACACCTCTGGAATTTCGTAGCCATGAGGGCAGCATCGCGGTTTTCCAAGGGCATCATTGAGTAATTCCATCAATTCATCGTTAACTTCAAATTCTAATCCCCTAATCATAGAGCAGGCAGTATCAACATCTACTTCTGCGATTTTCACGATTAGAACTTCGAGAATTCTATGTCTTCTCACAAGTTTTCTTGCAATTTTTAGTCCTTCGCAAGTTAATTGTACTCCTCTTCTCTTAATGTATTTGACAAATCCTTTTTCAGCGAGCTTTTTAAGTGCTTCAACTGCAGTTGAAGGTGCTACTTGTAGCTTCTTAGCTACCTTAACGCTGCTAATGTACTTGCTGCAGTAAGCCTCCTCCTTGAAAAGCATTAGTAGATATTCAGCTTCCCTTTTCGTGATGTTCATTTCATGAATTCTTTTCGGTTCTACCTAAAAAATTTTACTTTCAAATTTTAATCTATAAGGTATTCTAAATATTAAAATTTAATTGTAACTTAATTTATGCATTACTCTTTTTTTGAAGAATAATTATCTGCTTATATGCATCTTCTAAGATTAGATTAACCAATTATTTATTTAAAGCGGTTAGGTGGGTGCGCGCGAGTTGAGCAAATATGTAATTGGTGTTTCTCAAAATGTATTGTGGGATTTAGGGCTTGTTCGAGCTATCAGTACAGCTGCGCAAATAGGGTATTCTGCCTTCGAGTTGTGGGCTGAGCCCATGATATTAGATCCTTTAAAAGTAAATTTAAATTTAGTTGAAAATTTAAGATTAAAATTAATTGAATTAAATTTAAGACCATCTATTCATGCAGCTCAATGGGATTTGAATTTGGCAAGCATAAATCCGCATGTTCAAAGACTGTCGATTCAGTATGCTAAAGCAGCGGTAATTCTAGCTTCACTGCTTAATGCTGAAGTCGTTGTGGTTCATCCAGGAAAAGCTTCTTCCAGTACTATGTCTGATCGAGATGTAGAAAGGCTGGCTATTCGAGGATTGGTAGAAGTTGTGAGGTACGCGGCTGATAAGGGCATGAAGATTGCAATTGAGAACATTGAATCGACATCGAGGTATTTTACATTTTCAGGTCCAAATGAAATTAACGAGCTGATCGAGCAGGTAGAAGATCTCAGTGGAGCTGAAGTTGGCTTAGCGCTTGATGTTGCTCATGCAAGTACTGTTATGAGCCCTGAGGATTACATAAAGCAGCTGGATGTAGAAATAACTCACTTACATGTTAGTGATACGACAAGTACTGAAGTTCACCTACCTCTTGGTGAGGGGAATTTGAACTTCAATTTAATTTTTAGCGAGCTTAGGGCACGCAATTTCAAGGGATTTATTATAGTTGAGGGATATGTTCCTGGAAGGAATGTTGATGTTGCAGCTCGCAGTTTCTCTTTTCTGCAAAAAGTTTTGTCCAGCATTTAGGTGGACTTCATGGAATCAAAGTTGAAAATGATCATTGTTGATGTTTATGTTTTCAAGCTTATTTCTTAAATTAAAATAATAATGTAATAGCGCTGACAACCTCGCGGATGTTAATGCGTCCGCCACAAACTTTAAGGCTTGGAATGTAATTTGATTTGGAGATTAATTATGCAGATGCGCGGCGTGGTATTCGATCTCGACGGTACTTTGGTCTACTACTCGATTGATAGGGATGCACTTAAGCGGGATTTACTAAGCTTAATTAGAAATTTTGGTTTGCCCACATCCTCTCTATCCGATTCCGATGGAGTTTGGGCCATTGTCAAAAAAGCTATGTATCTTGCTAATAGCATCCAGCTTCCAAAGAATCGGATTACGAGCCTTATAGACAGTATGTATGAGGTAATTGAGAGATATGAAGTGGATGCTGCTGAAAGGCTTTCATTAATTGATGGTGTTGTACAGGTTTTAGATTACGTTAAGGTGCATGGCTTTAAAGTTGCTTTATATACTCTTTGTGGCAAGCGCCCTGCAATGAAGGTTCTAGATCGCTTCAATCTGGCTAGATACTTCGACGCAATAGTGACTAGAGATGATGTCAAACACTTGAAGCCTCACCCGGAGCACCTCATGAAGGCAATTCAATTAATAGGATTATCTCCAAGCGAAGTTATTGTTGTTGGCGACAGCGTTCTTGATGCTGAGTGCGCTAAAAAGGTTGGAGCAATTTTTGTTGGCGTTAAAACTGGTGTGAGAAGTGCTGAGGAGCTGATGCTTGCTGGCGCAGATTACATTCTAAATAGCGTTGCTGAGCTACCTAAATTGCTATACTTGCTTTCGCCAATTTAAAGCTGCTAATAGTTGGCTTGCACAAATTTTTTACGTATGTTTAAAAATAATTTTTAACCCAAATTGGCGGAGGGTTGATGGATGGCAGATTTGAAGGAGATGATTTGTAGCATAATTGACTCCATGAGAGAAAGACTTATTGAAATTAGCAGTGAAATTCACAAGAATCCCGAGCTTGGCTTTAAGGAATATAAAGCTTCCAAGCTGCTGGCTTCTGAGCTTGGAAAACATGGATTTAAAGTTGAAATGGGGATTTGCGGCTTACCAACAGCCTTTAAGGCAACTTACTATGGGAGGGGCAATGGCCCTAAAATAGCATTCCTAGCAGAGTACGATGCTTTGCCCAAGCTTGGCCATGCATGTGGCCATAACATTATTGGTACTTCCGCTATTGGCGCAGCCATAGCTCTCAGCAAGGTTATGGAGAACTTTAATGGTGAAATAATTGTTTTCGGCACTCCAGCCGAGGAGGGCTATGTTGAAAATGCCGGTGGAAAAGTGATAATGCTTGATGAGATTGCCAAAGCAGATGTAGCTTTAATGATACATCCAAGCGACACTAACTCGGTTGCATGCTCTTCACTTGCTCGTGAAGCATTTAGAATAGAGTTTTTTGGTAAAGCTGCTCATGCAGCAGGAGCTCCTCATAAAGGAGTAAATGCGCTTGAAGCATTGATACTAACGTTCGTTTCAATAAATGCGCTTAGGCAGCACTTGAAGAAGGATGCAATGATACATGGCATAATCGAGAAGGGAGGCGATGCTCCAAATATTGTTCCAGACTACGCGTCTGGAAGATTTTATGCTAGAGCTGAAACCGTGGAGTACCTGATGGAAGTTGTTGAAAAAATAAAGAAGTGCGCTGAAGGTGCTGCTCTTCAAACTGGTGCAAAAATGAAGTTTACCAAAACTGCAAACACCTATGCAAATATAATTCCAAATGAGGTTCTTGCAAAAATTGCCTTCAAAAACTTTAAGTTCTTGGGTGTTGAGTTCGAGTCGATTGAAGAGCTAAGCAAGCGTAGAGGTAAAGGTTCAACCGATTTTGGAAACGTAAGTCAATTAATACCGGCAATTGAAATTCTCATTAAAATATGTCCTGAAGGAACTCCAGGCCATTCAGCAGAATTTGCCAAGGCAGCAGGTTCGGAGCTTGGGCATGAAGGGTTAATCGTAGGTGTTAAAGTCTTAGCTCTGACCGCTCTAGATTTAATTATTAATCCCAAATTAATTGATGAGGCAAAGAAGGAGCTAATTGAAAGAAAGGAGCAGCTTTCCAAGTTGGCTAAAGCTTAACTTCCATTATGCGCTATATTAGTTTGATGATGAGCGCTGGAACGCCGATTGATGAGGATGGCCAGGACAGCTGACCGAAAATCGCTCCAATAATCTTTTAATTATTTAGTTTCCTAGATCGAGATGAAATGCCATACCAATTATTGATAAATCTGTTTAAGTGATTTTATTTAAATTAGATTTATATGAATTTTTATAATCATTTGATGTGAGTTTTTCTTAGCCTTACTGAACTTGAAGTATGTATAGTGATTTATATTCTAGCTTGATGATTTTTGCAGCATCATTTAATATGGGTATATTATGAAAGTATATTTTATTCTAAATTTTAGTAAATATTTAATATACATGTATCACATAGTATTATTTTGGTGATTCGCATTGTCTGAAACTAAGGAGGAGCTTATTAAGAGATTGAAAGCTGAAGGTTTTAGTGACGAGCAGATTGAAAAGATATTGGCTGCACTTGAAGGGAGGATTGCCACTCGTCAAGTTATTACGAGAATTTCTCCCACCGGTAGAGGTGCTCTCTTTAGATTGAAGCGAGCTTTCTATGCTATTATTAACGCCGAGAAGGCTGACCGTGAGAAGTCTACTGAATTTTGGAGGGAGTTTGCTAGTAAGATTGTCGAGGCTGGTAGTAAGTATGAAATTCAAGACAAGCCTTGCAGGATAAGATTGGAATATGCTGTTAAGGAGACTCCTGAAGGATTAAAAGTGGTTAGGCCAATTTCAGCTACTATTGAAGTTTACGATAAGGTTAGTGAGATAAAAATTGCTTGAAGCTCATTTTACAACTACCCCAACTGTGAAGTCATTGACATTTGTGCCAGTTAAGCCTGTTAGGATTAAGCTTCCTCCAATGGACTTGAAAAAGCTATATGAATCATTGTTTTTAAGATGAGCATGGGGATCAATTCCAATTTTTTCTGCTACTTCAATGGTTTCGCCGTCAACCAGTGCTCCCGCTGCGTCTGTCATCCCATCTATTCCATCACTTCCCATGGCTGCAATAGCAATTCCCTTTAGCCCCTTAATTTGGAGTGCGGCTCCTAGAGCTAATTCCTGATTTCTTCCTCCAATTCCACTACTGGTGACTGTTACTGTTGTTTCTCCACCAGCTATTATTGCGGCTGGTGGATTTATTGGGTGGCCTGTGGTTGATGCTTCTTTGATAATTGAGGCAAAAACCTTTCCGACGTGTCTTGCTTCTCCCTCCAATTGGGATGTCAATATTATTGCATTGTAATTTAATTGCTTAGCCTTGGCTTCCATGGCTTTTAGGGCTTTCAAGTTGCTTGCAATAATAAAATTTACTACTCTATTGAAGATTGGGTCGCTCTTTTTCGGAGTTTCAGGTGCTTCTCCATGTAGGCCTTTTTCAATTCTTTTCCTGATGCTTTGGGGTACCTTATTCCACAGCTCATATTTCTTTAACACTCGGTAAGCGTCTATGTAGGTTGTTGGGTCTGGTGCAGTTGGTCCTGAAGCTATGCAGTCTATTGGGTCTCCAATTACGTCTGATATGATTAAAGATGCAATTTTCGCTGGATATGCGCATTTAGCTAGTTGTCCTCCCTTAACCTTAGATATGTGCTTTCTTACTGCGTTAATTTCTTTGATGTCTGCTCCGCATTTAAGTAGTAGATTAGTAACTGTAATTACGTCTTCAATGCTTACTTCATCTGCTGGTAGAGTTAGTAGTGATGAGCCTCCGCCTGATATTAAAGCCATTATAAGATCTTTGCTTTCAGCTTCTTCGGTGATTTCCCTGATTTTTAGAGCTCCTTCAATGCAGGATTGGCTTGGAATTGGATGGTCGCCTTCAATCACCTCTATTCTCATTACCTTAATGTTCTTGCTTGCTCCTCTTGGTACGATGACTACTCCTTTCTTTATCCGCTCTCCAAGCACTTCCTCTAATGCTTCAGCCATTTTTCCTGAAGCTTTTCCTGCACCGATAACGTATATGCTCCCAATGTTGCTTAGATCGTATTTGTATTTTCCAATGTTGAGGATGTCGCCTTCTAATTTAACGTGCTTTTTAACTGCTTCTTTAGGGTTTGCCGCTTCTAGTCCAGCTTCAAGAAGTTCAAGTGCTATTCGCCTTGCTTCAGCATTTTCCTTAATTGAAACTTCAATTAGTTCGTTGAAGTTTTTAATGAACCTGCATGTTTTCATGGCGAGTTCAACATAGATTTTCTGGAAAACCTTAATTATTCTTCTCATTAAATCATATTTGGTGCGCTATTGTCCTCCTACTTTATAATTAATGGTTATAGAATTCCTAGAGTTTTACTTGGCAACTCGCCGTTCATTGGAGCTGCCCAATTTGGATCTAGGGCCTATCTTTATTATCAGGCATTTCGCAGGGATCCTAGCAGAATTAAAGATATTGTTTTTAAATCCATAGAGCTTGACGTTAGAGGTATACAAGTACTTCCATACTCTTGGGTTGTCTCTTCAATTAAGTCTGTACTTAAGAGGGTGGATGAGGATGTAGTGGTTATTGGAACTATTTTGTCTGATGACATTGATGGGAGCATTAAGCGCTTAGGAGAGCTAAATGCAACCGCTGGGCTTATCCATGGAGCAATAACGGATACTTTAAACAGGAAAGCTGTTCTGGAAGGCTTAAATTTAGCTAGAAAATTCTTCCCCATAGTTGGTTTGGTCACTCATTATCCGGGAAAGACCCTTAATTGGCTTATTAAGGAGAACTTTGACTTCGATGTAATTTTAGCTCCATTTAACATGGCTGGCTTCTTCATGGACTTATCTCCCGTGGAGGCTAAGGAAATTTACCGTAAAATTGGAAAGCCTGTTATTGGGAAGAAGATTTTGGGCGCAGGTAGATTGAACGTGAAGGAGGCTTTGGAATTCGCTTCCAAGAGCAATTGCCTGGCCGGCGTAGCATTGGGCGTGACTTCTATTGAAGAAGCTAGGGAGACATTTTCAATTGCATTAAAGCTATTTGACTTTTAATACCTAAATTTTGGTGTGAAGCCCATTTATCGATGTAGGGTTTGCAACTCCTTCACTGAAGATCCAGTCCATTGCAATTCGAGTTGCGAGCTCATTTTAACTGGTAGACAGCGATTGAAGTTAAGTAAACTACTATCATTAATATTGAGGCATAAGCCCGAAATTGTGAATTTAAGATTAGGTGAAGATGGATTTGTTAGCATTGATGAGCTTGTGGGGAAGATTAAGCAATACTTGCCGAGAAGGCGCTTTTACAGTTGGCTTAAGCCTCTTCACATCTATGCAGTTGCAGCTACATGTCCTAAGGGGAGATTTGAAGTTAAGAATGGAATGATTAGAGCTACTTATGGTCATAGTGTTGATGTTAAATTGAATTTGCATGTAGACACTAAAGTTAAAACTCTTTTCCATGGAACTGCCAAGGAAGTTCTTCAAAAAATATTGGCTGAAGGGCTAAAGCCGATGAACCGGAGGTATGTTCATTTATCAGATAATTTTGAAGATGCAGTAATTGTTGCGAGGAGGAAAAGTGCTAGGGTAGTTGTACTCATAATTAACGCTGAAAAGCTTAGAGCTAGGGGCTTTGAAATTTACAGAGCTGGTAAAAATACATTTTTAGTTAGTTATGTTCCACCAGATTGCATTGAAAAGTTCGAGATTATTAGTTAGGTTTTAGTTTTTTCAATTTAAATGGCTTCTCTAAACTCAAGTTAGTTAACTTTTCGCTGAATCCTCTAGGTACAACTCCGCTTGTATAGCTAATTGCAATTAATCCCTTACTGCTTAGCCTTAAAATTAAGTAATGTTCATTGAACTTAACCAAAATGTTTTTACCCTTTTTATCTACGATTTTTCCTTTAAGCAATATTTCTTCGATGAGCTTCATTCTTTCATACTCATCCAATATTTTCGCTCTTTCAAGTACTCTTTTGAGGCAGTGTCGGGTTATTAGAACTATTTTCATGTCTTCACGCTCTTGAAGTAGTTTTTAACTTATTTGTTTTTATTCTTCCGCCTGAAATGTACTCGCTATTTTTGATGTAAAATCTCCATTTTTTGTATAGTCCTCTTTTTATTCCAATTCTTGGTGAATTAATTATTTCAAATGGTTCTTTAGTGTTGCCAGCTATGTACAGTGGTCCTCTGACAGTTAAGTCCTCTCCATTTAATGATAAGTTTATTTTAAATGCTTTGCATAGCTTTGCAGGTCCACTTGTTAAGTTTCTTAATTTTCCATTCCAATCTCCCGATTGAAACCTGTTTCTAATCATTGTTTCAATGCCGATAATTGGCTCTACAGCTCTTATCAGCACAGCTCCTGCCTCCACATTTTCAGGTTTAGCTACCACATTTAGGCAATGGTGGATTCCATAAATTTGGTAAATATATGCTCTTCCAACTTCTCCAAACATGACTTCATTCCAGCTCTTCTTTCCAAATCTAGCGTGGCTTGCTGGATCCTCAGGGCCGCCGTAGGCTTCAACTTCAACTATTCTTCCGACAAGCAGCTTTCCCTGCAGTTCTCTAACTAGAAATCTTCCGAGAAGGTCCTTGGCTACTTCAACGCTGAATCTGGCATAGAAATTCCTTGGTAGGGGGTTTAACTTCACAGTGCTCCCTCGCAAATATTATTAGTCTTAACATAAGCATATAATCGAGGTGAGGTGCGTGCGGAGCGTCACGGTCATCAGGGTTGATGAGCCAATATTGAAGTCTAATAGGAAAATTGCCAGCGAGCTTAAAGAGTTTTTCAGTTCAAGAGGAATACGAGTTCTGGAATTTCTTGGCTCTCCAGGGGCTGGTAAAACTGCTTTGATTGAGAGGTTGATTGAAGTTTATGATGGAGATAAGCGCGAATTAGCTTATATTGGTGGAGATGTTGCCTCAACTGTTGATACTGAGAGAATTTTGCGTCATGGGGTTCAAGGTGTTCAGGTAAATACTGGCGGTTCATGCCACTTGGAGGCTATACATGTTAAGAGGGCTCTTGAGGAAATGGATGTTAATAGGGTTAAGGTTATTTTCATAGAGAATGTCGGCAACTTGATATGTCCAATATACTTTCAGCTTGGAGCTGATGTGAGAGTGCTTGTAGTCAGCGTAACTGAAGGTGAGGATAAGTTCATTAAGCACCCTATGACTGTTATGAATTCTGATTTGATAGTGATTAATAAGATGGACTTGGCTGAAGTAATGGGTGTTGATGTTGATCGAATGGTGAATGATGCTAGGAAGATTAATGCTAAGGCTTCCGTGATTTTAACGAGCGCGAAGACTGGGCTTGGCATTGAAGGACTTGCTAGATCCCTTAAACTTAAGGTTTAGACAATATTTAGACTGTTACTTCAATGTTTTCGACGTAAAGCTCTTTTCCACTTGTAATTTCAAATTCACTTGAATTGCAGCGTGGGCACTTCAAAAAGTTGATGATTAGGTCTGGAGTAAAGTGGAGTTTACCAATTGCATTATCTCCAATTTTGCTTAGGCTAAACTCCCATTCTTCTCCGCAATTTGAGCACTTGAACTTTGCTGGTGATAGCTTAACATTCAGTTCAGCTTTTTCGGCTAAAGTGTTTTCAGAAAGTACTTGGAAAGCGAATTTTAGGGCTTCTAAGTCTAGGAAGTGTAGCTCGCCTACCACAATGGTTATTTTGTGAATTTTCTTTGCATTGTTTTCTATAGCTACTTTAACGGCTATTTGTATGATGTTTTGAGCTATTGATGCTTCGTGCACACTCTTAGGAGCATATTATTATCTAATAATTTTTTCTAATCGTGAATTAATTGGCTTTGAATTTGGAAAGTCGCGTTGCATTTCTGAGTTGAGCGGATTTGCTGCTTAGATTTATATGGCTCCAATTTTTCTCAGCTCCTCTATTTCTTCATCACTATAGCCAAGCAATTCTTTTAGGATTTCTTTGGTGTGTTGTCCGAGAAGTGGTGGCGGATACCTTATTTGGCAAGGTGTTTCTGACAATTTCATTGGAGTGCCAAGCTGCTTCAATTTTCCAATAGTTGGGTGCTCTATTTCAATAACCATTTCCCGGTGTATAATTTGGGGATTTGAAAGTGCTTCACTAACTTCATATACTGGAGCGCATGGAACCCCCTCTTCTTCAAGTAGTTTTAGCCATTCTTCCCGTGTTTTGGATTTAAATAGTTCACTTAGAGCTTTCACTATTTCATCTCTATGCTCAACTCTTTTCGCATTGGTGGCATATTTTGGATTGTCAATCCAATCTTGGAGTTCAAGTGCTTTGCATAGCCTCTTCCAGTGCTCGTCATTTCCAACTGCTACTGCAAAGTATCTTCCATTTTTATCTTCAAAGCATTGATATGGCACGAGATTTGGGTGGGCTGACCCCATTTTCGGCGGATTTCTTCCGGTTGCGAAGTAGTTCATCGCCATATAAGTTAGCCATGAAACTCCCGTGTCTAGAAGTGAAATGTCGATTTTCTGCCCCTTTCCCGTTTTTTCTCTTGCAATTAGTGCAGCTAAAATTGATATTGCTGCATACATGCCGGCGCCTAAATCCATTATTGCTACTCCAATTCTAACTGGAGGTCTATTTGGCTCTCCTGTGATCCCCATGAATCCGGACATTGCTTGTATGAGTAGGTCGTAGGCCCGTTTATCTTTGTATGGCCCAGTTTGGCCGAATCCACTTATTGAGCAGTAAATTATCTTAGGATTAACTCTCTTAAGTTTATCATAACTTACGCCCAGCTTTTCAGCTACGCTTGGCCTAAAGTTTTCAATGAATACGTCGCTCATTTCAACTAGCTTATAAATAATTTCCCTACCCTTTGGGTGCTTCAAATTAATTGTGATGCTCTTCTTGTTCCTATTTATCGATAAGTAATATGCGCTTTCACCTTTAATGAATGGTGGGCCCCAAGCTCTACTTCCATCGCCTATTCCTGGCATTTCAACTTTAATGATTTCTGCTCCTAGATCTCCAAGAAGCATCGTGCAAAATGGTCCAGCTAAAATTCTAGAAGCATCTAAAACTCGAATGCCGGTTAGAGGTCCAGTCACCTTTTTCCCTCCGTATTATAGTTATTAGTAAGTTATTGCTATCTTTTAAGTTAAAGCTTTACCTGTTAAATGGATATTTATGGTTAAATTAATCTCTATTTAGCTTGATTTATAGTTGAGCATTCTGAACGATATCGTTAAATCTTATATTTGTCAATCTAACTCTAGTGCTCGAATAGGCGGGTGGAAGCATGTGCGAGTTTAAACTGAGGGTTTACTTATTGGAGGATGGGGATCCTAAGCTTATAAGTAAGGATGCATTAAATGTGAAGTTTGCTGATGGAACCGTAACCGTGCTTCGTGAGGATGGATCTATCTTGAATTTAAGTTGTACTGGTATAATTGAAGTGGATGCGGAAAGGCAGGCTGTAATTTTAAAAGCTTAGTCCTGCATCTACTTCTTTTCTTTAATGACGAATTCGCAGTGTTCATCTCCTTTAGATATGCATTTTACCTCCTCTGCAATCATTTCTTTTCCGAGAATTTCACTTGCAACTCCACTAATGTAGCCTCTAAAGAATTGGCTGTACGGCTTGCTCCGCATTCCTTCAATCGGTTTGCATTCAAAAAGCTCTTTAGCCTTTACTACTATCTCCTCTTCTCTGATTTCAGTGTCTAGAATTGCCCAGCCGTAAGCTTGCCCGATGTCTCTTAGGATTAAGCTTAATTGCCTCATGCTGAGTTCCTCGTATCTTTCCATGATGTGCTTAGCATAATTCCTTCCTGCAGCGTATCCCAGGTAGTAGATGAGAGCCTCACCTGCTGAACCCCACTGCTTTCTCATCTCTTCGAACATTGCTGATAGCGTTCCAATATCAAAAAGCACTGCTCTTCCCGCACCATATAGGATTGGGAAGTGGTACTTGTCAATTATTAGTCCAGGCTCTTCAGGTTCAACATATTCCACAGATAATACTTCGGGCATTTTTTCAAGTCCATCTATGAGCTTCTCAATTGTGAATGAACTTTCAGTAAGATCTACTATGAGGCTGAGGTGCCCCACTTTCTTTCTCATGAATGCATAGCCGTAAACCGTTAATATTTCAATGTTGGCTTCATTTAGCTTTTCGACGACTGCTGCTATAGCTCTAGGTTCTTCAGGCAGGATGACGGTAATTAAATAGAGTTTCCTTTTAGGCATGTAAACTACTCTTGCTAGATCTAGTGGATAGTATTTCATGAATGTGACCTCCATGACTTTTAAATGTCGCTTTTAACTTAATTTACCTTTCTATTTTATTTTTCTTCCAGCAATTTTTCCATTTTTAATCGCGTTTAAAACTTCTTTGACGCTCAGTTCACCTACCTCGAGAATAGTATAAGCTTTACCTAATTGCCAGTCGGCATGAGCATCACTATTTGCTAATCCAGGTTTGTTGAGTATTTTAGCAGCTCTGAGAGCTAGCCTATTTGCTCTCTTGCTTGAATTAGCATTTAAAACTTCGATGGCATCTAAGCCATTTAATTGAAAAACTTTATCTCCTAAACTTCTTCTTTTAAAGTCGAATGGATGAGGTGCGTACGTGACTCCGCCATTTTTCCTAACTTCTTCGATTAGCTTTTCAGCATTAACTGGTAGAAATGGAAGCTCCTTGTCGGTTAAAACTATGATTTCACCATCATTAGTTTCAACTTCGGCTCCTAGGATTACAATTAAATTTAGATTCATTCTTTTAGCTAACTTTCTCGCTTCAATTGCTCCCTTGAATGAGTCGTGATCTGTTACTGCAATTGCTCCAAAGTTATTTTCCGAATAATACTTTACTATTTCATCTACGGTTAAGACGCTATCCCCAGAGTATGTTGAGTGGATGTGTAGGTCCGCTTTTATTTTCAACTGCTTCAGCCCTTCAATTTATCCAGTACCGACTTAACATTATCCTCCATCTTTCTCTCAACATCTCTTCTATCGTCGATTTTAATTGAAGTTAAAACCCTTTTAGCGCCAGCCTTCAAAACTGCGTTATGTGCTTTCACGATTATTTTGAATGCATCCTCAATGTTTTCGACTTCGAATATTGTGCACATTGGCGTAAGCTGGTACTTTACTCCTTCTGCTTCAAGTACTCTTATGGCTTCTGCCACATACCTGCTTATGCTTTCACTTACACCTAAAGGTGCAATGCTGAATTCAACAATTATCATGCTCATCACCAATCATTTTTAGATGCGTTAAATATAACATTTATTTTATGATCGGACTAGGATTGAGCTTTATCTACGTAAATTTTAATGGAGATTTAATCAAGACTTACTTGACTGGGATAAGCTGAACTTATTGACATTACTAAGAGTAAAAGAATTAAGCTAACTTTAATTTCATCGAAAGTTAATTTTTACTCGATAACTTAGATCTGAGGAGGCCCGTTTAATGCACTCCCTTAATGATGAATTGAACGTGCGTGTTGGAGTTGAAGTTTATCTCATGCGCCACGGCAAAGTAGTTTTAGATTCTAGGCTGGCTCAAGTTTTAAAGTTGGTTGATAAGAAGGGTAGCTTATTAACTGCATGCAGGAGTTTAGGCTTGTCTTATTCGAGAGTTTGGGAGAGGATCTCTAAGGTTGAGGGTCTTCTTGGATTGAAGCTTATAGATGCAAGGCGTGGAGGTAGAGGTGGTGGAGGTGCTAGATTAACTGTTCATGCTAAGAAGCTTCTTCAAATATACTCAAATGCCATTGAGAAAATCAGGCCTTGTGCTGAACTTCTCAGCGTGATTTCAGTTGCTGAGAGACCATCGCCTGACTTGGTTGTTATGGGAAGCCATGATCCTTTATTGGAGCACCTAATTGGCATTGCTCGCTCGAAGGGTTTGAGTGATGTTGAAGTTCAATGGACAGGTTCAATTGGAGGCTTGGCGAGCATATTTCTGGGAGAAGCAGATGTCGCTGGATTGCATTTGTATGACCCTGAAAGGAATTGCTTTAACATTACGTACCTCGATAGGTTCATGTTGAGTGGTGATGTGGTTCTGATAAGTGGATATGAAAGGGAGCTCGTATTTGCTTTAAGGCCAGGGCTGGAAGTTGATGATCTAAACGAGGTTTTTAGTGGATTGGCTAGTGGGGAATTGTCTGTTGCTAATCGAAATAAGGGCTCTGGAACAAGGCTTTTTCTCGAATATCTGCTTAGGCAGAGGAGCGTCGACTTGAAGGTTGTGAAGGGTTTTGAAACTGAGTACACAACGCATTTTGATGTTGTCAGGGCGGTAGCTACAGGTAGGGCGGATGTTTGCCTAACGCTCAAATATGCTGCTCGCCTTTATAATTTGAGGAGTCTACACGTAACGTGGGAGCAATTTGATTTCGCCATTCCTCTAAGGAAGCTGAATAAACCTGCCGTTGAGGTTTTCCTTAAAGTTTTAAAGCAGTCAGCTAGTTTTGTAAGTAAATATCCTGGCTATTATCCTGCTAAGAATATGGGTGAGATTAAGTACCGCTAGATTTGCTATGAATTCCGCTCAGTGATTTTATTCGAGTTTTCTAGGTGCTTTTTGAGCTCAGCTAATATGGGCATGCTTGTGATCATTTTATTCGTAATCTTGCTCCAAATTATTCCACTTGGTTTAGGCTTTTTGGGGACAACTCCGATGATTCTTTTTGGAGTAACTATGTAGTCTACTGGAACATCATGGTCTTCATGTGGGGCTTCATCTACTAACTGTACTTCATGAATCGTCGTTATTATAGGAGTGTCGGCGCTTACTGCTTTTACTTCTCTTAAAATTGCGTACTCCAATTCGCTGTAGCCGCCTCCTTTACCAATTCTATATCCCTCTCGCGTAACTGCAACTGAACCTATAATTATGACGTCTACTTTCGGGATGTTTTTCAGTTCAATTGGCTCTCCATAAGTGAAGGCGCCTCTTATTGTGGATGCTTTGCTTATTTTGCTTTTAGGAATTTTGAGGGGGTCGAGAAGTATGAATCCACTTCTAAGTCTCGGAGATGGCATTAGCAGTTTTATGCCCATTTTCAATATTAGCTCCCTAACTGGCTTTTGAGGAGAGTCTGGATTAACCTTAACTACACTTGCCTTGCGTATGAATTTTAGCTTTAATAGGTTCCTAGCTGCTGTCTCTGCTCCAATGAAATTTGGAATTCTACCATATACTGGCCTTGGAAATGCAGCTATGCCCTTATTTTCCATTATTTCCCAAATTCTTCTCCTTATACTATCTTTAGCTTCTTTTACACTTTCCATGTTCTCAAGTAAACTAGTTTTAATTGGCTTAAATACTTCGCAGTTGCCTACATGGATATTGAGGCTTAAATATGAAGTTAAATACTTCTTTTATTAATCTATCACTGCCTTTGCTTGCAATTTGATTGGGGTGGTGTTGATGGTTTTCAAGCTGCTTACAGCTCGGTCGATCAGCATTACTGCTTTGATGTCTGCTCTGGTTTGCGTAGCAACTTTAGTCTTTCAAGTTTACATACCTGAAACTCATGGGTACTTTAATGTTGGTGAGGTTGCAGTTTACACTTCAGCATTGATCTTCGGGCCTATAGTGGGCGGCCTTGCAGGTGGAATTGGATCTGCACTTGCAGATCTTTTGTCCGGCTACGGCTATTATGCTCCTGGAACTCTAATTATTAAGGGTTTGGAGGGCTTCATAGTCGGATTTCTAAGCCTAACTTTCAAGCGCTTTCACTCTAAAACTTGGTTGAGATTAATAAGCCTCTTAGCGGCGGTTGCTTCTTCAGCTACGATATACTATGTGGGCTCCACCCTGTATAGTGGTTTGATGGAACTATCAATAGGCTTACCTCCATACATCGAGTACACTACAATATACATTGAAATTCCAAGCGCATTTTGGATTTTGCCTTCATTGCTATTACTCATTCTCCTAACTTACTTCGAATTGAAGGTTGGTAGGGGCTCTGCACTTAGTATGTTGTCGACGCTTATTGGTGGATTAGAAATGGTTTTAGGCTACTTTATCTACGAATGTTATGTAATGTCATTTGGTTTGGCAGCGCTTGCTGAAGTCCCATTTAACATCTGTCAAATGCTTATCGGAGCAATTGTTTCAGCGTTTATAGTTCATGGAGTTTCAAGGGCTATTGGATCTAAATTGTGAGGTGATAGTTATGAAGCTTGATGAAAAATCTAAATTAGAACTTCCGTTGGGCAAGCTTTCTCCAGATGTGCTTGAATCACTGGTTTTTAATAGAATTGGAGTTGATGATCCGAGAGTTTTAGTTAAGCCAAAAATTGGCGAGGATGCTGCAATTATAGATTTTGGTGATAGGGTTCTTGTTCTCCATTCGGATCCAATTACTGGTGCTATTGAAAATATTGGCTGGTTAGCTGTAAATGTGAGTTCAAATGACGTTGCAACTAGAGGGGCTAAGCCAAAGTGGATTTCAATGGTCATTCTTCTTCCCGAAAATGCTGATTCTCAACTACTAGATGAGATTACTAAGCAAATAGATGATGCTGCTAAAAAGCTTGGAATAATGATTGTATGTGGCCATACGGAGGTTACTCCAGGACTTAACAGGCCAATATTAATATCAACAGCTATTGGTGAAGCATCGAAGGATAAGTATGTTACGACGAGTGGAGCTAGAGTTGGTGACAAGATAATTTTAACTAAGGGAGCTGCAATTGAAGGAACAGCTATTTTCGCTTATGAATTTGAAGACTTCTTGAAAGCTAAGTTGGGAGCAGATTTAGTTGAGAGAGCTAAGAAGTACATTGAGTTGATAAGTGTCCTTAAGGAAGCAATGATTGCAGTTGAAGTTGGTGGCGTAACTGCAATGCATGATCCGACTGAGGGAGGAGTTCTTGGAGGCCTTCAAGAACTGGCTAAAGCGTCCAATGTTGGATTCAGAATTTTGGAAGAAAAAGTGATTATTAATGCTGAGACTGAAGGCATATGCAAGGTGCTTGGAGCTGATCCTCTGCAAACGATAAGTTCTGGCTCAATGATAATTACTTCTAAGCCAAGTAAGGCGGATGAAATAGTTGAAGCGCTAAGGAATTCCGGCATTAAAGCTTCAATCATTGGCGAAGTTGTTGAGGAGAAAGAGGGAATGAAGCTCATTAGGAGAGATGGCTCCGTACTAACTGTCAGAGAGCCAGTTCAAGACCACTTGTGGGTCATACTTTCAAGCAGAAATGATTTGAAGAAGAAGTTTTCTTCGCTTCTATAAATTCGGTTAAAACTCTTTGAACCGACTTTTCCCGCATTCTAAGTACATACTTAGCTACATCATCTACCTTGTTGAATTTTAATTTGAGTAGCTTTTCGAAGCCCCATCCACTGCACTTTATACTTGAAATTATAGATGCAGTTGTAATTGCTCTGGATATATCTTCAGTTAACTTGTAAGCTGCAAGAAAAGCGCCGCACCAGCAGTCTCCAGCTCCAGTGGTGTCAATTACCTTTTGTGTAGCTGTGCGGAGTGCTGGTATCATGGTTACTTCTCCATTGGTGCTGACTATTGCACCTAGCTCTCCAAGAGTGACTACGAGCATTTTACAGTCAATTAGATTTATTGCGTGGATTAGCGAGTCCGTTCTAGTTAGAGCTTTTACTTCGCGCTCATTTACGATGAAGAAGTCTACTTTAGATGCAATTCTTCTAAGCGCCTCTCTATTAACCCTATTTTTCATGTATCCAATCCAAGAATTAACTGAAACTTTTGTTTTTGGAGAGTAGCGCTTGATTCGGTCAATCATCTTCTCTACTTTGAGAGGCTTCATTGGACATAGGTGGACTATGGTATTTGACGTCAACCAAGTTATAGGTATGCTAGTTACTTTGATTTGCATTCCAGCTCCAATCACTGCTTTAGAGTATTTTGCTCTCCACTTATCATCATACTCTATCGTGAACTTGGTTGATGGAAGGTCGACTAATTTTACTTCACATTTACTAAAATTCTTTAGGATATCCATGTACTTGAAGTCCTTACCAACTGAAGATACAATTCTAACGTCTGGGAATAACGTCTTAGCGGCAAGTGCAGCATAGAGAGCTGCTCCTCCAGGCTGCTGCCTTTCACCATGAATATTCCTAACTTTATCCATTGAAATGTGGCCCACGAAAACTAAGTGTCCTTTCATTTGCTTCTCTCCAGTAAGCTATATGCAGTTCATCTTTATATAAGGGGCTTAAAATATGTATGTTAATTTGAAATTTCAGATAATAAAAAGAAAAATATGTGCATTAAGTAAATTGTATTGGCTATGGGTGATGATGTTGCGCCTAGTAGTTTTTGAAGATGACTACTTTTCCAACTTCCTGCCACTAGCTTATTCGAGGCCAGTATATGAATTAAGAGTAGGCATCCTCACTTTTTTGGACAGATTGCTTAAAGTTCTGAATTTCAAATCCGCGTTTCTATTTACTAGAGATTACCTATCTAAAGTTGAAGCTGAAAGGCGTGCAGGTTTCCATGTAAATTCTCCTGATAACATTGATGATGACGCTCTATTCGTCAATGGGAGGCTAGTTGTAAATGAAAATTCCATGTTGATTCTAGAGCGTTTGATGAGAGGGGGAAGTAGGGTGGTTCTGAGTGAAGATGGAAGTAGCATTATTGCAGCAAAGCTGAAGAGGAATCAAGCATTAGATGTTTTAAGTGGGTCCTCGGGTGGATTAGTTACTAGAGGCTGCTTCCTCAAGCTTAAACCTGCCGTCGACTTCATTAAGACTTCAAATATTTCAATGGTGTGTTTTTTGTGGGATCTCATCGATTATAATAGTTCATTAATGCAGTTCGACTTCAATTTGATAGTTCAAGCCCCAGGAATAAATGGAGATGTTGAAGATAAAGTTGCAATTTATGGCTCACCCAACAATATTTACATTGCAGGTAATGCTAAGGTTGAAGGTCATGTGAGTATTGATGCTAGACGTGGTCAAGTATTCATTGGAGATGATGTTGAGGTTCAAGGGCCGGCGAGAATTGAAGGCCCTTGCTACATTGGATGTAAAACGAGAATTTTGAGTGGAGCCAGAATTAGAGGTGGATCGAGTATTGGAGATACATGTAGAGTTGGAGGTGAAGTTGAGGAGTCCATCTTTCATGGTTATGTTAATATGTATCATGTGGGCTTCATAGGCCACTCCTATGTTGGGGAGTGGGTTAATATTGGTGCTTTAACAGTCAATTCAGACTTGAAGAACACTTATGGAAATGTTAAAGTTAGAGTTTCAAATCGCATGGTTGAAACGGGAAAAATTAAGGTTGGATGCTTTATTGCTGATCACGTTAAAACCGCAATTGGATGTCAAATTTGGACCGGTAAAACTGTTGGTTTTGCCTCTCACTTATATGGAGTAATATTTGAAGATGTTCCTTCATTTACAATTTACGCTAAAAGCCTCGGCTTTGGAGCTGTGGAACTATACTTGAATTCCGCTATAAAAACCATGTTCAGGGTATATTCTAGGAGGGGTAAAGCTCCAAGTGAAGCTGAAGTTGATCTTATGAAGACCATCTTCGAATTGACTAGGGATGAGCGCAGTGCAGCTGGAGTAGTTAGGGGTAGATTCAAGGCTCCGCAAAGCTAATTAAAATGTTTCTCTCCGATATTATGGGTGATTTTGTGCGGGGATTGTAGCTAAGCTTGCGCAAGCATGGCGAAAGGCAAGTAGTGATGCTGTCCTAACACGTGAAGACCAATTATTTCAAAATTATTGGAGGAATGTTTTCCTTAAATTTGCTTTAATGAAGCTTACTAGGAGGCAGAAGCAAATTTTAGTGCAAGTGTATCTCCGCTATGATGGAAATGCGACTTTAACTTCACTTGCACGGGAGTTGTCGGCATATCTTAATATTCCAGAGTCAACTGTTAAGTGGAATTTAAGATTACTTAGAGATGCTGGCTTAATTCGAGCTGGCTCTTATAAGGAGAAAAATGTTCCTGTGAGACTTTCTAAAGCTGGCTTACTGCTTGCTGAGAAGTTAGTGAGCTTAAAGGTTTATTAGGCAATTTTGATGGCCATTGATGCTACATATCCTCCAGTTCCAACCGTTGATGTTGGGTTTAATGATATGATGTATCCATTCCATGGGCTCTTAATTTCTTCAATCACTTCACCGAATACGTTCCTAACTCTGGCAATGACTTCTCCTTTATAGACCTTATCTCCTAATTCCTTGACGTATTCGAGTAGCCCCGGCTTTTCAGCATAAACGGTTTCCCTTCTATATCCCTTTTCTCTGATAACTGGTATGAAGTTAATTTTCTCAAAGCTATCTTCGATTATTTCCAGTTTTACCAGCATGTTTTTGAGAGCTATGAATCCAGCCTTTGCTCCAGCTATGTTCACTCCTCTAAAGCCAGGTAGCTCAACTGTGAATGCGGGAATTCCCTCCTTCACTGCAACTGCAGGTAAGCTTTTTGCTAATCCAATTCTCTCATACTTCTCTGGTGGAAACTCGTCGAGAACTGTTATTTCACTTGCATATGCTATTTCCTCAATTCTTCTTCGAAGCTCTGGTGGTGCTGGGTCCAGTAGAATGAACGGTATGCAATTTCCAGCGGTATGCATATCTATGATGAATTCATGTTTTTTGGCTATCTCCCAAATTTTAGCTACAATTCTTTCGGCAAGTGATCCTTTAGGGTCGCCGGGGTAGAGCCTGTTTAAATCTGGCGCTCCACTAGGTATTCCACGAACGTTGTAGTTGAATCCTTCCGGATTCATTGTAGGTATGATTGTTAATTCGCCTTTAACCTCTCTATCTTTCAAGTAATCAATTAGCCTCCAAATGCTCACTTGACCTGTAAGCTCATTTCCGTGGATTGAAGCTCCAATAAAAATTTTGGGTTCGGTGCTTTTGCCTTTAATTTTGATTAATGGAATTTTTATTTGGGATCCATCAGGCCTAAATCCAACTGTAATGGAGTTTTTATGGATCATGCTCCATCACCACGTGTTCTTGAACATATTAATTTGGCTTACAATAATAAGAATTATGAAAAGATGAATTGGTGCTTATGATGTTTAGGGTTGTTGTCCGTGCTAAGAGGGATGCTGATGCCGTGACTGCAACTTTAATTAGGTTTTTCAAAGGTTGGAACTTGGAAGTTCGCACTTTAGGTGGAGCTAGATCTAAAGATGAAGTTCTTAGTAGGTTAGAATCAATAATTGATGAGAATAACTACTACGTAGTCCTTTTAGGTAGAGAGGATGAGCATTTAGAAGCTTTGGAAAAATTCTTCCCAGATAATGTTGTTTTTCAACTTGTTAATAAAAGTAAGGTTAGAAGCGCTAGGTTGACTGAAATTGCCTCAAATATTGAGAGAGGTAGAGCTAAAATAAGGAATGTTGTTGGCTGGAGCAGTGAAGCTTACCACTTCACTAAGCATGCTGGTGAAATTATTTTTCGATTGGAGAATCCTGCGATTGATGTTTTTCTAGGATTTGAGGGCTTCGCTCGAATTCTTGAAGACATCCTTGGTAGAATTGGTAAATGCCCATTAATTGTTAGGGATTTCGGCGGCCTGCATCATGTTTATTCAGGTAAGTTAAAGGTTGCTGAGCTGAAAATTCCAATTAAAGGTGAGAAGGTTAGTGCAATTAGATTGATTGATGATTTTATGGATGTGGATCTTGGCAGAATTATTTCCATCAATGAAGATGTCATTAAACTTCATGAGCACATCTCAATAAGCTTCTTGAAGCGTTATGAAGGAGTTGGAGATGTAGTCGTGCCTTGGAGTGGAGGTAAAGATAGTACTTGTGCACTTCTCTTGGCTTTAAAGGTGTTTAAGGATGTAACTGCAATCTTCGTCGATACTGGACTTGAATTTCCTGAAACCATAGGTTATATTGAAGATGTTTCGAAGAAGCTTAACGTCAAAGTTGAAGTTGTATATGCAGGGATCGATGAGGAAGTTAAGGTTAGAGGCCTACCTGCGGTTAATGATAGGTGGTGTACTCAATTAAAAATTGAAGCTCTTTATAGGGCGGTTAGGAAGTTAACTGACAATCCGCTGGTAATCGTGGGCGACAGGGATGCTGAGTCTAAGCTTAGAAGCTTGAGGCCTCCGGCTCGAAGACATGAATTCGTATTTCAGTTAGCTCCGATGAAGATGTGGCCAACATGGATGTCGCAATTATACCTTATCTATAATGGCATTCCCCTAAACCCACTGTACGTTGATGGTTTCTACCGGATAGGCTGCTACATATGTCCATCTCTTAGAAGTTGGGAAAGAATCGTTATGCTGAGGACGGGGAGGGATGCGCTTTTTAAGCGTTTAGAACCATGCTCGCCGTAATTTTATTCTTCATTTGGAGTTCAGAGTTGAGTGGTTTGACAGCGTATAAATATTTGTAATGATTTAATATATTTAAGGTGTAGGCTTTGAGTAAGGTGGAAGTATTCTATGAAATTGATGCATCCGAATTGAAGAATGCTGATAGAGCTAAGCGCTACTTAAGGACTTTAGCTTTATTTGCGATGTACTTTCTAATACTTCTCGTCCTATACCAGTTTTTGTTTGAGTTTTCATTGATTGTGCTTTTTGTAATTTTAATGTTCACTCCTCCAGCAATAATTCCTTCAATTGCGAAGTACAGAATAACTAATTTCGGTATTATTGACCCTAAGGAGAGGGCTATTCCACTTCGCCCTGAATATCGTTTTGTAGCTAATGAGCAGCGTAAATTCGTATCTGTATATAAGGGTAGAAGGCAGATTTTTATGCTGTACACTCCTGAGCCTATGAGGGTGATGAGAATACTTGAGCGTGTTTCAAAGATAGCTAAGCCTCCTGAGGAGATGCTTGAAGCTGAGGAGATTGAGCCTGAGGAGGGTGAGACTCCCTCTTCGAAGGAGGGTGGCGATTGAATGCATAATGGTGAGATTAAGTGATTCAACCATTATTTCATAATTAAAAGCGATTAATTTTTAGGTTTCCAAGCACTCTTATCGTTTAGCTCTGGAGGGTTAATTTATGGGCAGTGAAGTTAGGGTTAGGGTTGCTGAAGCTAGGGCCAGGGATGTTGGTAGGAAGATTATTAGGTTAGAGCGAAGCGTGATGGGGAAGCTTAATGTCAGTCCTGGCGACTTTGTTGAGGTTATTGGGCCAAAGGGGTCGGCTGTCTGCCAAGTATGGCCTGCCTACATGAGTGATGAGGGCGCTGGGATAGCTCGTGTAGATGGAATTGTGCGCGAGAGTATTGGAGTTGGAATTGGAGATACTATTACTATACGCAAGGTTGATGTTTCTCCTGCATCTAAGGTCGTTCTTGCTCCAACTGAGGCAATGATGTTTGGGCCTGACTTCATTGATTATATTAAAAGTCATTTGATGGGTAAGCCTGTATCGCGAGGTGAAGTAATTGTTATACCTGCATTTACAACTGAGCTGAGATTTGTGGTTGTTTCCACTCAGCCCACTCATCACGTCTACGTAACTATTGACACTGAAGTTCAGGTAAGGGAGTCGCCAGTTAAGGAGGAGGCTGTTGTTAGAGGCGTTCCCAGAGTTACTTGGGAGGACATAGGAGATCTGGAGGAAGCTAAGCAGAAGATCAGGGAGATAGTTGAGCTCCCGCTTAAGCATCCTGAAATATTTAGGCATCTAGGTATTGAGCCGCCTAAGGGCATTTTGCTTCATGGACCTCCTGGAACTGGAAAGACGCTGCTTGCTAAGGCTTTGGCAAATGAAGTTGGAGCATACTTCGTATCGATTAATGGGCCCGAAATCATGAGCAAATTCTATGGTGAGTCTGAAGCTAGGTTGAGGGAAATCTTCAAGGATGCAGAGGAAAATGCACCGTCAATTATTTTCATAGATGAAATTGATGCCATAGCTCCTAAGCGTGAGGAAGTTACCGGAGAAGTTGAGAGAAGAGTTGTTGCTCAGCTACTTGCATTGATGGATGGGTTGAAGGGGCGAGGAAAAGTCGTGGTAATTGGCGCAACGAATAGGCCTCAGGCGCTTGATCCAGCTTTAAGGCGGCCAGGCAGATTTGATAGGGAAATAGAGATTCGACCGCCGGATAAGAGGGGGAGAAAGGAGATACTTCAAGTTCATACTAGGAACATGCCTCTGTCTGAGGATGTGAATCTTGATGAGCTTGCTAAGATAACTCATGGATATACTGGCGCAGATCTTGCCGCGCTTTGTAGGGAGGCGGCTATGACTGCCTTAAGGCGCTTCCTACCCAAAATAGATCTATCTCAACCAACCATCCCCGTTGGAGTTCTTCAAAAATTGAAAGTTACTAGACAAGATTTCTTCGAAGCCATGAAGTTCATACAGCCAACATTGTTGAGGGAGATCTACATTGAGGTGCCTGAAGTTCGATGGAGCGACATTGGAGGGCTAGAGGGAGTCAAACAAGTTTTGAGAGAAGCTGTCGAGTGGCCATTAAAGAACCCTGAAGTTTTTCAAAAAATGGGTATAAAGCCTCCAAAAGGAATACTTCTATATGGGCCTCCGGGGACAGGTAAAACCTTGCTTGCAAAGGCCGTAGCAACTGAGAGTGAAGCCAATTTCATATCTGTTCGGGGGCCTGAGTTACTTAGCAAGTGGGTGGGCGAGAGCGAGAGGGCTATAAGGGAAGTTTTTAGGAGGGCTAGGCAGGCTGCTCCATGCGTGGTTTTCTTCGATGAGATCGATTCGATAGCTCCCGCAAGAGGATATAGAACTGACACGACAGGAGTTACTGATAGAATGGTGAATCAGCTTCTCGCTGAAATGGACGGCATTGTTCCTCTGCAAAATGTGGTTGTTATAGCTGCCACCAATAGGCCGGACATCATAGATCCAGCACTGCTAAGGCCGGGAAGGTTTGATAGGCTCGTCTATGTGACTCCGCCGGATAAGGTTGCTAGGCTTGAAATATTCAAAATACACTTGAGAAATACTCCTCTCGCTGAAGATGTTGATCTAGAAAAGCTTGCCGAAAAAACTGAGGGTTATACCGGAGCTGATATTGAAGCAGTTTGCCGTGAAGCAGTGCTGTTAGCGCTTAGGGAGGAATTTAAGGTTAGACCGGTAGCTATGAGGCATTTCGAAGAAGCCTTGAAGGTTGTTCCTCCGAGCTTGAGGCCGGAGGACATTAAGCGTTATGAGGAGCTAAGCAAGGAGCTTAAAAGAGCTTTAGCATAAATCCATTTTGAGGGGAAGTCTTGGTTAGGGTTGTTGAGAAGAAAATTTTGCCGGAATGGTTCGAAAAAATAGTTAGTGGAGAGAAGAACGTTGAAGTCAGATTGGCTGACTTTGAAGTTTCAGTAGGAGATATTCTTGTTCTTAAGGAGTGGGATCCAGTTAAAAAGCAGTTTACTGGGAGGAAGATTAGTAAGGTTGTCAAGAAGGTTCATAAAGTTGACATAGCTAAATATTACGAAATTGAAGAAATAAAAAAGTATGGAATTTACTTGATTGAGTTGAAGTAGCTACTAACTACTAAACTTCACTTCCCTTTTTAAGCATATTCCTTAGCTCTTTGATTCTCTCCTCAACACTCTTCAGTTCTTCCTTTATGTCTTCGATCTCCTCCATCAAGCTTTCCCTGTAGTCCTCTAGCATTTCAAGCTCTTCTTCTGGTGTTAATGGTGGCGGTGGCATGATGTAGGGGTATGGTGGATATGGAGGATATGCATACTGGGGCATTCCCGCCTGCTGCGTTGCTTGAGCTTGCTGAGCCGGCTGCTGGGCTTGCTGTGGAGGCGGCATGTACATCCATGGCGGAGGTGGCGGTGGATACCAGTATTGCCAGATTCTTCTCCTTCTCTTCCTTCCATAACCATAGCCGTACACTTTAATCACCTCACATATTTTTCGTAAGCATTTTAAGTTGATGGCTTGGCTTGAGTTTCGAGGGCTTTAAACATTGCTTCAAAGCTTCTGCTCCAAGCTTCCATTGCCATCCTAAAAGCTTCAATGTATAGCTTCCAGTAGTAGGTGCTTAGCATTAAGCTATACAGGTCGTATAGGAATGTCATTGGCGGCATTGCTGGTGGATAGTAGTATGGCGTATAGTACCACCAGTAGTAGGGCGTCATCTTCCTATCACCACCATGGCCTCATCCATGGAGCATAGTACATCGGATAGTACATCCACCAGCTCATCCATGGGTAGAACGAGTATTGTGGGTAGTATGCTGGGTAGGGCCACCTTAACCACCAGGGGGCTCCAAATAGCCACCAGCATGCTCCTCTGCCAAATAGCCATCCAGGTCTCATCCATGGCGGTAGGTGGCTGAAGGGCCCTCTGCCAGGCCAAGGTCCAGTCCAGCCCCTTCTACCTCTCCCCCAACCCCAAGCCATCTTCTCACCCGTATAATCGTTTTCTAAAGTCGAATATAAATTTTGTGCAATTGCACAAAATGTACCTATTACATCTTTAAAGCTTTCCTAACAACTTTCAACGCTAAATACCCCAATATGGATCCTGGGATGCTGCTCATCAAAAATGCCAATATAAAGGCTTGTGGAGCCATGGTTCTTCCTACTGCTGGTCCTACAATGTATGCGCTGAGTATAGCTCCGATGAAAGTGCCAATGGGTTCTGCCAGTGCTGCTTCATCTCTTCTAGTAATCTTGTAAGTAAGCCCAACGGCAATTGCGCCGGGAATTCCTCCTGGAAATGCGAAGATTGTTCCAGTTCCAAGCATGTTTCTAACAATGCCAGTTATTAGTGCTGAAAGACCAGCATACCATGGACCTATGAGCACGCCTGCCAATCCATTTATCATGTGCTGGAATGGGTAGCACTTGGTCGGTCCTATTACGATGATTGCTGGAGATAAAATTACTCCTAAGGCTGAGAAAATAGCTGTTAAAGCTAATTTTCCCAGCTGCTTCTTCATTCCTTTATTAGTGAGCATATTCATCCTGTGTGGTTAGACTTAAATTACCTTATGAGTATTTCGACGTGATGAAGCTGAGCGTAGCCGAGCTTTTAGGTAGACGGACGCTGATCATTGGAGATGTCGGTAAAGGTAAGACTTCGCTAACTCTTCAAATCGTAATGAAACTGCTAAAGCTAGGTTACTCTGAAGAAGTAACTGTCCTGGATTTCGCTCCCAATAAAATTTTAATTGAAGGTGTCCAGGTAGGCGGAAAGCTCGCGGATTTTGGGCTAAGTTTAAGTGGCGTTCGGTACTATACAGACGACATTGCTGCTCCGAGACTAACTAGTAAAAGCAGGGATGAAGTTATTAGATTAGCAAGTTTAAATAGAGTTAAGTGCCATCACCTGCTACAGAAATTTCAAGCTAATCCAACTTCAATATTGGTGATTAATGATGTGACTCTGTACTTTCAGGTGGGGGATTTAGGCTTACTCCCCCAAGCGTTAAGCGTAGCTGAAACTTTTGTAGCTAATGGGTATTTTGGGAAGACGTTAAAAGAAGATTTAGGCAGCGGTATTAGTCGTAATGAACGCTTAATGATGATGAAATTAATTGAGCTTGCGGATTATGTTGTTGATTTGAATAAAATTGACATAGTTGATGTCGACTGCTGAAATTGCTATTCACTTTCTAGTCATCATGAATGCTGGTGGGGTAATTCTCTCGCTTTTGCATTTCGGGCACCTATTCGGTTTTTTGGCTTTTTTGAGTGAAGTAAATATGTAGCCGCAATTCTTGCATCTTGGAGGGATCATCACCAGCTGCTCTTCTCCGCGTGATCTAGCTCTAATAGTCTTTGCTATATGCATTAAGTGTTCGTAAATTTCACTTCTCCTTGATGGGTTTAAATCCAAAATTGTAATTATATCATTAACTGTTAGCGGTTCGTTAGAAACTTTAATCAATTGCATTATTTTCTCCCTAATTGATGTGAACTCCACTTTCCCACATCCTACATATTTAAAACGTATTTCCTTTAGTTAAGTATCTGGTGATCTTCTTCTGTAATAGTGCTCTTTTCAGCAACTCGCTGGTTTCGATCCAATGCCTCATTCTTATTTTAAGCCGAGCAGATATGTGTCTGAGGGCTTCTTCAAGAGTGTCGAATTTAATTGGCTTACTTCTTAAAGCGCTTCTCACGCTCTCTCTAACACTCCAAACTCCCAGTGGGAGTATGTAATCTGGGTAAGCTTCTCTTAAAACTATTACAGCTGCTTGTCTTCTCTCTCTTGATAAGTACTCTGTAACTGCTAGTCTAGCAGCATAGTAGCATCCTCCAATTTTGGCGTAGGTTGTGCGGCCTGCATATCCTTCCCAATCTCCTCCAATTGAAATGTACCTTCTACTTGGGTTCCAAGCTGATCCTGGATACCAAGCTTCAATTAACTCGTAGCTCCAAGCTTCAGGCATCATCATGACGATGAACTTATTGCCAAGAAATTCAGCTTCATAAACTCTATATTCATTTATTGGTGGACATCTCTTGACTATTTCATCTCGAATTTCCCTTGAAATTATGCTATCAACTGCAGTTATGCTCCATCTTGTGGGTACCAGGCGTCTCAGCCTTCTTAATCCAAATGCTCCAACGCTAAATGCTCTTTGAATTCTCGACACTGGCACTCCATGCTTGTGAAGCTCTAAAATTGCCTCGGAAGCTTTTAAGTCATAGTCGTAGAATGCTTTCTCAAGCCTTTTATCCCACTTTGAATTTGAAATTTCAAGTTTCTTGAGTGGCGCGGAGGGACCCATTGGCTGTACTTGATCATCAAGTACTATGGCTTTCGATGGCTTTTTCTTGAATTGCACATCCGTTTCAACTGAATTTGCAGACAATGCTAGCTCCAAAGTTAAGTCCATGAGTTTTCCAGCATCTTCAAATTTTTTCACATTAACGAGGAATTTGCCTCTAATTAGCTTCAATCTCATATCAACTATTTGGTCGATATTCATGTTAAGCCATTTTTCTGGATAGTCGTAAATTCCAGTATCCCCTAGAAGTGGGGGGACAAGTGGGCCGGCATAGACTCGGGGGTAGCCATATCTTCCAATAAAGACTGCTGGTGGTGAGGAGCCCTCGAGCTGTAAGTCTTCAATTAAGGGCTTGATTTTAATGTAAGAGTACATCTTTATAATTACTGGGCACCTTGATTTGCCGCATAGATTCTTAGTTCCACGACAGTATATGCACATACTTTTCCTAGGAACTTTAATTTTCAACTCATTTTCAAGTAAATTTAAGTCAAGCGCATCTCTAACATTATCTAAAACGTGCTGAATCCATGGAATCTTCTTCTTAACTATCTTAACGAACTTTCTGCTCTTGCTCATTGGCATTACGCTTCAATTAATCATCAACTTGGGAAAATAAATTTATTATGATTAACTCCTCATGCTAGTGGGTGCAAGATGATTGCAGATACAGGAAGTTTACTGCAAATCAATTTTAAGTAAAAGCAATATCTATGGTGTAGATTACTCGATAAATCCTTATTTTGGATGCTTGCATGGCTGTACGTACTGCTATGCTAGGTACATGCTCAGAAATTTTCCATCAAACTTGGATTGGGGAGAGTTCGTTCACGCCAAAATTAATGCTCCAACAATTCTAATTAAAGAATTGAGGAAAACTAGGCGTGGAAGAGTTCTTCTAAGTAGCGTTACCGACCCATATCAAATGTTGGAAGCGAAATTCATGTTGACTAGGCGGATTCTCAGCATTTTAGCCTCTAGAGATTTTCCGGTTGTAATTTTAACTAAGTCTGACTTGGTGATAAGAGATGTGGATTTACTTAGTAGATTTAGTGAGGTTGATGCTGGATTAACAATAATAACTATTAATGAAAATGTTAGGAGAGCTTTCGAGCCCAGAGCACCATCAATAGCTAGGCGATTACATGCATTGCAGAGGTTGAGGGAATGTGGAATTCGCACCTATGCCTTTCTTGGACCGCTAATTCCACTAATCTGCGAATCTAATATTGAAAGGCTAATCACCAAGTTATCCCATATTAATGTAGACTACATAATCGTTGATAAATTGAATGTTAAAGCTGGAAATTGGCCATACATCGATCGGGCGCTAAGAATCCACTTTCCAACTTTAAAGGATAAAGTTGAAGAAATCATTTTAAATGACGATAAATATTGTGATTACTATGAAAATTTAAAATTTAAAATTATTAACTTAGCCCGTAAATTAAATTTAGATTTAGAATTTTGCTATTAAGATTTTAATCGATAATCTTAATTTTCAGATATCAAAATGTGAATGGGGTTTGTAAATGCTGTGGAAGTGGAAAAAGCTCAATTACCCTGAAGAAGAGCTTGATGGCGAAAGGTACTACCTAGTTAAGCCTAATGATGTAGCTAATTTAAATGGATATAATGTCAAGTTTGAAGGTGTAGTTGATGCTAAGCCTACAGTTATTTATTATGCAGCGGGCTGGCCATGGTCTATTAGTAGTAGACTTGTTGAGGAGGATCATGGCCATAGGACTATTCTAAAAGTATCTGGCGTTGAAGTTTATTTTAAGGGTGTAGCAGCCATTTGCAAAGGAGAAAAAGTCGTAGTTTACGGTAAAGTTAAGGATGGTCGAGTTGAAGCTAAATTGATTGAAGGGCAATGCGTGACTTTCAAGTCCATGTAGGTGACTTGATTTGACCGTTAAGCTTGCAAATGCAATTTCCATAATTTTATCGTATCCCTTAATTGGATTTGCCGAAATCTTATTCTTATGCTATGTGAATAGTGTTGATTCACTACTATTAGCTTTAGGGGTTTTCTTGCATAGTTTTGCGCCGATAGTTGCTCCGATTATTTATGGAAGATTAATTGAGAGGGGAGACTACTTCGTTTCTAATAGGTCTCATAGGCCAATTCTATTTATTCCAGGCATACTTGCTTACTTCTTGGCGTTTTATCTCTTTTACAGCTATAAGTTGTTTGAGATTGCCTCCCTGGAATTCGTGTGCATGTTAACTAGCATTGTGCTCGCAATTATAACTATGGGCTGGAAGATAAGTATTCATACTGCATCAATTGCAATACCTATAACATTTTTCCCATTGTTAGGTTATCTAGAAGTATTGATTTTCTCTCCACTATTAATTCTGGTTGGTTGGGCTAGAATGAAAGTTAAAGCACATAGCGTAGCTCAGGTTGCAGGTGGTGCAGTTATAGGCTTTACTTGTACTTTAACTTCCTTGGCGCTGCTTAAATCAATAAATTATGTTTGCTTAATACTGTGAATTATGTTGGCAATTCCAATCGTAGTCACTACAATTAGAATCATTATGATTGCACTTTGCTGGGGACTTAATGTTTCTTCATACTTTCCTTGATCACTTACGACGCCTATTTTTGCAGTTAAAATTCGCCCATCTATTGTTTTAAGAAATACCGTGTATGTTCCAGGCTTTATTTGTTTGCCTTTATTATCTATTTGATCCCAAGACCAGTATTTCGCAGACTTTGGTTTAACTGGAGTTATCACTTGGATAGCTATAGGCGCGTATATGATCTTACCGTCATCGTCCATGATTATCCATGGGGCTGAATTAGGCAAATATATTGTGGCATTACCTCTATTTTCAAGTATTATGACCACTTTTTCACCAATATTGTACTCATTTTTGTCTGTCCAAAGTTTTAACTCGTTTAACTCCGGCTCAGAATTCGATATTAGGTCATTTAGTGAATGTACATCAAAACTTTTTACAGTACTAAAACCTGTACTTATGATTTTGCGCTCATTGGTGCTAATGTAAGCCTCTTGCATGCCTAATTTTCGATTAGATATTTGATTGGCTGAAATATTTAGGAAGTTTATCAAGTTTAATACCGTGCATACTGCTAATAAGGCAATAGAGGTAGAATGAATTCTCCTCATTTTCATCTCCACTCTTAAAATGGAGTGTAAACGCTAATACTTTATGATGTACAATGAAATTAAACATTAGAATTATTTGATCTGAAGTTTCATTTTAAAAATTTGAACATTAAATCTTACGGAGGAGTTTCTCAAAAATAAATATGAAATGAACTTCTCATCTTACGTTTTGCTTTCATCATGTTAGGCTTTCTGTATTCTGGAGACGTTGCCTTTAATTAAGTTTGAAAATGGCTTATTGGAGTTCCTCAATTATTTTCCATTTAATGCTTGATTAGGTGGAGTTTCCAATTGATGTTCTCATATTCACATTAGGTGTTGTGCTATCCTTTAAGATGCTTGAATGAAAGGATTATGACTTAATTTCTTGGGCTTTTCGAATGAAAAAATATTTTAAGGACATTTTACCATTTTTGAGCCGAATCGGAGGATGCGATATGTCGAAGTCCAAGAAGTGTTCTCATGAATGGATTAGGAGACCCAAGTATATTACCGATAAGAAGGGTAGGATTATTAGGCTTGAATATTACTGGGAATGTAAGAAATGTGGAATTAAAACTGATAAGAATCCGTGGAAAAAATAACCTTTAGAAATTTAATTATAAATCAAGGTATGACCTTAAGCTTCAATAATCATAAATATTTTCTATTGATGTTTTAAGTACTTTATTAAGCGTTCACCATTTTAGTTAAGAAATTTATGTTTATTGGTTTAATTGATTTATTATTGTTTGCGAATGATTTTTTGCATTTGTATTCAAGTTGTTTAAATTGCATATTTCATGTAGTGGTTTTATGGTAGTTTTTGCTGATGATGTTTGAAAAACTTTAAGCTAATATCGTTAGATAGTTATGCTGTGATGAGTGCAGATTTTGACTTAATTATTTGCGATGGTGTAGTTGTTGATGGAACTGGTAATCTATGGTTTAAAGCTGATATTGGAATTAAAAATGGTAAAATAGTTTCAGTTGGAAAATTGAAGAGAAGTGTTGCTGATGAAGTTATTGATGCTAGTGGGCTTATTGTTTGCCCTGGATTTATTGATGTTCATAGTCACTCGGACTTCACTTTGCTAGTTAATCCTAGAGCTGAGAGTAAAGTTAGGCAGGGAGTTACAACTGAAATTATAGGGAATTGTGGCTTTTCAGCTGCTCCGCTTACAAGCGAATATGCATTGAATTGGGCTTCCAAGAGATTAGCTAAATTTAATTTGAAGCCTACTTGGAGAACATTTGGAGATTACTTGGATTACTTAGATAAACTTGGGTTATCTATTAATGTTGCTTCGCTTGTCGGTCATAGCACAGTTAGAATTTGCGTTATGAATTTCGATGCTCGTGAACCATCAAGCGATGAGCTTTCCGAGATGAAGCGTTTAATAGCTGAAGCTATGGAGGATGGAGCTTTTGGTATGTCAACTGGACTAGTTTACCCTCCGGGGAGGTATGCTAAGACCGAGGAGATAATTGAGTTGTGCAGGGTGGTTGCAAGTTATAGGGGTGTTTATGCTAGTCATATTAGAGGTGAAAGAGAGACCATTGTTGAAGCAGTTTTGGAAGCCATTAGAATTGGTGAAGAATCTGGTGTTTCGGTTCAAATTTCTCATCATCCAGCTAAGATTGGTGGTTGGGGTAGGTCGAGGGATACTTTAAAGTTGATTGATGAAGCTAGAAGTAGAGGTGTTGATGTTACATGTGATTTGCATCCTTACATTGCAGGTAGCACTGGTTTGAGCTCCTTGCTTCCGCCATGGGCTCAAGAGGGTGGGGCTTCTAAAATCATTGAGAGGCTTATGGATCCACAAATTAGGGAGAGGATCATTAGGGATATGATTGAAGAGCCAGTGCCTGGACCCGGCCCATGCGGATTGGTTAAGAGGGGTATGTGGGACAGGCTTTTCCTAGTTTATTGTAAGAGGAATAGAGATTTAGTTGGACTATCCTTTGCTGAGATTGCTAAGCGAATGGGCGTGGACCCATTTACAGCGTACTTTAATCTTCTTATTGAGGAGAAAGGCTCAGGATACGTATTGGGCTTCTACTATAATGAGGATGATATTAGGCGTGTTCTTCTTCACTCTGCCTCCATGATTGGCTCAGACGGCTATGCACTAGCGCCATACGGCGTACTTGGTGAGGGGAGGATGCATCCAAGAAGTTATGGAACATTTCCAATGGTAATTAGGAAGTATGTTAAGGGCGTTTCGAGAAGCGAGTTAATGAATGATGAAGGCAGTAGTATAATTTCAATTGAGGAAGCAATTAAGAAGATGACTTCACTGCCAGCTCAGAAATTTGGCTTATTGGATAGGGGAATTATTAGGCCTGGCTTCTGGGCTGACATAGTGATTTTCAATTTAAAGGAGATTTCAGACACTGCAACCTACTTAAATCCATATCAATATCCAGTAGGTATCAAGTATGTGTTAGTTAATGGTGAACTAGTGATTAAAGAGGGGGAGCATACTGGTAAGATGGCTGGAAGAGTTCTTCGCCATCAACTGACGTTGGAAGTTAAAGTGTAGTGCTTAATTTAAATTTGCCCTCATCTATTACTACTTTTCCGTCAACAACTACTGTTGGTTTATAGACTACCATATCCATGTGAATTTCGCACTTAACTTTACCGCCATAATATATATTGTCTCCAAGTGCTATATGCATTGTTCCCATAGCCTTTTTCTCTTCCTGCCAGAATCCATCAAGCCTTGCATTTGGGTTTACTCCAAAGCCGAATTCAGCGAAATTATTTAAATTCTTGACTTGTTCAATTAGTTTTTTCAATTTATTTGCTTCTTCGCCGCCAATGACTTCAGTTACCTTGCCATTCTTCACAACGATTTTTATTGGCTTTTCTGGTTTTCCTATAAGTGCTATTGGACCGTCAACAACTACCATGCCATTAGCCGTGCCTTCAACTGGGGTGAATGAAACTTCTCCATCTGAAAATGCAGCAGATTCTCCTGGTCTTGTTGCATATCCTGCTTCAATGATTACTCTTGCTCCATCTATCGATGCTGTAATGTTAGTTCCTAACTTTGTAGTTACCTTGATTTCACTTTTACCTTCAAATTCTTTAGCCAACTTTAGTGCGGTTGAGTAGACTTCATCGTAATTTGCGAGTGCAGCGCCACTTATCCAATTTTCGAGTGGCCTTAAAACCATGGACATGTATCTTATTCTTTTTTCTCTTAGCAACTTGGCAACTACGGAGTCGTATGAAGGGGCGCCGGTGCTCTTAGTGATTCCAATGACTACTTGAGCGTGTTGTAATGCTCCATGAATTGTTTTTGGTAGAGTTGTATGTGACGGCCATTTGCTTGGCATGATTGTTATTACTGGTTCTCCGCCTATTTCAAGTGCAGATTTGAATAGTGCATTTACCATCTTCATTTCTGAGGTGTCGTCGCTAATTATTAGCACATTTTCGCCGCTTTTGACGCTCAGTAGTTTTTCAATTATTAGTTTAGCTGATTTCAGAATTCTAACTTCAGCTAATGCATCTTCAGCTTGCCCGTTCATTTAAAGCACCAGACCGACTTATTTCATGCTCAATTTAAGTTTTGATGATTTAAATAATATGTGTTTTAATTATTGCTGGCTAGCTGACGCAATGCCATCCCTATTCTTCGCTCCACCTCTTAATTATTTCTTGGGATGTTGTGATTTCTGCTCCATAAATTTCCTTTGCGTACTTTAATCCCCACCTATGATCTTCCTCGTTAAATGTGGTTACGCAGTCCTCTGGAATGATTATCTTGTATCCTCTGTAGAATGCATCTGCAGCTGTATGTTTAACGCATATGTTTGTGTGCAGGCCAGTTAGTATCAAGGTGTCAACTTTAAGTTCTCTCAAAAGCATGTCGAGTCCAGTTTCGTAGAATGAGCTGTATCTTCGCTTCTCTATTATGAAGTCTCCGTCTTTTGGTTTTAGCTCATCTATTACTTCCGCTCCTTCAGTTCCTTTAATGGCGTGTGGACCCCATTTTTTGAATTCCAAGTCTACTTCAGGTAGGTGCGCGTCATTGGCGTATATTACTGGTATGCCTTTTCTCCTAGCGTTTTCAAGGAGCTTTTGAATGTTGGGTATTATGCTGAATGCTCTCTCGCACTTTAAGGCTCCGTAAACGAAGTCTTTAAGCATATCAATAACGATAACTGCAGCTTTACCCATTATAATCCCCTAATAATTGATTAATATTAAGTAGTAAATAAATTGATTTTTCATTTTTTACGTTAGATTTAATGCTTGTTGGCCCTAAGCTAATGTTTGGTGGTGCTTGTAATTTAAGCCTAAGTTAAGTGCTTTAAGGTTTATTTCAGCAATTCTTTTTGGGAATAAGTTTAGTATTGCTTTTTCCACGTCTTCAATACTTATGTACTCCTTTAATATGTTCGTGCTGAGTAGTGCTCCAAGCATTACTACGTTTTCGCTTAGTGGTGCTCCGGCTTTTAATGCTAGTTTCTGGGCGTCCACAACTTCAACTTTCAATCCTATCTTTTTTAGATTGTGTAGAATTTCATTGATTGTCGGCAACTTTATGCCTGGAATTGAGGGGCGAATGATTCTTCTATTTACGAATATTGCTGTTTTATTGTTGGTGTAGGTTAGGTTTCTGCATGCTTCTAGTATTTCTAATGATAACATTGCATCTGCCATTCCTCTCGGGATTAGCGGGGATTCAGGTTCTCCTATTCTTACGTGAACTATTACGCTTCCTCCTCTCTGAGCCATTCCGTGAACTTCGGATATTGATACTCCAGTTCCATGAATTATGGCTGCATTTCCAATTATTCTTCCAAGAGTTATGAGGCCTTGACCTCCAACTCCGCATAATATAAGGTTAAATGTCTTCATGTTTATCTCACCTCGCGAGAGAGGTCTTCCCATTTCTTGCTCGCCTTTTTCGCTATTTCTATGGCGTTAAACGGGCATAGCTGCGCGCATACGCTGCATCCAATGCATAGTTGCCCGATTATTTCGGCTTTCCCGTTTGCTGTTGGAGTTATTGCTGGGCATCCGAATTGGTCGTAGCATATGCCGCATGCTTTACACTTCTCCTCATTCACTTTGTACTTTGGACTCTCAATGCCTTTTCGCCTAGCTATCATTCCCATTAATAGCGAGCATGCTCTTCTCATTACTATGAATGCTACTTTTCTTTCATCCCTTACGTACTTTAATGCTCTCTTGATTTTATTTATGGTTTCATTAACTTCGTATGGGTCTGCAATTTCAACATATTCAACTCCTAATCCCTTAGCTATGTCCTCTGGTAGGATTTTGACGGCTTTTTCTCCGCTAGCTGTTAATCCAGTTCCTGGATGCGGTTGATGACCGGTCATAGCCGTTATTCTATTGTCCAAGACCAATACTAGCATTGGCGAGTTATTGTAGATTGCATTTATTAGTCCTGGTATGCATGCGTGGTAGAATGTAGAGTCGCCCATGATTGCTATTGGTATTTGATTTGTAGTGTGTGTTAGTCCATTGGCTACGCCTATGCTTCCTCCCATTTCTATAATTATGTCTTGAGCTTCGAATGGTTGAAATACGCCTAGGCTATAGCAGCCGATATCTCCACAGAATATTGCATCTTTAATTTTTAATTGGGCTAATGCTTTTTTCAATTCCATGAATGATGCTCTATGTGGACATCCTGGGCAAAATGTTGGTGGTCTTGATGGTATTTCAATTTCTATTTTCGGTTCAGTGAGGGGAGTTAAGCTTACTCCAGCGATTTTCGCTATTCCCTCTGCAACCCTATCAATGGTGAGCTCCCCTATTTGTGGGATTAGGTTTTTGCCATAAATTTCAATTTCCAATTTATTTTCAAAAGCCAATTTCTTAACTTCTAATTCAACTATTGGCTCAAGCTCTTCAACAACAAGCACCTTATTTGCAGACTTCAAAGCTTTCAAAGTTAATTTTTCGGGCAGTGGGACTGGAGTTGAAATCTTTAATACGTCAATTTTCTCGTTTAAGTGAAGCATTTTCAACGAGTCCTTCACATATCCATATGCAATGCCGGAAGCTATTATGAGCAAATTTGAATCATGGCTTTCAAGCCAATTAAATGGAACTTCATTCACGGCTTCCTTAATTGCATTCCATTTTTCTAGGAGGTGTGATCTGAGCTTCCTTGCATGGGCTGGAATTAAAGTCCATCTTGAAGGGTTCTTAGAGAATTTGCCTTTAATCTTTATTTTTGGGATTTCATTTAAGGTTACTGGGCCTCTAGCGTGACTCAACCTTGTTGTGGTTCTCAAGATTACTGGGTGCTTCATTTTCTCGCTGAAATCAAATGCATATTTAGTGAGGTTCTTAACTTCCGCGGGGCAGTAGGATTCGAATATTGGGATGAATGCGTGCAATCCGTAAAAGCGATTGTCCTGCTCATTTTGGCTGCTCCACATGTTTGGGTCGTCTGCAGTTACAATTACGAAGCCTGCTTCCGCGCCGGTGTAGGCGCTGCTCATTAGAGGATCTGCAGCTACATTTAATCCAACATGCTTCAAAGCAACCAGTGATCTAACACCGGATATTGCTGCTCCATAGGCCGCTTCAAAAGCCACTTTCTCATTAGTACTCCATTCAACATGTATTCCAAGATCTCTCGCGACTCTTGCAAGAGACTCGATGATTTCAGTTGAAGGAGTTCCTGGATATGCTGCTGCAAAGCCCACTCCAGCTTCGATAGCTCCTCTAGCGATGGCTTCGTTTCCTAAGAGAAGAACTGTACTGCCCGCTGGTGCCATAAGCCCACGATACAACAATTCTTCACCCCATAATCAAAGTAGTTATTGCTAATTAAATTATGCGGTGAAATGATTTAATTGCTAATTGATAACATCAAAGTTTAATGCCTCTTAATTCGTGATGAAACTTGAGGTAAAATTATGGAATTGATTAAGATTAAATAGGTGATTGATTAGAATTAACCTTATAAGTAATTCATTTAAAATAGTGGTTAAAATCCTAGTTATGCTTCAATTCGGTCTCCAGCGGGCAAACAAGGTTGAAGAGGTTTAAGGCGATGTTCAGTGCTGGCAGAAAGCTTAGAGAGGTTATTTCAAAGGTTATTTTGGAGTTTTCTTTTATTCGGGGGAACTTCCTACTACTGATAACTAGTTGGATTATTATCGACTTCTTTGATGAGATGTCTAGAACGTACTATCCTCTCTACGTTAAGGCTTTGGGTGGATCAGCAATAGCTCTTGGACTGATTGGCTCTGTTTTCATGGTTACAAGTGCCTTGGTGCAAATTCCAGGAGGATATTTAGCTGATAAGTATGGTAGGAAGCGCCTTATAACTAGAATGACTTTCATTATGGCGCTTTCCCAGATTCTATATGCCATTGCCCCTAACTGGCAAACTATTATGGTTGCAGCCGTAATTTCAGGTCTATGTAGCATATATAGTCCCGCTCTTCAGGCAATAACGATGGATTCCCTTCCGCCTGAGAGAAGGGGGATGGGCTTTTCAATTATTAATTTAATTACGAGTGTTTCCACAACTCCCTCGCCGTTGATTGCCGCTTACCTATATGAGAAGTTGGGGTTAGTTCCAAGTGTAAGGCTGGGCTTTATGCTTGTATTTCTAGCCTTAACTATTGCGGGTTTATTGAGGCTTAAATTGAAGGAAACGATAGTGAATTCCGAGCGGATAAGTGCGCGGGAATTAATTGATTTATATCCGAAGGCCATTGCGGAGTCTCTTAGGGTGTGGAGGCATGTTCATATATCTGCACTAGTTTTATTCTTTAGTGAAGTTGGATTGAGATTTTCGTCTGCAATGATTGATCCCATAATTTTGCTTTACATCGTTGAGGATCTAAATGTTGATCCGGTTCAGTGGTCATACATTCTCACTGCTTTCTCAATTTCAGTAATCATTCTTTCGATTCCTTGCGGTAAGATGATTGACAAGATTGGAAAGAAGGTGCCATTGATTATTTCAAGAATATTGGTGGCATTTGTCTTGCCATTAATCATTTATGGCAATTTCACCCTACTACTTTTTGGAGTGCCATTGGTGGGTCTTTCAAATATACTGTCTTATGCGGCGACTTCGGCTTTATTTACTGATTTTATACCGAGACCTCAGCGTGGAAAGGTAGCAGGTTCGAGAAACTTCTTTCTGCTTATCGCCGGCTCGGCAGGTCAATTGATAGGTGGAATTTTGTATGATAAATTATCGCATAAACTTCCGTTTTTCATTCAATATGCTTTCATTATTCCAATAACCATTTTAATGCTATTATACATTGAAGAACCAGAAAAGAAGGAGGATTGAATCTTTTATTACGGATCTATTGAAAGTGGAGAGAATTCACTTCAATTTAGCTTAATTGGATGGTATTAGATTTCTGCTTTGAGCTTTGCTTCACATCTTAGTGATGCGAATAGCTTATTTTTGTTATGTTAATGCTTTAAGAAGCTCTATACCTCTACTTGTTATTGCGTAGTATGTCCTTATTCTACCTTCAACAACTTCGCTTTTGCCCCTTGATATTAGTCCCATTTGCTCCAGTTCTTTAAGGTGTTGATATACTGCTGGAATTGAAATTTCCAATCCAATTTCGTGAAGCTTCTTCCAAATTTCATATCCATGGAGTTTTTCGCTAGTTAATATTTTTAAAATTTTTATCTTAGTGCTTCCAATTCCAAGTCTCGGCTTCATTCTAACCTTTAATTTGATGAATTTTTCTAAAGTAAGGTTCTTCTCAAGTTCTTTTACTGCTGCTACTGGGTCTTTTAATCCTGAGCCAGTTATGATGCATATTACCGTGTCTGATGAATCTAAAATTCCTTCGTCTATCATCCTTTTTACGCAAGCTATTGTAGATGCTGCAGCCGGCTCAGCGAAAACTCCCTCCATTTTAGCTAGCATCATTGAGGCAAGCAGCATTTCTTCATCTGAAACTTTGAATGCATGGCCGCTGCTTTCCTTAAGAGCTCTTATAGCCTCTAAATCTCTACTTGGCTTTTCAAATGCAATGTCAACGGCAATTGTACTTCCAGCATCAACTTCCCTGGCTTCTCCTAACAAGAATTCATCTACAATGGGGGAGCACTTTTCAGATTGAACTCCAATCAATTTGGATTTAGATTCGCTCATCAGATCGAGATACTCAAATTCTCTAATTGCCTTCCAAATGGCTGATATTAATCCGCCAGTTCCCATTGGAGCTATAATGAAGTCGGGGAGATGCCAGTCTAAGTTTTCAATAATTTCAAATCCTATAGTTTTTTCACCTTCCAGTAGAAATGGATCTGCATTATCGGCAAAGTAATGTTTATCGCCGAACTTAACTTCACTCATCTTGTTCCTTGGGTATATGGTGGCTCCGAATGCTATCATTTGATATATCTTGCTTGCATCAATTCTATCCGAAATGAAAACTGTGCATTTTATACCGGCTTTAGCTGAGTATGCAGCTAGGGATGCTCCTAGATTCCCCTTAAAAACTCCGTAAACTCCGCTAAATTTCGCTTCGCAAAGCTTTGTAATTAAAACTGATGATCCGCGATCCATAAATGAGCCAGTTGGATTCTTGGTTTCATCCTTTATGTAAAGCTTTCTTAATCCAAGCTTTCTGCCAAGCTTTTCGCACTTGATTAGCAGCGTATTGCCTTCGCCTAGGGTAATTGCAGAGCTTGAAGGGCATGGAAGTAATTCGACATACTTCCAAATTCCATCAACTCTCTTCTCGAATTCTCCTCTGGATATCCAGTTGCGTAGTTCATCATAATTGTAAATGACTTCCAGGGGTCCGTTGCACTTATTGCAACGGCTTAGAATGGTGTTTGCATCATATTCGGCTTGACATCTTGTGCACTTTATTAGACTTAAATACGACATCATTATTAAAGATATATTTTTCATATTTAAGTCTAATCTTTATATTTAATGAATCTCCTTGAGTTCCATAATGACCTCCTCGACTTCAATGCACTACATAAATTAATTAAAATTTTTAATATTAAATCTTCAATATTATATCATTATTATTGCGGCATTAGTATCAGCATATAAGTTTATCATCATTATGTTGATGAGGGCTCAATCATGAGTACAAGTGGAGCGAAGGTTATTGCTTATACTGCTGCTATGACTGCACTAGTGTACGTTATGACTTGTATTGCTGTTCCAATGCCGAAACCTTTGGGTGTTTGGCATTTGGGTGATGTGGCTTCCTTTATCGCTGCAATAATGTTTGGACCGAAGATTGGTGCTTTTGCATGTGGTGTTGGAGCAGCTTTATTCGACGTTTGGAATCCAATGTATCAGAGTGCTTTTATTCAGTGGGCTCCAGCAACTATAGTTATACGTGGAATTATGGGATTTATTTTAGGTAAAATGAGGAGAATTATTAGCAATAAGCCCAGGACATCAGAGCTGTTGGCAATGATCATTAGCCACATATGGAAAAACACTGCATACTTCCTATATGATTATTGGCTTTTAGGTCCAGTAGCTTACCTAGACCTAATAACATTCTTCCCGCTTAGCGCTGTTGACATAATAGTTACAATTCCATTAATGGCTGCTATTCGAAAGGCGATGAGAGTAGAGTATGTTGTTTGAGGTGATTCGCATGTCTGTGATCGTGGATTCGCATACCCATTTAGGCGATTTTCCTCTTTTCAATGTCAGATTAGATGCCGATTCCATGATAAAATTGATGGATGAATATAACATTGAAAAGTCGATTGTCTTTTCACTTCCAAATGAATTAACTTTAAAGGCTGTACAGAAGTATCCAGAGAGGTTGGCGGGCTTAGTTTGGGTTAATCCTCATCGCGGTGATGAGGCGATAAAGTTAATTGATAAAGCAGTAATTGAGTGGAATTTCAAGGGAATTAAGCTGCATCCACTATTAGACTCCTACTTGCCTGATCAAGAAATAGTTGATCCAATAATGGAAAGGGCTCGAAAACATGGCATTCCAGTACTATTCCACTGCGGTCATCCGCCGTGGTCGCTTCCATGGCATTTCTCGCCATTAGCAGATAGGTTTCCGGATGTAACCATAATCCTTGGTCACATGGGGCATGGACACATAGTTTACATTAATGGTGCAATTGAAATTGCGAAGAAGCATGAAAACATAATGCTCGAGACCTCTGGAATGCCAATGCACAGTAAAATTAAGGAGGCAGCTGAAGTGTTAGGACCTGAAAGAATACTTTATGGCTCTGACATGCCTTTCGGCCATCCAGCATTTGAATTAGAGAAGGTGAGAGTTTCCGGCCTTAGCAGGCGTGAATTAGAGTTAGTACTGGGCGAAAATGCTTTACGAGTATTTAAATTAAAGTAATTACGGCTATTTTAAGCTAAAAACTGCCTCAATATTTTTCTAAGCTTTTCCAGTGCAAGTGGATGTGCAACTGGGGGCTTAAACTTCTCTTCAACAATTTTAGCGTACGTCTCTTCATCAATTATAACTACGAGCTTTTCAATTAACTTCATCTCTTCAAATGCGAGTTTAATTGCCCTCATTGTTTCTGCGTCAGGCTTGAAGTATGCGAAGTAGAGTTTGTAGCATTTTTCATGAGCTTTCACATAATTCTTTACTCTCTCCTTCGTGACTTCAATGTACTCTCTCTTAATTTCCTGAGTTTCAAGCCATTCAGGCCAGTCATAGGCGTTGAATGGATAGTAATTTATAAATTCATACGGTATTACGCCTGGGCTGCTAACTGCAATTAAATGTAGCTTCTTAAAGAATGGATAGCCTGAAATAGCTCCTAAAATTGCTTTCCAAGTCCTAGACCTCGTATAGGGCTTCCTATATGCGCATGGAAGGAATAAGACGTAATCTTTGCCTTTAGGAGGCTTGTAGAAGCGGACGAAGTAGTCCTGCCAAACCTCATAGTATGGGTGAACTAAAAAGTCATGTCCAACTCCCTTCAATAACACCTTCTTTTCTCTAGGAAATTTTGGAATGAAGTAGTAATTGTTGAAGTCAAGCTCAACTTTAGGGTTGTCACGCCATTTTCCTACTAAATCGTAAAACTGTTTCTCGTCAAGTGGTTTCCACCTGCCCTCAATCCAGTCATTCCATAAATCAGCCTTAACATGGGGGTAAGCATTAATTATAACAATTGTATCGGCAATTTTCAAAGCCAACTCCATAGTTTTGTCAAGGAGTTTCCTCTGCAAATCAGGATTCTCATATAAAATTGGGTGACCATTAACTAGAACATAAGCTCTAACTCCAAACCCATTTCTACGCAATGTTTCAACAGCATTCAAGTAATCTTCAACTCTAAAACCCTTTCTATAGAAATTCGTTAGAATGTCGTTATCAGCAATTTCTAAGCCCATAGCAACAGTAACCTTAACTTTACTGCTCTTTAAGAGCTTAAGTCTATTATCAGTTATGAACTCCGGCCTAGACTCAACCACAAGCTCCTCAACACCATATTTTTCAGCGGCTTCAACAACAAACTTGACGAATTCACTTGGAAACTGCTTTTCATCTAGAAAGCTTCCAGACGAGAAAATCTTTAGCTTCCCAATTTTCCCAGCCTTAGAGTGCTTCTTTAAGAACCCCTCTAATCTCCGTTTCAATTTATTAATGCTAACTTTAACTTCCTTTTTACCCCAACCGCAGAAGTAGCATCTACCCCAAGCGCATTTACCTCTCTCTAAAATCATGCTGAGCTCTTTACCCTCATCTCTAAAGGACATTTCAAGCACCATCCATCATTTCAAAGTGAAGTGAGAAATATAAAGATGGTGAGTAATTGAAGTTGTAGCTGAGGAGCTTTAATTTAGCTTTGCTAGATAAGAAAGTAAAAGGGATAATTGTGTAATTGTGCAATGTAGTTTGTAATTTCCATCGGCGTGGAGTTTGCTATGAAGCGAATTAAAACCGTTTGTGCTAGAGATTGCTATGACACATGTTTCCTAGTAGCTTTGGTTGAAAATGGCAAGTTAATTCGCGTTGAAGGTGAAGTAGGTCACCCAATTACTAGAGGCTTCACCTGCCCTAGAGCTGCAAAAGATCCTGAAAGAGTTTACAGCAGCAATAGAATCCTCTACCCACATATTAGGATAGGTTGTAAGAATAGTGGAGTATTCGTGAAAGTTTCATGGACTGAAGCTTTAGACATGATCGCTAGTAGGCTTAAAGAGGTTTTGGAGAATTATGGTCCTCAAGCAATTCTGCACCTAGAGTACAGTGGAAACATGGGCTTGCTCACTCAATATTTCTCGCAGAGGTTGTGGTACGCAATTGGAGCAACTAGAACAGATTACAGTATTTGCAGTAAATCTGGTCATGAAGCTATCTCCATGCACTACGGATTAACCTATGGAATTCAGCCTGACGAACTTCCTGAAATGAAACTTATAGTATTTTGGGGATTTAATGCTGCAGTTAGTGCTCCTCACTTGTGGGCCTTATCTCTCGAAGCTAAAAAGCGCGGAGCTCAACTAGTAGTAATTGATCCTAGAAGGAGTGAATCCGCAGAAAAGGCAGACAAGTGGCTTCAACCTAAACCTGGAAGCGATGTCGCATTAGCATATGGAGTTGCAAGATATCTTATAGACCATAATTACGTAGACTTAGATTTCATTGAGAAGTGGACCTATGGGTATGAGAAATTTAAAGAGGAAGCAATGAAGTGGACGCCTGAAAAAGTGGAAGAAGTAACTGGCATCAAGTGGAGTTTAATTGAAGAGCTAGGGGAATTCTACGGTAATTTAAAGCCAAGCGCAACCATGATAGGAATAGGACTACAAAAGAGCAAGTACGGCGCCGAGTCAGTTAGAGCAATTGTACTCATCCCTGCACTGTTAGGATTGAATAGAGGCTTCTACTACACCAATAGTAAAGGATGGAGTATCGATATTTCATACTTGACAGGCGAAAGCCTAACAGCAAGGAAGCCATCAATAGTAAGTCAAGTAGCGCTTGGCAAGCTACTTGAAAGAGGAGAATTCAAATTCATATATATTTATAATATGAATCCAGCAGTTACCCTGCCAGATCAAAATGCAGTTAGAAGAGGATTAAATAGAAGTGATGTTTTTGTGGTAGTTCACGATACCCACTGGACTGAAACAGCAAAATATGCTGATATTGTATTGCCAGCTCCAACCTACCTAGAAAAAGTCGATGTAGTCATTCCATACAGTCACAGATACATTAGAATTTCAAATAAAGCGGTGGAGCCTTTGGGTGAAAGCAAAGATGAGATTTGGATTATGAGGGAATTAGCCGTTAGGCTTGGATTGAAGGATGAGTGGATCTATGAAGATCCATTGCATGCACTTCGCATAGCACTTAAAGATGCTATAGAAAATGGCTCATTTGAAGACTTAATTAATGGCGCAACATTAAAACTTAAAGTAAAGCAAAAAAGCAGATATCAAACCATAACAGGCAAAATAGAGTTTTCCTCGAAGAAAGCTGAAAAACTGGGTTTAAATCCACTGCCGAAACAGCATCAGCTTAAGATGAAGGAGGGATACATGATCCTATTAAACAGCTCAACTTCAAAATACACCCACACTCAATTCCGAGAAGTATATGGAGATATCCCACAAATTGTATGGATAAACATTGATGACGCTAAAAATCTAAACATTAAAGATGGAGACATCGTCGAGCTTTATAATGAACTTGGTGTAGTAGAGGTTAGGGCAATAGTGACAGAGAAAGTTTCCAGAGGCGCCATGTGGGCTCCAAGACAGCTAATAGGGTTAAATCAAGAAGCTCAAAACACTCTCGTACCATGTGAAACGCAAGTAATAGGCGGAGGCCCAATATTCAATTCAACTCTAGTGAAAGTTCAAAAACTAATCGACAAAACTTAGCATTAATGAAATAAGTTGTTAAGAGATGCTACATTATGGTTTTAACTCCCCTCCACTACGTTCATGCATATGCTATTCATAAAATTAGTAGAAGAAAATTAAGTCTGCCAGGGTTAGTAATTGGATCCGCTATTCCGGATATAGAAACTCCAATACTCTTCCTAATTGGCTTATATCCACCATTCAACAGATTAGTTTTACATAGCCTAATCGGTTCGCTAGCTTTATCATGGATCATCGGCTTAATCCTACTTCCACTTTACAGAATGTTTATCGAAAAATATTGAGTAAAAAGTTCAAACATGAACACAGCACAGTCAACTATGCCTTCTCAGTGCAGCTGTCATCCGAAATTCACTTAATAACAGATTCGCTGCATCACCCCTACAATCCACTTTTCTGGCCAATAACAAGTGAAAGCATCGACGCTTTAATTCTACTTGGCGACTGGATATTGGCTTCAATGATAATGCAAGTAATCTTCATGCTGAGCTTACTAACAATAATAATATTTGAATTAAAGAAGAGAAATTTGAAAATAAAGTGCATTGAGAATATAAAAGAGCTCATCTTCATACTGTTGGTAAAAAATTAAATTTTAAAGCTTAACATACAATTTTCGCATTTATGTCATAACCCTGCATTTAATTAGCGTTCATAGGCATGATACTTAAGAATATTAGTAAAGATTCAAAAGCAGTAGATGCCTATGAAAATAATGAGTGAATACGATGAAGGGCTCAGTTTCAATAGTGAAGGCAGATTCAAGGCAAGAAGGAATTTGGAACGCTCTTGAATTAATAAGAAATGAAATAGAAGTTAAGATGCGCAATCGAAAGAAAATACTGGTCAAGCCAAACTTCGTGTCAGTTAAAGTTATGCTTTCAGCAACACCAGTAGAAGCTGTAGATGTACTACTAAGCTACCTATACGAAAACTTCAGTCCAAGTGAAGTAATTATGGCCGAGTCGCCGGCGGACGGAACGCTTTGGGACGCATTAAAAAATTACGATTACATAAAGCTTAAAGAAAAATACCCAATAGAATTCATATATCTCGACGAAGATGAATTTGAAACAATAGAAGTCTTTAACAGCAAAGGAGAAAAATTCAACATAAGACTAGCAAAAATAGCCCTAAACGAGAATCTCTTCAAAATATCAATCTGCAGACCAAAAACTCACGACACAGTAATAGTCACCTTAACAATCAAAAACATGTCCATGGGAGTAATTCCACGCAGAGAAAAACCATTAATGCATCAAGGATACCACTACATCAACCTAAACATAGCAAAAGTAGCAGCAAAAGTAATGCCAGACCTAGGAGTCATCGACGGCCTAGAAGGAATGCAAGGAAACGGCCCAGTGCACGGCGAACCCATAAAGTGGGGAGCATTCCTAGCATCAACAAATCCACTGCACCTCGACTCGCTAACCGCCTACATGATGGGCTTCAACCCACAAGACATAGGCTACCTCCACTACCTACACAAATGGGGATATGGCGAAATAAATCCAACCAAAATACCATGGAAAGGAGAAAACCCCGAAAAATTAAAAGCTGAGTTCAAACCACACAAAACTTATCACAAACAATTAAAATGGGAAACAAATTTAATAATATAAAATTGAATTTATACTGGACCGCCAGTATAATATATGTCACCATAATATTCAACAACCGGAGCTGGAGAATCTCCGGACCACCATAAATATGTTATTTTGACATACCATATTGAAGTACCGTTTTCCGGTACCAATTCTACTTGCCAGACAAATGAACTTGGCGCTATGCACTCCGCATCTACAACTTTACCATCAATGTCTAAACCTTCAATTTTTAAGTAGACTCCCTCATTAGGCGGCGGATCAATGACATAAAATGTCACTACATCATAACATGATCCCCAGTGAAAGTACTGGTCAAAATCTTCTACATAATTTAAAAATCCATGGATATCAACATATCAGCACGGCTGTATTATGTTTATTGCAAGTGCTTGAGGGATGATGGACAGAATGCCTAGCAATACAAAGGTAATTATAGATGTCTTCACGTTAAAGCACCACTCTTTCTTTGAAAAAACTTATATATATTTTTCTTAAATTATTTATGTGATTTTGATGAAAAGTAGGATAATGCCTATCTTAATCCTCTTGATGCTACATAATTTCTTGAGTTCTCAGGTAATTTTGGAGCCTCATGAAGAAATAAGAGTAATAATAAACAAAGATGGTTCCATCATAATATTTCTTGAATCTAAACTTGAAAAGCCATTTTTAGATATATTTAACTTAAACATATTAAACATACCGCATATTGATAAGTTGGAGTCTTTTTCAATCTCTACTTTAATTGGAGTTCATACAAATTTGTGCTTACGCTATAATTGCATGGACTTTAGCTTTGAAGAGGCTGAGGAGATTGGACAGATAACTGCTCAAAAAATAGTGAGTACATATTTTGGGGCATATTGTGAATTGGCCGAGAAGAAGCCTGTTGATGTGACAAATCCATGGACTGGAACTAAAGTTAGGATATTATATTTAATATACAAAGTGTTTGATATTGATGTCAATAAAATTATAGATTTATTTTTTGAAGTAAGGCCTGAAGATGGTTTTCTTTCTTTCATAAAGAGTAAATGCTTTATGACTAATGGAACTTTATTGTCATTTATAATGACTTATGATAAATCTTTAGGTTATTGGAGTTACAAAATTGAAATTAAGAAAAAATTTGATAATTATTATAGTTTTAAAGCTGGTAAAACTTATGTTTTTGATTTGTTTGAAATTTTGAATATAACTGAACCTTTCACTGCTAGTAAAAAGTCTTTTAAATCAGTTATTTATATTGAATTTCAAAGGCCAGGTAATCTTGACTACGTTTTTGAAGACATTTACTTCTCATCTATTGATTATGTTATTGGAAGAGGAAGAATGGAGGGGGTGATTGTTTCTTATGCGATTACCAATGATGCTATTATAGATAAGCCGTATTATAACATTCCAGGCAAGTTGATTGATGGTATACGGATCAAATTTAAAGTTGTTGAAAAGGGATTTAAGATTCCTAGTTTACCTTTAACGCAGATTTTGGGTTATGTTTCAATAGTTGTTGTTTTAATTGTTGTGGCCTTGATGATTATTTATGCTAGAAAACGTGGATTTAAGTTGAAGTAGCTTGTTATCTTATTTCTTCTTTTAGGAATTTGATGTAGGATGCTGCTACGAATATTACTAGTAGTGATGTTATTATTGCTAGGTTTGGCCACGTTAGGTTTAAACTTTCAATTAGGGTTAATGGCTTTACTATTGATCTTCTTGGGAATATGCTAAATGGATCTATTGAGAATTTTGGGCTTATGATGTTTCTGCTAAGCGTGTAGTAGTGTTGAACTGGCGTTAGTAGCAGCGTTATGGTCATTATTCTTATTTTTCCTTCTATATCCTCTTCTGGTAGGATTGTTGCTAGTGAGCTTGCGACCATGGGCATTATGAATGTGAAGAAGATCCATATTGAAATTGAAGTTAGCAGTGATATTGAAGTTCTTTTTGAGATTATTGATGTTAGCATGCTTAGAGCCATGTAGCTTAAAATGTAAATTATTGATGCTAGGAAGTAGAGGATTAATCTTATTATTTCTTCACTTGTTGGGGCAATTCCTATTTGAGCTAGGGTGAATCCGGTTAGTAGAATTGTGGATGTGCCTAGAGCTAGAATTATTGTTAGTAGTCCTCCTAGAATTTTTCCATTTAATATTGTGTCCCGATATATTGGGCAGGATAGTAATAGTAGCATTGAACCGCTTTCAATTTCCTTGCTGATCGAATCGAATCCCAAGGCTATTCCGATTAGAGGTCCTAGTTCTCCTATTAGGTATATTATTGATAGGCGGCCTAGAGTTAATATGTCTGAAAACATTTTAACTTCGCCTATAAATGCTCTGCTTATTGATGAGAAGGCTGATAGAACTGAAAGTACGCTTAGGAGCGTGAATAGAATTAGGAATCTTCGGCTTGTTACATGGTCTGAGAATTCTTTTAATGCAATTATGATGGTGCTCATGCTCATCCTCCTTTCTCTCCATAGACTATGAAGAAAACTTCTTCAAGAGTTGGAGGCTCTATTTTTAGAGTTAAAATGTATTCTCCTAAGCCTGTAACTATTTTTGAAATATCTAATCTAACGTCGTTTCTAGCATAAATGACTAGTTTATCATTTACTTTCAATACTTTATTTACGTCATTTAAGTTCTCTATTGACTTGATGATTTTATGGTTGATGTTTGTTGCTTCCAATATGACTTTAATTCCCATCTTGTTCATGAAGCCGTCGATGGTGTCTATGGCTATTAGCCTTCCATCTTTTAGGAATCCGATTTTATTGCATATTTGCCTTACTTCGTGGAGCATGTGGCTTGATAGGAATATTGTGATGTTAAATTCATTGTTAAGCTTCTTTATTAAGGATCTGAACTTCGCTGTTGCATGTGGATCTAATCCTGCTGTGGGCTCATCTAGAAATATTATTTTAGGCTTTCTTATTAGCACGTTGGCTAGAGCTAACCTCTGCTTCATGCCTCTTGAAAAAGTTTTTACTGGTGCATTAATCCACTTGCTTAACTCAACTATTTCTAGAGCCCATTTTATTCTCTCTTCAACTTCATTTTTAGGAATGTTATTTAGCTTAGCAAAGTATTCTAGGTTCTCGTATGCTGACAAGTCTTCGTAGAAGCTATATCTTTCAGGAATGTATCCAGCAACTCTTCTAATCATTTTGGATTCCCTAATTATATCGTATCCTGCGACTTTTCCTTCGCCGCTTGTGGGTTGAATTAGTCCTAGAAGCATTAGGATTGTGGTAGTTTTGCCTGAGCCGTTTGGACCTAGATAACCGAATAATTCGCCTTCATAGACAGTTAGATTTAGATTGTCGACAGCTCGAATCTCCCGTCCATCAACGTGATATATTTTCGTTAAATTTTTGGTTTCAATTATCGCTTTACCATTCATCGCCTTCCAGTCCTCTTGAAGATAATTACTACGATTACAATTGCTATTACAGCTAGTGCTGCTCCAATGTAGCCCCACTCAGTTGGCTTAGTAATTGAAATTCTTAGATCTTTTGATGCTGAAGCTTGATCTGAAACTGCTTTAACTGTGATGAAGTAGTCCCCTGCTGAAATTATGGTTGATACGTACATTTCTACTTGGAAGGTCACGGATTCGCCTGGTTGTAGAAGCATGATTTTTTGGGTTCAATGTTCACTTCCCAATCGATTGATGGAACTTCAAGTGTAAGGTAAATGTTTGTGACGTTTAAAACACCATTATTTTTAACTTCAACTTCAAATCGTTTAGTTTCGCCGGATTTCATGCTGAAGTAGGGTGATGGGAATTCTGGGAAATGTAGGCTCAAGCTATATTTGCCATAAATATTGACAATTAGGGTGATGTTAGCCGATATAGCTCCATCCTCAGATTCGGCTGTAATGATGAACTTATGCTCACCCAATTCAACATATGGCGGAGGCTTCGCCTCAACAATGACATTGGAGAAGCTTCTCGCAGGAACTGATAGGCCGTGAATCTTCTTGCCAGATACTATGAACGAAACTTCCCATCCAGAGGGTTTTTCAGAAACGCTTAAGTAAACAATTTCATCAACAGCTCCAACGTTATTTACGGTTAAAGTGAAATATGCAAATCTACCTGCCTCAATGTCAATGATGGGATAGTCCACGGAAAGCCTCAAACCCCTGTTGAAGGTGGATGGAGGCTTAACTCTGACAATCAAATTCACCTTTCTACTAATAAATTTGGAAAATATGATTAAAGTTAAGTTGTAATCTCCAATTTCAGCATCAGCAGGAATTTCAAAAACAGCCTTAATTGAAGCAGTATCTCCATCATTCAATGATAAAAGAAGAATTTCATCGGAGCCATGAATGAAGTAAACGCTCCAGCCCGAAGGTAAATTCATAACTGTGAAGTTAAACGTATCCTCAGGACCAAAATAGTGCAAATTCAATTCAAACTCCACGCTGGAACCAGCCCAAACAGCCTTAGCTGGAAACATGCAAAAAACATCCAAATCCCTAACAGTAGGCTTAACAATAGCCCTACAATTCAAATAACTCCTATACGGATAATGAACGTACTCAACTACAATTTTAAAGCTATATTCACCAGGTGAAGCCGAAGAAGGAACATCAACAATAAGCTGCAAATTTACACGCGTCTCATTAAGTAAGCGAATCATGTCAACTTCAAATCCATTATAAATAAACTTATAAGACCAACTAGATGGCACCCCCTCAACATAAAGGCTCAAATCTATAAATGAATAAACCCCAACATAACTCACATCAAAAATATACGTAAAAGATTCACCTGCAAAACCAACCCTACTAGGAGAAGAACACCACAAATTAACATCAACAATACCAGGATTACAATAAACAAAACCAGCAAGATGAACGCATAAAACCACAATAATCAATGAAGAAACTATAAATCTAGCTTTCACAACAGCCCCTCCAAATAACATTATACAATGAAGCAATATATTTTTTAAATATCATCTCAAATAACTTTAAACGATAAAATAGAAAACAAACAACAAACACCAACAACAGCAAAATAACATAGCCTAAAATTCTAATTGAATAAGGCGTAAGTCTAAACCCCTTCTCAATAACCATAAACTTAATAACCATTCCATCTATATTTGTACCGCTAGGAATGTACCAAGGCTCATTCGTGATAATATATTCCCTAGCACCACTACTCCTATGCACGCTATAGTAACATGGAATGCGGATATCCAAAAACTTGAAATCGATACCATAAGCATAATCGAAATATATCCAAAATAATGTATCTAAAGATCGATGTGAAACTATGTTGCCCGTAAAATTAAATAATTTAAATACATCTAGAACATATTTTTCTCCTTCCTTAAATTTAAAATATGCGTTAAAGATCTTTTTAAAAATTAAGTTAACTCTAATTTCTCTAGTTTGGTAAGCATAATATATATTTATTTTTAGATATGAATTCTTTGAAATGATATCCTTATTTATTAATAGTGAAAAACCACTATCAGGTTTAACTTGAAGGAACAGATCTATAATTTTCTCAAAATTATATTCTGTAGGTTTATAAATAAAAGTAACAAAGCTTCTTATACCTGCGGAAGTAACGTAATCAACCCTATCTTCACTTGCCAATACGAAATTCATTCCAAGAATATCCTGCAATCTGCTAACAATATTATAAGACTTCAATTCCGCCTCCTCCAAACTAATAGAAGATAAGTCAAACCTAATGTTTAAATAAATTTCTTTTTCATACAAACAAATTATAGAAAAACCAAATTTAGCATTTATATCAGATAAATCTATAAAAAGCTTGTCTGAATATGTGCAAATTATAACAGTTATGCTCCCATTAGGATGAACTGTAAGTACTATTTGCTCACCAATCCAATGCTCAGCTTCGAACCATATATCTTTTCCAACAAATACATGGTTGTTAACATAGTTAGTTATTACTAATATTGAATATAATATTATTATTAGATTACCATTATGTGTTATTTTTTGATTAAATTTGCAATATTCTAACATTCAATAAAATTTTATATTTTCACACATATGTATTTTGTTATGCTTTAAATATAAAAAGATTGTCATTAGCTGCATTATTAATTGTGCTTTTTCAGTCGCAACAACCGGCATATAAAATACCCAACTATTGGTAACAATACAGAATTGTATATTTGACTTAAATTTGGAGAATAAAGTGGGATATTGGAGTTAAAGACTTGCTGCATACCTTACATTAGTCTTGTCAAGTTCGTAAATTAAATCATAAATGAAGTATGCATGAGTAGATGGATCGGAAAAGTAGAGCTTAGTTAAACCGTGTCACAATTCTAAACTCAAATGGGTTGAACTGTCAATCATGTCTTAACTCTCCCATCACACATTTGAATAATTCAACATTTTATGTAGATTTAGTTTGTCGCTCCATATGATTTGAACGAAAAAACTAACTTTAACCCCGACAGTAGTTATAGTGGCTGTGATGTAGAGACGCAGACTGAGAAATGATGACCTCGTCTCACACTGAGCCAAAAAACATTTTTAACCATATAATTTATGGTGAGAAAAGCCCGGAGAAAGCCGTTTACATGAACCCGTTTTTAGCGGGTATCTGCACGAGTTCATCACCGAACACTTTGCTCAGCCTATTTTTGATCAGCTCTTCAAATAATATGCCTTTTCTTTCGCTCAGCCTGATTAGCAAGTCGAACTCCTGCATGTGAGGCCCTGACTCTTAGCATAATCGTAAAGCATCCTGATAATGTTTAGCACTGTGATGTAAGTCCAGTTGCCGGCCCGCTTAACTGAAGGTGAAAGCTCATCCCAAACAAAGTCAGCCATCCTCTTAACCTCTCTCGGAAGCCTGGGCCGCCTTGGAAATGCAGCCTTAAGAACCACCTCAGCCCTAACAGGCCTACCAACCTTCTCCTCAACTCTCCTAGAAACAACCTCAGCAGCCCTAACAGCCTCCTCAGTAAGCCTCTTAGCAACCTGAATTACTGGATCAAAAGTGTGCCTCCACCTACCACGACCAATAGTGCCGCCCCTAGCAAGATCACGATCACGAGAAAACTTAACAAAGTAGTCGCCGCCTCTGTGGTAGTAGTATCCTGGTCCCTCCCAAGCAGCCTTGAACAATAACATCCTCCTCTTCGATCTGACGCAGTCCTCTTTTTTAGGCCAGGGGTTTTGAACTCTATGAGGACAGGTACCTTTAACCCCTTGTACATGTAGTCACCTATGTAAAAGTCTGCCGTAACATCGAACTTCACAAGCCTGCCTTGACTAGTGCTCATTATCTCTCTTTTTCCACATAAACATTTGGCGCTCTTCTTTTTCGGTCAAGCTCTTCTAGTATGTCATCGACACGCCTCACCCAGCCCTCATCGATCTCGAATGTGAAAGTATAGTTCTTCTTGACATAACCATAATTTTCCTGTGCAATAATTTCAGCTATTTTAGTGTAGAAGGTAAGCCCTACACCCGCAGTTATACTTCTTTCAACTTCAGAGATTACAATGTAGTTGAACGGGAAAAATATTATATGAAAGGGATATTTTCGTAATGCTTTTTCAGCGAACTCGTCTATCCTATCTTTTCGCGACCTAATAAGGTTTCTAGCATAGTTAGTCATGTATTTCTTTAAGGCTATTTGGATTTCTTCCTTCAAGAAATACAACACCTAAGCATTTTATGATAACCTGGGTAATATATAGTTTAGAGTTAGCTAACTTGATAAGTAACGTTACATTTATATGATTGATTTTATAATTTCTATATTAGGAGGTCAAATATGAAAATAAGAACTGTATTATTACTAATAATTTTAATGATTTTGCCTATGTTGATAGTAAATGCTACAATATCTAGAGGAGAGACATTAGATGTAAATGAAGAACATGTACTTCAAAAGTGCTCTACACATATATTTACAGCAACTATCATTAATAAATCACCGGTTTTTATTGAAGGTAAGGGGGTGATAACTTACTTAAACTTAACAATTCATAAGTGGCATAAAAAGGTTGTAGAGCTTTCTAAGATAGTGGTTTATCATTTTGGAGGTTATGTTAGGATAGGAAATGTGACCATAAGCGAACGTTGTCTTTATGTATGGCCATTTGGAGTAGAAAGATATAGAATTGGTGATAAAGTTAAAATTTATGCTGAGTTAATGGAGAACGGATTGCTTTATATTAATAAATTAATTGTTTTAGAGAAAAGCACTGTAAGCGAGTCAACTGATCCGGATTACATATATGAGGAAGATGACCTGGGATTTGCAACATGGCAAAATGTAATATGGGTAGATTTACCTGTTACCTACTACATAAATGAGGAAGGAACAGCAGACATTTCGGGAACTGAAGAATTTCAAGCAATTATTAATGCATTTCAGACATGGGAAGATGACTCATACTCATACATTGACTTTGCATATGGGGGTACTACAAGTAGAGAGCCAGGTGTTAGGGATGGTGTGAATGTAGTTGGATGGGTACCTGATATTGATGGTCCAGGACGTATAGTTGCTAGAACAATATTGATGAACCGGGGAGTTGACCGAATATTAGAAATGGATATTCAATTTGATGACGCAGAAGATTGGGGTATTGGCTATGGCTCATGGTTTGATGTACAGAGTGTAGCAACTCATGAGGTTGGGCACTTTTTAGGGTTAGATGATTTATATTCTAGTGATAATTCTGACAATGTAATGTATGGTTATATAAGTAAGGGAGAAATTAGACGAACTCTTACAATAGGTGATATTAGAGGTGTAAGGTATCTTTATCCAATAATGTCAAGACCAGTCGTAAGCATATTTAATCCGCAAAATGGTGATACTGTGTATGGTATTGTAGAAATTCAGGCTGATGTATCATCAATTGTTACCATAAGTTCTGTTGGCTATAGAGTCTATGATTCAAGTTACGATACTGGTAGGCAATTAATGTATTATGATTCATCTCTGAGATTATGGATTGGTTATTGGGATTCATCAACAGCACCAAGCGAAACTTACTACAATATAAGAGTAATAGCATTAAATGAATATGAAATACCATCAGAACCAGATCAAATTTATGTATACTTAACAAGTTCTCCCATTGTAGATTAACTTTAAAATTTTTATTTTCCCACTGTTATAATATTGTGGATGAGTGGGGAAATGAGCATGATGAAATATGTTCCGCAAATTTTTGCATTAATTTTAATTTTGATATCGATGTTTTTGCCTTGGACGTGTAGGTATAGTCATGTATATGTTCATGTGCCAATATTTGATTGGAAGTTGATTGTAGTTAAAGCTGCATATTTCTGGGAAATTCCACAATTAACTTTTAGTGGCTCTAATTTTTGGATGATAAGGAATGTATTTGGATTAATTTTCTCCATAATATCAATAACTTTATATTTTACATCTATTTCCCTATGTATTTTATCGATACTTAGAAATGATAGGGGGATCTTATATTATAGTGGAGTATTGGCATTAACTTCTTCACTTGCCTGGACTTCAAGTATAGCTCTTTCAACTAACCTGGTAACTGAACGCATATTGCTAACTAAAGACACTTCTATTGCAAGGCCTATAAGAGTAAATTATTACGATTTAATTCCTGGAATAGGAGTTTTAATGCTATTTTTAACTGGATTAGTTATAGTGGTGATTTTAAGAAAGAGAATAAATATCATTGAATTAATTCCATCAATAATACTTGCCCTCTTAACAATAATACTATATGGATCACCACCATAAATTAACACTTCACAAAACATGCCAATAACAACCAAAACCACTAAATGAGACAAAATCAAATAAACATATAATAATAACGAACTCAAGTTTCAGTCATTAGTAATGCTTCTGCTAGTCTATTTGGTTTCTTGGATTTCTTTTTCTCAATTTTCCTCTTATCCCCAACCTTTCTTTCCATATTTTTCTTCTTAACTTTTATATGAAGCTTATTTTTGTGTTTTCTATTTTTTAATGCTTTTTTGACTCCAATTATGATTAGTGGTGCTACTGTTAGTGGTAGTAATAGTTTAATGTTTCAAATTTAATATTATATACTTCACCTATAAATGTAACAACGCCTTTAAAGTAAATAAGGAGGTAAGTTTATCAACTCTTTTCTTAAGAAAACCTTGCAAGTTCAATGAAGTGTTTTTAGCATCCATTCTAGGTATTCGTATTTTCTTTCTTTGATTAGGCTTAATAGGTACTCTATTTTTCTGCACTGCTTGGCTGTTTCTAAGTTTTTGATTTTAGGAGGGCTAGTTCTAGGGCGTCTTCAAATCCCCGCGCATATTCCGCCCTCATAAGCCCTAAATCTCGCTAAATAAGACGCTATTTAAAATCCACAAGATTTACGAAAATTGACTAGTGCTGAAGTCTAAGTTGAACATGTCTCACACTGAGCCTCCATCAAAGTGACCACATTTTCCCCTTTTTCTTTTACAAAACTAAAGGGATTATTGGGTTTGCTCTTCTTTATCCAGAAGAACTTTCTAAGCCAATGTCTTTACATGTTGCAAGAAAACTTGCTTACAAGTTAAAGTTTAAAGCTATTGCAATGTTTCCACCAGAAGATAAGAGAAACTTTGCAGTTTATGAAGGACCTTTCCCTAAAATAGTTAAAATATTAGTTGCTGAACCTTTAATCCTTGGGCTTCCTGTGGCGTCTACAATCAAGCCATTTTCAATTAAAATGTCATATTCATTCAAGTGTAATCACCAGCAATGATTCACTTCAATATCATTATAACTGTTGCTAAAACAAGTTGGAAGCAAGATTACGCAATTAAACCGGCGAAATCAAGATAAATAAATCTTAAATCAAAATAATTAGTTAATTAATATATTTTATAGAATAGTTCAAAGGTAAAATTATTCGTTATACGAGTATGCATGCGCTCCGCTGATATTCAACTCATAATAATGAGCAATTGGAATTATTAGTGGTTTTAAATAAATTTTCAATTCATTGGGCTTACAGTTAACTATAAGTGACATTCTAGTTGTTTCAAACGGCTTAAGAGTGCAAGAGTTTATACTTCCACCACCGGCAACTGCAATAGTATAAGGTACTATGTTTTTAGACTGAACTTTCAGCACTAACTTAGACTGATTTATTTCACTTGAGTAAATGGATATTGCATCCAAAAGAAAGCATCCTTTCCGAGGTTTCTCAATACTAATAGGCGTAGCTCCAACTTCTATACGTGTAATACTGAAATTCTCAAGTTTTAATTGCATCGCGTAACCCAATCCAAGTTTAGCTCGCACTATCGGATCACTCAATGCCTCGTGAAAAGCTCTATCTTCACTAAAAATAACAATACGCCATCCACCATACACTTCATAGCTTTCCCCAACCCTACGTGAAATTCACTTCGGATATTCACTGCTTGACGCTTCATATTCATATGGACCAACGCTATAGCCAAGCTTGATAGTATAATTTGTTGCCCCGATTTTTGTCGTTAAGCATGCGGAAACTATGCACATCCACATATCAGCAGTTAAATTCACTAATTTGAAGGCAAACATCACTGTGCAACCCTTTGCAGGAATTGGTCTAACAAAGCTACATACAAGTCCTCCACCATCAATCATTAACAATGACTTAGACTCTTCAAATGCTTCGCCCTCAAAAATTATGCCGCGAACCGACTCAAAGCCAATAGTACCATTCTCTAATCCGCCATTATTTAAAATGACTTCACCATCCACATAACTTTCAACTTGAACTTCGATTCTTGGTATAAAGGACTCGAACATGAAAATAGATAAGCATGAGAAAATAATTACAATTAGAAGAATATGGCGCGCTTTCTAGTCAATATTCATCACCTCTATATCAAAATTTTAATATAGCGATAATTTAAGCCTATTTTCAGCTCTTATGATGTTAATTTCATTTCGTTTGATGACTCAAAATATTGTGTTGAAAAATTGTTGAAGGATTATCATTACTTTTTAATGCCACGCATACGGATCTTAAGAGTGAAACTGCCACGTTTATCAGTCCTTCTTACTGGGAAGAAATAAGAGTCCCATTATTACTCCTGCTTATTTAATGATTTTACTTATGATAAATTAATGAAAGCTATTTTGATGTTAAGCCAGGTATTGGTTTATGCAGCTTGATGACTATTGACTTCATTAGTAGGTACAATATCGTCCGCACTCCCGAGTCATATTTAAGACTCAAATCTATTCCTCCTGTTGGTGCGTACTTGGAATTTACAAGGATAAATATTCCAATTAATGCTACTTATTTTCGTATACCTCCTGCAGGTCTTAGATCTACATACGTCATTTCGTTAGAAACTAGACCTGTAATTTCTGGCTCGTTAACTGTCAGTAGCATGATCGTTGAATTTGAAGTTAAGCCGATAGCATCAATTAACATTTATTCTTATGTTTCAACAATTGTAGTGGTTATGGTGGCGGTAATTCTAATATCCAGGAGAAAGTGATTGGAAGTTAAAATTTATAATACTGATTTTTATGTAAGTATTTTTAGAATGATGATTAAAAATAAAAGTTTAATCTTGTTTGGCTGCATCCTCGCATTTTCATTTTTACTTTTTACTTCGAATGCTATTTGCTTTGCAGCTGAGGAGGTTAATATCTTTGTTTCCGGAAAGGTTTTGGATGCAGATGAATTATTTGGCATTAGTGGAGCTAGAGTTTTTGCGGTTTATGGTTCCACGCTTCTAGCTGAGTGCTGGACTGGTCCTGGTGGTGAATATGCATTGAATTTCAGTGTCAGATTTTCTAAGCCATTTGAGCTGATAGAGCTTTATGCATATTATGATAATTCATCTTCACCTTGCGTAGATTACGTTCCATCCAAGTATCCTCTTATTATTAATAGTGAAAATTCCCAGCGCTCGTATACTGTTTCTTTTTTACTTAATAGGGCTGCAACAATTGTTTGTTCAGGCATTTTTCTACATGTGAATTTTAGTGAGCCTGCTCATGCTGTAAGGTTTACTGTGGTTGATTCTAATGGCTTGAGGTTTGAACATAATGGCTCTATATGTGTTTATGGAGGTACGTTGGATCCTACGCTTAAATTTGTGTTTAGCATGTTTAATATAAGTAGCAACGTCATTGTTGTTCCTGCGGACGTTGAAATTAATATTTTGGTTGATGCGTACTTTCTGATTAGATTTTATAGGTTTTATTTAGGTAAGCAAAATGTTGTTTCAATATATCTTTTTGATGAACCTACTTCATTTGGGTTTGGTGAAGTTTTCAATGTTTCATTAACTGAGGCTTCTCTTAAAACTTCATTAATTTATGTCTCTAGCTTAGTTGACCCTGTTCGTAGGGATGTTGCTAGAGCTAGATTTGAAAATTTCTATGTGGCTTTTCTTGAGAAGGAAATAGATAAGGTTGAATTGATATTGAATGATGCTTCTTCAGCTTTAAATGTTGGAGATTATGCTTCGTGTTATAGTTTGCTCAAGGAGGCTAAGCTTTACTTAATAAACGTTCTTGGCTACTTGAGGTGGGCTAGGTTTGAGGCTTATAGGTCTTCGTTGTTACTTTCTATTTTCATTTCATTAAGTTCAATTGCTTTAAGTTATTTTGTCACTGAAAATTTTAAGTTAAAGGTGCTTCTCTCCTGTATTTTCGTTCATTTCTTTTACTTCATTCTATTAATGTTCTCTCCAGGATTTATCTCGGTTAATCCGATATTGACTTACGCCATTTCCATGCTTGCTTTTTTGCTCTATTTAACCTACAATATATTCTTGAAATACAATGTATTTTCGTTTAGAGTGATGGAGAATTTTGGTGAGATTACTTCCCTTGCTAAGAGGAATTTGAGGAGGCGGAGATTACGTTCTTCTGCTATGTTGCTTTCAGTCGTTCTGTTTGTTGCGGCGTCAATTGCCTTTACATCCTTTGCTATTGAGCGGAAAATTTCTGTCGGTGAATATTATTGTGATTTTAAAGTGCGTGGAATCAGTTTTGAGAGGTATGCTTTTGATGAAGTTTCTCATGGACTTCCAGTTGATCTTTCAATTTTAAGCGTTTTAAATTTGACTGGTGAGGTTAGCTACATTACTTATAGGGCTGAGGATGTTGCTCGATTGCATTCAATTGGATTTATCTTATCGACAGTTGGCTTTAAGGGCCTAATTCCAGTTATGAATGTTATAAGTTTTTCAAGTCCAATTGATCCTATGGCCATTAGATTGAATTCATGCTTAATTGCTGGTAGGCTTCCGTTTGGTGAAGGTGAAGTTGCAATTAGTCTCAGTGCCTCTGAATCCCTTGATGTCTGGGTTGGCGATAATGTTAGATTTCAAAGTCCATATCAGATTTTAGAGTTGAAAGTTGTTGGAATACTTGACGATGAACGTATTCAAAATATGCGTGAAATTAGTGGCAGGCCTTTTCTGCCTTACTGTTTAAGGGTTAAAATAATTGAAAAGGAGACTGGGCTAATTATTTATGAAAGTAAGGTTTGCAAGCCTTTGAGCGTTATTCTGATTTCATGGAGAGATATTGATAAATTCGGCATTAAGCCTACGAGAGTTTTCGTCTATATGAATTGTTCATGGGATGAGCTTCAAGCCTATGCTAGGGGGATCGCCGTTCAACGTGAAGGGTATATTTCGACAGCTGTGGATATGGGTAAAGCCTGCAATTTCATTTTGATGGAGTTAGTTGAAGCTAAAGGATTTGAAACATATATTGCCATTGGATTGATAGTCCTAAATTCAATTATAACTTCGATGACTGCACTTCATGAGAGGAGGCGTGAAACACTCACGCTATCCGCTATAGGTGCATCGCCCTTAAATTTATTCAAAATATTTGTTCTGGAGGCAGCAATTCTTGGCATGATTGGAGGCGCAATTGGATATGTTGTTGGCCTAGGATTTTATAAACTACTAATATTAAATCCAGTAGATGTTAGGCCTAAAATATCTTTTATGTGGACCATTCTATCACTTCTACTTGGATTTCTAAGTATTTTCATTGGTTCCGCTGTAACTTTAAGGTCAGCTTTAATAGTTGTTCCATCGAAAATCTGGAGGATAAAACCGGATGTTGAACCTTCGAAGGATGTTTTTGAGTGGGTTTACTTCTTACCGGTGAAGTTAAGTCCTAATTTAGCTCGTAGATTCATTGAATCAATTAAAGTTAAGCTTGAACATTATCCTAAATTGCAGGAAATCCGTGTTAGAGTTGTTTCGCTTGAAGTATTGGGGAGTGAGGAGGCTAAAATTAACAGGCTTGTCTTTATATATGATGCTGGAGCTGGAATGTCAAGGCATGTTGCAAGGTGTTTTCTTGAAGTTAAGGTTGAGGATGATAGGTGCATTGCTCTGCTAAGAGTGAGAGCTTACGGATTGAAGCCTGAGAAGCATGCCGATGATGCTGCAAAGCTGGTTAGAAGCCTAATTTTAGAGTTAGATTTAAATAGGTTGTAATTATTTTGAGTTTTTGCGTTGTCTGTAGTGATTTAATTGCGGTTGGTGTATTTGTTTCGATTCTTTAAGTTCTCTTCCTCAAAAGTTATTAGTTTTTCAATTAAGTCTGCAAGTTCTATGCCTATATCTGTTAGCGAATACATTACCGGCCTATACTTTGCATCTACTACTCTTCTCTTAACAAGATTTAGGTCTGTCAATAATTTGAGCGCTCTACTTGTCGTTGCTGGTTGTCCAACCAGCGATACTAGTTGTGAATAAGTTAATTCGCTTCCTCTTGATAATGCCAATATGATTTTTGTCGTTCCCTTTAATGCTAGAAGCTGAAATATGTTCAGCTTCAAGCTCCCCACATTTTACTATTTTTTCTAAAATTGAAATAAGTATTTATATCAGCGATAAAATTTAAATATTGAATTTATTATCTAATTTTTGATATAAATATATACTTTTCGTACGCAATAGGAGTTGCTAAGCTATGCGCTTGAGGCCAGTGAAAATATTGCCTTTAATGCGATCTGATGGTAGTGTTTTTTGGGAGTTTTACATTAAAGTTAAGTGCATGAGGATTTTAGATGATTTTATTAGGAAAGCTGAGGCGCTCGGTTGCAGAATAATTCATATGGATGTTGATGTTAAGGGTGGTAGTTATATAGATGTCAGAGGCTTAATCGATACTTCCATGAGTGCCATTTCTATTAATACTTTAATTAAAAATATCGCTGATAGCCAAGATATTTTAAATTTTGAAATTTATAAGTCTCCGTTTAGAGGATTGGGGATATATTCAGGCGTTTATCCTCCAATGATGGGTAAAGTTCAGGTGGTTATTCTTAGGGCCCTTCACTTTTCGAATATACTTAATTCATTAAAGGATAAGTGGGGTTCGGCTGGAGAAGTTGTGCTTTATTATATTGGTGAAATGGCTGGATATGAATCATATGAAATACTTAGTAAGTGTTCGAAGCTGAGAGGTTTGGAATTGATTAAATTTGGTTTGATTTTAGGTAGAAGCTATGGCTGGTGGAGGGATTGGGAACTTTCTGATTTTGATTGGAATGCCAAGCAAATTACAATTAGGCTATTTGACCTAGTTGAGTGTAGATATGTTAAGCGCGAAAAGCAGAACAGCCAATTTATGCGCGGATTACTTTCAGGATTTATTTCGAAGGTTTATGGCTTACATCTTATGGCTAATGAGGTTTCATGTATTGCTAGAGGAGATGATTGCTGCGAGTTCCGCTTAAAACCTGCGTTTTCTCAGCGCTAATTGAATTATTATTTAGACTTTAAATTCAATTTACATTTAAAATAATAAATAAAATGGAATGAGTTTTAGTATTCTGTTGTTCCTGTGAATGTAAATTTGCTTATTTTTAATGCTGGTACTACTATGCTTCCTTGGCCAAACCACCTTCCAATCCTTGTTCTTTTCACCGTTTTACCTATCATTTCTATGTTGGCGTATGTTCTGAGCATGCTTTCGGTGAATCTTAGATTTTTAACTGGATATTTTATTTCTCCATTTTCTATTAGCCATGTTCCATCTCTAGTCATTCCTGTTAGGACGAGTTTTCTTGGGTGAACTGTTCTCACGTAGTGGAATCTTGTTACTAATAGTCCTCGCTTAGTTTCTTTAATCATTTCGTCTTTGGTTGCGTCTCCTGGCTTCATGAACATGTGGGCTGGTATTGGTCCGAATCTTCCTGCATGTCCGGTTGACTTCTTTCCTTCTTTATGGGCCGTGTATGAGTCGTAAACTACTGCCTTTGGCACTCCATTTTCAATCATAACCACCTTTTTCTTTGGCACTCCCTCGAAATCGAATGGGAATGCTAATCCATTTAGGTCTCTTCCGTCATCCCATATTGTTAATTGTCTGTTGAATGCTTCTTTGTTCATTAGGTCTAGCATGAAGCTTGTTCCATCCTGTACTGCTTGGGCATTTAAGCCTACATAGCCGGTGTATAGTAGTGCTGTTGAAACTGCATATGGCTCTAAGATTACTTCGTATTCTCCTGGCTCTGCCTTTTTGGCCCATAGGCTTTTCACCGATCTTTCAGCTGCTTCTTTACCTACCTCTCTTGGATTTATTTCTTTGACGTTTCTTGAGACGTCTGCTGCATATCCGAATCCTTCAACTCCATTGTCCTTTGAGATTACGTTTGTATTCAGTGATGCGACTGTTGACATCGTGTATGCGCTTATTCCTAGAGAGTTAGCTACTGCCAATTCATATGATGCTGTTGATAGTGCTCCTGCCACGCTATCGACTTTTGGTGATAGGGAGTGTGCTTCGTCTATTAGCTCTTTTACCATTTCGGCTCTCATGAGCGGCGTGCATTCGGCTGTTTCCTTAATGTATAGTCCTGGTAGCTCTGGGATCGGCTCGGGCTCTGGCAAGCTTACGAATTCTGGATTTTCTTCTTGAACTTTAGCTGTTTTAAATCCTTTTTCGGCAAGCTTCCTTATTGCTTCCAGCCCAGTTTCATTTGAACTTACTACGCTTATTCTCTTTCCGAGAATGAATCTTAATGTGAGGGTTACGTTGGTTTCTCCAACGTTTTGATGTATAATTGAATTTGCGAATCGAGTTAAGTAGCTCGTGAAGCTCATCACTCTTGCTTCAGCTTGGGTTGCACCGAGCTTTAATGCTTCATTTATAATTCTATTGGCTATTTCTAAGCATGTTTCTTTACCCATCACCATTTCCCAACACCTACCCTAATATTCTTAAATCTTGCTGGAGCTGTTCCGTGGCCCACATACATTACTTGTCCTGGCTCACCCTTGCCGCAGCCTGGCGTCCCCCACATTGTCCAGTATTTTTCATTGCAAACTGCATCGCATGAACGCCAGAATTCAGGCGTTATTCCAGTGTAAATTGCGTTTTTGAGAAGTTCCTTAAACTCTCCATTTTCAATTAAATATGCTATTTGAGTTCCGAATTGGAAGTTTAATCTTTTGTCGTCTATGCTCCAGCTCCTATTTGTTTCAACATATACTCCTTTCTTTGTTTCTTGAATTAGCTCTTCGAAGTCCCAGTCTCCTGGCTCTAAATTTATGTTAGTCATTCTTACTAGGGGTATTCTGTTCCAGCTTGATGCTCTGGCTGCTCCCGTGCTTGATGGTAATCCGAGCTCAGCTGCAGACGCTCTATCCGTCAAGTAGCCGACGAATATTCCTTCTTTAACTAAGTAGACTTTTTGGGCTGGAACTCCTTCATCGTCGTATCCAAATGTCCCTAATCCTCTAGGCGCAGTTGCATCGGCTACAATAGTAACTTTATCGCTGCCATACCTAAATTTCCCGAGCTTTTCGGGGGTTAGGAAGCTTGTGCCAGCATAGCTTGCCTCTGTACCTAGTACTCTGTCAAGCTCTGTTGGGTGTCCGCATGATTCGTGAATTTGGAGGGCCAGTTGACTTCCTCCAATTATCAGGTCGGTTATCATGGTTGGGCAGTTCTTAGCCGTCAACAAAGCTATTGCTTCTTCACCGCTTTTCTCCGCCTTTTCAGGCAGGTTAACCTCTTCTATTATCTCGTATCCTCCAGTGTTGAAGTTTCTTCCATCATATGATCTATCCTGAACTTCTCCATAGCCCACAGCTACTGCTCTCGTTGTTACTCCGCACCATGTTATTTCTTGTGTTATGAATGCTCCTTCACTGCTTGAGAAAATCTTATTTTCCCTGTATATTCTCATGCTTGAAGTTGCAACTTTAATTAGTTCTCCCTTTGATAGAATTCTCTTGTCGCTTTCAGTTAGAAGTTCAATTTTATCTTCAAGGGGCACTTTGAACGGATCTTTAATTATGGGCGTTTTATACGTGTCCCTTACAGGCTTAACTGGAGCTAGCTTGACATCCTTCTTCTTTACCTTAGCGCTTGCCCTTGCAATTTCAACGGCTTTTAGAGCCACCTTAACCACTTCTGTTGGCGTTAGTTCGTAGTGGCTTGCAAATCCCCAAGCTCCATCTGCTATGGCTCTCACTCCAAATCCCATGCTGCTGCCCGCATCTACTACTCTGACTTTAGCGTTTCTTGTTGTGATGTTTTCCCATTTCTGCTCTACAATTCTTATGTCTGCGTAGGTGGCTCCAGCAGAAAGTGCCGTTTCAATGGCTTTTCGAGCTAGATCTTCCATAATAAATCCTCCCGTGAATTATTTAGTATGTGTAATTTTTTGTAAATAAAGTTGATGCTCACCATTATTCATTTAGATTACATTAAAAAGGATGGGTTAATTTAAATCCAACGTCCTTTGACGATGTTGACTTACTTTTTGATCTTAGAGATTTCATTAACTTTTTCTAAAAGCATGTCAATTTCGTTCCTAGTGTTGTAGAAGTGCGGTGACACTCTAATTCCTCCACCTCTAAAGGAGGTTATTATCTTGCTTTCTGCGAGCTTCTTTTGCACTTCATATCCATTTTCAACTTTGAAGTTTACTATTCCCGATCTATATTCATCTTCTAGTGGGCTTTGAACTTCATATCCAGCTTCCATTAATCTGTCAATTAGGTGCTTGGTTAGTTGCAAAATTCTTTTTTCAATATTTTCAATTCCTACTTCGAGAATTAGCTCTATGGCTGCTTGAGCTCCAGCGTAGCTGAGGTGGCTCATTGATCCAATTTCAAATTTGCTAGCATTTTCCCTCCAGTGGATTTCGTGTATGTTGAATGTCAGCGGGTCTTCTTGGTATTTCACGCTTGCCCAGCCAACGAATGGTGGAGTAAACTCGCCTATTAGGTCGCTTTTAATGTATAGGTACCCTGCTCCAGTTGGACCTAAAAGCCATTTATAGCATCCGCAAGCTAGGAAATCTATATCCATTTTCTTCACGTCGATTTTCATTGCTCCAGCTGATTGAACTGCGTCAACAACCAAGTAGGCTCCGTGGTTGTGCGCTATTTCCGCAAGTTCCTTTAAGTTGTGCTTGAATCCATTTATCCACTTTACATGGCTTACAGCTACGGCTACAGTTTTATCGTCAATTGCCTTTTCATAAGCTTCTAGTGGTATAATGCCATTTTCATTTTTAACAAACCTAACTTCAACGCCTTTGGTTTTAAGCTTGATCCATGGATATGTGTTTGAAGGGTATTCCATGTCGTTTATCACTACATTTGTGCCTGGAGCGAAATTAAGCATGTTGGCTATAATATTTAGTCCTTGAGACGTGTTTGTGATGAGTGCTATTTCATCGTTACTTGCATTTATTAATTTTGCAAATGCTCTTTTAGTTTCTCTAGCGTTTATGGAGTATTCTCCCTTGCTTTTTAGTGTTTCCAAGCATTCTTTAATTGCTTCAACTACCCTTTTTGAGGCTGGTGAGTGGGCTGCATGATTTAAATAGATGTATTCATTCACTATTGGAAATTCCTCTCTGTACATTTCAAAGTTCATAATTTGTCACCGACATAAATTGCATGCCAATTGCCTTATAACATTGATTGTTGAGCTTCAACTTTAATGGGTTGTTTTGATTAAAGTGGAAGTGATTTCGAATATTGTATTGGGTTCATGGTGAAGGTAAACTGCTTGATAAAAATGGGGGTTTAGGTTGTCCTTTTTTTAACAGCTCTATCATACACTAACCAATTTTCATGCCACTTTGGGTTCTTCTCTTTTAGCATTTCCAAGACTTTGGATCGCAATTCATTTGTGCTTATTCTTTCCTTCTTAATTAATTCTTCTTCAATTCTTCTAGCTATTTCTCTAGCAGTTTCAATGTCAGCTCCAGCTTTTAAGCATGAAACCGTGATTTTCTCCCTGGCGAATTCTTCTACTCTACCATTTCTCTTTACAACTTTTATCATAAAAACACCTATAATTAATTTATTAAATCAAATATATAAATATTTTGCTAGAAATGTTTTATTAAAATAATTTTATATTACAATAATTTCATTTATAAATTAATATCTATGAAAATTTAAATTTATTGAATAAATTTTAAGAGGTCTTATTTGTGATGATTTGAGAGAGCCTTTGTGGGTCATCTTTTTATATTCCTTTACATTTGTAAAAAGTGGTGAGGCGGCATAATGTTGAGCGGTGCGCTCAAAAACGCAGTCAAGCTGGCTTTAGGTCCAGTCATATTCATAGCTTTACTGCTACTGCCTCCCCTACCATATGTGAGGGAAGCTGCAGTCCTTGCTGATGCACCTTTTAGTAATGCTCCTCAAGTTGCGCTTGGAGTTCTTCTTTGGATTGCATATTGGTGGGTTACCGAGGTTATCCCTTTAGGCCTTTCAGCGCTTATAGCTCCAATGCTTTTTTCCTCGCTTAACCTTATTTCTTGGAAGTCTGCTCTTCGATCATTTATGGATCCAATTATATGGATTTTCATGGGTGGATTCGTTTTAGCTAGGGCTTTTCAAGCGTGGGGGTTGGATAAAAGAATTGCCTTTAAGCTTTCAACCATTTATAAGGGTGGAAATCCAATGCTTAGCGCCTTCTTCATAGCTTGCCTCCCAGTTTTCGCCTTAACTATTACAGGCTCAATAACTGCATCGACTTCGCTTATGTATCCAATTGTGCTTGCATACCTATCAACAATGGGTTTCAGTCGGGACAGCAGATTCGCTGAAGCCACCATGCTCGCATTAGGTCAAGCTGCAACTGCCGGCGCAATGTTCTTGCTAATAAGCACTCCTCCAAACTTGATTGCCAAAAGAGTTGTTGAAGAATATTTGCCTGGCGTAAACTTAACTTTTTTTGACTGGTTTATTGTTGGAAGTTTGCATGCATTTATTGGCCTTATTATTACTTGGATTGCAACTTTCACTTTAATCAAAATTGAGGTTAAGGAGATAGATATAGATGAGTCTCTTATTAAGGAGAAGATGAGGTCTCTGGGATCCATGAAGCTTGAAGAGAAGCTGGTTACAATGATATTTATCTTAACATTATTGCTTTGGATGCTTCCAGGCCTTTTATTGGTGTTTTCAAACATTTGGTCTGAATATGAGCCTTTGGCAAATCTTGCTAAAACTTATATTCCTGAGGTTCTTCCAGCTGTTCTTGCAATTTTTCTTTTAGGCTTCATTAGAGTTGGCGATCGCCCTCTATTGACTTGGGATGAAATTGAGACCAGCATTGACTGGAACGTGATATTCCTCTTTGGCGGTGGAATAGTGATGGGGGCTGCCCTTCAAAATAGCGGCTTCTCCGAGTGGTTAGCTTTGATAGTTACCCACATCGGTGGAGAGTGGGCTAAAAACCCCTGGGCAATTTCGGCTATAAGCGCTTTTCTCGGCTTTCTAATAACTTATCCAGCTTCGAACACTGCGTCTTCGCTGATAGCTTGTCCATTAGCTGCTGCCCTAGCTAAGGGAGCTGGACTAAATCCTATGCCAGCAATAATTTCAGCTGCATTGGCCTCATCGATATCTAGTGCTCTTCCAAGCACAACTCCGCCAATGGCCATAGTTTACGGGTCTGGATATGTTAGGCTGTGGAGCATGTTCAAAGTTGGAATGGTATCGGATGTTGTGAGGCTTATCATTCTAATATTCTTAGAGCCATACTTGGCTGATGCGCTTATGCTAATTAAAGGCCTAAAATCATAAGTAAGTTTTTAGTTTGTTTGGGAATTAAATTTAAAAGGTGCACGTGCTTGGTGAACATATACGCTAAGTATGGCGAATACTATGACTTAATTTATCATGATAAAAATTATGAGATCGAATGTAGTAACATTGAAGATTACTTCAAAGAATTCTGCAAAATTAAGCCTAAAAGCATTCTTGATGTTGCATGTGGCACTGGTGGTCACGCTTTAATCTTTGCTAAGAAAGGCTATCATGTCACTGGAATCGATATTTCCAAGGTGATGATAGAGCAAGCTAGGAAGAAAGCTGAGAACATGCGTTTGCAAGCTATCTTCCATGTTCAGGATATGCGGAAAATAAAGTTAAATAGGAGGTTTGATGCTGCCTTATGCCTCTTTGGAAGCATAGGCTACATGATAACCGATTGGGATTTACTTCAAGCATTGAAAAGTATTAGAGATCATCTAGTTGATGGTGGAATATTCATTTTTGACTTTTGGCCTACAACCTCCTACGTTACGCGACAAAGATGGTATACGCCTAGGAAAGTTGTCAAGAATGACATTACGATCATAAGGTTGATGAAGGGTGAGTTCATAATATCTAAGAGCTTATTGAAACTTGAGATTGAGTGCTATGTGATTAAGGGTTATAGGGTTATAGATCATTTTACTGAAAATCACCTTCTGAGAGTCTTTACAATTACTGAATTGTCACATTATTTAGTTGAATGTGGATTTAAGCCATTGAATTTCTTTAAAGTTGATTGGGGTGGAGATAGGGTTTATACTTTTGATGAGGTTGATGCTGCGACTAGTAATGCATGTTGCATAGCATTGGCTGCTTAATTTAATCTTTGAAAGCTATTATTCCAAGGGTTTTGCGACTAATTTTCACGCTGAATCCAACTTCTCTTAGTCTTCTTGAAACTCCTTGGATAATGCTAACTCTGCGTCTAACTCCAGGCTGTCCCGTGTAGTGGTAGAGAATTCCTCCAGACCTTAATACTCTATAAATTTCGCTGTAAAATTCTCTACTGTAGAGATTGCCTGCAAGTGAGAATCTGGGTGGGTCGTGTATTATTCTGTCGAAGTATTCACTATTTAATTCACGTATGACTTCAAATGCATCTCCCAAAATTATTTTGATTTTCTCATTTTGAAGCTTTTTAGACCATGGATTATACGACGCTATTTTTAATACATTTTCATCTTTTTCGATTGTTAGTACGCTTTTTGCTCCTCTAAGTATGGAAGCTATGCTGGTGTAGCCCAGGCCTGTACATATGTCTAAAACCTTTAATCCTGGTCGAATTCTAGCAGCTTTAACCTTCATTAAAGCGTCCTGCCATGGAGTTACCTCTTTAATTCTGTGCATGTGTATTCCGCTGATTTCAATTGTTGGAGCAGCATTTTCAGCTATGCATTTTAGCTTGTAGTATTTGCCGCAAGATGAAAATGCTATTTTCACTAGTTGATTGGCTTCAATGATAAATACTCCATCATCATCAACTATTTTCTTTAAGGCACTTAATGGTAGCTTGTTGGCGCTTATACTTACTTCATCATTTAGAATTTCAACTCTACTTTCTGTAAAGCCTAGGTCTAAGCTGACAATTACGCTCTTAGCTCCAAGTTCTTTAGCTTCTAAAATTCTTTTGGCAGTGAATTTCGTGGCTAAGGGCTTGGAATTATACTTGTATTTGTACGTTATCAACTTCTTGGGCATTGTAATTAAAATAATGGGGGTTTGGGTTTATGCTTTTTCCTCGTGGAGTACCTTTCCTTCACCTATAACGATCACTGGGTATGAGTCTAGGTTGAATGGGTCACCGCTCCAAATGACCATTGATGCCCACTTGCCCTTCTCTATTGTTCCAAGCTTGTCGTCTATTCCAAGGATTTTCGCGTTGTTTTGAGTTAATATTGATATGCACTCTGTTTTGCTCATTCCAAATCTCCTAAAGTACCTTAGCTGTAGGTAGATGTTCCTTTGGAGGGTTACTGGGTGATCTGACATTAATCCGAATAGAGGCTTCACTTCAACTAGGTATTTTACGTTTCTCCAGTCTTCGTGTTTCAGCTCTGTTTTATATGCGAATGCATCTACTGGTCCGTAAATTATTGGAACTTTCTCTTTCTTTAGCTTTTCAAATGTCAGCTTAGTGTTTACGTCGCATAGGTGCTCTACGGTTGCTTTGAATTTGAATTCCTTCTTCAATAGTAGGAGTCCTGCCACGTCATCTACCTTGTGGACGTGCACTCGCAGTATTTCCTCTCCCTTTATTATTGGGAATAGGTATTTTATTTCAGGTTCAATCTCCTCTATTGTCTTTTTGCCCTTTTCAATGAGGGTTAAGGTGTCTTTGGCTTTTTCAAGCCACTTCCTTAAAATGGCTATTGCACCCATTCTCGTGAAGGGTCTCGTTCCCTTCCACTCCGTGGTGCTTCTTGGATTGTACCCTAATGCTGCTTTAACTCCAGCGTACTTGATGAAGGCTTCTTCAATGTCTTCGCCGTAGTTTCTAATTAGAACTCCTTTTCCGCCAATAATATTTCCGCTTCCAGGCAGTACGCATGAGTATAGTACTCCATGCTCTATGGACTCCTTAAATGCCTTATCGTCTAGGTATATTGAGTATAGTGCATCAGCTAGCGGTAGTACTGTGTCAAATTTCTCGTTGGCTTCATCTTCAGCTGAAGGCTCTCCGTGTCTAGCCATTCCAATGTGGCAGTGCGCATCTATAAATGCTGGCGTAACCACTGCACCTTCAACTTCGATGATCTCGGCGCCCTTGGGTTTTTCGGATGTTACGTCTATGATTTTTTCGTTTTCAAAAATTACATATACGTTTTTTACGACTTCATCTGGCTTTCCAGTATAGAGGAAATCTGCCTTAACAGCCTTCATGAAGACACCTCAAGCATAGTTTAGACTTCACTCGATTAATAATTCTAACGTTAGCTTAGTTTTGGGCTGAGCTTTGGCGCTTAAGTTTTCAATGGAGAATCACAGCTCTAACTCAATGCTTAGCGTGGGCACAGCCATACAGTCATGTTGGCAGTGGAGGATTAAACTTATGAGAATTAAGCTAATATAATTGCAGCTGCTTTCAAATAATGTAGCCAGCGCGGAGGAGGAATGTTGACTTTACCTAGATTCGATGTTGTAATTGTGGGTGCTGGAACTGCTGGAGCTTATGCTGCTTACTTACTAGCTAAACATGGATTGAAAGTGGCGTTGCTCGACAGGAAGAGTGAAGCTAAAATTGGAGATAAAGTGTGCGGTGACGCAATTGGCAAGCATCACTTCGACAATTTGGGCTTGAGCTATCCAAGTGGAGACGAGCTTGATGGAGTCTTTAATGGCGTAGTCATTTACTCCCCAGATGAGAAGCACTTCATCATAGTTAAGGGTGAGGGCTTTGCAGTTAATCGCTACAAATTTGGTAGAAGGCTATTGAAAATGGCAGTTGATGGTGGCGCTGAGCTTTATGCTCAACACCACGCGACATCTCCAATTATTGAGGATGGAAAAGTTGTAGGAGTTAGGGCTGTGGACCTTGCTAGAAAATCCAAGCATGAGTTTAGAGGTAAAGTTACAATTGATGCTTCAGGTGTTGGTGGGGCAATTAGAACTAAATTGCCGAGTGACTGGTGGATTAGTGAAAAGCTAAAGCATGAAGATACAAATGTTTGTTATCGCGAAATACTTGAGACTCGATTTGAATTTGATGATCGATATGCAGTGATTTACTTGTCAAGAAGAATTGCCCCTGGAGGTTATTGGTGGCTTTTCCCTAAAAGGAAGAACTTGGTAAATGTCGGCTTAGGTGTTCAGCCTGGTAAGGAGGCGCCGAACCCAATTAGCCAGTTTAACCGCTTTATTAAGGTTAGGGAGGAGCTTAAAAGCGCGAAGGTGCACCATGCCGGCGGAGGCGTTGTTCCAACAAGAAGGTTTATTCACTGCCCAGTTGGCAATGGAATTTTAACTATTGGTGATGCTGCGTTTACTTGCAATCCAATTCATGGTGGAGGCATTGGTTCATCGATGGTTAGCGCTAAGTGTGCAGCTGAAGCCATTATTGATGCACTTGAGAATTACGGCTCAGCATCTATGGAATCCCTTTGGAGCTATCCAATAAAATACATTGAGAATTATGGCGCTAAACAAGCTAAACTTGACATTTTCAGAATGTTCTTGCAGAGATTGACCGATGAGGACCTGAACTTTGCCTTTAGGAAGAAGGTTATCACTGGAGATGAAGTGCATTTCATTGGAATGGTTGGGGAATTGAAGTTGAGCGTTGAGGAGAAGGTCTTTAGAGCACTAAGACTCATTTCCCGCCCAACATTGCTATATAAGCTTAAGCTAGTTAGAGATTACATGGATAAGGTCAAGAAACTTTACTTGCAATACCCTTCAAGTCCAACCGACTTTCCAAAGTGGAGTAAAATGGTTGATGATTTAATTAGCGAGTTTAAAGTCAAGATTGGCTAGTTGAGCTCTATAATGCCAATTCCATCTTTAAACTTTATTTCGGTGCCGTAGACTTTGGATAGCTCCTTAACTCTTCTAATTATCTTCTCTGCCTTCGCTCCTTTAGCCAGCATTGGCCTTCCCCTTTCCCACCTACTTTTTCCGAAGCCTAAATCAACTGGATACAGTCTTACTTCCACTAATTTGCAATCGACGTATGTGCAGTATGCTAATACTGTTTCCCAGTACTTGGAGTCGCTTGTGAACCATTTGAAGCCCATTGATATGTATTCTGGTAGTCCTTTTTCTCTAGCGTCGTACAGGTCTGCTGGGGTAGCTCTCCAGTCAAGTTTATATCGCTCATATAGGTCTGCTGGCTGTTTCTTAATTAAGTCGTTTTGAAATATGAAGTTTCCAAGGCTGTAGAATATTGGCTTCCCTTTGTAGATTTCAATTCCTCTAAGCACGTGCGGGCCATGTCCGATGAATATGTCTGCGCCTGCATCTATGCATTTCCTGGCAAAATATTCTATGAATGGAGCTGGCTTCTCGATGCTTTGAAATCTTTCATGAGCGTGGAGTGAAAATATTACGAAGTCAGCCATCCTCTTGGCATCTTTGATTGCGCGCAGATTTCCCTCTTCATCCTGCTTATTGATTTTAAATTCAACTTCAACTTTATCTCCAGCAATAATTGTCGCTCCAAATAACCTTAATTTTTCAATTGGCTCCTTAAGCTTATAGCCAAGTAGCTTTGCAATTTCAACCAGGTCCTTAAATGCCTCCTTGGTAATAGTGTACTGTGCGCTGTATCTCAGCGGATTTACTCCCGGCCTTCCTTGAAGGTCTGGCCTCGCATTTCCAGCTAAAGCCTCCCTTGGGAATGTTGATGCAGCTGATATCAAGGCAACTCTTCCAACGCTAGTATCTAGGTATGATGGAGATCTTGCTTCACCTAGATTCATTCCTACTCCAGCGTGGATAATTCCAACTCTATTCAGATTTTTTGTAGTTTCTAGCATGCCCTCAAGCCTATAGTCCATTGCATGGTTGTTTGCTCTGCTAACGATGTTGAATCCCATCCACTTAAGTTCGTCAGCGACGTAGCTTTCGGCTGAAGCATATGTTCCTCCACTTTGAGCTGCCGGATAACCTTTAAAGTCGTTAATTAGAACTTCAAGGTTTGTAAATCTTACATGAGCGCTTCTAATTATTTCAATTAGCTCCATGAATTCGGGCTCATTGTAAACTGAGAGTCTAGTTGCTATGAATGAATCTCCAGTTGCAGCTAAGGTTAAGCATCTATTTTCGCTCACTTTAAGCACCTCGCAATTTGAACAGAAGTATTTTAGGTTTAAGAATTTTAAATTGTTGCTGATCGGATGCGGATTTTACTCATAAATTTAGTGGATGTATTCTTATTTCCCATGTTATGTGACGATGAAATGCGAATTAGCAAATATGTGGATGTTATTCGTAAATGCTTTAAGCGAATTATTATTCTTTTAAAGTGGTGATTGCATGCATGGCTGGAATGGCAAAATTTTGAGAATAGACTTATCGAAAGGGAAGTGGTCTATTCAAGAGTATGGTGCCGATCTTGCGCTGAACTTCATTGGTGGAAGAGGCTTTGCAATCAAGATTTTGTGGGATGAGCTTAAGCCTGGAGTTGACCCACTATCTCCCGCTAACAAGTTAATTTTGGCTGCCGGCCCGCTAACAGGCCTACCTATAGCTAGTAGCGGTAAAATGGTTATTGCAGCAAAAAGCCCGCTTACGTATGGTTATGGCGATGGAAATGTTGGAACTTTAGCTTCTCTCCACCTTAGGAGAGCTGGATATGATGCAGTGGTATTGGAGGGTGCATCTGAAAAGCCAGTTTACATTTACGTTGAAAATGATAGCGTCGAGATTAAGGATGCAAGTGACATTTGGGGTTTAGATTCATTTGAAGCTGAGAGAAAGCTCAAAGAAATTCATGGTAAAGATGTAGGATTAGTTCTCATTGGTCCTGCTGGGGAGAATTTGGTTAAATTTGCTACAGTGGTGTCTCAAGAAGGTAGAGCTGGTGGCAGACCTGGCATGGGAGCAGTATTAGGGTCAAAAAAGGTTAAAGCAGTGGTATTTAGGGGAACTGAAGAGATTCCAGTGGCTAACCCAAGTGAGCTTAAGGATCTTGGAATGAAAGGGTATGAAGAGATTAGAAGTGCAAGCGGCTATGACTTCTGGATTAGGCAGGGGACAATGATGACCATAGAGTGGTGCCAGGAGAACAGCACGCTACCAACTTACAATTACAGGGAAGGCGTATTTGATTACGCTAAGGAGATCGACGGCTACACCATGGAGAAGTACAAGGTTAAACGGAGAGGATGCCCATTCTGCAATATGCAGTGCGGCAACGTTATAACCGACGCTGAAGGTAGGGAGTCTGAATTGGACTATGAAAACGTGGCAATGTTAGGGTCAAACATTGGAGTTGGAGACTTAAAGAAGGTGGCTGTCCTAAATAGGGTCTGCGATGAACTTGGATTAGACACCATTTCAGCTGGGAACGTCCTAGGCTTTATAATGGAGGCTTCGGAGAAAAAGCTAATTGAAGATAAAGTTGAATGGGGAGATTACGATAAGGCAAAGCAGCTACTTTATGACATGGCATATAGGCGTGGACTTGGAGACTTGTTGGCTGAAGGTGTTAAAAGGATTTCCGAGAAAATTGGCGGTGAATCTTACAAGTGGGCAATGCATATTAAAGGTCTTGAAATATCTGCGTATGACTGCCACGCAGCTCCAGCAATGGCACTTGCTTTTGGCACCTCTCCAATTGGGGCTCATCATAAGGATGCATGGGTAATTGCGTGGGAAATGAAAGTTGGAAGATTCGATTATGTTAAATCAAAAGTAGATAAGGTAATTGAGTTTCAGAGAATTAGGGGAGGCATGTTTGAAGCACTGGTAACTTGCAGACTTCCATGGATAGAGCTGGGCTTCAGCCTCGAATGGTATGCCAGGTTCCTTGAAGCTGCGACAGGAGTTAAATTGGCTCTTGATGAGCTATTTAAAGTTGGAGATAGAATTTACACTTTAATAAGGGCCTTTTGGGTCAGGGAGTTTGGCGGAAATTGGAGTAGAGAAATGGATACTCCTCCTGCAAGGTGGTTTGAAGAACCAATAACTAAAGGGCCGCTTGCAGGTTCAAAGTTGGATCGAGAAAACTGGAATAAGCTTCTCGACTGGTACTATGAGGAGAGAGGATGGGATGAAAGGGGTGTTCCTAGGAAGTCAACGCTCCGAGAGCTCGGATTAAATTACGTGATAAATGAACTGGAAAAATACGTTAAGCTGTCAGAGTGAAGTCGAAGCCATGATAAAAATAAGAGCAATAGGGTACATTGCGGAGGCAATAGGTGGAAGAGAATTCGAAATTCAAAGTGAAAAGCCAGTGAAAATAAGAGAACTAATATCTCTTCCCCAAAACTTTGAATCGAGAGTAATAGTGCTTGTTAATGGAAAACCTGCAACACTTGATGCATTGGTTAAAAGCGGCGATAAAGTTACTTTAATGCCAACTATAAGTGGCGGCTAACAGTTCTCCATAACGTCTCAGAGTCATCCCATACTATTTTAATGGTTATGGTATAGTGCTGCTGGAGGTATTCTGAATCAAGCTAATTATTTTCAACTACCTTATATACAATGTCTTTAGGTCTAACTCTCTCCAAAACTTTTAGTCCAACTGCTTGGCCGGCTTCAGCTCTTTCAATATTTTTGTGTTGAATTTGCATGGATTCAACCGTCTGCTCAAAGTTTGTTGTGCTGCCCCTAATTAGAATTTTATCTCCAATTGCCAATGGCGCCTTCAACTCAATGACTGCAACTCCAATTCTTGAATAGTAGTGCGTAACTCTCCCAACTTCTACAAGTTTTCTCTCCTTAATTTCCTCCAAATTAAACTCACCTTCAACCTAATACTTATTTTAATTTTTTAAAAGCTTATTGCAAATTTACTTCAGCATGTTGTTGTGAAAAAGTTAATGTTTATGGTTGCGGAAGTATCGATGGGGATCGTATTTGAGTAAAAGTGAATGTAAGCATGCTAGAATTGAATTTTTAGGTATAGAGAGGAGTGAAAGTGGAGTTAATAAGTACTTTAGGTGTTTAGATTGCGGAAGTGTTCTTGTCCTTTCGGAAGATGGAGTTTTATATGAAGTTCCTGGAGTTAAGGAGAAGGAGAGCGGCTTAGGGGACTTGAGAAATTAGTTACTAAGCATTGTTTTGTGATTTATTTAATGAAGGGGATTGGGAGCTGCAATGCCTCGACGTCCAGATGTGCTGACATACTTTCCATATACTCCAAGGCCTTATCAGGAGGAAGTTATTGGCAAAATTAGGGCGAACTTGAACTTTAGGCATGTCTGCCTACACGCTCCAACAGGTTTTGGAAAGACGGTGGTGATTCTATCTACACTAATTCCTCGCATTTTAAGGGGTTTAAGAGTCATCTGGGCTGTAAGAACTGGCAATGAAACGGATCGACCCATCGATGAGCTTAAAATGATGGTTAATAAGCTTGGCTTACCTATTTTCGGAATTTCATATAGAGGTAAGAGGGATATGTGTCTTTTAGCTGAAAGCTATGGTGGGGACCTCGACTACTCTGATGTTTCATACATGTGTAGCTCCTATAAGGATAAGTGCATGTTCTATAAGAATTTTAAGAGAAAATTTAGGCCTCAAAGCTACCTCGCCCATGGGCCATTAACCTACAGTGAAGTTTATAGTATTGGAAGACAGTTGAAGGCATGTCCATACTATATTCAACGGGCACTTGCAAAATATGCTAGCGTGATATCCTTAAGCTACAATTACGTCGTTGACCAAAGATTGGAGTGGAGCATTAGGCCTCTTATACCGTTTGGCAAGTCAATTCTAGTTGTTGATGAAGCTCATAACCTTCAAAGCTTGGAGCTAAACTCTGATACTATAACTCTAGGCATTATTCGTAGAGCTATTAGGGAAGCTGAGGAATTTAAAGCTAAAGATTTAGTTTCCATGTTGCATCATGCTGAGGATAAAGCTCTTGAGATTCATTCGAAACTCAAGGATGAAGAAGATGCCTCGTTTAATCCTGAAGATTTAATTCCACATGGAAGTTACTATCTACTTGAAGATGCCGTGCATATTGGAGAGCTTGTGAGGAGAAGTAGGCTTGAGCGTGGATTGCGCCCCAGATCATCCCTACATCACTTTGCTGAATTTATGCTATCAGCATTAAGCTTGGAGGGCATTGATGGAATATCCTTTATAGCTGAGAGGAATGGTGACAATCTGAAGCTTAACATATGGGATATGAGGGCTTCTGAAATTTTAGCGGATAGATGGCTTCTATTTCATAGATGCATATTTTGCTCCGGAACACTTGAACCGATTGATGCTTTTGCTGAAACTGTAGGTTTGGGCAATTATGTGAAAATTAAAGTTCCAAACATTTACCATGAGGAGAACGTCAAAGTTTACATTTTAACTGGAGTTACAACTAGAGGTGAAGAGCTAAGCGATGAGATGGCGGATAGGTATGTTAATGCGATAAGCATTTTCCTTCAAAAAATTAAAGTTAATTCTGCCATATTTACTGCGAGCTATAGAGTTCAGAGTAAATTGCTTAATAGAGGTTTGAAGGAGAAGGTAGAAGGTATAGGTTATAAGATGTTTATTGAAAGGAGAGGAATGAGCGGGCCTGAAAGTAGAAGCACATTAATGAAGTTTAAGGAATTAGGTAAATCTGAGTTGAGTGTTCTGGTCGCTCCTATTGGAGGTAGGTTCGCTGAGGGAGCCGACTTTCCTGGAGAGGAGCTTGAAGCAATATTTCTCGTAGGCATTCCTTTTGAAAAGCCTACGACTAGAACTAAATTGTACATAGATTACTACAAAAGCCTTTACGGTGAGGATAAAGGAAAGCTCTATGCATATATTCTTCCGGCTTTGAGGCGGGCTTCCCAGGCTCTTGGAAGAGCTATTAGAAGCATTGATGATAAAGCTGTTCTCGTTCTTGCAGATGATCGTTATTTGGGCTACTTAGAACTACTTCCAGATTATGTGAAGGAATGGTACACAAAATTGCATTATAGCAAGATTAGCGAAATAGAGTCTCCATGGATGTAGGCTGATTTATTGCATCGAAATTTATGCGCATGCCTTATCGGGTTATCCACGCCTTAGAGCTTTAACGTACACTATTGCTCCCAAAATTGTAAGTGTTAGATTTCCTATTATGAATGCTGGTATATTTGGCTCTGCGCTTTGAGGCACTTTAAATGCAGTTCTGATTATTTCAACTGCTATTGAAGCTGGATTAACCTTAGCTATATAGTATACCATGCTGTATGCGCTATTTGCTTGGGCAAGTTGTTTTAGTGCTTCTTCCGGGTAGAATATGGTGCTGAAGTAGAATACTATGAAGTATATTAGGCTTCTCAATGTTACGTATATGCTGAGCTTTCTAACTAGTGGAGCTAGTGCTAATCCCAAGCTAGACATCGAAGCTGATGTTAGAGTAACTGCAAGGATTATTGAAATTAAGTCTAGTTGAGGTGGCAGCCCCACCAATATTGCTACTAGCATAAGAAATGGAGTTACGTAAATTAGTCCCCTAACTGTTCCAGCTAACATTTTGCCAACTGCTAATTGCCAATCGCTGAATGGTAGTGATAGAAGGTACTGATTATATCCTCTCCTAAATTCCTGGGCAGTTTCTCTTCCAATTGAGAATGCTGATATGAATAATGCCATTATAGCTATGCCTGGAGCTGCGAACTGCATGTAATTTGGAATGTATTCTCTTCTAACTAGGTTGCCGAATACTAGTGCCATGATGAGCAGGTCGCCTAAATTTATGGCTATAATGCCTGCAAGCCACCACTTATACTTCCAAAATCTATTGAGGTCTCTTTCTACTAGAGCTACTATGCTCATCGCCACCTTCCTCCTTCAATGGCCTTTTCAATGAGGATTACTGCTACTGAAATGGAACCTGCTGCTAAACCAATTAAAGCTATTAATGAGCCTTCAGGTGGGATGGAGTAACCCTCACCTAAAATTACGAATCTTAAGAAGTCAGCTAAGTGCGTTATTGGATTGAATTCGGCTAGAACCCTATAATAAGTTGGCATCACAGCTAGTGGATAATAGATCGTGCTGAGCCTAATTAGAAGAGTGCTCACGACGCCAAAAGCTATGTCTGCTATGTCTGCAGACTTAATGGCTAATGTTATCGATATCATGAAGCCACTAACTCCTAAGGCGAAGAGGGAAGCTGAAAATACTGCTAAAAGCACTCTATATGGGGAATTAATTCCTATTAATAATGATATTATTATGAGCATTGGCAGGGAGTACGATAGTGCTGTCAATCCGCTTCCAATGGTCTTACCTATAATTAGCTCTCTTCTGGAGATTGGAAGTGAAAGGTAGTAGTCGAATAAGCCGTCCTGAGCTTCATCAATGACATCATACCCCATGTAGGTGGACATTGAAAATAGGATTGAGGAGTAAACTCCTAGGAGGTAGAACTTGTAGAAGTTAGGGTAATTCACTATTGCTGAAGCTGTTACTCCAAATATTAATACATGTACTATGAATGAAATTGTTCTCATCGCTAGGAAGAACTTGTACCTGCTCATTTTTTTGATGTCCCTTTCAATTATGGCAATTATGCCTCTTGAAGTGATGATGCTACACCTCCGCTCGCCTTCCCAGTAAAGTTGCTCCTGTAAAGTAGAAGAAAACATCATCGAGGGTTGGCTCCTTCATTCTCACCTGCTTAACTTCATATCCTTTACTGCTCAGCATTTTAACTATTTGGGGTATTGCAGTTTCCCCCTTGTTGAGGTAGAAAACTATTAAGTTTCTTTCACATTTAAATGAAGAAGCATCTACCTGTGAAGACACTTGTCGAATTAAATCGCTCGGAACTGGTTTGTTTGTTATTATCTCAACTATGTCTCCTCCAGGTACTTGATCTTTTAGCTCTGAAATGGAGCCAACAGTTACAAGCTTCCCCTTATGTATTATGGCGACTCTGTCGCATAGGGCTTCTGCTTCGCTCATGTTGTTGGTGGCGACAATTATGGTTGATCCCTCGCTTCTCAGCTCTCTGATGGCATTCCAAATTTCATGCCTTCCAATAACATCTATTTGGGCTGTAGGTTCATCGAAAATAGCTATTTTTGGCTTTTGAATTAGAACTTTGGCAACTTCAACTCTCTTTCTAAATCCGCCGCTCAGCTCCATGAAAAGCTTGTTCCTATGCTCCCAAAGTCCAAGTCTATCCATAACTTCCCTAACTCTTCTTTTCAGTTCATTTCCCCTTAGTCCGCATACTTTTCCATGCCACATCAATATGTCGTAGACTTTATCCACGTGTAGAGCCTTCGGCTCTTGAAATGCAAGTCCAGTTAGCTTTCTAACTTTATCGGGCTCCCTAATCACGTCAAATCCTTCAACTATTACTGTGCCTTTAGTTGGCTTGAGAACTGTGACGGTAATCAAAATGGTAGTAGTTTTCCCAGCTCCATTTGGTCCAAGTAGCCCGAAGATTTCTCCCCTCTTGATGTTCAGCGTTAGTGAGTCGACGGCTTTTGTTCTTCCATAGTGCTTCGTGAGCTCTCTTATTGCTACAGCACTGTTCAATGCTTTTCCTCCAGTTTTAGTTATTCCACGTTACAATTCATAAAACTTGTAAAAAATAAATAAGTTTTACTCATTTAACTTCATATTAGATAAATTTAAAAGATGACTTCCCATTTCTACCTGATTTTTAAAGGCTGAGCTTTACATATTTTCATAGCCTTGGTAAGCCAATTCCTTAGCTAGTCCCTAAACATCCTTAATGTTTCCTCCTTATCAACTTTCAAGCATTTACCTAGCTGTACGAGCTGTTCTTCTTCGATTTGGTCCGCGCCGCAGCCAATTATGGTGAGTGGATGTTTGCTGAATTTAATTGTGTCAGTTAAAATAATCATTATACTATGATTTTCAGTTCCTTTAGGAATTAATGCTTAATGGTTTGAGCTTCAATTTGACTCGAAGCATAATCTCTTTAAATTAAACTCTTTTGCAGCAGCTGCAATGGTTACTCCATAAAAGTAGAGGTTTTTACCTTTAGCTGCTTCAATAATCTTATCAATCGTATTATTGACTATGATTGTGCCTGTAGCTAGAATTACGTCGCTCCAATTGATTACGTCGTAATTGTTGGTGTGCGGCTCGATAACAACTTGTCCATCAATATTTTTTCCTATATTTTCTGGGTTCATGTCTGTTGCTCTAACATGATTGAACTTTAGAGCTAGATGGTGGAGAATGGCGGGTTGATATCCTATTAAGCCAATTCTTGCACTTCCATGTTTCTCGTAAATCCATGAGGCTATTTTTGAAGCGCATTTTTCCGGACCATCATTTTTGCAGTGTCTCGTGCCTTCCACTAATCCAAGTAATCTGTAGGTTGCATTTACGGTTGCAATGAATATTGCTCTGCTAGCATTGGTGTTCAATTCTAAGTTTTTCACATCCCTTAAACTGCCTTCAAAGTTGGAGGGCTTATCCGTATATGCTTGACCTTTAGCTTCTCCAATTACTGCTTCAATCATAACTTCACGACCTGTCATCAATGGGAATGTCCACTTTGTTGGATTGCCAATTGCTTCGATGGGAGTTAAGGGGCTAGCTTTTACAATTACCTCCTCGCCTTCGAGTCCTGCATTTAAAACTCTTTTCCACCATTTCTCTCTTAAATGTTTGATCAGCATGGTTCTCGTAATCTAATTAGGTGAGCTTGTTTAATTAAGATTAACTATGTTATAAGCAATTATTGGATGTTGAAAAGCATTAAATTTCACTCAAAATATAATTATTTTGGTGTCATGATTGAGGGAGGATTTGGCTGAGTTCATCGTTGATTATGCGCGCAGGCTCGGAGCTTCATATGCTGATGTGAGGATTGAATCCTATTATAATGAAAGCATATCAATGATTAATGGGGAAGTGATCTCAGCATTAACATTAAGTAAATCGGGATTTTCGGTTAGAGTTATTGTTGAGGGTGCATGGGGCTTTCAGGCTTCGCCAAAAATCTCTATGGTTGAAGCTAAGAATGCTGTTGAACTTGCAGTTAAAGCTGCTAGGGCGTCTAGCATGAGAATTAAAGAGCCAGTTAAGCTTGCTCCAATCAAGGTATGCAAGGACAAAGTTGTTGCTGAAGTTAAATTTGACATAGAGAATATCCCAATAGAAAGTAAAATCGATGATTTAATTGAAGCTGATAAGCTTCTAGCTTCCTACAAGGAGATATCCTCAAGAAGCCTCTCCTATACTGGAATTAAGATGGAAAAGTTCTTTGCAAGCAGCGAGGGTGCAAGGATAAGTTTTAAGAATACCGTGACTTGGTCGAGGGTTACAGCTAATGCTAAGCGTGGAGCATGCAGGTCGAGGTACAGGTGGGTTGAGGGTGGAAGCGGGGGCTACGAGCTTGTAAGCGGGGAAGTGCTATTAAATTCCGCTAGAAAGGTGGCTGAAAAAGCAATTGAACTTTTGGATGCTGAGCCGGCTAAGTCCATGAGGAATGTCCCAGTTGTTATGGATCCAGATTTCGTCTCCCTATTAACCCATGAAATTATCGGGCATCCAAGTGAAGCAGATAGGGTTTTGAGGCGTGAAGCTGCATGGGCTGGAACTACGTGGTGGGCTGGCAAGCTAGGCGAGAAAATAGGCTCAGATCTCCTAACTGCCTATGACGACCCTACAATTCCCGGAGGCCTTGGTTTCTACCTATATGATGATGAGGGAACGCCAGCTAAGAGGAAAGTTCTAATTGAAAGAGGAGTGTTGAAAGATCATATGCACAGTAGGGAGACCGCAGCAATATTTAATGCTGAAGCTAATGCTGGTATGAGGGCAATAACTTATGAATACTTTCCGCTTATAAGGATGAGCAATACTTTCATCGCGCCTGGAGATTGGAAGTCTAATGAAATAATTGAGGAAACCAAGTTTGGTATTTATGTTTGTGGAAGAAATACCCCTAGCATCGACGATAAGAGGTTTAACTGGACTATTTCAGCCAAGGAGGGTTGGCTAATTGAAAATGGCGAATTGACGAAGCACTTAAAGAATATCTGGGTTATGGGCACTGCTCCAAGTTTCTTTAAGAGCATTGATGCTGTTGCAAATGACTTGACCATTAGACCTATTCCAGGATGTGGCAAGGGCGAGCCTTACCAGCTACTCTATGTTGGTAATGGTGGCCCTCACATAAGGGGAGTAGCTAATATTGTTGGGAGGTGAATGATTTGAATTTAGATGAAGTTAGAATGGTAGTTGAAACCGCAATTAAATTTGGAGCAGCTGAGGCAGAAGCATTCTACCTTAAAAACGACGTATTTACAGCCAGGATAGCTAATAGGAAGATTGTTGAAGCCAAGGGTGCCGTGGATGGGGGGTTGGCAGTAAGAGTTTTAACGAGAGATAATGGATTGGGATTTTCATCCACAAGCAAGCTGGATGAGGAAGGAATTAGGGAGGCTATTAGTAGAGCAATTAAAATTGCATCCAAAAGAAAATTGAAATTCAAGTACTCTATGCCTAAACCTCAAAAGTATAGTATTGTCGAAGGAACTTTTGATGGTGAACTTGCCAATTTAACTAGGGAGCATGCCGTTGAATTAGCGCATAAAGCTATTAATTCAGCCGAAGAGTATAGCGATAAAATAGTTGACATAGCAGGAACCATCAATATCGTTAAGTATCAAGTGAGGATAGTTAATTCAAATGGCCTTGAAGCTGAGGATCGAGGAACCTTTATTGAGGGCGTTATCGCGACAACTGCTAAGGATTATGGAGTTGAAAGTGAAGGCTATGAAAGCTTGAAGTGCAGATACCTATCGGACTTTGATCCTGAATTCATAGGCCGCGAATCAGCTAAGATGGCTGTTGACGGGCTTAAGGCTAAGAGGTTGACTGAAGGAACTTACACTGCAATTTTTGCTCCAAGAGCATCTGCAGATATAGCCTTAAGAGTTGGAACGTTCTCTAATCCAATTATTGCCAAAACTACTCTTCAATTCTTTCTAGGTAAGGAGGGAGAGCTTGTTGCAAGTGAAAAATTAACTATACTTGATGATCCAAGGATGCCTAAAGGACCGCATTCGTGCTCCATTGATGATGAAGGTGTTCCAACTAGAACTAAATACCTCCTTGAAAATGGAGTTTTTAAAGGTTTTTACTATGACTCAAAGACGGCAGCCATGGAGAGCAAGGAGTCCACTGGTAATGGCTTTAGGCCTCCAGGCCCTGCCGGCTTTACGAGGCTTCCAGGGAAGCTTTATATTACTGAACCAACTCCAAGGCCCTCAACGCTGGTCATTAGGAGTGGAAGTGACAGTTTGGATGATTTAATTTCTGAAGTCAAGAACGGCCTTCTAGTAAAGCACCTGCACTATGCAAGGATAAGCAATACTGTAACTGGAGATTATACTGCTGTACTTAGAATGGGGCTATACAAAATTGAACATGGAGAAATAGCATATGCCGTGAAGAAATCAAGAATTCTGGATAATATACTAAAAATGTTATCCAATGTCGATGCAGTTGCAAATGATGTTAGGGTCGCTGGGCAATGGGGTAATTATGCTGTTGCACCAAGTCTAAGAATTAAGCAATTAAAAGTAGTTCCCGTGGATTAGAGGTGAAATCTTGATCATAGCATTTAAGCCCAAGGGTTTAAGGAAAATTTTTAGCGGAATTTTAATTGAAGATGTTGCAGTAAATCTCAACTGCGCGTACTACCACTTACTCGTGAGCTTTGGTTTTACAAAGCTTGAAGCTAGAGCAAAAGCTGGTAGGGAAGCCCCAATTAACCCTCAAAAATTGATTAAACGCGGATTAAAAGTTATTGATGTTGTCAATGTTGTGAGGAGCCACATTGAAGATTTGATAGAGTTAGAGGGTGTGGCATATCCCATCAGCGAAGTTGAGCTTAAAGCTCCGATTCCAAGTCCAAGCAAAATAATCTGCATAGGCTTAAATTACCTAGATCACATAGCTGAAACCGGAGGAAAGCCGCCGGAGGAACCAGTTGTTTTTGCCAAAGCTCCAAGCTCAATCATAGGCCCATACGATCCAATAATTCTACCAAAAATTTCAAATCAAGTAGATTACGAGGCTGAGTTGGCAGTTGTAATCGGTGCTAAATGTAAGGATGTAGCTGAGAATGATGCATTGAATTTCGTTTTAGGTTATATGGCGGCAAATGATGTCACGGCTAGAGATCTTGAATTTAAAAATCCAATTAGACTTTTCTGGAGCAAGTCGCTGGACACTTTCTGCCCAATTGGTCCTGGCATAGTATTGCACGAAGACGTTGGTAATCCAAATAATTTAAGGATAACTTGCAAAGTTAATGGTGAAGTTGTTCAGGATTCAAACACTAAAAATATGATGTTCAATGTTAGCAAACTAATTAGCTACATTTCGAGTGGAATTACTCTCATTCCAGGGGATATACTTTTGACTGGGACTCCAAGCGGCATAGGCTTTGCGAAGAAGCCTCCAAAATTCCTTAAGCATGGAGATGTAGTTGAAGTTTACATAGAAAAAATCGGCTCAATTAAAAATCCAGTGATTAAAAGACACAGCTAGCACTAATGTCAACAACACTTCTATAAATGCATTTTATTATTACGCTATATGTTTGTCGAAACACTTAATATAGCTTAGACATAAGTATATAAAACGTAGAGGTGAAATAAATGGGGCAATTGCCGTGTTTGTCATGTAAGCACGCCGAAATAAATTCAAGTGAAATAAATCCTGACGTGAAATTCATTAGGTGCCCGTACAAGAATGATGGCCGATGGCGCTTCTACCGAGTTAATAAAGATTACTCGGACTTCAAGTGCGAACATCATGAGAAGAAGGAGTAGACCAACGCCGCTCAACCGATGTTTTTATCATAGTTAAATTTCAATATATTTCTTTGGTGGAATTATGGTGTTAGTCCTAAGTAGAGATGATTTGAAGTCCATTTTAACTATGAAGGATGTGATTGATGCCGTTGAAGAAGCCTTTAAGTGCTACGGCTTGGGGAAAGCTTCGATGCCTCCAAGACCCGTCATAAAAGTTGAAGGTTACAATGGGCTAATTCTATATATGCCGGCCTACATAGCTGATATGGATGCGCTTGCAGTCAAAATTGTTTCAGTTTACCCAGACAATCCCAAGAAGTACGCTTTGCCAACAACTCTAGGTACCGTTCTTCTAAACGATCCGAGAACTGGCGACTTACTAGCCATAATGGAGGGTGCCTTTATAACTGCAATGAGAACTGGAGCTGTAAGTGGAGTTGCAAGTAAATATCTTGCTAGAAGTGATTCAAGAATAGTCGGCATTTTTGGTGCTGGAGTTCAAGCTAGAACTCAATTAATGGCTTTATGCGAAGTTAGACCAATTGAAGAAGCTAGAGTTTACGATGTTATTTATAGCGCTTCCAAGAAATATGCTGATGAAATGTCGAAGCAGCTTGGAATCGACGTAAGGCCGGTTGAAAATCCGGTTGAAGCTGTTAAGGGCTGCGACATAATAGTGACGGCGACAACTTCAAAGACCCCAGTTTTTAGGGGAGAGTGGGTTGAGGATGGAACGCACATTAATGGCATTGGCTCTCATACTCCAACGAGTAGAGAGTTGGATTCAAACATAATTATGCGGGCGAAGGTTGTTGTAGATTCTATTGAAGCCTGTTTTAGAGAGGCTGGAGACATAATAATTCCGATTAATGAAGGCGTTATAGGTAGAGATCACATATATGCTGAGCTTAGTGAACTAGTTACGGGAGCAAAGCCTGGTAGAGTAAATGATAAAGAGATAACCATCTTTAAGTCAGTTGGCCTAGCAATTCAAGATGCTTCAACAGCCTTAAAAGCCTACCGATTGGCTTTGAAAAAGGGTGTGGGTAAAGAGATTTCGCTATAGCAACTACTTTGGCTGAGTCATCACATTAACTGCCGATGCAGCTAGTACTAGTAGTTCAAAAACCTTATATGCTTCGAGTATGTCATTAGCCTCGTACTTGGCCGTTAATCCGCCAATGCGCTTTACTCCTGGAAGCAGCTCAGCTGCATCTGCAAAGCTGCTCTTGAGAAATGTTATAGCTACATTAACAGGATAATTAGTTTTTAGCGGCTTAGCCTCTCCCTTATTAAACTTCAATACTGCTTTGCTAACTGCATCCCTTAAAGCCTTCTTTATTTTGGCCATGCTGGGGCTTATTGCCGCGTATCTGCTTGCAGATCGCTTAAAGACTACTCTTTCAGCCCAGGGTGCATGCTTAGCTACGTCGTCCTCAAGTAGCTTTGCTTCGCCTCCAACCAATATTACTGGAATATCATAATGTCCTGCAACATATGCGTTTAATAGGAATTCGCTTACTTCAATGCCGTTGATTTCAACTTTTGCAATGGTGGTTCCACTGTATGTGTGGTCGAAGGTTGATTTTGCAGTTCCTGCTTTGGCGTGATAACCTAGAAATATGGCTGCATTACACTCTTGAATCCATGCAACCATGCTGAGCGGCCTAGGATAACCCCTTACGATTTCAACGTAGTCTGGAAGTTCTTCAACAAGCAGATTAACCATTGGGCCGTGACTGTCGGCGACTATTATTTCATCGAAGCCACGCTCCTTTAAGGATTCGGCTGCAATCTTCGTTATTTTAGTTGCAATTTTCCTAGCTTCATCATAGAGCGCGCGCCTTAACGTTAAGTGCTCGGGGCTCACTATGTAGGGCATACCCTCCAAGTCAACCGATATGAATGCCTTCAAGTTTACACCTCAAATGAGATGATGTAAATTGGAACCTTTAAGCATTGCCTATGAGTTGATTCTTGGTGAGAACTTCACTTTGCGTTGCAATTTAATTATAGGTGGTAGAATCTACCTGCACTAATCAATATTTTTATTTATACCAATTCGTATTTGAATGGCAAAATTTATTGGTTTCGGTAATTGATAATTTTTGACTGTGTGACACGTCATGTTTATAGTTGAGCGCTTGAAGCTGGAGGATTTTTCTAAGCTTCGTCGGATAAGTTCATCTTCAACTTCAAGCGTTGTGCTGATGTTGGAGAAGCGAAAGTCTCAATTTGGTGTCGTTTTTAATTTGAGGGAAGAATTGCTTGATGAGCCTAAGACTACTTTGATAGAATTTGGAGAGAGCGATTTAAATGAGATTCGCCGTAGAATTGAGTCTAAAACTGGGCTTCAACTTGTAGTTAAGGATTATGAGTGTTTTGCAGGCTTCTTAGATTTAAATTTATCAAATGACGACGCAATAGTTAATTGGCTTATTGTTGATGATGCATATAAAGATGCGGGGATCGAATTGCTTTTGCTTAGAAGAGCTTTGAATTACTGTAGGTTTCATGGTGCTCGCTATGTTCATGTTGAAGTGAGCAACTCAAATTATAGTCAATATCTTTTCTACAGAAAATTTGGATTTAGAATTGTTGGTCTGAAGGAATTTGATGAGAGTAGAAAACTTTCTAGCAATTTTGTTATTCACATGGTTTTGGAGCTAACTTCTAGCTAGCTCAGCGGCTCTTTTAACGAATTCCTCGAATATCTTCATCATCTCACTATTCATCATCCACTCTGGATGCCACTGCACTCCGAGAATAAAGCTACTTCCAGTGTATTCTATTGCTTCTATTACTTCATCTTCAGCCCAAGCTGTAGCTATGAATTTCTTCCCAACATCTTTTACTGCTTGGTGGTGGAAGCTGTTTACTCTTAATTCCTGCTTTCCAAAAATCTTGTGAAGCATTGAGCCGGCTTTGATTTTGACTATGTGCGTTGGGTATGATGGAGGGGCATCTAATCCACTTGGTGTGTGCCACTTATGCTTGATTGAGCCTTTAACTTGACTTTCAATGTCCTGATATAAAGTTCCTCCTGCAGCTACGTTCAGTACCTGAATTCCTCTGCATATTGCTAGGAGAGGCAATTCTCTCCTTAGAACTTCCTTTGTCAATTCAATCTCGAATAAATCTCGATCTGGATCTATTTTCCCCATTTTATGTATGGGCTTCTCGCCATAAAGGTGGGGATCAATGTCTACTCCCCCTGATAGTAGGACTCCGTCAACAATACCTACTATTTCACGTATATTATCCGGGGAAATGGATGGAAGTATTATTGGAACTCCGCCTGCCCTTTCTATTGCAGTTACATATGCTCTATTAAGCCTAAAATATCCCTTATTCCAGTCATAGGAGCAGGTTATTCCGATGATCGGTTTCAAGCTAACCACCCTCTTTGCAAATCATTTCTTCTTAATTCTTTTAGCTTTATCGGATGAAATGTGCATTACAACCTTTATTGTACATTTAAATTAGCTATTGAAATCAACTATGAAGTAATAGCTCCTACAACTACCTTTGTTATTTTTATTTTGCAAACCTTGCCTCGCTCAAATTTCGAATTTTCATCTTGAGTTACGCTTTATGGCTTTATTAACTTCATTTTAGCATATTATTTTAATCCGAAATATCAAATGTTTAGAAGAGAATGTTTGGCAGTTAATTTGGGAGGTATGTTTGTGAGCGATCGTAAATACGTGATATTGCATCCAAGTGGTGAGGAAGTTGAACCAAGCCCAGAAGTTCTTTCATCGCTGAGTGGTGATTTTCAAATTCTAGTTAAGAAGGAGGCTCTTAAGGAGGAGTTAGCTGGAGGTCATCCGGAAATTGTTCGATATCTGAAGCGCTTTGGATTTGAGTGGGAGCCTTACTCCGATTATGGTCATATGCGCTTTGGTCCATATGCTGCATTAATATTTGATCTCGTTTTGGAGTATGCTCGCCAAGTTGTGCGATCTTTTGATCTACCTATTTTTGAGGTAAAGGGCACAGCTTTCTTTGACTTGAAGATGAAGCCTGTTAAGGAGCATGCTGCTCTTTACGGCGATAGGCTTTACGTCTTAAAGACGGATAAAAGCAGCTTTGTTTTAAGGTATGCTGCGTGTCATCAGCAGTTTTCAATGATTAAGGATTGGTTCATCTCATATAGAGATCTCCCTTTCGGCGCGTTTGAAGTAGCTGATTCATATAGGTTTGAGAAGAGCGGTGAAGTTGAGCTGTGCTTTAGGTTGAGGCGCTTTTACATGCCGGACCTGCACATTTTCGTTAGGGATGAGGAGGAAGCTAAGCACTGGATGCTCAAAATTCATAGAAGGATCATGAATGAAATGAGGAAACTTGGCAGGGAATATGAGCTTCTTGTTAATGTTGTAAGCCCGAAGCAATATGAACATTACAAGCATTTTTTGGTTGAGCTTGCGAAGGATGTTGGTAAGCCAATTTTAATTGCAATATATCCTGCAACTGGACTTAACTACTACTGGACGCTCAACATCGAATATGTTATTATTGATAAACTTGGCAGGCCTAAAGAAATCGGCACAGTTCAGATTGATGTTGGAAATGCTTTGCGATTTGGCATTAAATACGTTGATGAAGATGGCGAAGAAAGATATCCAGTAATTCTTCATACAGCAATTATTGGGGGAATCGAAAGGTACATCTATGCTCTCTTTGACTCCGCGCTAAGGTTAAATAAGCCGATGCTGCCAGTTTGGATTTCCCCTGTTCAAGTTAGAATTATTCCAGTAAAAATCCAATATGTCGAATATGCATTAAGCGTTGCGCGCGAAATTGAAGCTAAAGGGTTCAGGGTTGATGTTGATGATACCAACAGGTCGTTGTCCAGGAAGATAGTGGATGCTGAGAAGGAGTGGATTCCCTATATTGCAGTTGTTGGAGAAACAGAATTGAAGAGCGGGACTCTTAATGTAAGATTTAGAAGGACTGGAGAGCAAAAAGTGTTGGCGATAAAAGAGTTGGTTAAGATTCTTGAATTAGAAACTGAAGGGTATCCTAGGAAGCCAAGGTACTATCCACTCCTAGTATCTAAACGGCCGAAGTTCATCTTGTACTGAAAATCTAATTTCCATAGGAATGTGATGCCGATGACTTTGAAGTGCGCTCTAGGAGTAGTTAAGCTTTGAAATTGCTTTGGAAGCCGATTAAAGGCGTGTTTATTAGGAGGTTGAATAGATTTGTTGGAGTAGTAGAAATTGACGGCAAGATTCATAAAGTTCATATTCATGACCCTGGAAGACTAACTGAATTGCTTTATTTTGGCGCTGAAGTTCTCATTAGGGAGCATCAAAGTCCTAATAGGAGGACGGATTACTACTTACTTGCAGTTAGGCATGGTGACTTGTGGGTTTTAGTTGACTCTTCACTTCACAGTAAAATTGTTGAGGAGGCTATTAAGGAGAATTTGATTGCTGAGCTTGAAGGCTATGCTATTCTGAAAAGGGAGTTTAAGCTTAAAGGCAGTAGAATAGACTTTCTGCTTCAGTCGCCAAGCGGCTTTAAAGCTTTAATGGAAGTCAAAGGATGTACGCTCGTTAAAGATGGTTTAGCGTTGTTTCCGGACGCTCCTACGAGTAGGGGGTATAAGCATGTGCTTCACCTTATTGATGCAGTTAAACGAGGCTTTAAGTCCATGATTATGTTCTTGATAATGCGTGAAGATGCCGAGTTCTTCATGCCTAATTGGGATACTGACCCCAAATTTTCCAAAGCACTTTTAAATGCACATAATTGCGGAGTAACGATATTGGCTTATGTCGCTTCACTATCAGTGCCATTTCTGGAAGTGAGGGTGAAAAGGCCTGTTAAAGTATTGTTGAACGCAAAATTGTAGAGTTTAATTTAAGCTTTTAGTTGATTTAGCATGTGGAAGTGCGGGTTCTTATTTCATGGGATGGTGAAGTTGGAGGTTAATCATGTCGAAGCGCAAAGTAACCTCCTGCTCGGAGTTTAGTAAGAAGGCAGACGACATCATGAGGGCAGCGCAACTAGCCTCCTGTCTTGAAGTATGCGGCTACCCAAAACCTGGTAATGTTCATAGGCTGCGTGATTTTCATGACACTCGCTTCGAACATTTCATTGCAGGCTCAATAGCTATAGGTCCTACAATGAGAAGGGCAGCTACAATTGGAATGAATGTTGCATTAGGAGAAATAGGGTTAAGCGAAGTTGGCGTAGGCTCACTATGGAGGAGAGCAGTTGAAGATGTGAAATGTTGGCATAAGGGCGGTAATACGCACCTTGGAATTATAATGCTGTTCACCCCATTGGCTATTTCAGCTGGGATGTGCATTGTGGATCGCGGAGATTTTCAGTTACAGATTTGCAAAGAAACTACGTGCGCATTGTAAAGGCTACTACCTGTGACGATGCGATTGAAGCTTGTGTAGCTATAAGAATTGCAGAGCCTGGAGGGATGGGCCAAGTTAAGCATGAATATATGCCTGACTTAATGAATGACGATTTCAAGAATAGAATTATTCAGCGGAACCTGACCCTTTACGACGTGATGAAGTTTGCTTCAGGCTGGGATATTGTTGCTTGGGAGTTGGTGAATGGGCTGGAAACTGCCTTTAAAATTGGCTATCCAGCATTAATCAACTTTTATGATCAAATCGGAGATATCAACGTAGCTATTGTTAATACGTTTTTAAAGTTACTTTCAATTCGGCCTGACACTTTAATTGCGAGGAAAGTTGGATTAAAATACACTGATGATATAGTCAAAGCTGTTGAGATTGGGCTTGAGAGAGCGATGGAAGTTTCAGATCGTGCTAGAAAAATTTTGGATTTAGGTGGATTAGCAACTAGTGAGGGGAGAAAGGCTCTAATAGCTTTTGATAATGACCTTGCAGTTGAAGGCTTGAATCCAGGTTCCACAGCTGATGTTCTTGCATCTTCAATATTCATTGCAATTTTACTTGGTTTAAAAATTTGAGCTTTTCATTTATATTCTTAATTATATTTAATTTTGTTTAATATTATTAATGTTATTTTATTGATTGATTTGCTATAGATAGGTTTGGAAGTATCATTAGTATTTCACTTGAATCTCCCAAGGCTAAATATTTTCCTTCCAAGTAAAGCCTACCTACTATTGCGCACGTGATTGCATCAGCTTCATGCTTAGTTACACTTTTAATGATATCTCCCTTCAAATTGAACATTTTTATTAGCCCAAGCCTGAGCCCCTCTAAATTTCTTTTAGCTCTTGGAAGTCCAAGTATGTCTTGAGCTGCTCCAGGGTATGTTTCAATAACGTCAAATCCTAATTTTATAAGAATTTCTCTCAGCCTAATTCCCCTAATGGTTAGCTTTCTCATTCCTCCAAAATTGATTGGGAAAAATTTTATTCCCATTTTTCTAAGGGCTTTATCGCATTCTCGTATGCAGTTTTTTGAGTTCAAGTTTTTACCTTTAGGTAGTGCTAGTGGAGCGTCAATGGCTATCACGTCGGGCTTTACGCTTAAAGCTTTTTGAATTATTTCTTGATCTCTGCGAACTGTGTAGACTCTAACCAGGTTATTAATTAATATGCAGAGGCCCGTCGGCCTACTTTCACTTCCTGCCAAGTCGACGCCCATACTAACTATGCTCTTGCTGTGCATTTCATGTTAAATTAATTTACAGAAAATACGTAATATAGCTTGTTGTGAGATTTAATAGCGCCAATGTTATTAGTTGGATCACATAATATTTCACGGTGCTTTGATTGAGCAGTTCAAATGAATTAAAGAAGCGCTTCATTGACCTTCACAAAATATATTTAGAGTCAAATGTCTGGGCTATGGCTGCATTTTACAATGACTCTGAAGTCTCAAGGTTGAATGATGATTTATATGAGAGATGGAAATTTAATGGGGAGAAAGGTGAGCCCATAGATTACGCCACTAAGAGTGAATTAATGCTCTTGATTCGGAAGATTCAAGCTTATGCAGGTGTAAGTGCTGGTGAGGTCTTGCGCGACTTAATCGTTAAGGGGGAAATTTCTGCGGATGATCGGAAGAAGACTTTAAGAAGCTTATTGAGCAAGTTTATAAGCATAGTTTATAGGCTTTTTCTTCCAGGTTCAAGGGCTTGAGTTATATTTTCAATTTTATGTTAATGATGGTCTAGTTCATCTATTTGAATCCTTCAATTTTAATGTCTAGCACAACCCTATATTTTCTAGGTGCAACTTCACCTACTGTACGGCCGTAGGCTATGTTAAATTTAACTCCGATCTCATTTAGTTTTTCAGCATATTTTTTAGCTGCCTTTTTTACCGGGTTTTCGCTTTTATCTGCCTTTATGAATTCGTATGGATGTACCCATCCGCGGGCGTTTTCTAATGCCTTAACAGCGTATGGTAAATACTCTATAGATAATTTGGGTAGTGGCATGAGTACTCTGTTGGCTAGGTTAACGCACTTCTCAAGTACTATATCTCTAGCGTCTCCAAGCAATGGAATTACTTTATCCTCAACTTTGTTTAAATTAATGTTAATCTTCATGAGGTTGTATGCGTGAGGATTAATGTCTATGGAGAGTATTTTTTGAGGATTTGCATGTTTTGCAATTATTATTGAGTAGGTGCCAATTCCTGCAAACATGTTTACTATTACTTCTCCATCTTTGACTTTCTTTGCGATTCTAATTCTCTCGCCTGATAATCGTGGAGTAAAGAATGTTTTTCTTAAGTCGACTTTAAATATGCATCCATGCTCTCTGTATGTCGTCTCAAAGCGCTTCTCTCCTGCAAGCCACTCCAACTCCATAAGTCTATGCAATCCACTGATGATCGAAGCTTTTCTTAAAACAACTCTTATGTTTGGAATAGTTTCAAGTAATGCTTTAGCTAGTTCAAATCGCTTATCCATAAGTTTATGTGGAACCTTAATTACTGCTATGTCTCCAATAATATCTATGCCTTTAATGACGTTTTTGGCGTCTTCCTCTTTCATGATTTTTCTAGCAGCTTTTAACATTATGGGCTCTTTAGTCATCAAGCTTTATTTTAATGGTGCGTGGAATATTTAGGTTCTCTATTAGTTGCTTATAATTTATGTCCAAGGCTTTATCACGAATTCGCAGTGTTCATCTCCCTTTCCAGCGCATTTAATTTCTTCAGCTTTCATTCTTGTTTGGAGGATTTTTGTGAATACACCGCTCCAAAATCCTCGATTGAAGTCGCAGGTAGTATTCATGGTGTCGACTGCACTACTTAGCGTTTCAAAGCAGTTGTAAACTTTTACTATGCATTCCTTGCTATTTAGGTCCATCTTAGATATTTCTGCATCTCCCCAGCCATTTGTCCTGTAGATTTTCACTATAACTTCAAGTAATTCTTTTGGATTTATTATGTTGTCCATTGACTCTTTTATCCAATAAGCTAGATTTGCTCCATACTCAAACCCCTGATAAAATAGAATTGTTGCAGCGCCGCTTCCCAGAAGCTCCTTTATTCTGGTAAAGCTTGCACTTAGCCTTTCAGCATTCATGATTACAAATCGCCAGTCCCATGACATCACAGGGTAGAGGAAGCTCTCGACGATGAAGTTTTCAGCTTCCTCATACTTTACGTCTAGAACTTTATCGAGGCTCCGCAATTCTTTGGCAACTTGACTTGTTTTTTCCCTAGCACGAGTAAAATCTGCAAAGAATATCCAATATCCAAATTCAGGATCCGTAACTATATGCATACCAGTTAAAATGTTCACTCCATACCTAAATAGAAGATCTGAAGTTTCAGCCAATGCCCCAGGAACGTTTTTCAACTTAACCATGAATTCAGCCAACTTTCTTTTTGGTAAGCTTACAAAGCTCATGACATCTTTGGGAACGTATTTTTCCAAATTCATCACCATGCTTTGTGAAAAATTGTATGTTAATTATTATTAATTAGTTTTACGCATAAAAAATTTAAAAATTATTTTTGATTTAAGATTAGTGATTTAACTTGCATTTATTTCAGCGTTAGAATTTTCAAATGAGTGTGGCTGATTGTCATCATTTTTACCTTTCTACTAATTGCTGCTAATTTTAGCATTGATGATAACTATTATCTGATTTTTTGTTTTTTATTAAAGTTTTTATAATCTAAATCCATTTATAACTTAAAGTATCTTAATTTTATACTTGCTTTTTAGAGTTTAACTTATTGATGTGGATGCTAACTTCTATATGAGCTAGGGTTTTAATCTTGAAATTTCAGCGAGTAATCTTGATGTGAATATAATATGCCGATTCTTCTTCCGTGATGATTTTAATAATCCTAAACATTCTTGTTGAAGAGGTTAGTTGCAATTTAAATATGTGATCTATTATGAAATTTTGTGATTGGAGCAATGCGGCCCCGTTACTTAGCAGTGAAATGTCCGTATTGCGGCGACTATAGAGCTATTTCATGCAAGGTCAAGACCTTTATGTGTTTTAGGTGTGGTAGGAGGGTTAAAGTAAGTAAGGGAGTTATAGTTGGTGGCGCAGACCATTATTCTGATATTGCTGAAATTGTTCGAAAAGCAAAATTAGGTGAGCTAAATGGCAATTATGGCAAAGTTAAAAGTGCTGTGAATTACTATGGAAATAACATAGAATACTGGGATGGCAAGAGGTTTTCTCAGAGAAAACCAAAGTCCAAAACCTAAACTTGAAATGGTGGATGTAAGTGCGTGCATCGGTAAGGTTGTGAATGTCCTGAATATGGCTGTTGCTATTGCAAGAGCTTTACCTCCAGTCAATAATGCTGACATGAAATAGATTGCATTTTCTAGAGCTGCAAATCCTACTCCTATAAATGAGCCTAGAACGGCCCAGTCTTTTAGGTGCATATGATTTGCATGGCGCCTAAAAGATATGAGTCCAATTGGCTTTAAAACTTCTTCAGTGATTGGAGCTAAAATGCATGCCAAGATGAATATCCCTTCTTCTCTTGATGGTGAAATTAAAGCTTTGATTATGAGCATTTCTATGATAGTTAAAATGCCTGCTAGAACGCCTATAAGCGCTCCAACATATGCTGCAAAAATAAAGTATTTGCTTTTAACGATTTTGCGTTCCATTATTTATCATGTAAATTAGTTTTATTACTAACAAAATAATTTTGTGGGTTGAAATTGATTTCGACTATTACCTGGATAATTAATTGTACTCTTGAATTTAATAGAAGTAGCCTATGTGCACGCTCAATAAATGCCACATATTGCAGTGAAGCATTTAACTGCATTGAGGTGCTTTAAACTCATTCATCCTTTAAGACCTTCTCCTCAATGCATGCTTAATTGGATGCTTGACATAGCTCTTGCTTAAGTTTGCTAGTAGCTTTCCAATTAAATTGCATTGAAATTTCTATTATCAAATATTTTGAAAGGTGCGAGATTAAATTAACTGTATTTGATATAAATGCTTTATTAGAGTTTTACTGCTAAACATTAAGCTTTTCATTCCAATTTAAAGCAGATTCAAAAAGCTATTAAGGAGGAGCGCGTACCATACTGATTGAGGTATATTATTAGTTGATGTTTCTCGATGAGGGCAGCATTATGAATGTCGTTGAGTGTAAAGGTTTAGTTAAGAGGTTTGGCAACGTAGTTGCACTTAAAGGCTTAACATTAACCATACCGAAAAACTCTTTTTTCGGGTTGATTGGCCCTAATGGTGCAGGTAAAACTACTGCTCTTAGAATTATATTAGGATTGTTGAAGCCTGATGAGGGTGAAGTCAAGCTTTTTGGTGAAAATCCCTGGGATAATCCTAAGGTTAAAGTTTTGGTTGGAGTTTTGCATGAGGAGCTAGCGTATCCTCTTTATGTTTCCTGCGAGAGGTATTTGCTTCATGTGGCGAGAATTTATGGCGTTGAAAATCCTAAGCGTCGAGTTATGGAAGTGTTAAAGCTGGTGGGGTTGCTTGAAGTGAAATCGAGATTAATTAGGGGCTTGTCCGCAGGTATGCTTCAAAGGCTTGGGCTTGCTCAGGCGTTGGTGCATAAGCCAAAGTTGGTCATTGCTGATGAGCCTACGTCGAATTTGGATCCGCTTGCTAGATTAAACTTCTTGAGTTTAATGAGGAAGATGAGAGATGAGGAGGATGTTGATTTCATAGTTTCTTCTCATATTTTACCAGAGCTTGCCAGGGTTTGTGATAGGGTTGCTTTTATACATGAGGGGGAGATAAAAGCCGAGGGTAGCCTAGACGAGCTATTTAAGCAGTTTGGTTTAGCCATGTTTAGAGTTTCATCTAATGATCCTAGGAAGCTAGTAGCAGAACTAGTTAAATTACCCTATGTTGAGCAGATAAGCATGACTAGAATTGAAGTTTTAGTGAAAGTTAAGGAGGGATATGAGCAGCACTTCTACTCTGATGTAGCTGAAGCTGCAAGAAAGGCGGGAGTTAAGCTTTTCGGCGTCGACTTGAAGGCAGCTTCATTAGAAGAGCTTTACAAGAGGGTGGCTTCAAATGGAGGTTAAAGCTGGCTATAGTAGGCTTAAAGCTCTACTAGAGCTTTTATCAATAGATCTTTCTTCAGCCTACAGGTTTCCAATGGCTGAGCTTTACGCTGCATTGTATGCCTTTTTCCTTATCGTTTCGGCTATACCCCATATTGGTGGTATAGGCGGTATGACGATTTTTCTCATATATCTGTACTTTTCAACAGTTCTGCCTAAGTTTATAACTAATATTTTAATGGCTAAGAACATTGCTTTTGGATTTGCAGGTGAAGTGGAGAAGGGCTTGATGCAAACTTACCTCACGTACCCATTGAAGCGCTTGGATATATTTATCGTTAAAATTTTGACTTGCATTCTTATTCCATTCACATACTTCACCTTGACGCTGCTGCTAGCTTCATACTTATTATATCCAGAAGTCTTCAATCTTTACGGCTTTCAATTGCTTCTTCTAATTTTATCGGTCACTGGTCCCTGCATTCTTTTTGGAGCCATTGTCGTTGCAGCTTCACTTTTAATTAAGAGAGGAGGCGCATCTCTTGGCATGGGGGTTGCATTGTATTTTGCCATTGCAATTCTCGAGATTGCAATGCTTTACTTCGCGGGCACAACAAGAAGATATGAGTATCAAGTTGCTCTATTCATTCTTGAGCCTCTCTTTGCTTTTGCCTCTCACTTTGGAGGGTCTCTTCTTCCTTTCATTCATCTGCCAACATTAACCTTTGAAGAATCAGCGGTGTACCTTATAGCTCACTATGCCATCTCAATTGGAGTTCTTGCAGCTGTTGCTTTACATTTTATTAGGAGGTTTGAGCCTACATGAGGATCCTCTACTTCATCGGCAGATTAGGTTTAATACTACTTACAGTTGGCTTAGTGCTTTACTCATCAAGCATGATAGAAATACCCTTTAGCACATCAGAGTTCACAGGCTCAAGTAGCTTAATAGTTGGGGAAGGAGAAGTCATATGCTCTCAAATATTTAGTCCATTGGATAAAATAGAAATTGAAGTGCGAGGTTATGGGCTTAAAATATACATTGTAACTGCTAGCTCTGACATTATATTAGAGCCGCCCCTTCTTGGTGGGCGATGCAATATTAGTGAAATTAAGGATTCACTTGGGCAGCTTAATGCGATATTTGAAGGTGATTCGCCGTACTCTGGTGAGGTGAATTTCGAGCAAACTGTTAGGTTAATAATCGTGATTTCAAATGAGCTTTCAGGCATAGCGACCGTTGATTACAGAATTAAGATAACTAAACGAAATATACCAATAATGCGAGTTAGAAGTGCCTCAATATACTTCATTTTGATAGGATCATTGGCTTCAGCTCCGCTAATCATGTCTAGACTTGGAGAAAAATTTTGGGGAGGACGCTAACTCGTGAATGATCTATTTAGAGTTAAGCGGCATTTAATGATGATTTTCAATGAAATTTCAAGAGAATTCGATGCAACTAGGCGTAGACCTTGGGATGAAATTTACCTAATAGCTAAAAAGGATCAATTAATTGCAGATGTGGGGTGCGGCTCAGGAAGACATGCTATAGCTGCAATTGAATGTGGATCCGAAGTTTTAGCTATAGACTTATCGCGTGATATGTTAAGAATAGCTCTTAACAAGTCTAGGGTTATTGGTAAATCGTACTTGTTACATCCAATTCTTTGCGATATGAATTTTATGCCATTAAGAGGTGAGGTCATCGATGGTGCGGCTTGTCTAGCTACTATTCATCACATACCATCAAAAAGTGCGAGGATCGCCGCTTTAAATGAGATTTTTAGAGCGTTGAAGCCTAATGGAATGCTTGTATTAAGCGTGTGGGCTAAATATCAACCGCGATTTTTCAGTAAAATTCCGGCCATGCTGTGGAAATACGTTACTGGTAAAGTCAGGGAATTCGGAGATACTTATGTTCCGTGGAGGTCTAGAAAAGGGACATTTCATAGATTTTATCACTTATTTTCGAGGAGAGAAGCTGTTCAAACGGTTGGGGAGGCTGGATTTAAAGTAATCAAGGTTTATGGTAAAAGCTTCAAATCGAGATTTTTCGCTGAAAATCATGTTGTAATTGGAGTGAAAGCTCCGACATCTTCAAATTGCTGTTTATAATTTAGTAGTGTGGTGCGAAATTGTTGGATGCCAAAAACATACAGAGGCTTTTAAGGTCTAGGAGGAAGCCTGTCAGAATTATTTCAGGGGTAACTGTAGTTGCAGTAATGTCTAAGCCATACCCCTGCCCGCATGGTAGATGCATTTATTGTCCTGGAGGTCCGAATTATGGTACTCCGCAAAGCTATTATGGTAAAGAGCCTGCATTGATGAGAGCGCAGATGTGTAATTATGATCCCTATGAGCAGGTTAAAGTTCGACTAAGCCAATATGAGCTTCTCGGGCATACGCCATCAAAAGTTGAGCTAATAATTATGGGCGGAACGTTTCCGGCAACTCCACTTGACTATCAAGAGTGGTTCGTAACTATGTGTCTTGAAGCCATGAACAGGTATCCTAGGGATAAGCCCAAAAGGTGGATTAGCCTTGAAAGCGCTCAGAAGAGAAACGAGCATGCAAAGATAAGATGCGTCGGAATGACATTTGAAACTAGGCCTGACTGGGCGAAGGAGGCACAAGCTGACAGAATGCTTCGCCTAGGAGGAACAAGAGTTGAAATTGGAGTGCAAACAGTTTTTGAGGAGGTGTTATCTCGTCTTGAAAGAGGGCATACGGTTGAGGACACCATTGAAGCAACGAGGATTTTGAAGGATTCGGGATTCAAGGTTTGCTATCACATCATGCCGGGGCTCCCTGGAAGCGACCTAAGCATGGATGAGGAGGTTTTCAATGTAATTTTTAGTGATCCAAACTTTATGCCGGACATGCTCAAAATCTATCCTACAATTGTAGTTAAGGGGACAAAGCTTTATGATATGTGGTTGAGAGGCGATTATAAGCCGATGACGACTGGGGATGCAATAGAATTTCTAGTAAAAATTTTGCCTAAGATTCCAAGGTGGGTTAGAATTCAGAGAATTCAAAGGGATATTCCGGTGAACGTTGTTGAAGCTGGAGTTGATAAGGGGCATCTAAGGCAATTAGTTCATTGGGAACTTGAAAGAAGGGGTTTGAAGTGCAGTTGTATAAGGTGCCGTGAAGTTGGACATGTAATGCTTAAGAAGGGCTTGGTTCCAAAGCTTGAGAACATAAGGCTGCTTAAAATTTCCTATGAGGCTAGTGGTGGAATTGAAATATTCCTCTCATTTGAGGATGTAGTTCAAGACATTCTAATAGGCTTTTTGAGGTTAAGAATACCTTCTGATAGAGCTCATAGAAGAGAGGTGAATTCGAAGACTGCAATTATACGGGAGTTGCACGTTTACGGCCCTCAGTTGCCTGTGGGTTTGAAGCCGGTGATTGAGTGGCAGCATAGAGGTTGGGGGACCAAGCTTCTGGCTGAAGCTGAAAGGGTGGCTTTAGAAGAGTATGATAGAAGCCGCATGCTAGTTCTTTCAGGAATTGGCGTTAGAGATTATTATAGGAGATTTGGGTATAGGAGGCTTCCCAACAGCCCATATATGCATAAGAGGCTGGCTTAAAGCTTCGATTAAGCTAAGCTTCTAGCAGTTAGTTGGACTTCAATGGGTCTGCCGCAGTACGGACACCTAATGACAGCTCTTGCAGGCGGCGATTCTCCTACTCGTCTAAGCCAGCTTTCAAAGCTCCTTATTATAAGCTTCCTCATTTCCTCGTCAAGCTTGTAAAATTTGTCTAATGTTAGAAGCATGCCTGAAAGAAATTCAATGAACTTTGGATGCTTTATGAGTTCATAATCATTCAACCTGACCACCACTTAAAACTTGCATTAAATTTAACTTAAAGCTTGCTTAGTAGCCGTGGCTCTTAACTTAGTTTTAAATTAAATAAATGGGGTTGCGAACTCATTGATTCTTTAGTTTTCTTAAAATTTCCATGCATTTATTTGCGAGTATCCCTATGTCGCTTCCAGCAGCTATTAGCTGAAATCCCATTTCAATGTACCTTTTTGCTTCTTCAGGTGACGTGAAAATTCCTGCAGGCACACCTGCAGTTCTGCTTTTATCTAATATTAATTTGATTTTTTCCTGAACTACTGGGTGGCTTGGATTTCCCAGGTATCCTAGTGATGCTGCTAAGTCATATGGGCCAATAAATATCGCATCTATGCCCTCAACCGACAATATTTCTTCAAGATTATCTACTGCTTTAGCGGTTTCAATTTGAGGAATCACCATAACTTCCTGATCGGCAGTTTTGAGGTATTCCTTTAACTTTAAGCCGTACATTGCAGCTCTTCTAGGTCCATAACCTCTAATGCCTTGAGGAGGATATCTGACAGACTTTACTGCTAGTTCGGCTTCCTCCCTACTATTAACCCATGGTACTAGAACTCCATGAACTCCTACGTCCAAAACCATTTTAATTAATACTGGGTCATTCCATGCAGTCCTAACTATTGGTGTAGTATTATTCTCATCTATGACTTGAACTAAGTTTTGTACATCACTTATGGTTAGGTGAGAATGCTCCATATCGATGACAAGCCAGTCAAATCCAACGTTTGAAAGTAGCTCAGCAACATCTGGTGAATCTATCGTAACCCATAAACCAATTGCGTTCAACCCTTTTTTCAGCATTCTTTTGAGCTTATTATGCACCGAATCACCCAGTTAAATTAAGTTTTCACTTAAAATATAAAATTAATTTAACGATAAAGTAAAGCTATTTTAGGTTATGCATTTAAGTTTATTGAGTAACGTTGCAGGGAAGAGTGCTCATTGTCGGTGGAGGATTTTCAGGACTCTTGATAGCTAGTTTTTTAGGAGATGGGGTAGTTGTTTTTGAGGAGCATGGAAGAGTTGGTCGTCCAGAGCATTGCGCAGGTATAATTAGCAGTAGAACTGCCAGGCTTTTACGGCTTCCAAAATTCCTTGTGGAAGAGACATTCAATGAGATGAAGATTTTCACTGGGAGTGGTGCGCTTGTTTGGAGGGGGAACCCACTGGCAGTTAAAGTTGATAGGGTTGGGTTGGAGCAGCACTTATATCATGAAAGCCTAAGTGCAGGTGCTGAAGTTAAGCTGAATTTTAAAGTTACTCATGTAAGTGATCGGGGTTTTTTGATTGCAGGAGGTGAGAAGTTTAATGGTGAAGTCATTGTTTTGGCTGAAGGAGCTAGTAGGCTGCACTCCAGAAATCTTAATTTGATAAGTCAAAGCGACGATTATTACGGTTTGCAGGCGAAAATTAAAGGTGTAGTTGATTGTGATTGCATTGAAGTTTACTTAAATAAGTTCGCCGATGGTTTTTTCTCGTGGTTCATACCATTAAAGGATAAGCGCGAAGCTATAATAGGATTAGCTTCAAAGTCTAGCGCTAAATTGCAGAGGAGGTTACTGGCTTTTCAGAAAATGCTTGAAATCCAAGGCAAGCTTCGAAAATCGAAGTTAAAATACTTTTTCGGAGGCACGATTATTCGCGGAGTTGCTGGCAAAATAGCTTTAGGAAGAATTGTTGGTATTGGGGATTGCATTCAAATGACAAAGCCTTTGAGTGGAGGTGGGCTATACCCAATCACTATTGCTGCAAAATTAATGGCTGATAAGCTGAATAAATTGTTGAACAGCGAACTGGACTGGAAAAGAGCTGTAGGAGAGTATTGCACTAGTGTGAAGCCATTAATTAATGGGTTAAGAGCTGCGTATATCGCTTTTAGAGTACTTGGAGCTCACGATTACTTGCCTGTAAAAATTATGGCTAAGGGTGCAGAAAGATTAAAGTTTCAAGATAAAGTTATGCGTGAATTTGATTATGATAATCATATTTCTAGTCTGGTTCAATTATTATTAAATCCTTCAAAGGCATTAAAATTCGCTGGCATTTTTACTGCGGGCTTACTCTAGAACAAGTTTATAGCGTGCTTTAGAAGGTGCTAATGTCTTGTTCTCGAAAACATTTTATTTATTTACATGCTTTCAATTTAAGTAGTGATTCGAATGAAGATTCGCGCGTTGACATTTCACGTCGATCCCGAGTTGCTTAAGGGTGACTTAAGCCGATTTAGTCCAACCTTAAGCGATTTAATCAACGATGTTTATGGCAAATTTGGCATTGAAATTTGGACAAAGAGATTAGCTTTAGCTCCACAACCAGCAGGGCGCGTAGCTATGATAGCTGAAAAACTTGAAAGGGGACTTTCAGATGAAATCGACTACATTGCCATCCCTATAGTAAATGCAAATGAAGATGATATACCGAAAATACTGGAAGTTTTATCTATGCATAGACGCATTTTTATTTCACTCTCTGGAAATGAAGTTCAATTAAGAGTTTTTCAAAAGCTTCTTGAATTAATTTTGAATAGATTGAGTCCAGAGCACTTCGTTAAAGTTTCATTTTCAATTAAAAGTCACATATTAACTCCCTACTTTCCAGCTGCTTCAGCGGTTAAGGGAAGAATAGGGGTTTCAGCAGCACTGCTTTATGTTGGAAATTTAGTTAGTGCGCTAAGAAATAATGGATCTTTAACTGCTGAAATTAAAGCTTGTTATAATGCTGCGATGTGTATTTTAAATTTCATTTCTAATAAACTTAGTATTGATAATTTTGGCATTGACTTATCGATTTCACCATGGATGGATGATAGCGTTGCGAGACTAATTGAAATGGTTAGTGGTGAAGATTTCTATGAGCCGGCTACATACCATGCCATTTTTAAGCTAAATGAAAGAATAAGAGAAATAGTCAATGAAGGTTTCAAGTGCATTGGCTTCAATGAGGTCATGTTGCCATATGCGGAGGATTCTAGGCTTATGGAATTGGGTAAAGAGGGTAAATTAACTGCATATAACTTGCTTTCTCTTTCAGCGGTTTGCGTAGCTGGTTTTGATATGGCAGTTTTACCTAAAATGAGTAGTAAGATTTTGAGAAATTTTCTGCTTGACATATATGCTCTATTGAAATCTAAGGGTAAGCCTTCAGGGATTAGAGTTGTACTTACTGAGAATGAGCCAGGAGAAATGGCTGACTTGGGTTTCTTAGGTAGAGCTCCAGTGATGAAACTTAAGTAATTTCAATTTAGGCTTGCGGGTGCTGTAACTTGCATTAAATATTTAAGTTAATGATGAATTATCATTAAATATGAAAAATTCATAGAAATATTAGAAAGACAAATGTTAATTGAGAAGGAAAATGCACTTTCTTTGGATGAGGCAACGTCTTCCCTGGGGAATGAGCTGGTAAAGGTGCTGATTAAAAGCGTTGTTCATGATTCGTTGAAGCATGCCGAGCTAATTCGCGCCCTAATAATTCACTTGAAAGGTTTGAGCAAACCATTAACTGATGAAGAGTATTTATCGCTTGAGAAGGTTATTGATAAGCATATTAAAGTTGAAGCTGAGATGGTTGAAGTTATTAAAGAGCTATTAGGCGACATAGAGGATAAGCGCATATCATATGTATTGAGGTATATTTTGGATGATGAGGTTAGACATCATGCTTTGCTTAAGGGAATGCATAAAGTGGTTTCAAAACGTGAAGTTGTAACCGAGTTTGACTGGATGGACGTAGCTTGGAAGGATGTACCATTCTTTTACTAGATTGACAACAATCATTTCAGGGCTGAGCCCTAAACCATTAACTTTTATTATTTAGCGATTATCATTAGGCATTGAAGCTGCTTTCTTCTCAAATAAGATTTTAAGTCTCGTGTGGGCAAATAATTAATCGTGATTAAATTGAGTATGGACGAGGTTGTCGAATACTACTTGAAAGCTGGCGAAGCAGTTAAAAGAGCTAAGCATTGGGCAAAGAATGCTGTGAGAAGTGGAGCTAAGCTGTTAAGTATCTGCGAGGAAGTTGAGCGAATAGTTGAGCGTTTAGGCTGTAAGCCTGCTTTTCCATGTAATATTTGCATAGATCATGTTGCAGCACATTACACTCCTCCTGCAAATAGCATTAAAACCATTCCGGAAGGCTCTCTCGTCAAAGTTGATGTTGGCGCTCATTACAGCGGATTTATTGCAGACTCCGCAATTACAGTTAATGTTAATTCTGAACATGAAGAGCTGATCATTGCTGTTGAGGAAGCCTTAGATAATGTAGTTAAAGAGTTGGAGCCAAGAATGAGGGTCTCGAAGATCAGCAGGATCATTGAGAAGACCATCAAATATTATGGTTTTAAGCCCATTGTTAATTTGGCCGGTCATAAATTAGCCCAGTACAAGGTTCATACGGGAATTATAATTCCAAACGTCAGGTCTTTTAGAGATGTTTTTAATAGATTGGAGCCTGAAAATGCCTATGCAATCGAGCCTTTCGCAACAACGAAGAAGGGGAAGGGTGAAGTTATTGGGAGGCGAGGAGGAAACATACTTAAGCTGGTTAGCGAAAAGCCTCCCAAAATGGGTGCTGCCCGAAGTTTATTCCTAGAGATTCAGAGAAATTACAAGACTCTGCCATTTACGAAGAGGTGGTTAACAAAGAGTAGCAGGAACCCTCGATTTGAGAGAGCATTTAAGTATCTTATGGATAAGGGCTTTATCAGCGAGTATCCAATGATGATTGAAGTTAATGAGCAGCCGGTTGCTCAGGCAGAACATACAGTTGTCGTTTTAAAGAAGGAGGTCATAGTTATTACCTAAATATGATTTTATCAGCAATTTGCATTAAGTTTATGGAGATTTGATTTATTATTTATGAGGAATCGAGCTAGATCGCTTAATGAAGGGTGCTCAGCGTGCTCGTTAGATATATAGTATGCTGCTACTGCGTTTGCTACCATCAATCTCTCTACATCAGTTAGGTTTATGCCCCAACCAAATATGTTACCTGCGTTCCAAGCATCTCCAGCTCCAGTAACTCTAAGCACTTTAACAGCAAATGTTGGGACAACTTTGATTTCGCCTTCATAGGCAGTTGCTGCAAAACATGCTGTGTGAAGGTCTATTCTCAAGTTCAATTTCATTGAAACTGCCTTTAAGGTGCCTATCAATCTTCCTTGGTGGTCTCCACCTATATTTACGTTAATTGCACTTGCCAATTGAATTAACTCATTTTCATTAACACTTAATGCGTCAACCAGGTCTTTGACAAGTACTTCTCGAATCAGCTTTTTCAGTTCATCCTTCTTTGAAGTTGGATCTCCAAGGTCCAAGTATGTTTTACTTTTACCGGAGTTTTTAGCTCTACTGAATACCTCCTTTATTAGGTTGTTTGCTCTTTTGTTCATATTCCAGCTGAAAATTGCAATGAAGTCGGATTTCATGATTGTCTCATAATCGCTTTCATTAAGTTTCTCCGGCCCGAAGTTGCTAGCCGGGCCGGGGTAGCTAATCATTATATTCACATTTTTATCATGAACTTTAACTTCCAATGCTGCTGTAATTGAATATTCATCTCCAATTTTCAGGTGATTTAAGTCCACGTTTTCAGCGAACACTTCAAGTATATGGCGTCCGATGATGTTGGTTTCTGCTATTAATTTAACTTTAACTCCAAGTTTGGCTAGTGCTGAGGCGAAGTTAGCTGCACATCCTCCTCTTAGCAGGTATTGGTGTCCCTTGAAGATGTTTCCTCCATGACGTTTTGCAGCCTCCTTAATCTCCATCACTAATTCTTCTATGCTTGACGGGAATATTATGAAGTGGTCGATGAAGAAGTCCGGCATTGCTGTGACTGTGAATTTTGCTTTTACTTTAGCTATCCTATAAGCTAAATTTTCCAAGTTTACTTTCAACTTTTAATCCACCTTGCATAGGCATTTCCAAGTCTTATTAATGCTAGTTGAAAGCTCTTACTTATGAAGTATCTTCCCTCGTCCGGCCTATAGCTTACGAATCCCATTGGAACCAAGAATTCAGAGATTACTCTATAAGCTAAGCTCTTCTTTTTCTCTCCAAGTCTTTCATGAATTAGCAAGGACATTTCGCTATCGCTTATCCATAGTGGCTTTCTATTTCTCGATTTTGCGATTTCCTTAATTCCCTCAAGTATTATTAGTGCAGCGTGCTTATACTTCTCAGCTCTTGTGAACACTATATTTAATATGTCTTCAAGTCTCATGTTACTTCTGACTTCTGAGGATTTGAAGTACATGTACCCTGCTCTTCTCTCTTTTCTCTCAAGTTTTCTCGGCATGGTTCACCAGAATAACTTTATAGTTGTTAGTGAAATAGATTGCTGATTGAGGTTAAGCTTGAAATTAAGCTTTATATGGTTGGCGGTGAAGCTGATTGATGAATGCTGAAGACTACTATAAGAGAATTGTGAATGAACTTTACAGGTTTATTGAGAAAGCTGGAGGCAGAGTTTCCTTTAGTGAGTTAGCTAAGTGGGCTGAGGAAAATAATGTTGGAAGTATAACTTTGAGCATCGCGTTGAACGACTTAATTGAAGAGGGGAAAATTTCTGCTCCTGAGGGTTTTTTCGAGCCTGAAGATTATATTGTAGCTTATCCTGTGCCACGTATTGTTGCAATACGGAAAGGCATTGAAGTCGAGAAGTCAACTGAGGCTTCTTCAGTTGAAGAGGTTCAAACTAGCTCTTCCATGTGTGGAGCTGCTGAGGAGAAAATTGAGAGTTTAGATAAGGTATTGGAGGTTAAAGAAGCGGAGAAAACTGAGCTTAAGCCAGTAATTGAAGAGGCTGAAGAGCATGTGGCTGATGAAGATCTTGAGAAAGCCATAGAGTATCTCAATGATTACTGGAGTGTTGGAATCATAAGGTTTTTGGAGGATTTGAAGATGCTTGGCATTTCTAAGCCGGATTTGGTTTTGAGGAAGCTTGTTGATTTAGGTTATGTGACTTACTCTCCCATTGGCGTTGTTAATGCTACTGGTAAGCTTCCTAAAGTTAAGCGTTCTCGTAGGCTAAGTGAATTCATTTAGGATGCAGCTGCTGGCTTATATATTGAAAGTCTCCTGTTCTTCGAAATCAAAATTATTTCTCCTTTCTTCTCCATTTCTTCTAGTAGGTCTTTAGCTACGCTTAACCTCAAATTGAATTTTAATGCAACTGCTGAGGGGGTTATGCATGACATTTTAAGTATTTCTCTCTTCATTTGACTGATGGTTTCATCTGTAACGAGTATGTCCCTTACCGTCTTTTCCATAGCTTCGAATCGCCTTTTACCTCTTAGTACTCTTAGTTGCGCTAACCTCTGCTGCTTCTCCATTTGAGAAATGCTTTTCTTATGCTTCCCACCCACAGCCGCCACCTCCAGATAGCTGTAGGTGAGAATCGAGAATATTAATTGGATATCTAAATTAAATATCTTACTTAAAAAGAAAAGTTGAATTAGCTTAGCCTCAAAGCCTTTAGTATTTCTTCGCTAAGTGGCCTCTTTGTTTTTAGTCTAGGTTTCATGTCTTTTATGGACATTCCCCAAACCATTGCAACTATGGTGTATCCTCCGAAAGACCTATCTTCAAGCGTTGAGGGTATTATCTCCTTAGCTTTATACTTGACTCGAAGGTATGAAAGAACTTTTTCAGCCATTTCATGTGGAAAGCTTCTGGCCTTGAACATCACAAAGGCGTTTGTTCCATCGATCGGTCTTGAAATTAGTGACTTATGATATTCAAAGAAATCTTTCCACTTCTTCTTAAAGTCCCTGTAATTGTCTAGGTAGACTACTGTAAAGAAGCCGCATTGTGGCAGTATCAGCCTCGTTAAATCGATGATGTCTATGGGTGGGTTTGCGAATCCTCCGAACTCCACCAAGTCTACTAGGCTTGAAATTAATGAAGTAATTATTATGTTGGCTCTGTCAACTCCTTCTCCAACTGTCTGGCTAAATCTCATCATAAGCTCATTATCAAATATGAGCGGGCTCAATCCCTTACTCAAAAGGTTCTTTAACCCTAATATTGCATTTTCAATTAGTAGGTCTCCTTCCCTTCTAAATGGCACGGTGCATAGGGGTATAACTCTAAGGGAAAGCTCCTCCCTAATGTCATTGGCTATTTCCCCTAAAATCATCGTTCCGCATCCGCCACCTAGGCTTGCTATGGGAATTGCAATTTTGAAGTTATGCTTTTTATGTAGCTTTTTAAGCATGTTAACGACTTGCTCTCTATCAGTTTCATAAGCTTTTAAACCCAATTTTGGGTCTTTTCCAGCACCATATCCACTTAAAACGGCTTGACCAATGGTTTCAAATATGAAGTTTGGGTATGAGGATATTCTCCTCTCTTCAAAGTATGACTTAACCCTTTCATGATCTTTTCTGCTAGTGTTTAAAGCGACGAAGTAGTTTTCAGGACTTCTTAAATTTTTAAATGTGCCATATGCTATTGAAAGTATTCTTTCACCGCCGCTTCCCGCTCCAATGAATAGTATTCCACCCATTTTCTCACTTTCCCTAATTAATTGGCGGCATCAACTAAAATATTGGCTTGATGATTATTAAAAGTATGCTTTCTGATTTTGCCAAATTATAAATGCTTAATATTCCTCAGCATTTTTAGGCGAGTCTAATTGTTGAGGAAAGCCTTTTCAATTGTCGATGAAATTGGAAGGTGAGGTCATTAGGATACTAAGTGACTTAATAGGTTTTCCAACAGTTGTGCCTCCTGGAGAGCACTATAAGGAATGTCCGATTCTACCCTAATTTGGTTGATTACCCACGTTTCATTGCCCTTGCGAGGTTGAAGGGGGTCAGCGATAGGCCGGTTTTGCATTTCAATGGCTATTATGATGTGGTTCCTCCGGGTTCTGGTTGGAGCATAACTGAGCCTTTCAAGGCCAAGGTTGCGAGTGGGAGAATTTATGGAAGAGGCTCAACTGACATGAAGTGCGGCATAACTTCAATTCTCATTGCTTCTAAGGCGTTAGCAGAGATTTGCTCAAACTTCAATGGGTCTATTGAGCTTTCCTTCACTCCTGATGAAGAGTTAGGCGGTGCAACAAGCGTCGGATATATCTTGAGTAGGGGAATCGCTTTTCCTGATTACTGCATAATAGCAGAGCCTTCTTCAACCGAGTGCATATGGTTTAGTCATAAGGGGGTGCTGTGGGTTAGAGTTGTGGTTAAGGGTAAGGCTGCGCATGGCTCTACTCCATGGCTTGGAGTTAATGCCTTCGAGGAAATGCTTGAAGTTGCGCATGCAATGATTAATGAGTTGAAGCAAAGAAGAGCAATTACGATTACATTGATCCTAGAGGTGCTAAAGCAACGATGAATATCGCGGGAGAAGTTTTTGGTGGAGCTAAAAATGTTGTTCCGTTAATATGCAGCTTCACCATTGATAGAAGGATAGTTCCAGAGGAGTCGCCTGATGAGGCATTGGAGGAAATAACGCTTTTCCTTGAAGAGATGAGGCTTAAGGATCCTCAATTGAAGGTTGAACTCGAAGTGCTTGGCAAGTCAAATGCTTGTGTAACTGATCCAAATTCAAGGATAGTTAAGCTTGCGGATGAAGCTGCATGTAAAATTTTGGGAGTTGCTCCAAAGCCTACGATGTGCATTGGCGGCCTTGACATGAGGTACTTTGTTGAGGGGGGCGTTGAGATAATTACCTTTGGGCCGGGAGCGCTTGGAGCTGCTCATAGAGCTGACGAGTACATTTCAATTAAAGAATTGATTAAGATGAGTAAAATATACGTAAACTTGGCATGGAAGTTGTTTAGTTGATGCGCTTTATTCAACTTTAAATCACTTTTTTATTGGTATCATACATAGAAACTTCAATGTGCCTTCTCCAGTATTCACTATGGTGTGCTTAATGTTTGGAGGAATGTAAATGGCGTATCCTGGCTTTACGTGAAATTCTTCATTTCCCATTTTCACTTTTGCTTCGCCTTCAAGTATGAATATTTCATGCTCCCATGGGTGGTTGTGAAGTGGAGTATTTCCATTTACTCCAACTTCGAATAGTCTCATGGCAAATGTTGGAGCGCCGTCCTTATCAGATATGAGCCATCTAACGGCTGTATTCTTAGCTCCTGGAGCAGTGACCTTTTCAAGTTCAATTTCTGTGAAGTGCACGGCCTTCCCCTTCATGGCATCACCAACTAAAAGGTGATTGCTATTGCTTTTAAGGATTTTTAATGAAGCTTTTCATGGTTAAATTTACTTAGTCTGTTTTCATGAGCGAATTTCATTTACATGACATTATTTATATTGCTTGAGAGTGTACTTTGGAATAGGTGTTAGAATGAGGCATCAGGGTCCCTGGAGATGGCGCTGGAGGCGTGGTGGACCAGGCCGCCCACCTAAGCCTAGATTAATTGGAGTTCAACCTAAAGCCATGATGTTCATTCCTCTTGACGAATTTAGAATTCCAATTCAAGGTGAGCCCATTCATCTTTCTCCGGATGAAGTTGAGGCTTTGAGGCTTGTCTACGTGGAAAAGCTGACGCAGGAGGAGGCTGCCAAGAAAATGGGGTTATCTCGAGGCTCTCTTTGGAGGTGTCTTGAAACTGGTAGGAGAAAGCTTGTTCAAGCTATTATTGAGGGTAGGCCGATAATCTTATCTTATTAGTAGTTGTTGTTTTGTGCTATGGCACAAAATTTATAAGATCAGCTATTTCGGTATGTTTTGGTGATTTCATGAGGTTTCTGGTGCCCCTCGACGATGACTGTGGACTCGACTCTCCAGTGTCAGATCACTTTGGTAGGGCTTCATTTCATGCTATTGTGGCTTTAACCAGTGATGGTCATGTGACATTTAAAATTGAGAATGTGATGCTTGAGCATGGAGATAGGTGCGGTGTTATTGACTTGTTGAATGAGCTAAGTGTAGATGCGGTGATTGTTAAGGGTATTGGTGTTAGAGCTGCATCGGCATTCCAATCTAAAGGTATATCAATATATTTAACGAACTCTAAGACTCTTGGAGAAGTTATTGATGAAGTTAAGCAGCAGAAATTAACTCCATATAATCCTCAAATTTCTTCATGTAGCGGAATGGCTTATGGTAGAGGTAGAAGGAGGGGATATCCATTTATGCCCTATCAACTTCCTCCTCCAATGATGCCGCTGTTTCCTACTGCCCGAACTACTGCTCAAAGACCTAGGGTCAAGTCGGGTATGCTAAGAGTTGCAGTTGCATGTATTGGGCGAGGTGGGCTTGATGACTTCGTTTCAATGCAATTTGGTAGAGCTCCAGCATTTACGATAATTGACCTGGAGGAAGGACAGGTTAAGAACGTTGCTGTAGAGCCTAATCAATACATTTATCAGCCGCATGGAGTTGGAATAGCAGTTTCTCAGTATTTAGCTAATAAAGGAGTTCAAGTCGTGATAGCTGGAAGGTTTGGTCCAAATGCTTCAAGTGTACTTCAAAGCCTTGGGATTAGAATGGTAACTGTACCTCCAAACATTAAAGTTAAAGATGCACTGAGGTACGTATCTTGAATTCTAGACGAGAGGTTGTAATTGTAAGTGGTAAGGGCGGAGTAGGCAAAACAACAATATCTGCTAGCTTAGCTTTCTTCCTACATTCAAATGGATATAAAATAGTAGCTTCAGACGCTGATGTTGATACTCCCAGTTTGAAGTTGCTGATTCCACTTAAAAACATAACTAAAAAATTTGAAGTGAAAATATCTAGAAAGGCGGTTATCGACTACTTGAAATGCATTGGGTGTGGGAAATGCTTGGAGCACTGCGCTTACGGCGCTATAACTCGAAATGAATCAGGGATGCTGGAAGTTGCGCATTTTATGTGCGAAGGTTGTGGAGTATGTAAATTAGTTTGTCCAGTAAATGCGATTAACCTAGTTATGGTGAGGACTGGAGAGCTAATTACGGGCGAAACTATTCATGGCTTTCCAATGGCAACTGCTCAGCTTGAAGTTGGAGAGCATAACTCGGGGCTGCTTGTTGGTGTAGTTAAGAATGAAGCAGGAGAGTTGGCTAAAAGCATAAATGCAGATTTAATTTTAACTGATGGGGCTCCAGGAATCGGATGTCCAGTGATTGCAGCTCTTCTAGGTGCGAGCTATGCGATTGTAATTGTTGAGCCAACTCCGCAATCCTTCAAGGGGGCATTGAGAGTTATTGAAGTTGCTCATCACTTCAAAGTGCCTGTGGGAATTATAATTAACAAATTTGATATCAGCAATTATATTACTGAAATTGAGAAGGAGCTTAAATCCACTTATGAAGTCGATGTGCTGGGCAAAGTGCCCTTTGACTTTGAAGTTCTAAGGTCGGTTGCCCAAAGAAAGCCGGTATTGGAATTTAATCCGGATTCGCGGGCATCTAAAGCCTTAACTAAAGCATTTGAAAGCTTATTGGAGGTTTTAAATTTATGAGCAAGCCTAAGGTGATTGCAGTAACCGGTGGGAAGGGCGGCACTGGGAAATCCACTATTGCAGTGAATTTAGCTACTCTTCTAAGTAGGAAGTGTAAAGTACTTTTAGTGGATGCTGATGTGGATAACCCAAATGATGCTATGCTACTTCAAATGAAGCCTTCAATTGTGGGAGAATTGAAGATATTTGCACCGCATATTGATGAGTTAAAGTGCGTAGCATGTGGTGAGTGTGTTAAGAATTGTCCGGAGCATGCACTAATTATGAAGCCAGGAAGTCCTCCAATGCCTCTTATAGAAAGGTGTTCAGGCTGCAAAGCCTGCATTATTATGTGTCCAGTTAATGCAATATCTGATGCAGGAAAAGTTATTGGTGAGCTTTTCGAAGCTGAAAGCGGAAATCTAACCTTAATTGGAGCTCAATTGAAGATTGGCGAGGCTAGATCTCCAATTGTAGCAAAGCTTCTCATGGACGCAGTTTTCAGCAGAGAAGATTTAGATCAATATAAATTCATCATAGTTGATACTTCACCTGGAATACAAAATACCGTAATTCAAGCATTAATTCGAGTGGAATGGGCATTTGTCGTATCTGAGCCAACTCCGCTTGGCGCCTACACTTTGAGGTTGATTAGCAATGCACTCAATAAGCTAAATCTCCATAGAAGCTTAATATTAAATAGGGCAGATATTCCAAGCTCCGTTAAGGATGAAGTAATTGAAGTAGCTTTGAGTAATGATTTTGAAGGCGTATTTGAAGTTCCATATGATGATAAATTCGTTGAAGCATCCGTTAAAGGCATTCCACTAGTAAACTTAGCTCCAACTTCCCATGGCGCTAAAGCTCTAATGAAGATAGCTAATTACATAGAGCAGATGTAGCTAATTAACATTGAATGGCAATAATATTAAAATGGATCAATGCAATTATTTAGCGAATGATGTAGGTGGAAGTTGGGCCATGAACATCGACCTAACATCCATCATAGCTTCATTCACATTAGTTACATTGGCTGAATTGGGTGATAAAACCCAAATTGCAACCATCATGCTTTCATCAAGATTTAAGCCAATCCCCGTTTTAATTGGTAGCATTACCGGCTTTCTAGCAGTTAATGTCATATGCTTTGCCCTAGGATATTTTGCGAACATCCATATTTCCTCTTTCTTAGCTAAAATGTGCGCCGCTGTGCTTTTCATCGCGTTTGGAATACTTTCATTAAGGGGCGGCTTTGAAGATGACGAATTGCAACTTAAGAGTGATAATAGCTCCATTTTCTTAACTACATTCATACTAGTATCCTCTATGGAGTTGGCTGATAAAACGAATTTAGCTGTCTTGGCAATTTCATTGGAAAGTACTTCTCCATTTCACGCTTTTATTGGGGTTTTATTATCCGCATTGTTGGTGATGAGCATAAGCGTAGCGATTGGAGCTAAGCTCATTCGAGCTTTAAGGTTTAAGTGGATTAAGCTTTTATCATCAGCATCCTTCATCATATTTGGATTATATTTGCTTATTGAATTATTAATGTTAGGCTAACCTAACCTCCGGTTGCGGGCGGCAAAATGGATATTTCATCTCCCTCTTTGATTTTTGTTGCAAGTTTTGCAGTTGCTCCATTTAGAAGCACTATTATTGGGCCTTCGCTTTCAATGTCCAATTTGCGTAGTTGAGGCCACTTTCCCTTTATTATTTCAACTAGTTCTCCAAGATTTATTCCATCTGGAGCCTCAATTTCTTGTTCTTTAATGCCCAAAATTTCCATCAAATATGATAGGAATCTGACTTTTATTCTCAATACAGCCACCCCAGCATCATTCGCTTAAACTAATTTCCTATTTGTTATGATGCTCCTTGAACCTAGTTATAGCCTCAATAATCATTTTCTTTGCCTCATCAATCCCTAAGAAGCGTTTAACTTTAGACCATTTCCCAGGTTCGAGATCCTTGTAATGTTCAAAGAAGTGCCTAATTTGATTTAGCGTGGCTACAGATAGATCGCCAACATCATTGATATTTTCAGTAGTTGGATCAATTTCGCTTGATGGTACTGTTATTAATTTGTGGTCAACGCCCTTTTCATCTTCCATTTCAAGTATGCCAATGGGTCTAACTTTAACTAGAGATCCGGGAAGCAATTCTTCATTTGTAATTATAAGGGCGTCCAGCGGTTCTCCGTCGGGCATGAGGGTGCAGGGAATAATTCCATAGTTGTATGGGTAAGCCATTGCAGTAAATAATATTCTATCTACACATAATATGCTCAATTCAAACTTTAATTCATACTTAACTTTGGACCCCTTTGGAATTTCAACTATTACATAAAGCTCGTTTGGGGGATTCGGGCCGGCTGGTATTCTACTCATTTCCTGGCACCATTTACCTACACTCTTCTTCCATTACATGTTCGGGGTACTTAAACTTAAGTGCAAACATGTAATTTTAAATGGCTTACCTTTAAATGATTCTAAGGAGTGATATAACTTATTAATCTAATGCATTCATATGGTGAATTGGTGATTATCGATGAAGAAAGTTGAAAATAAGATTTGCGTGGACCCCGAATTCTTCGATCTAGAAATCTATGCAATATACCATGCGGCATATGATTTGCTCGGTGAAAAGACTTGGGAAATAGTTTGGAGAGCTGGAGAAATAGTCTACAATGAAATTAAGGATAGCATTGGCGCGTCAACAGCTAAAGATCCCTTCGAAGCATTAAGGAAATTGGCAAGTTGGCTCAAAAAGGTAGGTTATGTTGAAAATATAGATGTTAGAAAAGTGTCTGAAAATGAAGTCGAGTACACAATGCTTAATCCAATAATTACGCCTGGAGCGAAAAGACTTGTAAAGCAAGGTCGAGTTCCAGCTCACATTTCTACCGCACTCATGTTTGCGGCATTAAAGCAGTTTGGACTAAAAGCGAAAATGGTTGGCGACCCAAAATTTCTACCAGATGGTAGAGCTATTGAACGTTGGAAGCTCATCAAACTTTAAGCTATGCATAGCTTAAAACAGTAAATTTCCAAATAACTTCGCATTTTAAAATGCACTTTAAAAATAGCAGTTTTGAAAATTAGCTTCTAAAATTTCATGAAAAGCTTTTTGAAATAAGCTTACTTTCCATATCGTAGGTGAATGTTTGAATCTAATTGTAAGGCAAATGAATTATAATGATTTAGACGCTTGTTCAAAAATTTCAATTAAAGCAAGAATTGACTTATGGGAAAAGTACGATCATACGATTTATCCGCGTAAATACTTGAAAGAGAAATTAAAGCTGTACAAGCCAGCCATTTTGAGGAAGTTCATTGATGATAAAGATAAGTACGCCTTTGTAGCTGAAGTTGAGGATGAAGTAGTGGGCCTTGCATTAGGCAAAGTTACATATGGAATTTCAGATATTTCATGGATAGCAGTAGACCCAGAATGGCAGGGGGAAGGCATTGGTAGAAAGATTCTTGAAACAATTATAGAGTACTCGAAAAGCAGGGATGTCACAAAATAATAGCTTATACTTTTCCAATAGCCATACCTACAATATCATTTTACCTAAAAATGGGTTTCGTGCCGGAGTGCTACTTAAGAAAGCACTGGATGAAATTGGATTTCATAATGATGTCCAAGTTCATCTGAGGCCTTACGAGTGTGCCTGCGCAAATGCTAGCTGAATTTGCAAAACTAAAGCAGTTGGAAGTTGGAAAAGGATTCTCGGTCAGTGAGGTCCACAATCATCATCTTTTCAGTAAGGGAGACCGTCCATCATTCCGCGCTCAGTAAAGGACGCGCTCCACATTTAATTCGGCCCACTAGCGGCTCTTCATCGCCAAATTGTAAAATTGAATTGTACCTTTAAAATTTAATGTCATAGTTTAGCAAAATCCTTAAATGCAGAATTAATTTAGCTTTAGGTAGTTGGGAGAGGGGTTTGTGGTGGCGCTAGCATATGTTTTAATTAATGCTGAAACTGGAACTGAAGGTGAGCTCCTGGACGAGTTGATGAATATTGAAGGAGTTGAAGAAGCGTACATAGTGTATGGCGTTTACGATATCATTACTAAGATTCGAGCTGAAGATATGGATAAGCTTAAAGAAATAATCTCTTGGAGAATAAGGCGCTTGCCAAAAGTTAGGTCTACTCTTACAATGATGGTTGTTGAAAGTGTGAAGAAGTAGCGGTTTAGGGTATTATTTCGGTTGTATTGTTGAATTTTGGATAGATGATGCTTTCAGTAGAAACAACTTTCTCATCTATTAATTTTAACAATTCATCTTTTATTTTAAGTAGTTCTTTTATTGTGTGAATGGTGAGATTGCAAATTTTCCTAAATCCTTCCTCGCCCCAAAGCTTTTCAAAGTAGGCGTAAAGGCATCTTCCTCCACAATATTTGAAGTATGCGCATGAAGTGCATGGCTCCTCAATTCTAACCTTATTTATGACATCCATCCATTTGCAGTTCCATATATTTCCGAGTTCAGCCCATTTAACGTCAACTGCTATGGGGCATGCGAGTATTCTTCCATCGGTTGAAATGGCTATTGCGGAAGTGCCTGCTCCGCATGGTGGAGATTCGAGCTTTCCAGCAAAAATCATTGCTTTCAAAATCCCTAGAAATGGAACTAAACCTAAAATTTTGCCTTTTTTGGCTTCCTTGACCCATAATTTTGCCAATCTATTTATTCCAGGCTTATATGAGTGCCTACACCATTCATCAAAGTTTTTCCATCTGTTACTCCACACAACATCTAATTGCCAGTGAATATGGTCGAATAGTTTTAGGGAGAGAAGGTGAGTTACTTCTTTGTAGATGTCGCTTGCTTCGGACACTGTCATTCTAGCAACTAAATCTCCATTAAATCCTATGGACTTCAGCCATCTTGCAGCTTTAATGACTTTTTGATAAGTTTTAGCCCCCCTATAGTAATCATTTACTTCCTTTCTCCCATCAATTGATAGAAGTATGGCTTTGAATTTTCGCCAGTATTCTTCATCGAGCTTCGAGATTAACGTGCCATTGGTTTGAATTACGAATTTAGCATGAGGGATTTCATCCATTACTTGCATTATAAATTTTGAGTTGATTAGCGGTTCGCCGCCATAAAACGCTATTATTACTTCATTATCTCCTTCAATAAATTTTCTTAGATCTTTGATGGAATAATGAACTTTCCAAGGAACGATTTCTGGCGGAAAGCTTCCCCCACAATATTTGCAGTTCAAATTGCACTTGCCTGTCGTGTGTATTATGTATAGCACAATTCATTTTAGCATCCTTTGGATAAATATTAGCTTCGCTGCATTTTGCTTCTCATTGTAATTATCTCATTTTAAATTAAGGTTTACTTATCTTAGAATTCACGGTTGTACCTTGAATTAATTGTTGTTGTGGTCTGAGCGGACGTTGTGCTAACCGTATTTAAGTGAAATGTTTTTGAGCGATGTATGTATAACTTAATGTGGGTGAGCGTAAGATGCAACTGAGTACTGGACTGATAATTGCAGGGGCTTATGCAGATAAAATTAGGAAGACGCTGTTTGCTCAGCTTAGAGACTTTATTAAGCGTGGAGAAGTAGCTCCTCAAGAAATTGCCAGGGCATCTGCAGAGCTAAACAGAATACTTTACTATATCATTGTCGATAAGCTGAAGTCTGATAAGGGCGATGTGATTAGAGCTAGAATTGAATATGAAGTTAAGAATGGAAAAATTCAATGGCTTTACGGCACTTTGAGGCTAGAGTACTTCAAAAGAGTGGCAGATGAGGAAGTAAGTAAAGTTGTTGAGAGCGTAGTATCCAATGTGTCAGCATTAATAGAGAAGGCTGTAGATTACTCGCTGGAAAAGGTGCTCACAACTGCTTACGGCGACCACATATATCACATCAAGCTGGACGATAGAACTGTAGGCAGCCTCATTGTAACTCCAATTAATGAGGAAATGGCCTTCATTAGGGGGGCTGTTATAGAGCCTGCACCCGTGATCATTAAGAGAGGTAGGTTAATGCTATCGGGAAGGTCCATTGACGATTTACTCTCTGAGAATATTGCTGAGGTATTGAAAGCTGGTGAAACAGCAAAAATAGAGGAAGCTGAAAGAGTACTAAAGGACATTGAAGCAGTAATTGAAAAGGAATCGGGAGAAGTTTAGGTTAAATAAATTTTACTTATTTTAGCATAATATTATTTACTCATTTTTATTAAGTATGAAAGCTACAATCATTGTTGAAAGGAGTGAAGATATTAAAATTGACGAGTAAATATCTGCACTTATTATTCCTTGATTTAATCCTGTTATTGCAGCTATTGTTGACAAAGTTAACCTTGCTGCAAATATCATCGGCATTTTCGAGCTCTTAATTTTAGCATAAAATGCCATTGGTATTGCAGTGAATATGTATTTTAGCATTATTGAAAGTGCAGTGTAAAGAAGCGCGATTTCAGTGTAATCAAATATTTTCGTTAAATTGATGTTGGTTCCTGCTACGAAGAAGAAAAATGGAGTGAGAAAGCCAAGCGCCAACCCCCTGATCTTTGCCTCGAGAATTCTGTGTTCGCGGAATATTTCTGATATGAACATGCCTAGAATGAACGCCGTAAGGATTGCGTGAACACCTAGAAATTCGGATAAAATTGCTAGCGATATTAACACCATAACTATGAATTTAAGCTCGAATTCATATCTTAACCCTGCAACTCGCTTGAATATCCTTGGCAAGTATAATATTGCCAGTATTATTAGCACATATAGCGCTGTAGCTATGTTTGCGCCAATGAATATAACTGTTAACGTAACCATGCTTAAAACGTCAGCTACCATGGCTGATGCAATCATTATTACGCCAAGCTTGGTACCCCTTAAATTGGCTTGATCAATAAATGAGTAGACAATGGCAACGCTAGTCGTTGAAAGGGCAGTTGCAATTAAAACTGCTTGAGCAATTTCATGACCGGAATAATGTAGTAGCATGGTTATTATTATCATGGGTGCAGTGAAGCTAATCATCCCGATTACCAGGCATTTCAACCCATATTTTTGAAGTAATTTAACATCTATTTCAGAGCCGGCAATAAACATCAGCAAGACTGCTCCCATAGATGAAAGGGTGTGGAGGCTATGGGATGGTGCAAATCCCAGCGTAGCTGCTATTGCTCCAAATGAAATTTCAAGTATTGCTGAGGTAACCTCCACTTTTAAGCTGATCATAGCAGCAAATAGGATAATCACACTTGCCAATGCAACTGAAACAAACTCGTGGTGAACTCTACTTAAGCCGAGCTCCACTATTCTAACTATACTTTCACGGATCACTTCCACATATGGAAGAACTATTTGGAGTAGGGAGTCTACTCTCATCCTACTCGTCCTCCAAAAGGTGAGAATTACAATTGTTGCTAGCATTTAACAGCGAATGGGTGAATGCGTTGAAGCTGCCAGCATAAACAATAACTTCTTAAATTTAAATTTTACTGGCATAGGTCCTGAATGTGCTTATATCCCTTTAATATTTAATTTATTTCTTACTTTTATCAAAAATCTTTCATACCAATAAGGTAGGTGATAATTATTTATAACTCTATCAGGCGTGTAAGGTTTAATGTCCAAAATGGGCGTTCCATCAAAGAGGTCTAGTCCGGAAACGCGTAGAAATCTGCCAGTTCTTCCAACAAGTTTAACTATGCTTACTGCTATAGGGTTAGGCCTCACCGGAGAGTCGGAAGCAAAAACTCCTGCTTCAGGTAGCTCTTCAAATTTAAATCCGAACCTCAGAAATTTCCTGAATCTTACTACGAGAATTTTTCTTTGATCACTTCTAACTTTGTGGAGGTATGCTAATAATATTATGTGGCTGAATCCGTCAATTCCTTTGAGTCCATCAGCGTACTCTGGATAAACTTCGACTATTCCATCAACTCCATTGAGTGATGATGACACTTCTTCATCACTATGCTGGACGTGAACTACTCCTATTGGTTTTAAGGCACCTTTGAGCTTTAACTTTTTCATGTTATCACCAATTCTTCAAGTTTAACCTTGTATTGCTATAAAATAATATTATGTCCTGCGCATTATAGTTAAGCGTCATTGATTTATTAAATATTTTGAAGAATTTATTTTAATGTTAATTTGAATTGTTGTTCTCTTTAATACCGAGCATTTCTCTTCCAAACTTTGAAGTTATTGAGAGGTTGATTCTTCTCCTATAGATTGAGTAGATGATCAATCCAATTAGGATCCATGTGAAGCCCATAATTCTCGCAGTTGTATGGTATATAACTACTAATAGCCATACGCTCCCAATTCCTATGAGTCCAATAATGCCTAGAATTGGGAGCTCAATTATTTTGCCATTTCTCCTTACTATTATTGTGCCTGGTGCTTTGTAGAGCCTCTTAGTTTTTCTATCATCATTTCTAAGTATGATGAGTGCTAGTAGGACGAGTATGTACGATAGGAGTGCTCCGAAATTGTATAGGCTTGAAATGAACACTAGAATGTTCGGCTGAAGTGCTCCCCAAAGAACCACAACTATTGCTATTGCAGAGAACATTAGTATGCTTCTTGTTGGCGTTCTAAATTTTGGATGAACTTTGTAAAACCACCTTGGAAGTAGGAGGAATTTCCCCATTGAGAATACTAGTCTTGAAACTCCTATTACGCCTGTATTTGTTGATGCTACTGTCATGGCAAAAGCAACTATAGCTACCAGCATAGCTGCATGTGATCCAATGATTGGGACTCGCTCAACGATGGCTGCAACTGGATTGAATTGAGCTTCTGCAAGTCCTCTCCATCCTAGTACTCCTAACCCAAGTATAGAGCAACTCAATACTGACACTACGACCATGATAACTGAAATTCCAGCTGCTTTAGATAAATTCTTGTAAGGCTTTTCAGCTTCTTCAGCTGCTTGTGCGATTGATTCTATTCCAATGAATGATGACATGGCTAGCGTTAAGCCGTAAAGGAAATTCTCAAAACGTACACTTAGTAAACCTGTATAGCCCACTTCTTCGCTGATGAAGTCGCCACCAATTTCGGCTAAATTGGTAACGAATTTTTCAAAGTTCCAAGTTGTTGTATATCCTAAGCCTAGGACCATCGATAAAATGGCAAGATTACCAGTTACTAGGATAACTGTTAATGCTGCAGAAGGCTTGATCCCAATGTAATTTACGATCACAAGACCTGCTATGATCGCGATAGCCGCTATACCTATCATAGATAAGCTTACGCCTAATGGAGTTGGCAGAGACGATTTAAGAAGCCATGGAAATACAAATCCCAAGTAACCTGCAGCTGCCACCGAAAATAATGCAATATCTATAACGTAGTCAAGCATTACGAGCCATCCTGCGAGAAAGCCTATTAAGTCATTTGTGGCCATCATTGCGTAAACTGAAGCGCCGCCTGCATATGGATAGGTTGAAGCTAGTTCAGCGTAGGCTAATCCAATGCAGATATAGAGTATTGATCCAATTAAAAATGCTAGAGGTGTACCGCCAGCGGCAAACATGGCAGTTACGCCTAACGCAATATAGACATCTGCTCCAACATCCGCATATCCTATGGAGAATAGGCTGTATAGGCTTAATCCCCTCTTCAAGGATGGTTCCTCAACTTCCTCTTCAATTATGCTTTTAAACTGTGGCATGGTCTCACCCGTGAGGCAATTTTGTAGCTTAAAGTAGAGTAGCGTCGCAGCTCAATGTTGTGTTGAGAGCTTCATTTATTCAAGCAAATTTACTTAAAACTCTTATTGCCCAGCGGGGCTGCTGAGAATCGGGAATTAATTTGGTAATGATTCTACTATTTAACTCGTCCGTGAAGTTAGGGGTACTTCGGGTAATTGTGATTTTATACTATATTTACTCATTTTTTATATATTACTAAAAGCTCGATAGAAAAGCCTTTAGGTTTGTTTACCCTTTTCAATTGATACAATGAGCAGCTCCGAGCTTAGAGCATTGAAATTGTCGAGTATAGCTATTGCTTCCACGCTTTTTGTTGAAGGGATCATAGGCTTTTACATTGGAAGTTTAGCTCTCATTAGTGATGCGGCTCATGCTCTCCTGGATGCTATTTCGAGCTTGATAATTTTCGTTGCGGCCAAGTTGTCGATGAAGCCTCCAGATGAGAACCACACCTATGGACATGGGAAAATCGATGCTTTAGGAGGCTTTGTTGGCGGAGTGTTTTTAATTATAATTTCAGTTTTTATCGGCTTTGAATCAATTAATCGTATTTGGAAGGGATTTATCTTTCAAGTGAATGATTGGGGTTTTATAGCTATAGCTTATACGCTTTGCATAGATGTTTTTAGAGTGTCGTTATTTAGGCATGAAAGATGTAGCTTGAGTCACTCTACTAAAGCAGGTTATATGCATGCTATCACCGACTTCGCATCCACCTTAATAGCCTTTTTGGGACTATTTTCGGCGAAATTTGGATCTGCTAATGGAGACTCGTTAGCTTCATTATTTCTTGCTACTTTTCTAGGAGTTTTAAGTGTAAAGCTCATGTACAATTCTGCGATGGAGCTTAGTGATGCTGTCATCGGCGTTTCAGTTCATAGGCTTAGGGAAATTATTGGTGAGGTTGAAGATGTGCTTGAACATAGGGATTTAAGAGTTAGAAAGGCAGGTAAAATGTACTTTGTTGAAGCCACCGTTATTGTTGTCGATGATATGGATATTAATAGGGCTCATCTAGTTGCAACGAGAATTGAGGAGAAAATTAGGAGAGAGTTGAGAAATGCGGTTGTGACAATTCATGTAGAACCTCAGCATAGGGAGGAAATGTCGTCAAGAGTTAGGCGAATAATATCCTTCTTTAAAGACGTTAAGTCCATGCACGATCTAAACATATCAACTTTAAATGGAAAAATCATAGTTTCTTTTCATGTTGAATTAAGTCCTGAAATCTCTTTGAAGGATGCCCATAAAATTATTGATGAAATTGAGAAGGCAATTAAAGCTGAAATACCTGAAGTACTAAACGTAACTATTCATATTGAGCCTTCAAGCTACATGAAATCTGTGAAGCTAGTTGACGTGGAGAAGATTGCATCCAAAATTCATGAGCTTGTCAGCATGCATCCTGAAGTTAAAGGTATAAACAGGATTTTAGCGTATGAGATTAAAGGTAAGCATGTAGTGGATATAACTTGCTTAGTAGATGAAGAATTAACTGTTGAAGAAGCTCATGAAGTAGCTACTAAGCTTGAAGAGGAGATTAAAAAGGTCCTTGGAGATGTCAAGGTAGTTGTGCACACCGAGCCCTTCCAGAAATGATGAGTATAATTAGGCGTATAAACGTTGAAATTAATTTTAACTTGAGCTAATTGACCTATCTTAGCTATGGTAGTAAGTAAAATTGAGTTATTATCATGGCCAGTGCTAATGCGAAGGTAATTATTGATGGGAATAGGCTCATTTTAATCCAATCTTTAAGCGTAATCTTAACTTTTCCTTTTTCAAGTATTCCTAGTGCAATTATGTTGGCAGCTGATGCTAGTGGCGTCAAGTTTCCTGCATAGCACCCAGCAATTAATAGTATCCACCACTGAGGATAAACTTCCAATCCTCTTTGGGATAAACTTAAAATTATGGGTATGAATGCAGCTACTGTAGGCACGTTATCTAGGAATGCTGAAAGGCCAAAAGCTGAGATTGCTACAATTGCAATTAATAGGTATTCGTTGCTTCCAACCACATTTACGATTATTTCAGCAATTCTATCTGTTACGCCAGTATATTTTAATGCGCCTGTCTGGCTGAATAGAAATGCTATAAATAGAATTGACCACCAATCCACTTCCCTTTCAACGATCTCCTTGCTTTCATCTCTATAAAGGTATAAAGCAACTGCTGCACCGAGAAATGATATTCCAACAAGCATGGTCATGCCTTTCAAGTGTAGAATTGACTCTATGGACTTGTGAAGTGCAATTGTAATTATCGTTGCCGTAAATATGAAGACTGAAATTGAGAAGCGCTTTACATCTTCAACTGCAGCCCAAACATCCAGCACTATCCCTCTTTCTTTAACGATCCTCTGCAACTTCACCTGCATTTCTCTTAGCTCTCTCCAGAACCTCCATCTAAAAATTAGAATTAACACTATCAAGCTTAAGATGGCTGGCGGAGTTGCCCATCTCAAGAATTCTTCGAAGCTCAATCCAGCTCCAAGTGCAAGTATTAAGCCAACTGGATTTCCCAGGGCAGTTGCGCTGCTTCCAATATTAGTAGATAAAATTATGGCTATTAGAAGTATGATTGGATTTAATTCGAAGTAGCTGCAGAACTCCATTATCATGGTTGACGTGAGGACTATGGATGTTACAGCGCCCATGAGTGCAGCTAAAATCATGGAGGTGAACATGAAATAGGTTAAAAGCCTGGAAATACTAAAGTTAGACCACTTTAAAAGCAAAATTGTTAGCCATCTGAAGAATCCAGATCTTTTTAAAGGAGTTATAACCAGCGTCATCGCTATTAGAAATAGGATGATATCAAACTCAGCGGACTCGACAAGAGTATGTACATCCATTACGCCAAGCATAAGCAAGATCGTTATACTTGCAAATGCAATTATCAACTTGTACCTCCAATATAGAAATGCTCCCAAAACGGAGATTAGAAATGCTGAAGCTGCTACTATTTGCATTAAATCAAATCCCATGTTAAGCGTAAAAAGTACTGATATGATTGGAGCTAAGATTAACACTAAGGGACGCTGCCTCTTTATCAGCACACCCAACAGTACTTCTGCGAATGTAGGTTGAATCTTAGTCTCCACTCGTCTTCCAGTTTTCTCCAATGGTACAATCCCTCCGTTGCTGGTTTTTGAAGCAAAATATTTTTACGCTAGCACTTAAATAATGCTTTGCAAGACTATAGATAGAACATCAATTAATAAGCATTTGTCTCCCTAGTGGAGATGGCCGAATTGGAAAAGCAAGATTTGAATAAACTTAAGGATCTAGAGAGAATTTTAGTTAAAGATATCATGCGTCCTGTTCACGGCGGCGTAATCGATGATGGAACTCCAATAGTTAACGTTTTAGAGCTCATGGCAAGCGAACCAAGGAGGCGAGTGTTCTACGTGGTGCGAGATGGCAGGCTTATAGGTATAATAACTCCAAGGCGTTTACTCGAATTCATAGCGCTTAAAGTTGGGAAGACGGATGTATTAAAGCGTGAAGGAGAAGCTATTGGACTAAGATTTCTAATTGGCACTACAGCTAAAGATTATGTAGGTGAGCTGGTTTCAGTGAAGCCTGATGACTCAATTGCAGAGGCTTGCAGGAAAATGGTGGAAAAAATAATGGATGAAATTCCAGTTATTACTGATAATGGCAAGTTGATTGGCGAACTGAGTTTCATTGATGTCCTCAATCTAGCTCTTCAGAAAATCAAGAAGAAACCTTCATAGCGTGATGATTGTCGATTTGAATTGATTTAAACTTTAAAGTGAACATGAGTTTTTCTGACAATCGTCGAAATGCTTTAGCTGACGAATACATGAAATATTATTAAAATTTTAAAATATTTTTATATTATTTTGTAAATAGATTAAAGAAATAATTTCGAATCTTAATTGTGATGAGTTAATTGAAGTTAACCATCGTAAGATTTATATTCATTAACAATACCATGATTCATTGAACATCAATAAATGGGGTGTTGAAAAATGGCTAAATGCCCGAAATGCGGTACTGATGTTGGCTCTCCAATGAAGACTTGGACTCTTGCTCCAAAAGGAAGGAAAGGAGTCACTATTGGTCTGTTTAAGTGTCCAAACTGTGGAGCTTACTTTAGAGCAGGCATTAAATAGAGTGCACATCGAAGTCAATAGTCTTTAAACTCTTTTTTTGCGAAGAACTTATTTTTCCGTGTCTTATTATTGTGCATTTGAGTATTCTTGGTGGGCTGGTGCTATAGACATTGTCAAGCAAGGATGAAATAGCGAAGATATATCAAGTGCTGAGCAATCCTCTTAGGCAGAGAATAATAGAGTTCCTAGGTTCAAGAGGTAAGGCAAGTGTAACTGAAATTAAAAGGGCATTAAAAATTAGCACTGGCTCATTGTACTATAATTTGGACTTATTAGGCGACTTGATATATAGAGATGTTGATAAGAAGTATTCTTTAACAGAGCTTGGTTGGATTGCGTTTAACATGCTTAAAAATGGTAGGGAAAGCATCTTAGATGCTAAATTCTATAGAAAATACTCTTTTCCCTTCAAATTAAGATCCAGATTTGGGCTAATTTTTCATCCGAGATGGATTTTTATGACATTTTCTGAGATGAAGAATGAGTCAATTATTATCTCTCTATTCATTTTGGCTTTTGGATCTTGGCTTTGTGCTTATACTAAAACTGAACTAACTTTATTTACCGTTGCTTTCCGGCCTATGCAACCGGCTTGGATAACTGCTATAAAATTCATTTTAAGTTGGCTAGCAATTTATGGTTTAGCGAATCTTATTCCATTTCTACTTCATGGTAGAGTTGGAGGTTATCGATTATTATTTACCGGCTTAGCGCTTTCGACTATTCCGCTTCTAATATGTCCGGCACTTACGTTGACTCAATTATTTAACAATAATTATTATCTATTAAGCATTGTAATGTTTATTGCTCAAATTATTGCATGTCTACTTTTTTCAGCGGCAATAGGTGTTGCTAAGAACTTGAGGAGTGAGAGAGCGTTGCTGATTGGCTTCTTAATTGCGTATCTAAATATTACCATTGTGATATTCTTTAGAGGATGAAACTAATCCTCAAGTTTATTTAAGATTTCATTTAAGAGGTCGGATGTACATGCAGCGATGTACTTCCCTCTAACATTGCCTTCGAACTCTAAGTCTAGAGGTTCGCCTTTTTCATTTACTACTAATCCTCCAGCTTCTTTTACGATGAAGCATGCTGCTGCAAAGTCGGTGATTCTTAGGGATCCTCTTAAATCCATGAATGCATCGCATATTCCTGCAGCGACAAAGCACGTTTCTAGTGCATCCGTACCGATGAATCTAAAGTGCTTGGCCTTTTCAATCACCTTACACACTTTAGCAAGGTAATTTGGAATTTTAGACCTAATATTTAAATCTGCAGCAATAAGTGCGTCTTCAATTTTAGTGACTTTAGAGGGCTTAATTGGCTTTCCATTTAGTTTTGCACCTTTACCCTTAACTGCTATAAAAATGTCTCCAGTAACAACATTAATTACTCCACCAGCAATTATGCTTGATAGTCTAGGTTTAAGTGCTGCTGCGATTGAAACCGAAAAGCATGGATATCCTCTTAGGGCGTTTGTGCTTCCATCAAGCGGGTCTATGATGAATATAGGTCCCGATCCACTTCCAAATCTTATTCTTCCAGCTTCCTCACTTAATATTTGAAAGTCTTTCAGGTGCTTCTTTAGACAGTTTATGATGGTGTCTTCAGCGATTTTGTCAATTAACTTGGTTACATCTCCCATAACTGTTTTTAGAGCTATTCCTGCATCAGGCCTCTTTAATCCATGTAGAATTGCTTTGCGAGCTTCTTTTAGACTGTCAACTATAGCATTTATATATTTGCCTTGACCCGACTCATCCAATGGGAATCACCTTTACATTTTCAACTGCATAATATACTAGGTGATCCACATTTATTTTAGCTTCAGCTTCCAAAACCTCTTTAAGTGAAGTTTTCGTTGCGGTTTTCCTAGAATATGCTTGGCGGCAACCTACATTTCTAGCTGAAATTTCATATGTTTATTTTTACGTGCTAACTTATCATTTTTAGGTTTATCGAAGTTAGAATTGGGCGCAGAACTGGAATTGCGGATATTGCTGAAGCTATAAACTTCCTAGTTCCAGATTGTTTGGTTTGCCTACTCTCCTGCATCTTCAACTGCAACTATTGCTTCAGCCCTGAATTTTAAAGCTATTTTTCAGCTACTCTATGCATGTTTCTCTTGCATGAAATGCATGTTAGTTCATCAGAATTACCTCGAAGTACGGTATTCTAAGCATTTCAAGGATTTTCAAGGTATGCTCTAAAACCCTTCCTCATATCTTAACCTAACCCGCTTGCTTTTAACTCCCTATTTCCAGCTTGAATCTCACTATGGCAGTATTGAAAAACAATATGCTTACAATCCAAGTTTTAACTGGAGATGAAGTACTTGTACGCCTCAGTGATGCTACTAACTTCAAAAACTTTTACTGAATAACCTAAGTCCAGCAAGTATTGCTCTAAGCTTACCTGTTCATATTTATACGTTACAATCTTAACTCCTGGAGCAATTTGATATTCCTTGGGAATTGCCACTGTAACCATTGATTGCCCAGGAGGAACTAGAAAGATTTTGCAGCCGGACTCCGCAGCTGCAATTGCCTTCTCAAGCACTCCTCCAACTTGCCCTATCGACCCATCTGCATTTATTGTCCCAGTTATGTAAACGCTGCTGTTAAGCTTTTCACCATTAATTGTTGCTATTATAGCAGCTGTAATTGCTGCACCTGCACTTGGACCGTCCACAACCTCTATCGGCTCATCTGCAAAAATTGATATTATAACATCTGCATTAGCCAGTGATGTTTCAGTGATTTTTTCAGCAACTAAAACTGCTGTTCTTGCGCTTGCCTGCAAATCTATACCAATTTTAGGTGATGTATTTACCAGTACCCTTCCCTCTCCTTCAATTATTTCTACTTCACAGCGAAGTGTTGCGCCTTCATAAGTAACTGTGAAGAATCCTTTAGGAACAGCCTTTACAGCAACTATGCTTATTATTGTTTTGCCGAAAAACGTCAAGTTTCCGCTAGCCCGATGAATTAGAGATGAATAGTATTTTGCTTGGGATTTATAGTACTCCAATTGCTGCTTAGTAAAGTTTAGCTCTTTAATAATCGAATTTAATTGTCCTGATAAATTATTAACTTCTTGAGAAAGTAATTCAATGGTATTTGAAAGTTCAGCATTTCTTATCCATAACATGAACGTTAGCGGAGCTAAGAACGCATTTATCAATATACTCACAACGGCAATTAATGTCACATAGTTCCTCTTGTTTGCTTGTGCCACTTTAATCACCAATTATAGTGAACTTTCACTTGCTTAAAAATATAACATGATCATCATTTCACGTGAATGTGTTTCGCCCAATCATTTTGGACTTAAAACGTTTTTGCTTTGCTTTAGTCGTAAACCAAATTAATTAACTAAAATATTTATTATTAGCTACAGCAATGCGGTGGTGAGCATGAGAGAGCCTCTGGCTGCCATTGTTTCCGCAGGTTTATCGAAGTTCGGTAAAATTGATGGTAAATATGCTAGGGAGCTTTTCGCTCAGGCTTTTCAAGAAGCTTTGGATCGATGCCCCAATCTTGACCCTAAGGAAATTAAAGTAGCATACATTGGTCAAATGAGCGGCTCCTTCGAACACCAAGAGCACAATGCACCGATAATGTTGGAGTGGATCAATCTACTATTAGCTGAAGGAATTAGGGTTGAAAATGCATGTGCATCTTCAGGCACTGCTCTTCGCCTAGGCGTAATGGCCATAGCTTCAGGCTTTTATGATGTTGTTCTCATCGGTGGCGTTGAAAAGATGACCCATAGAAGCACTCCTGAAGTTACGGACATACTAGCGATGGCCGCAGACTTTCCGTTTGAGCAGTGGCATGGTTTAACGTTTCCAGGTCTATTTGCCTTGATGGCTGTTGCTCACATGCATAAATATGGAACTACGGAGGAGCAAATGGCTTTAGTTGCAGTTAAAAACCACAGAAATGCTCTTCTAAATCCAAAGGCTCACATGCATAAGGAGGTAACTGTTGAAAAAGTGCTTTCTTCACGGATTATAGCTTGGCCTCTTAAGCTTTACGACTGCTCATTGATTTCAGATGGCGCTTCATGCCTAATACTAACCAAACCTGAAATAGCTAGAAAATACACCGACACTCCTGTTTACATTATTGGTTCAGGCCAAGGCCACGATACTATTGGGTTGTATGAGAGGGAAGACTTGACTACGATGAAGTCTACTAGAATTGCTGCTGAGAGAGCATATAAGATGGCTAAAGTTGAGCCTAAGGATGTTGATGTAGCTGAAGTGCATGACTGCTTTACAATTGCAGAAATAATTGAGTATGAGGACCTAGGTTTTTGCAGGCCTGGCGAGGGAGGAAGGTTAATTGAGGAAGGAGTAACCTTCCTGGACGGTGATGTTCCGGTTAATACGAGTGGAGGTTTAAAGGCTAAGGGTCATCCTGTTGGAGCTACTGGTGCTGCTCAAGCATACGAAATATATCTTCAATTAACTGGAGAAGCGGGTAGAAGACAGGTTAAAAATGCAGAAATAGGTTTAACTCATAATTTAGGGGGGTCCGGAGCCACATCTGTTGTCCACATTTACGTGAGGGGGGATTAAAGTGGAAGAGAAGCCATTTACCATAGAAAGCTTCTACCAGTTTTGTAGTGAAGGAAAGTTTATGGGTGCAAAGTGCAACAAGTGCGGGAAAATTCTAGTGCCACCTAAGCCGACATGCCCAATCTGTGGTTCGAGGAAATTTATGTGGGTTGAATTGAAGAGGAAAGGAGAGGTTAAAACTTTCACCATAATTCACGTTGCCCCTCAGCAATTCGCGTCCCTTGCACCATATGCCGTTGGTATCGTTGAATTGGAAGACGGAGTTAAGCTGCCGGGAATGATTAAGGATGTAGAGCTAAACAAGCTGAAAGTTGGCTTAAAAGTGAAAGTTGAGTTCGAAGAGGCTGAAGGTGAAGGATGGCCGCATTGGCCTAGATACTACTTTAAACCAATTGAAAACCCAACAAATTATTGAATTAAAGTGAACTTGGGCTTATGAGAAGGCTTAACAAATATGGCAAAGTCTGGACAGTGTAATTCACAATTTTTACATCCAATGCATTTTTCAGGATATTTGGCTTCTGAATAGTGATATCCGCGTCTATTGAATTGAGCACTAAACTCTAAGACGCCAACCGGGCAAATGCCAATGCATATGCCGCAACCTTTACATCTGTCTGCGATAACGACAACCTCAAAATTTTTCTTGCTTTTTTTCGTCACGATTAACACCTTATAAGAAACTTATCATAGAACTGTAAAAATTTTGCGAATTTACATTATATAAATTTACATTATTCAAATGTAAAATTAAAAGCCAATAATGATTTTTGTGGATCAAAGAAGTTTAAGTGGATTATGAAAGATTAAATTCTATTAAATAATGCAATTCAATCCTCCTTTTTAAAGCAATAATCCTGTGGAGTATAATAGAATACAAGTTCTCCCGCCTGCCAATCTCTTATTACTATTTTTGCAGCTTCTTCTATGATGAGCTTGCCACCTTTAGATAGGAGCCCTCGCCGCCTAGCGAGCTTAATTAGAAACACATATGGATCATCAACTATAAAGCCGTATTTTTCATGAAGTGCTTCAGGCCTCTTCTCTAAAGCCCTTTTAATGAGCTCCATGGCAGGTATTACTGGGTCTTTGAGTTCTTCTGGTGGGACTATGCATTTTAAAGCTAAATTTACTTCATTTTCTCTAATGGGAATCACTCCAGGGCTGTCAACAAGCTTAAGCCAAGTTGTTGCAGCAACGAGCCTCTCAGCTCTAGTCGCTCCAGGTCTAGGTGAAGTTTCAGCTGAACTTCGCCCTTTAATAACGTTGATCACCGTGGATTTGCCAACTTTAGGATAACCCACGACAGCAACCTTAACTGGAAATTTTGGCGCATTTTTCTTAATTGCAATCCAAAGCTTTCTAGTTCCAAGCCTATGCTTAGCACTTAAGTAAACTGTTGGATACTCTTTTTGAAAAATCCTCTTCCATTCTTCAAGAATTTCCTTTGGAACCAAGTCGGCTTTATTGATTACTATTATAAGCTTCTTACCCATCAACCTAACCAGTCTTTCAGCCTCTCTACACCTAGTCCCTAATGGATCACGTGCATCGACAACTTCAAGAACTACATCCGCTAGTTCAACTGCTCGCTTAACTCTTCTCCACATCAACCTTGCTGTCGCATCCAACAAAGCTAATCACCTAAGATTGAGTTTTAGTTTAAAAGTAGTCTCGATGTTTGATGGGCACCATATAAGGAGAATACTAACAATCTAAAAAAGAATGCGCAATTCAAAGCAATTAATACATTTCACTGATGCTTAAGCATAATGGGCCCTAATTTAATGATCGTCAATATTTAGATCAATGAACCTTTTCTTAAACTCTCCTAATAATTCTCTTTCATCGTTTTTAAATTAAGTTAGCTTGTAGAAACATAATTCAAGGATTATTCTACTTGATAATTGTTGGTGGGTGAATTGAGATTAACAAGCATTTCAACGCGAATGATCGAATCTTCAATTAAAGATTATAGCTTTTATTTAACTGCTTCAGCATATAATTTCTCATGGTATTTTAATGGCTCAAAATTGCTGCTCATTTTAGATTATGATGCGCCGATAGTGTCATTAATAGAGGAGGCTGCTCCTAGAAAGTTTAAGGCAACAATATATTCCAAATCCAATGTGACCATAAATTCAGAATACTTCGAATTAATTGAAGACATTCTTGGTGTCAATGAGGATTTAAGTGAATTCTATAAAATCTGGCAAAAAGATAAGCTTCTATCAGCATCTCTCGTTCATCTGCGAGGTTTTAGAGTTAGGAGGGTTTCGCCATGGCTTGGGCTTCTTATTGGCGTTTGTCAGCAGAATGCAAGTTTCAAGCAAGGATGGACCATGCTCGCTTCTCTTTACAGAAAGCTTGGCATGAAGATTCATGTTAACGATTGGGGTCCAACGCTTATACCTCCATCCCCAAATAAAATTTTGGAAACAAGCTACGAAACTTTGAAAGCTTGTAAACTGGGATATCGTGCTGAAACTATTATTAGAATTGCTGAAAAGATGCGAAATAGCGATTTAAGCTACTATGCTAAATATAGCGAAGAAGATTTCGTTAAGATTAAGGGCGTTGGCCCATATACAGCAAGGCTAGCTCTCGTTCTTTCAGCTAAGAAATATGAATTGGCTCCTGTCGATAGATGGTTAAAGAAAATCATATGCGAAGTTTATGGAGTTTCTGAGCGTGATGCTGAAAGAGAGTGGATTAGAAGATGGAGTAGGTGGGGTGGCCTTGCTGCAATAATAACAACTTTGGCCTTAGATGCTGAACCATTAACTTCAGCTCTGAGGAGAATACGCGTGAAGCATTTAATTCCAACAACTGCGAATGGGAAGATGACTCCATTAACTTTATGGAAATACTTCTAACTAGATTCTCTCATAAATAGTTATTAATGTTATTGTAATCAAGTAAAAATTACAATTATACTAATTTTTAAATAAACTTAATCGTATTAAGGTTAAACTGTCAATTAAATTATTTCACTTATTTGGATGATGTATTATTAAGATTATAATCATTTATGAAGATTGAATTCATAGATTGTAAAAATATTTAATATCCTTTATGTCAAGTATATATTCTAGTGCGGAGGAAAGGTTTCCATGGACAGTTTCGAGTATGTTTGGCGTGATATTTTGCAAATTGCTAAAAAGTTGAGTTCAATTTCAACTTTAGGATTAGGCGTCACAGTTAAAATCGAGGATGTTAAAGATGACAGAATAATTGTTTATTCTGAGCGAACTGGAAAGCGCAGAGTGCTGAAGAAGGAGCGCTTCAAACCGTTTTGGAACGCCCTGCTAAGGAGGGGTTCTCTTAATTATAAAAAAGATTTAAAACCATCAGATTGGGCAGGTGCAGGTGCAATTATAATTGCATTTCTTGCACGCCTACCTTATATTGAGTATTCCCTTCAACCATGCATCCTCTACCTAAAATCTGAAAATACACATTCAATAGGAACATTAAAGGAGAGATGCGTTCAAAATTCAGCAAAGAATTGAATATTCGTTTAATTATTAAGATTAATTGCTTAGTTTAAGTTGAAGATGTTAATGTTTAAAGTTGGAATAGTAAATGATTTAAAGCAATCGCTGTATATTTAATGAAATACTTGGGTTGAGAAGGTGATTCGATTGCGCAGTAGCTTTAAGTTTAAATTGGCATTTCTATGCTCAACGCACACGTTGATTCACGTTTATACTAACGCGCCCTTCGCTTTAATACCCATTCTCATGGATGAATTCAATTTATCAGTTTTTCAAGCAGGACTACTTGTCTCGATTCCGCGCTTCATTCAACTTCTGATGTCGCTTCCCAGTGGACTCATAGCAGATAGATTTAATGCTAGAAAGCTTATCTCAACAAGTTTGTTTTTAGAAGGTTTAGCTGGGCTTCTAATATATCTATATCCTTCTATTTGGAGTTTATTTGTCGGCTTCACTCTGATTGCTTTATCTTCAACTTTTTACCATCCGCCTGCTTTAAGTGCTACAACAAGTGTTTTACCTGAAAATTATAGAGGAAGGGGTCTTGGACTACATGGTGCATGTGGAACTTTGGGGGTTTCATTAGGTCCAATCACTCTTGGCTTAATTTTGCATTGGCTTGGTTGGAAATTTGTTTTCGCATTTTGGTTAATTCCAATATTTATAGTTGCAATTTCTGCTCTACTATTAAAGTTTAATTTGAAGCATAGTGTTGAAAGTGAAGCAGTGCGAAGCATCTCTACACCGTTAAGGAGTATACTTTCATTTACTTTTATCTCGCTGTTAATTTTTATTTCAGTAAGAACTGCCGCTAGTTCAAGTATCTCAACTTTCATGACAACGTACTTATCGATGGGTAAGGGTATTGATCCAGGCACTGCAAGCATAATTTTTGGCTTAAGTCCTCTAATCGGCTTAGTTGGCTCAATTTTAGGGGGATTTCTAGGAGATAAATTGGGATGGAGGAGATCATTTACAATTATTTTCATATCAATCTCATTGACTTTAACTATGATCTTCTTATCTCCAGCTCCATTTCTAATTGTGATTTTCTATTTGGCTTACGGCTTGTTTAACGCTATGACCATGCCCATTTCAAGCTCCCTCGTTGCCTTTATAATCCCTCCAGAAGCTAGAGGCACAGCCTACAGCGCCTTCTTCATGCCTGTAAGCATTTCTGGAATTGTAATGCCAATAATCGCATCGTTACTCGTAGACTTATTTGGTATTTGGATAATTTTTCCAATTTCAATTTTATTATTCATTTTATGTTTAATTATAGTTCAAATAATAAAAATATAAAATAATTTTATGTTTTTACTTTAAAATGCTTATTTCTTTGATTTCCTCTAAGTATAATTTTGGTTCAAGTTTCCAAGCTTTTACGTCGAATTCTCCTCTTGCTGATGCCATTTCTCTGATCATTTCAGCAGCTTTTCTGTTTCTCCACCATGCCTCTCCAAACTCCTCTTTAAGCTTCCTTTTTATAGCAGCCATTCTGACGGCAGCTACTACGTAGCTTGGAGAATATATGTCATAGCTTGGCATCACGTGGTGAAGCAGCCAATACTCTCCTGGGACTTCAACGAAGAACTTCCTTGTTAATTCCTGATATCTTTCAGCTGCCTTTTCAGCATTGTATTCATATTTCCAGAACTCTAATTTCATCAAGCTGTTCGCTGCATAGAATGTGGCGAAGACTAGATGCATGAATCTTCTTCTATCAATAATTTCCCTAACTGCTTCATTGGGCAGTTTCAGTTCTTCTTTTAGGAAGAATTCGTCTTCCAGTAGGTATTCCAATAGGTAGCTGAACGTCTCAGCTACACTCATTGGAACGACATATCTCTTCCATACTGGATCTTCACGCCTAGCTGAAACGCCGTGTAGTCCATGGCCAAACTCGTGGAACACTGAGCCGAAATCCGTAAATGGAGCTACTCTCCTGTATACTACTCTAACGTCATCGGGAACTCTTATCCAGAAGCAAAATGCACTTGGACTTTTCTTTTCTCTATCTTCTGCATCTACTTTGATTTTTGTTGGATCAACTTGCAAGTCTCTAAGTAGTTCGATTACTTTTGATACTGGATCTATATGCTCAAAGTATTTGTTTAGAGGCCTGTAGATTCTGCCTCTCCAAGTATAGTAGTCATCGTAATACTCTACTTTGCTTTTGCCGAGAACTTCTGGTGCATATTGCTCAGCGGCTTTCAGGTATGCTTCCTTAGCACCCAATCCTATTTTCTCAACAATCGAGTAAAGCTCTTCATAAGTCAATTTTTCCAATTCAAGATATGCATCTAATGGCGTTAATCCATATCTTGCATATACTTCCCTTGAAATTCTCATTCTCTCATTGACGAGGTGTGCTAATTGATTTGCCTTGGAAATGAATTCATCAAATAACTTTTTCCTCTTCTCAGGATTATCAACTCTAGCGTTAAATTTACGCCAACTTCCCCAGTTAACGGGAGCGCCATTAAGCGTGAATGTCTCGCTTTTGATTATTTCCATTCTCTTCTCTTCAAATTCTATTTCAATTTTAAGCCTTTCATCTCTTGCTACTTCAGATATGCATGCGAGATACATGCTTCTTGGCTCATTGAATTTTTCTAGGAATTCTCTACATAGTTTTGCCATATCCTTAGATAGTTTCTCCATGAGCTCCTTGTCGTATGGTAGTCCTGCCCTTTGGTTATAATACTGCTCCACTAGAGCTGCTCTAACATCTTCATATTTCCTTGACCAAGTTTTTAAGCTCATTTAACCACCAATACCACATGTTGTTTACAAAATTTATTGATTACGTCTACCCGTAATCGTAGGAGTGGTTCTAATGAAAATGAAGGCTGCAGCCTTCACTTCTATTGCTGTAATGACCACATAAATTTTGTGCAATAGCACAAAATTTATATCTCCTTTTATAGTATGCCTGATGAGGAGGTGAGGGCTAATGGCGTGGGGCTGGGGTAGGAGAGGTTGGATTGGACAATGGCCTGGCAGGGGTCCATTCAGCCATTTACCGCCATGGATGAGGCCTGGATGGCTATTTGGCAGAGGATCATGTTGGTGGCTATTTGGAGCGCCTTGGCAATATGGGTATATGAGCTACGGATATCCATGGATTTATCGTCCATACATGATGCCATGGCAAATGCGGATGCCTTTTATGGGTTATAGGGTGCCTACTTCCTTGTGGCTAAGTCAAATGTATGGATGGTAAGCGCAACTGCTAAATTCACCATTTTTATATTTGACATGCAATTTCAAGAGGTGATTGCTTGAGTAAAGCTGCTCGCTCCTATGAAGAGTTACTTAAAATGATTGAAAGTAAAATGAGTGGAATAACCCACAAAATAATGATTGTCAGCGGAAAGGGCGGTGTGGGGAAGAGTTCTGTTGCAGCTTCATTAGCACTAGCAACTGCAGTTAAAGGCAGGAAGGTGGGATTGTTAGATGCAGATATTCATGGGCCTTCAATTCCCAAAATTCTGGGATTGGAAAAATCTAAATTGCTAATAAGTCCTTTGGGCATAGCTCCAGTTCTGGGGCCATTAAACTTGAAGGTAGTATCAACCCAATTTATGCTCCCAGAGGAGGATGCTCCAATAATATGGAGAGGACCGCTTAAAGGGAGGCTAATTGCAGAGTTCCTAGCTAACGTGAATTGGGGAGCATTGGATTACCTATATATAGATCTTCCACCTGGAACTGGTGATGAGCCGCTAAGCATTGCTCAATACATTAAAAGTATGTCGGGAGCAGTAATCATAACCATACCTTCAGACCTTTCGAGGCTAGTGGTTAAAAAGGCAATTAAATTCTGCCAAAAACTGAATGTGCCTATATTAGGAATAGTAGAGAACATGAATGGCTTCACCTGCCCCAAATGCGGAACAACATATAATATATTTGGTGAGGGCGCTGGAAGAAGAATAGCCTTGGAAATGAACATTCCATATTTGGGATCAATACCCATCGACCCAAGGATAAGCGAGTGCAACGATAAGGGTGAACTCTTCTTACTAAAATATGAAAACGCGCCTGCAGCAAAGATAATTCTACAAATAGCAGACGAAATAATGAAGAAGCTTGAGCGTAAACAAAATTAGATGCTATTTATCTTTAATTATCTAATACTTATAATCAGCAAGTTTCAAGTTAGTAATGTGAAAGTGGTAGATCAGTATGAGCGTACTGGAAGATCCTTATTTATGGATGGAGAATCTTAAAGACCCTAAGGTTTTAAATTGGGCTTTAAATGAGCACAAGCGTACAAGTGATTTCTTAAGGCAATTATCCCGCAAGCTTGAGCCTAGAATAGCCAAGTACTATTCAATTCTCCATATCGTCATGACTTCAATATCAAGGCGAGGATACTTTGCACTTATACGTGAAGAAGAATCCTTCAAAATCAAACTTTACAAGCGAAGCGGCGAAATTATAGAGCTCATAGATTCAAGAGATCTAGGTGAAGATGCAGTTATTCAGAGAATTCATGCATCTAAAGAAGGAGATCGACTGGCATTCTCCTACTCTTATGGAGGTGCAGATGTAGGAGCATTGAAGATAATTGATGTAGATACTAGAGAGGTAGTAGACGAGCTAAAGGGCGTTATTTGGGGGATAGTTTGGCTTAACAAAGACAGTTATTATTACGTCAAGTTATTCCGTGAAGAGCCTCCTCCTGACGGAGTTTCCCCTCCAACTACTAGAGTATTAATTAGAGAAAATGGCAAAGATGAAGTAGTTTGGGGTGAAGGTATCCCTACCTCACACTTCATTGACATAAAATCTTCAAGCGATGATTCAAAGGCTCTCGTTACAGTCAGATACGGCTGGAGTAAAAGCACTGTTTATGGAGGAGAATTGAAGAATCCCGAAAGCTGGAATAAAATTTATGGTGGCAAATTTATTGCAAATCCCATAGATTATGTGGATCAAGCATACTTGATAGCTTCTTATGAGGATGACGGACTTGGCAAAATATTAAAAGTATCTGACAATGTGATCGAGACAATCATTGATGAGCAGAAATGTCCACTTCAAGAAGCAGTCACAGCTAATGGAAGGATAATCGTCCACTACCTCAAAGACGCAGCATCACTTATCAAATCATTCACATTTACGGGCAAGCTTGTAGATGAAGTGAATTTTCCTGTTCCAGGAACAATTCGATCTTTAAATTCAATTGAAGATGAAGCAGCTTTCATTTACGAATCATTCTTCACGCCATATCGATTGTACGCTTATAACGGCGAGGCGTTCAGGCTAATAGACTCAAAAGAAATTAGAGGTGATTACGTAATTGAAGAAGCATGGACAACATCAACTGATGGAACAAAAATACACATGTTCATTGCAAAGAAGAGTGATGCGAAGCTTGATAATGTGCTAATTTACGGGTATGGTGGCTTTAGAATTTCAAAAACACCTGTTTTTGAGCCAAGTATAATGCCCTTCATTGAGGATGGAGGAGTGTATGTAGTAGCCAATATACGTGGAGGGCTAGAATATGGCGAAAAGTGGCATAAGGATGGAATGAGAGATAAAAAGCAAAACGTTTTCAACGACTTCATGGCAGCAATAAAGTACTTTAAAGATAAGGGCGCTAAAGTAGTAGCTACAGGTAGAAGTAACGGCGGCTTACTAGTAAGTGCAGTTCTCACTCAAAAACCCGAACTATTGGATGGAGCAGTTATAGGATATCCTGTCATAGATATGTTAAGGTTCCACAAGCTCTACATTGGTAAAGCCTGGATTCCAGAGTATGGGGATCCAGAAAATCCGAAGGATGCGGAATTTCTCATTAAGTATTCTCCATATCATAACGTTCGTAGAGCCAAGTACCCACCAACAATAGTATACACTGGACTCCACGACGACAGAGTACATCCAGCACATGCCTTCAAATTCGTGGCAAAACTCAAGGAAGTAAACGCTCCAATCTACTTGAGAGTAGAAACCTCAAGTGGACATTCAGGAGCAACGCCCAAAACAAAAATTAAAGAGAACGCCGATATACTGGCATTTATCTACAACGTGCTTGGCATGTCAGTATGAAAGTGTAGATCATAATTTCTCACTATAACACTTTTATATTTATTTTTAGTAAAAATTAAAATATTATGATAATGTAAATGTATTATAATATATTGAACCAAAAGTTTTTTGAGTGGATTTTGCCGCATTTTGTTAAGTTAATGCGCAGCTAGTAGTTGAGGTGCAAATTCCATGCTAATGCTGGCCATAGTAATAGTGGCTCTAGCGTTGGCCTTAATCCTAATTAAATTGGGAATTGAAATTGGCTTCGCCCTCATCACGGCAGCCGCTATTATTACATTAGCGCTTTCACCCGAAAACTTTCTAGATATATTGGCGGTGACATTGAGTTCCAACAGAACTTGGTTTTTAATTGCAATTTCCATCGGCATTGCTTCACTGGCTGAGCTTTATCGGTTGAGCAAGCTAATAGAGGACTTAGGGCTGGGAATTATTCGTACATTGAGAAATTCGAAGATTGCAGTAATTTTAACTCCAGCTGTTATAGGTTTGCTTCCAGTTGCTGGTGGAGCATTAATGTCAGCCCCCATAATAGGTGTATTAAGCTCCGATCTGGGCTTCACCAGCTCTTTAGCCGTTTACTCTAACGTCTGGTTCAGGCACACGATATTTCTCGTATATCCGATAAGCCAACTAGTTATTGTAACTGCAACGCTATCAGGCTATTCCATTGAAAGCTTGATTTTGAGGCAGCTTCCAGTTGCAATATTTATGATAATGGTTGGTTACCTACTTGCTTTGAGAAGCGCAAAATCCTCTGGTAAGGCTTCACTAAAAGTTAATTCTAAGCCGTTGAGCATGACATCTGCCCCATTAATAACAGCTTTAGTTTCAGCTATTCTCCTAAAAATATGTGTAGGCGATTGGGGTATGGTTCTAGGAATCTTTCTAGGTATTTTAATTTTAACTTTAATTGTAAAGCCCTGCAAGAGTATGCTGTGCAACTCTTTCCTTAATAGGAGAGTTTTGGGCATCGGTTTGGCTGCATTTGGCATAATGTACATACAAAAGGCATTTATATTGTCTGGAGCTTCTCAGCTAATAACTGAAGCACTTTCTTCAAGCGGTGTTCCGTTAATTGTGTTGGAGATACTTATGCCGGCCGTTATAAGCATTTCAACTGGATCTCCATTAACTGGCATAGTAATTTCGCTGCCAATTATGAGTGGATTTAAACACCTGCTAATTAATGATGTGAATATTCTGTTTGTATCATCCTATGTTAGTTACATCGGATCCCCAGCTCACCTCTGTTTTGTGTACACCGCTCAGTACTTTGAATGCTCAATGGATAAAGTTTATAAGTATTTGCTTCCAAGCATGATTTCTACAATATTGTTTGCAATTGCAATTTTCAGCTTCATGTAAGTATGCATTGCGCATAAAGGATAGCTTGCTGGAAAATCTTTATAATTCACCTTCGATTAATCTAGTTAATCCATCAATGACGGGGACTTCCCATGGGCAGTCAGCCGAAAGCAATATGGTCAGTTTTACTAGCGACGTTTACGTACTTTTTCGCAGTTACGGTTATAGCTCCCATAATTTCGCCATACGCTATTAATCTGGGTGCTACTCCAGCAGTTCTAGGATTATTATCCGCTCTTACATCAGCCACTGCAATTATTATGAGGCCAATCTTCGGCTTCATAAGTGATAGAGGTCATAGATTTGAGATGATGATGTTAGGCTGCATATTAAGCTGCATTGCCTCACTCATTTATGCTGCTTCAAACAACCTACTGCTATTTGCCGTTGCTAGGATAATTCAAGGTTTAGCTTCAGCCTCATTTTTGCCCTCTTCAATTTCAACAGCTATGGATCTAGCTCCACTAAATCGCATTGGCGAAATTTTGGGTTGGAGGAGCACGATGTTTGGTGTAAGCCAGCTTTTAGGCCCTGGATTGGGTGGCTACTTGTCGGACATTTTAGATTATAGAGCAACTTTCATTAGCTCATTTGCCTTAACTTTAGTTTCAATTCTAATTCTCTCTCTGGCAGCTCGGTGGGCGAAGGGGATGCTAAAATCAAACGATAAACTTTTTGGAAGTAAGGTTAGGAATGTCAAGAAGCTTCTAACATTAAATTTCACCGGTGCAATGATTGCTGTTGCACTTTACGCCACTTCATATAGTGCCTTAAACACTTTTCTTCCAGCAATTTATAATGAAATTGGATTTGGAGCTAGTATTTACGGTATTTATGCTAGTGTTCAAGGGGGCTCAAGCATCATAGCTAGAGCTACTAGTGGAAAAATTGCAGATCGCAAAGGACCGATACACATTGCTTCCAGTGGATTAGCTCTGATTACCCTAGCATACGTGCTGTTAACTTCAAACTACTTACCGCCAACTGCATATCTATGTGCTACGATATTTGGCGTGGGTTTAGGACTAACCGTTCCAGCAATTCAATTACTAGCTTTAGGGGGGCTTCCATCTGAAATGCGTGGCCTAGGGTCCGGCATATATTCAATCGCATTTGAACTTGGCTTCCTAATTGGACCAATCCTCTTCGGCTTACTAATTGAATATAGTGGCGGCTATACGTCCATCTTGTGGCTTCTCCCAATATTTCCAGCGGCATCATTAATTACGGTTCAATTGGTAGACCTTGCTAATAGGTTTGCAAGTCACTAGCCAAATTAAAACTTATCAATCGCAATTCAAAATTTAAATTTTAAGTAGCATATGATAATTTCATTTGAGGTTATGATTTTGAGCATGAAATTAAAGTACTTTGCTATCTGCGGATTTATTGCTCCTGCAATTGCATATTCGTCCATAGCCTTAGCGATCATGCAAATGCCGCATTTCTCCTGGTTTAAAAATGCTTTAAGCGATTTAGGTGTGTGGAAGAGCTCCGCATATATATTTAATTTTGGATTGATTTTAGCTGGAGCGATACAAATTATTTTTACATTCAGCCTTTCAAATTACTTTAATGGCCTTATAGGCGTTATTGGATCTACTTTTTATTTCGCTTCATCAACATCCCTAGCATTAATAGGCGTATTTCCAGAAAGTGCTGGGAGAATTCACTTTTACGTTTCGCTTTCATTCTTTACTTTAACTCCAATTTCGCTAATCTTTTTTGCAATTTCTCTAATTAAAGAATGCAGGGAGATTAAGTTGGGTGCAGCAACCCTCATACTTGCAGTACTCGCAATCTTTCCATGGCTGATTCCATGGAAAACTTATGGAATACATGGTGTAGCAATACCTGAACTTCTATCTTCAATATCAGCTTCCATCTGGAATATCCATACTGCACTGAAGTTGTATCGGAGAATGTGAGCAGAGAAATAAAATTTAGTTGATAATGTCAAATCTTAAAGCTTTATTAGCTAAGCTAATATAGTCAACTCCAGGTGAATTTTAATGGTTAAGGAAACCGCCTTTAAGTGGATTGAGGAGAATAAGGGTCGAATTATTGAGATCAGCGATAAAATTTGGGAGTATGCAGAACTAGGACTAATTGAATTCAAATCATCAGCACTATTAGCTGATGAATTGGAGCGCCACGGCTTTAAGGTTGAGCGTGGAGTTGCTGGTATGCCAACAGCCTTCATTGCCACGTGGGGTGAAGGAAAACCAGTAATAGGAATAATGGGAGAATACGACGCACTACCAGGACTATCACAAAAGAAAGTTCCATGGAAAGAGCCTTTAGTTCCAGGAGCCCCAGGCCATGGCTGCGGACACAATTTGCATGGAACTTCTGGAGCTGCAGCTGCCATAGCCGTTAAAATAGCTATGAAGAAGCATGGATTGAAGGGAACGATAAAGTTCTTCGGATGCCCAGCGGAAGAAAACTTCGATGGAAAAGTCTACATGGTGAGGGAAGGATGCTTCAAGGATGTAGATGCAATCATAAGTCATCATCCAGGAACGATGAATGCAGTAACCCTGAAAAGCTGCTTAGCAGTAAATTCAGTTAAATTCCACTTCTACGGTAAAGCAAGTCACGCTGCTGCATCGCCAGAAGAAGGTAGAAGTGCGCTTGACGCTGTTGAGCTCATGAATATAGGAGTAAACTACCTGCGCGAGCATGTAAGCCAAGAAGCAAGAATCCATTACGTAATCGAGAAGGGCGGAGCCCAGCCAAACATAGTTCCAGACTATGCCCGAAGCTGGTATTACATAAGAGCACCTGAAAGAGATCAAGTAGAACACATTTACAATTGGATCCTTGATATAGCTAAAGGAGCTGCATTAATGACAAGAACTGAAGTTAAAATTGAATTTATTGGAGGAGCCTACAACTTAATACCTAACAGAACAATAGCCGAGCTTATAGTTAAGAACATGAGGGAAATAGGCTTACCAAAATATGATGAGGAAGAGCTGAATTTTGCAAAGGAAATAGCTAAGACAATAACTCCCGAGATGAAAATAAATCAACTTAGAAAATCTAAGAGACCCGGATGGGAGAGATTAGTTGATAAACTTATAGATGATGAAGTTCCAGATCCATGGGGCGAAGGAGAAGTAATGTATGGTTCAACTGATGTAGCAGATGTAAGCTGGCAGGCTCCAACAGTGGAATTTAGCACAGCATCTTGGGTTCTGGGAACGCCTGGCCACTCATGGCAAGCTACTGCTCAAAGCGGAGCAGGCATATCCCGTAAATCGCTTATCTTTGCTGCTAAAATCATGGCTGCAACAGCATTAGACCTACTAACTAAACCTGAAATACTTCAAAAAGCACAAGAGGAACATAGAAGAAGACTTAGAGGCAGAAAGTATAGGTCGCCAATTCCGCCAGAAGTAAAGCCGCCACTGGACATTTGGCAAAAATAGCTATTGGATACCTTTAGTTTCAACAGTAACTTACAATTTTTTGCTTTACAACTTGATGTATGTAATGAGTGAAGTTACTATAGTGTTAAATTTCGCTATTTTTAAATATCAATAATGGCAGTAATGTATGGGGACTTTCTTGGCTAAAAATATTAAAAATATCGTATTTCTTAGTAATGCTGCTAGTATTAGCTTCAACAATTGAATTTGCGAATGCAATTAAATTTGACGAGAAGGTTAGGGTAATAATTAAAGTAGGAAAGAACTTCGATATAAGATGTATTAAAGCTCTCGGCGGAACAATTCAATTTAAATCGATGATGTCATTGATGACTTCATTCTAAAATTGAAACTTAATTTAAGTAAAAAGATATATTTAAATATGTAAATGATGGGATTCTATCGGGTCTGTTTATGCCATGTCCTTGGCTAAAGAAGGAAAATAACAAATATCTCTGTACATCAGTTGCGTCGCCTGAAGAAGTTGATTCAACCAAAGGAATTCGCCTATTTCCTCAATCTAATCTAGACCCAAGTCAACCTCACTCAAGGTGCACGAAATGGAAGTCGCCACAATCAAATATCAACATTTTTATTTTTGTAGAATTATTTTGAGAAATAATAGGGCTAAAATGAAAGCAAACAGAAAAAGCGAGATGACTATGAATCCAAAACTAAACCCATATAGATCTATGATGTATCCAACAAATACGGGGCCTATAATTCTACCAACATCAATAAACATTCCAACAACACTATACGCTAAATTATAGAATTCACGTTCACAAAGAGTAGAAATTAGAGCATTTCTAGGTGGCGCCGCCACAACTGAAACTCTAAGCAAATAGGAAACTGCTATTAAAACAGGATCTCTTACAAAGATTAAAAGTAAAACTGAAAGTATTCTAATTAAACCTACAATAATTAGCGTATTTATATGACCAATTTTATCTGAAACGTAACCAATATAAATTCTAGATAGTAGTCCCACGAAAGCTCCTGCAGTAAGAATCATGCCTAGAATTGTGTAACTATATCCAAGTTCATTTACAACCCAATAAGAAAATATTGGTCCCAACGCGCCTACAGCCATAAATAGGAAAACTGATGATAAGAGCAGTAAAATAAATGGCCTATTCATTAAACTTTTAATGTTGATCAAATTAATTTTATTCTCATTACCATGATTGTAGTTCTCAAACTTGATTTTCAAAGAAACAATTGCTCCAAGAATTGAAAATATCACGCCAAGTAGAAAGGTAAATCTAACCCCTAAGTTATCCGCTATAAAGCCAGTAAATGCTGGAGCAATAACGCTTGGGCTTCTCCTTATGGAAAATGCAATGCCAAAAGCCATTGCAGCCATTGAGGTTTCCGCGAAAACATCAGCAGTACTAGACAAAAATATAGGCTCAATCAGTCCTTCAGAAAAGGCTAAAAACATCATGCCGACAGCAACCATAATAACATTAATTGCAGAGTAAATTATGAAGAACGCTAAAGCCTTAATGAATAAGCCAAGTAAAATAATCAGTCTCCTAGTTAGAAAATTAGAGCCGAACCCACAAATTAACCTAGCAATGCATCTAACTATGGAGCGAAGCGAGAATGCTAAGCCAATCAAAGCAATGTCGGCGCCAAGATTCGCTATGTAGTTTGGTAGAACAACATTCATGCTAATTAGAACTGTAAATGAAAGAGCGATTGAAAGAAGTGCAATTTCCTTTATTTTCATTAATGCACTTGTCTTCTCGTCCATAACTTACTCCTCGCATCAACCGTTGCTCAATATGAATCTTTAAATTATAGCGACAATTTTGCTTAAATGATTTACACTATGTGAAGTTTTAAGTATGCGAAATATGGCTTAATTAGCTCGAAGAATACCTATTCAAAGACTTTAATCAATAATAATTTACTTAAGGAAGCAAGATAATATTTTTATTTAATTTTAAATTGTTTTAATATGCTTATTTCTATTTCTTTTAAATATTTTGAATATATTTTTACTAATTCATTTAGATTATCGCCTTCTAATCCTTGCTTTTTTAATTGCTTCTTAAATTCTCTTACAAGTCTCATTCTGTTAATTAAGAACCACAGTTTAAATTTCAAGTATATTAAACCTACTTCGACTGAAAGGTAAATTAATAAAATTATTGCTTTAATTGCTTGTATGATTTTAGCCATTTTCATCACTTAGCTTAACTATAACTCTGGTGCCTCTTCTCTCAGTTTCTATTATCCCTATTTCCTCAAGCTTTCTAATCCTTTCACCTATGATTCTTCTAGAAGCTGTTCCCCTAATTTCTCTTACATTTCTTGTTAGTTCAGATATTGTTTGTGGACCTTTAACTGCTAAAACTTCGATAATGGTTTTTGAAATGTCGTCTAATCTTCTGCTTCCTATCAAGTTCAATATTCTAGATGTAATTTCATATGCCCTTAAAGCTGGGAGTGAAAAGGCCAAAATAAGCTTACTTGCTATACTCACTACTTCGGCATCACTCACTCCAGTTGCATAAAGCATTTTCTCTATTCGCTCGAGTCTTTGAAGTATCGCTTTTAAAAGTTCTCTGAATCCTTCAAGTGTCTCTCTTTCACTTTTCAATTGGATCACACATTATTCTTTTATACGACTTGCTTATCGTTTTCCTATTCCTTCTTCTTTATTTTTCCTTAGCTTCTTTAATTAGCTCCTCTATTTCTTCTGGGCTCCACTTTTTCTTCGATGCAAGATTTGAAATTATTGATCCGAACTCCTTAAGAATGCTTAGTCTAGCTGAAAGATAGTTGCTGGTTAAGTTTACTGCTACTTCTTGAGGCATTCCACTTTCCTTCAACTTCTTATAAAAAGTCGCTACGTCTTCACCTAGGTCACTTCCACTTACTACTGTCATTATTGACTTTATCAGATCTATGAGAGGTGTTTTCACTTCCTTTACGAAGTTTACAATGGTTGAGAATACCTTTTTCAGCTCCTCAATATTCTCTCTCTTTTCTTCAAACTCTTCGCCCATTTAAATCACCTCCATATGATAATGCAATGATCACCTACTTAGATTTTTAATAATAAAAGTGGTCACTTGGTGAACATTTGTCGTCTTTGCTATTGTAAAATTTCGATTCGGAAACATTGATTTAATAATAGAAATTTATAAATGGCTGCAAAGATATATAATTTGGCAAATTTTTAAAAGTAAGAGGGGAGATGCCATTGATGCAATTCCCCTCAATCATTGGAGAAGTAGCTTTCAAAGAGGGATATGCAACACCTTTTGCGCTGTTCATCATTACAGTGATAGCATTCGGCATAGCACTTACACTGATTAAGAGGAATATATACATTCCAAAAATTAGGAGACTTGCAGCTATTGATGCATTAGATGAGGCTATCGGAAGGGCAACTGAGATGGGGAGGCCAGTGCATTACTGCCTTGGATTGGGAGACCTAGTTTCAGGTTATGACGTGCCTCAAACAATAGCTTCACTGAGTATACTCCAATATGTTGCAAGGAAATGCGCTGAATATGATACTCCTTTAATAGTTACATTTAGGTGGCCTGGCCTCCAAATGATTGCAACGGAAGTTGTACGTCAAGCTTACCTTGAAGCTGGCAAGCCTGAGAAATTCAAACCTGAAAACATTATTTGGGTGACTTCAAGGCAATTCGCCTTTGCAAGCGGAGTAATGGGAATAATTCAAAGAGAGCGAGTTGCTGCAAGCATGCTTCTAGGCTACTTCGCAGCAGAATCTCTATTGATAGCTGAATCCGGAAACCTAGTTGGAGCTATTCAAATAGCTGGAACTGCAAATAGCTATCAAATACCCTTCTTCGTAGCTGCATGCGATTACACGTTGATATCTGAAGAGCTGATGACTGCCGGAGCATACATTTCAGGCGATCCCCACCAAGTTGGAACAGTGTTTTCACAGGATATTCTCAGAGTCATATCGCTAGCAATATTGCTTCTAGGAGCAATACTGTTATCCTTTGGAATGAATATTATCGTTGACATAATTAAAATGTAGGTGGGATCATGTCTAGAGTTTACACTCGAGATATCCCCCTAATAATTACAACTTTAACTGCAGTTTTCATAATTCTTGATGGAGTTCTAGAGTGGCCGGAGTACAATGCAATAGCGGGATCAGTAACTCAATCAGCAAGTGTAATTGCAAGTTTAACAATTCTAATTTCAACTATCGCATTAGCCAGAATCCACATCTATAGGGTTATTAAGCGAAGGCGTGGATGGGTTGAAAGCTTGATGCTATTAGGCATAATGTTCACGACGATTATTGTTGGCTTCGGCTACTGGGCTATAGGCATTTTGCCCGGTGATAATCCGGTTTTAAGCGACTTGTACGACGCATTCCTAACTCCAGGAGATGCAACCATATTTTCACTGCTATGCTTCTTCATAGCTTCTGCAGCCTACAGAGCATTTAGAGCTAGAACTCTTGAATCAACGTTGCTATTAACCGCAGGAATAATAGTGATGCTCGGCAAAATACCATTAGGTGAACTTATCTGGAGCGGCCTTCCGCCGCTAGCTCACTGGCTACTTGACGTTCCAAATAAGGCTGGAGCTAGAGTGATCATGATATCCGCAACTCTAGCAACAGTGGCACTATACATTAGAACGCTATTAGGCTATGAGCGAGGTTGGATGGGGAGGGTGAGGGAAGGTGAGTAAAGCACTAATTAAATTGCAGGAAATTGATCCAAGAATTCTATACTTGCTAATGTTCATTGTAGTTAGTGTCCCACTACTCAAGCCAATTAGATTACCAATATCAATTAGCCCAGAAACAAAAACTCTATATGACTTCATTGAAGAGAGGATATCTCCTGGAAGCGTAGTGGTTATGGATTCAGATATGAATCCTTCAACAGCAGCGGAATGCCTACCCCAGTTTATAGCAGTTACGAGGCATCTAGCTGAGAAGGGAGCAAGAATAATATTCATAGCATCAAGAGTTGAAGGAGTTCAATTCATAGAAATAACTATGAAAGAAGTTTTTGGAGGCACGAAAGACCACCCGGACTACGGAAAGAAATTCGTTAATCTAGGATATAGGCCAGGCGGCTCCGTTGGTTTAAGATCATTCACCGAAGACGTATATTACATGAAAACGGACGTGTATGGAAACGACTTAACTAAGCTTCCAATAATGGAGGGCGTTAAAACTGCAGCTGACTTTGCACTATATGCTGTTGCAACTGGCTCATCAGTTGACGGCTACGTCATGCTAATAACAGACCCATATGGCACGCCAATAGCGGGTCTAGTCACAGCAGTACTATCCAGCAGAGTTTACGCCTACTGGCCAGAGAAAGTTATAGGCTTCCTAAATGGGCTTAGAGGCGGCGCAGAATATGAACTGCTTATTGGCAGACCTGGAAGTGCAGTTAAAGCAATGGATGCACAATCTCTAGGACACATGCTAATTATAATATTCGTCATTCTAGGCAACATCGGATACTTCTTCGCGCAAAGGAGGAGTGAAAAGTGAAGGAGACTATAATAACTCTAATTGCTGCTGGAATGACGCTCGCCCTATTCAGCTACCTATGGAGGGAAAACAGGGCATATAGAATAGCAGAGCATTTATTCATTGGAATGGCAGCTGGCTACGGATTCGTATTCTCAATGGATTCAATTAGAAGAATAGTTGAAAAGCCAATTTCCGAAGGAAGGTTTGAATGGTACCTACCAATACTTCTGGGACTGCTTTTCCTATTCTACTTCTCAAGAAAGTACTTCTGGGTTTACAGATATCCAATGGCAATAACAGTTGGATCAGGAATAGGCGTGTCCTTAGTATACATGTTAAAGACGAGATTTATGGAGCAGATAAGATATACAATAGTTCCGCTAGTGACTGGGGATCCGCAAACAACATTTAGCAATATAGTGCTAGTATTTGGATTGGCAACCGCATTATCATACTTCTTCGCAACAGTTGAACACAAAGGTATAGTTGGAATTTCAGCTAAAATAGGCAGATACGTATTAATGATTGCCTTCGGAGCTGCCTTCGGAACAACCGTAATGGCAAGAATCTCACTGCTAATAGGAAGGCTGCAATTCCTATTCTTCACCGAACCTGCATACTACATGATACCGGTAGCAATCATCCTTCTAGGAATAGCAATATACATGGAGAAAATGAAGTCAAAATGACCTGAAATAAATTATTTATTTTTATTTATTTTTATCCTTAAAATAGTGGTGAGAATATGTATTGGAAATTAGAGGAACTAACCTGGGAAGAAGCGGAAAAAGCATTTAAAGAAGCAGACTACGTGATATTGCCGACAGGAAGTCTGGAACAGCACGGCTTGCACCTACCATTAAACGTAGATTCATTAAGAGCAACATATCTAGTAGATGAAGTACTAAAAAGCTCAGATAAGTATGGCTTGAAATTAATTAAACTACCAACACTCCCGTACGGATGCTCGGAACACCACATGAAGTTTCCTGGAACAATAACGATCAAGCCTGAAACATATATCCAATTAATTAAAGACATAGGTCTAAGCGTTTATAGACATGGAGCTAAAAGATTTCTAATAATGAACTTCCACGGAGGAAACTTATCAGCACTTTCAATAGCAATGCAAATCATAAGAAGAGAGACAGGAATGAAAACATATCTTGTTCACTGGACTTCATATGCAAGAGACCTTATAGATGCATGGACTACGCCTGGCTGGGGCCACGCATGTGAACACGAGACAAGCATAATACTCTACTACAGACCAGAACTCGTAAGAAAGCAAAAAATTGTTAAACCAAAGATTAGAAGTAGACCTCCAATATCAAGTTTCAGGTACTTTAATGAAATAACAAACACTGGAGGTATAGGTGATCCAACAAAATCATCAGCTGAATTCGCAAAGCAACTCATAGAAAAAGTAACTGAGAGAATACTAAAAACTCTAAAAGAAACAATAGATGTTGAAGAGAATAGAAATTAATCTCCATTTTTAATATTATTTATTTTATTATAATAATAGATTTTAACGTTAATGTTTATCAGCACACGTCTTTAAGCCCTATTATGAGTTGAAACTAAAGATATTATGTAATTAGGTTTTTCATCACTTTACCCCTTTTGAGAAAATATTTGTAATATCAATGTTGCCGCCAGAAACAACAATAGCAACTTTATCTTCGCTATTAAATTCCAATTTGTTTTGAATAATTGCTGCAATTCCCACAACTCCAGACGGCTCGACAACTTGATGCTCATACTTTAATGTCCAAATAACTGCATCCATCAACTTATCATCATCAACCAAAACAATGTCGTCAACATACTTTAAAACAAAATTCAACGTTACCTCTGATATCTTGCCAGCCAAGGCCTCTGCTAAGCAAGGTTCACAAGGAACTTCAACAACCCTACCTGCCTTAAAACTTTCATACATTGTTTTCGCCTTAGTAGTCTGCACGCCAATAATTCTCATGTTTGGATTCAAAGATTTTGCCCAATAAGCAACGCCAGAAATTAATCCTCCACCACCGATAGGTACTAAAATTACGTTAATATTGGGGTTATCTTCAAGAATTTCATAAGCGATAGTTGCATTGCCAGCAATAACTCTAAAATCATAATAACCAGAAATGAAAGTAAGATCCTTCTCATCAGCTATTCTTAAGCAGTGCTCCTCAGCATCATCATAATTATCACCGGCAAGAACAACTTTACCTCCAAAATTTTTGCAGCGCTCAACCTTCCACTTAGGAGTATTCTTTGGCATGATTATGGTGGACTTCAAGCCCAACATTTTAGAAGCACATGCAACCGCAATTCCAAAATTACCTGAAGAAGCGGTAATGATCCCTCTTCTCCGCTCTTCAGCGGATAGTAAGCTGATCAGGTTGTAGGCAGCTCTAAACTTGAAGGAATTGGTGAATTGCAGATTCTCCAACTTTAAGTAAACATCGCATCCTGCAATGTCGCTTAGTATTTTTGAGCGAATCAACGGAGTCCTAAAGGCAACTTGCTTCAACCTTTTTGTTGCCTTTAAGACATCGATCAGCTTCAATTCACTCACCATGCCTATATTAATTTTAAAGTTGAATTTAAAGGCTAACATGAGATGGTCAAAATTATTTATTTTTATTTTAATTAATAATTAATTTATGATCAGACCATTTGGTACAACATCTATAAATAGTTCATCCACCCTCGTATTAATGGAAGTTATTATCGATGTCGATTAGAAATAGGCTAATTCCTTCAATATTATTTACTATAATTTGGATCGGAATTATTTTTTATGTAGCTCCAGAGTCATTCTTTAGGGAACCTCCATTTCTCACGATCGCTAGCTTTATAGTGCTGATAACCTCATTTTTGAGGCCGGTTGACATGGCAGTTCTAACATTTTTCGTCCTATTGGGCATTCTAATAACGTACATTGCATTTTTATGATTTAACAATACAGTTTCAAAATGAACTTGCATTTGAATGCAATTCGCTAGCTTAAAGCTACATCCAAGTAAAGCATTAATATGAATCCTACAATCAAGCCATATGTTGAGATTTTTTCATGGCCAATTCTGTTGCTCTCCGGAATTATTTCATCACTTATAACGAATATCATTGCTCCAGCTGCAAATCCCATGGCGTAAGGCAAAATGCTTTTCGCTAAAACTACTGTGCTTGCACCTACTAGGCTTAAGGGCGGCTCCACGAGTCCAGAGATGACTGCAGCTAAATAAGCGTAAAGTCGGCTTTTACTTCCCTCAGCAAGTATTGAAAAGCCAACTGAAAGGCCTTCGGGAATATTTTGCAATCCAATTGCAAGCATAAGTACTATGGCTTCTTTGATGTTTCCAGAGCCAAAGTCAACTCCAACGGCAAGTCCTTCAGGCATGTTATGTAGAGTCATAGCCAACACGAAGAGCCATATACCCCTCAACCTATCAGTAGCAATTCCTTCCCTCCCAATAATTACATGCATGTGCGGAACAATCATATCCGCAAAATTCACCATGGCTGCTCCCAACGCGATGCCAATAATAACTGGAATTATGCCTCCAATCTCAATTCCAGGAACAATTAAGCTAGTAAAGCTGGCTGCAAGCATAACTCCAGCTGCAAACCCCATTCCTAAATCGCTTAATCTTTCAGGAAGCTTCTTAATGAATAAGACTGGAGTAGCACCCAAAGCATTAAGTAAAGCAGTTACAAGTCCTCCAAGAAGACCCAATAAAAGTGGATTTCCTCCAGAAAGATTCAGCAACAAATCTTCAAGACTCATCATTTAATTCACCAAGCATCTAAAATAATTTATACCCCTGCTTTGTTTTAAAGTTACTAGATGCGGTGGAGGTGTAGGCCGTGGCGATTATTCCCAAAATTGAGGATATGACTCCAGTTAAATTTAAGGAAGCATTTAGAAAAATAATTGAAGTAAAAGAGAAAGTTGGATTGAAAGCTATACTTGATAATCCTCCAGATCTTCTTGATAGAGCTAAGCTTTATGGCAATCAGTATAAGAATGGATCTTGGAATTGGGCTTCAAATATTTGGAGCAGATCAGCTGCAAATACGGTCGTTATTGAAGATGATGATCAGCTTCAATATGAACATAAATTGCTCTTAGTTAGAGTTTTAGAGCACATTTTAGCCCAAGGACCACTAATTAAAGTTGATGGATATGTTGGTAAGCCTGGAACGAAAGCCCAAATGCATGCTACAGTTTATGTTGATCCGCAATTTCCGGACATCGCTTATAGGTGGAAGCAACTAGTATTTCAAGCTCCACCAAATGAAAAACCTGATGTAGAAGTATTCGTAATCCCACACTACCTCAAAAATCCCAATATTCCAGGCACAAATAGAATGCTAATGGTAATGAGGTTCCCCCATCACAATTTCACCATTATAACTGCATCATCATATCAAGGAGAAGTCAAGAAAGCAGTTCTAACCCACTGGATATACCACGTCTATCAGCGTGGAGGAACAGGTGAACATGCATCATTAAGAGAATTTACGGTTAAACGGGTAGATGGAACATGGAAGAGAATAGTACTATGCGTATGGGGATTAACTGGAACTGGAAAATCAACTCATGGATTATATGTATGGACAGAAAGAAATTCCAAACTATACATCGAAAACTTCGGTGTAAATCCACTCGAATACGTTAAAGATCAAGCTATAAAAAATGATGATATAGTAGCAATATTTGAAGATAAAGTAATAGGCTCCGAACGGGGATGCTGGACAAAAACTGAAGACCTTACTCCACAGCAAGAGGCAATGTGGAATGCAGCCATGAGTCCAAGAGCACTACATGAAAACACCGAGTTTAATGAAAAAGGGCTTCCATGCTTCGAAGGAAAATTATTCCAATATTTCGGCGCTCCAAACAAGAATTCAAGAAGCGTAATTTACCTAGAGGACACCGGATACTTTGATGGTGATGTAGCGTCAAGTGGACCATTAACCACAGCAGTATTCCTAACTCCAGGATACTTCACAGATTACGCTTGGATTAAAATTGTAGATGAAGCATTAGCTGCAAAGGTACTTGCAGATGGAAGAACAATTGGACATCCCGCGCAAGCAAAGGAAGTTGTAGGTAAAGTTAGGTATGTTGCTAGATATGCGCATCCATTTACGATGGGAGTGACAAACACTGCACACGTAGTAAGATTTTATCAATACCTAAAGAAGCGCAAAGAAAAGGGAGATCCAATAGAAGTATATCAATTTAATACTACTGGAAGAATAATTGCAAAATACAAGTGGGTTGAAAAGAAGATTGGCAATAAAACAATCATGGCTCCAGAACCAGTTTTAGTTGAAGTTGACGGCATACCTAAAGCAACTGGTGGAACTAGGCCCTCAATAGAAGAAACAGAACTGTTTCTCCTGCAAGCAGTGCGTGGAGCAGTAAAATATAAGCCGCACCCAGTATGGGGAGAAAAAGTGTTAATCCCAGTGGAAGTTCCAGGAATAAGTAGTGAGAGACTTAAAGAATTAATGCCAACAACATACTTATCAATGGAGGAATTCAAGGCACTACTTAAAGCGCAAATAGAAGAAAGCAAATACTACTTAAACAAAAATTGTCCAGGACTGCCCGAAGAAATATACAATGCAATGGACTTCGAATAGAAGTTAAATAACTCTTCTTTCAATCCTAACTAACATCATAATATAGTTTAAATCCACCTTCAACTTCTTCTACATCAACAATTTTAATTCTCTCGATCTCACCGGTCATTCTAATGTGAGTTCCAGTGCATGGAATGCCATTAACTCCCTCAATGACAACAACCCTATAAAGATCGCTTTTAGGCAATCTTCCTAAATTTGGAGCATTAAATGTAATTCTAAGCAATTCATCCCTATTAACGAATATAATCTTGACGGGCCTATTTTCACTTACAATCTCATTAGCTATTTTCTCAATTAATTTGACTTCATTATTTGATGGAACTCTTGCAGCGTAAATGGTATATGCTTTCGGCGGCCCATGAAATGCTGCAAGTGTGTCAACAACCTCACCATAAACAACCCGCAAAGCATAATCCAAAATATGGCCTGTAGTATGCAGCTTCATTACCTTAAATCTAAAACCCCAATCAACCTCACATTGAACCAAACAATTTTCAGCAAATTGACCATCAACAAATTTTCCATAGTGAGCCAAAACTCCATTAACATTCAAAACCTTTCTAACCATGAAAACCAAGCTGCCACACCTAATCACTCCAACATCACTAGGCTGCCCACCGCCCCTAGGATGAAAAACGCTTCTATCAAGAACTACATATGCCCTCGAACCCCTATCACGAATAACCTTCAAAACCCTACTTTCACAGCATTTCAAGTAAGAATCTTCAAGGTAAAGCTTACCAGTTTTTGGCAATCCAGCCAATTCAACATTTAAATCCACCAAACCCATCACTCTCAACGCATAATAGGAAATTTGATGTTAATATTTTTGATGTAAAATTACATTCAAAACATTATGAAAAATTTAATTTAACATAACTCAAAATATTACATCAATGTGCTCATCTAAATTCGATGGCTAAGCCATCGAATGCAATTCTTAATCCAGCTTTTTCAATTGTTCTTCTTTCATCACTGTTGCTTCTAAGAGTGGGGTTGGTGTGATTTAAGTGAATATAGTACTTTAAATTGACCTGTAATTCCTTTAAAATCGATAAGCTTTCAACCATTGGAATGTGGCCAAGCTCAGTCGACGTCCTCCTTATGCCGCTAATTCTCCACAATTCATCTTCCCAATAGAATGTTCCTTCAAAAAATAGTGCATTAGAACCTTCAATTCTACTTAAAATATTGTTACTCAACGTTTTAATGTCGGGAATGTACACAATAGACGCTTTTTTGTCAAATACTTTGAATCCATAAGTGTCGGTAAAGTCTTCTCTATGGGGAACTTTGAATGCCTCAAACTTCAAACCAGTTCTCCTACCTCTCCAATCAACAACATCAAGAACATCGCCATCACCAAACTCGATAATATCAATGAAATTGCCATCAACAAGCGATTTGAAAATTCGTGAACTGCGAATGATTGAAGCTACGTAATGTGAGCAGTAAACTGGAATCTTGAATGGATATCCAGCTGAAAGCTCCAAAAGACCCATGATGTGTCCCCAATGTGCATGAGTAATTAGGATGGCATCGATGGGCGCAACTCTACCTGCATAGGCTTCACTAATTCTCCTGCTATAAGGCCTAAGCATGCTAATCTGGCTTTTAAGATCTGGAGATGCATCTAAAACTACAATGCAGCCATTTTCGCTTTCAACTGCTAATGAAGATCTAAACCTAAACTTCAAGGCATTCTGCCTAGATAGGCGGCAGTTTAAGCAATTGCAATCCCACTCTGGAAAGCCGCCGTCCTGAGCCGAGCCTAAAACAGTAACTTTCATAGCAAAATTATTTCAGCTCTACAAATTTAAGTTTTAACAGATAATCAATCATATTGATAATGAATTTAGCCTATACTGAACATTTTAAATCTCCAATACCAACAATACTATTTGGGTTCACATCATGATTGGAGGCTTCCTACTCGCAAAAATGCTGGAGAAATATGAAGTTGAACATGTATTTGGAGTTCCCGGAGGACAAACGCTGGCATTGTACTGGGGAATATTGGAGTCGCCTAAAATAGATCATCTCATGTTTAGATGTGAGCGCTGCGCCGGCTACGCGGCCATGGCGTATTCAATGATCAAATACAAGCCAGGAGTATGTGATGCAACTGTAGGTCCAGGTGCAACCCACCTAGTACCAAGTGTCGCAGAGGCTTGGGGAGCTTCAATTCCACTAATAGCAATAACATCCGACAATCCAACCTGGACGGCAAATAAGTGGGCATCCCAAAGCTGCGATCAAATCTCAATGCTAAAGCCATTCGTCAAGGCAAGCTTCAACATAACCGAACCATCAAAAATAATGCCACATGTAAATGAAGCATTCAAAATCGCCACAAGCGGTAGGCCAGGCCCAGTCCACCTAAACATTCCAATGGACATCCTAATGGGAGAAACAGGCATCAAAGAGGAGGAAATCTCAGTTAATCCAAAATACTCCACATATCCATCAGCTCGACCAACTCCAAGCCATGACCATATCTTGAAGGCAGCAAAGCTAATTTTGAAGTCAAAGAAGCCAGTTATACTTGCTGGCGGAGGAGTAATAATTTCCCAAGCCTGGGACGAAGTCATCCAGCTATCAGAACTGCTAACAATTCCAGTAGTAACAACAATAACTGGCAAAGGATCCATCCCCGAAGACCATCCATTAAGTGTAGGCGTGGGAGGAGCCACCCTAAAGGAGTGCGCAAACAAATTCCTAGAAGAAGCCGATCTGGCAATAATTGTAGGATGCAAAACAGGACAATACGCTACGTTAAACTGGACACTACCATCAAAAACAGCCAAGATAATTCACATAGACATCGATCCAAATGAAATTGGAAGAAACTTTCCCACCGAAGTCCCATTAATAGGAGATGCAAAAGCAACGCTCCAACAATTAATTAAAACCATTAAGAACATCGCCAATAAAGATCACCTACTCACTGTATCTCAAAGAAGAGCTGAAATTAAAAAGGTAGTGGAGAAATGGAGGAAAGAAGCGGAGAAGATAATGAGCTCAGATGAGACTCCAATAAGCGTACCAAGAATAATTAAAGAGCTAAGAAGCATCCTGCCAAGAAATGCAGTATTCATATGTGATGGCAGCATGGCCTCATTCTACGGAGCAATATACTACACCATCCAATCAAAGGGTAGATACTTCATAGCGCCAAGAGGAATGGCCGGAATAGGCGTCGGATTCCCACTAACATTAGGAGCAAAAATAGCCTCACCAAACAAATTAGTAGTAGGAATGGGAGGAGATGGAGGATTCGCATACTCAATCCACGAACTAGAAACCTCCCGCAGACTGAAAATCCCAACAATCTACATAGTACTAAACAACGGCTCCTTTGGATGGATAAAAATGGCCCAACTAAACTACTTTGGGAAAACAATTTCAACAGACTTCACAGAGCTAAACTACGCTGAAATAGCCGAAGCATTCAAATGCAAAGGCTATAGAGTTGAAAAGCCAAGCGAACTCAAAGAAACAATTAAAGAAGCAATCAAAGCAGCAACTGAAAATGAATGCACAGCCATAGTAGATGTGAAAACCCAAGTAAAAGCAGCTTCAGAAGTCCTAGTAAAACTCTAAAATAATAATGCAATTTCACTCTTAACCAAAATTCTTGAATCATACCCAATACACCTAAATTGTTTCGCCAACCAAATTCCAAAAATGTAAATGGAAGCCATTATACTAGGATAAATTTTATATCTAAGAATATTATATTCATAGATAGGTGACATTTTTGCTCGAAAACATATATGGAGGATATGAACATCACCATCATAAGATAAGGCATCATAAAAAACGTGAACACATATTCTTCACAAAAACACCAATAAGGGGATTGCTACACATACTGATACTAAAAATTTTAAAGAAAAGCCAAATACACGGCGGAGAAATCTATCGCCAACTAAAAGATAAATATGATGTAGACGCGCCAAAACCAATAATCTACGGAGTGCTAAGGAGAATGGAAAAGCTAGGATTCTTAACATCAAAATGGGATATAGAGGAAGGAGGCCCAGCAAAAAGAATATACCTAATAACCGAAGAAGGACTTGACTACCTAGAATGGGCGATAGAAAACCTCAAAAAGATCAAAGAAATAATCGATAAATTAATAAAATAATAAATTAAAATTATTTTAACATCTATTAGCATGAATTAATGATCAACAACTGACTTTCATGAAATAGATGTGCATTTTTATCCACACATATTACTACAATTACTAAACACAGGGTAGAATTACTAAATTTTACATAGTTCACGAATAAAACAGCACTATTCAGCATGAACCTTTTAAATGCAAAATTCGATTCCTAATAGGCTCCCTAGGCAGACCACTAACAGTAATAGGGAGTCCAGCACTCTTATGGCCAAATATGGCAATAATAACATCAATACTAATAGCATTAATAGCAGCCTCGCACATAAAATTCCTTAGAGAGGAAGTTAGATAAATCAGCCATGCCTCCTCGAACGAATTCTATACACTAACGCCACTGATAAGAGTACAGCCATACAGGCAAGTATTATGCCAATAACATTCTGCACACCAATATCCGGCATTTTATATCCATACTCAACAATTTTAAAGGTTACACGCAAATATTCGACTACATCACCGCCAGTAAGAGTATATTGACGGCCATCGAAATTTTCTATTGTGAAACATTGTCTATTTGCACAGGTACGCTTAAGAACTCTATAATCAAATGGGATTTCTATATTAATTATTTGAGCTTGAATATTGGAGGGTGCGCCGTAACTTAAAAGCCATATCTCTACTCTACTATTATGCTCTGCCATAGGATGGATCTTTAGTGGACCAGTGAAGTTGAATAGTTTAAATACATCTAGTGTATAAGTGTTTCCAACTTTAAAATTAAAGTAATTATAAAAGTATTTGAGTATTAGAAGTCTACCGAAACGTGAGCCGGGATAAATCTGTAGTAAAAAGCGATCGCCCTTAGACAAATTTTTCCTATTTATTAATATCATCCATCCTTGATCTGGTTTTAAGCTTAGAAACTTATCAATAATTACATCTTGATTGAAATTTTCGGAAGTAAAATTATAAAATATATTTTTAATTGTGATTCCAAGAGGTGCTGCAAAGACGGATTGTCTACGTCTGGATTTCAATTCAAATTGAATTCCAAGCCAATCTTCAAGAGCCTTCTTGATATTTGCAGCATGAACATCAGCTTCACTCTCACTCATAACATTTAGATTTAACATAAGTTCACAACTTAAACCATCATCCACAACATACATAACTTCAAGGTAATGATCAGCATACTCTGAAGAGGGAATATAGGGAATGTAGAAAGGCAGCTCAATATAATTACACTTTATTCCAGCAACTACAGTGCCATCAGCTTTAACAAAAATATAAAAGTAGTCAAATTCACGTTGAGCATGAGCAATACGCAAAAACTGTAAAGATGGATCAAATACCAAACCATATTGAACGAGCATGCTAATGAGTATTAAATATGCTATTACATGCACCTTCAAATCCGATGAACTGAAATGCCTTACCATCAGTTACATATTATCTTCATAGAAAAATTTAAATATTGTGTATTATTATAAATTTTTTGTGATATTTCGTGAAAAATGAAAAAATAAATTTAATATTATTAATTGCATGCTGCATATCATCATCAATAATAATTTCAACCAACTACAGGGCGATTACAAAATCCGATGAAACTCAATCAATAGGAAATAACTATATGTGGCTTGCTGGTTATTTACCTTACGAAGATTCATACGAAACACATGAATTTCCCAATCCAGTAACTTCATTTTATATCCAAGATTTCTATTGGGAAGGAGCATACACTGAGCTTGAAATACAAATTTGGTGTGGTGACGTGCTTAAGGATAATGAGCATTGGGCTGCTGGGGAGAATGGCGGTTATGTCCCCTTCAGATACTATCAATATCCTGCAACCCATATTACAATAGTGTACTATAGTTATTTTGGCGATGAATTTAATCCTCCTAAAGGTACAGAACCCCCCGAAGTAAGTTACATGGGATACTGTGAGTGGCCAGATGTATTAGACTAGACCTATTAATCTATTAAAGAAATCATTAAAATGAAATTAAGAATTATCACGTAAAAGGTATTATAAATTAACGCCGAGCTCCCTCAAAATTCCTACTGCAACTTCAATAGCCATTCTCCTAAGAGCCTCCCTCGAAGAAGCACCCAGATGAGGAGTTAAAATTACATTATCAAATTCAAGTAAAGGACTATCATTAGGTAGTGGCTCAGCTTCAAAGACGTCGAGAGCAGCTCCTCCAATCTTACCACCCCTCAAATATTTAACTAAAGCCTTTTCATCAATTACGGAGCCCCTAGCCATGTTGATAATGAAAACGCCATCCTTCATCAATTTAAACTCCCTACTTGAAAACATGTGAAAAGTCTCCTCAGTTAAAGGCACGTGAATGCATATCACATCAGACTCCCTCAGCAGATCATCAAACAACTTAAATTCTATACCTAATTCATTTTCTAAATCAGGCTTCCTAATCTTATCATAATAAATCAACTTAACATTGAAATTTTTTAGTCTCCAAGCTACAGCACTACCAATTCTACCTAAACCCACAATACCTATAGTTTTGCCGGCCAAATCAAAGCCGATCAAATCACTGAATTTGCGATGCCATTCTCCCAACCTAACCGCCCTATCAGCTTGAGGAATGCGTCTAAGCAATGAAAGAATCATACCGATAGTAAATTCAGCAACAGTGTCAGTTAAAGCAGCAGGAGTATTAATAACCTTAATTCCCAATTCTTTGGCAGCCTCAAGATCAATGTGGTCAATGCCGACGCCATGAACGCCAATGACCTTCAAGCGCTTAGCAGCCAATAAAACATCCCTAGTAATCTTTATAAATCCCCTGGAAACAATCGCATCAACATCAACGATGGCTTCCTTCAAATCTTCAACTTTACTCATGGGAGGAAGCTCAATTACTTCGCCAAATCTGCGAAGAATATCGATGCCATCTTTATGGATTGGCTCAACGATCAAAAACCTGAAAGCCATAAGCAACCACCAAACAAATATCATAACAGCAATCATTTAAATCAAACGAGTGCCATGCTCTTTGGAATCTATGCTTCAAATAAATCCGAATAACAACTTGAGTTCAAGTTGAAAATGCTAAAAAGAATTTACAGGGGAAGTAATGATGATTGGTAGCTACTGCTTGAATATGTCTGGTCTCAAGTTTAGGTAGTATGCTATGTTGGCTTTCGGATCAATTCTTGGAATTATTTTACCATTGCTTGAAGTCATTATTGTTGTTACTCCTGGACCGTGGCCAGCAGTTATGCAGTCTGTGTGGACTACAACTCCAATGGAGATTGCGCCTTTCCTATATATTCTGCCGTAACTGTGATCTGCATCGAGTATGGCTACTAGGTCTCCAAGGCGCAGATCATCTAGTCCGTATTCCTTCCTTGTCTCCTCGTCAAATAATTGTATGTCGTAGTCTCCCCGATAGACGTGGTTTGCTCCGATCCCTGAGCCCATAATTGATGCTGGTACTAGGTGGGTTACGGGGACTTCAAGCTTATCTTCTACCTGTTTAATGTCGATTTTTTCCAGTAAGCTTGGATCAATATTCATAACTTTAATGTCAGGATGGTAGTCCAATAACCGTAAACCCACTCCAAATGCTTTGACCAACACTTTATCTCCAATAACTAGTTTTTCCAGAACATCCGGTGGAAAATCAACCATTACATGCTCTATTCCACCATGCTTCCCAACAACTACACCTTTACTTCCCTTAGCATCTCCACTGACAACTTTCGCTTCATTTCCAATGCAAGCCAAAAGGTTTAAGGCAAGATTTGGGGAGGCTGCAGATGCACCTGGATATGTCGTGAAGTTCTTTATGCTTACTCCAGGCTCAACATGATCAGCCATCCATCCAACAGCCGGATCACCAACTCTAACATTATATCTAATTCCACCAACACCAGGCAGCACTAGTGGCTCGCCGAATGCGGATATCTTGTAGGGCGATGGAGTTGATATTGGACTTGAAACTTCACCTATAACCGACACTTTCACTAGCTTATCGATATTCATTCTCAACTTCATAAAGACACCCGCCGACATCAGATAAATTCCAAATGCTACTTAAGCTTTTCAACTAATTACATGAATGATGAAACTCAACAAGCATCCCCTTTAAGCTAAATTCAAAAATGTAAAGAAAGTGCTTTTACTAAGGTATTTCTCTTGATAATTGCTCAATTTTTATTAGCTTGCCAACTTTCGCTTGCTCATCTATTTCTGCCTCCTCAATGTACCTTACTTCCCCTATTTCCGCGTCTCTCTCAATTCTAACAATTCTACCTTCAATTAGCTCTGCTTCAGCTTTCTTTCCAATTTTAACTTCATCACCGATAATTACCTCAACCTCGGCTTCCTTATCCACCTTTACTTCACGTCCGATTATGGTTCCAATAACCTTTGACCTCCTACCTATATACACCTGCTCAGCCACTATTTCTTCAGCTTTAACGCTTCCTTCAAGATGAGCTAATTTAGCATGTATTTTTGATGTCTTCAAGCTTCCAAACATCTCTACTTCCACTCCCTTTAACTCGCCACTTATTGAAGCACTACCTGATATGCCGATTTCATCGCCAACTATGTTCTTAGCAACCTTAATGCTTCCTGAAACGCGCAGCTCCCTAACTCTAAGATCACCTTCAATGCTGCCTGAACCGCTTATGGAGAGTTCATCCCCCTCAGCATCTCCTTCGATCTTTATTGCTCCACCAATACTTATTCTCCTAAACTTTACCGGTCCCCTAAATTTCGCCGATCCACCAATTGACAATTCCTCAATTTCCTGCATTAAATCACCTCCGCATAATGCATGTTAAATTAATCTTATTAGTTAGACTCACAAATTGTTAGTTAATGAGGAAAAACAGATGTTGGCACGACATTGTTGAATCAATTCTTAACGCACTCTTGGAGGGCGGCAAAGGAATCACGGAGCTATGCCTTTTGGCAAAAATTCCCGTTGATAGAGGTAAAAAGATAATCAATCACCTAACCAAATACGGATTAATAGTCATGTATGAGGCAAACAATAAAAAATATTATAGAATCACCGAAAGAGGCTATGAGTGGCTTGGAACGTATAAGCACTTAAAGTTGCTGCTTCCTCATATCCGCTTAAAATCGCAGAAGCAATTAGTTTGAATATTAAAAATTTGCAAAGAGTTGTGGAGTGCTCTGCTTGTTAGGAAGTTGCAGCAACTTGATACGCAAGAACAGCATCTACAATTCTAATGCTGAGTACACCAATAATGCATCTTCATAATGTTTCAATTAGTCTTAAATACATTCTATGATAAATGTTGAGGCGGGCTTTAATTGTTAGCCATAAAGGATGGAAAAATTTTAACCATAACTAAAGGAGTAATCAAGAGAGGTACAATCCTTATAGAAAATGGCAAAATTGTGGATGTAGGTGTAGACATAAAGATTCCAGAAAATGCTGAAGTTATTGATGCCAAGGATAAAGTAGTTATGCCCGGACTAATTGATGCCCACTGCCACATTGGAATATTCGAGGAAACAGTAGGCTGGTTTGGAAGCGATGGAAATGAAGCAACAGATCCAATTACACCCCACCTAAGAGCAATTGATGCAATAAAGGCAAATGCAGATGAAAAGGGACTTCAAGCAGCATTAGAAGCAGGAGTGACAACCGTTCAAATACTGCCGGGAAGCGCAAATGTCATTGGTGGAATGGGAGTAGTCATAAAAACTGCACCTAAAATTGTGGTTGATGAAATGGTGCTAAAAGAACCTTCAGGAATGAAAATTGCATTAGGAGAAAATCCAAGAAGAGTATACGGCCTCGAGCTGAAAAAGCCTCCAAGCACACGCATGGGGATAGCTGGCCTAATAAGAGAATGGCTACAGAACGCAAGGAATTATATGAGAAAGAAGGAACTTGCAAAGGATGATCCATCAAAAATGCCTGACATAGATTTAAAGCTTGAAGCCCTAGAAAAAGTTCTAAGAGGCGAAATTCCACTTAGAGCACACGCCCACAGAGCAGATGATATTGCAACTGCAATCAGAATTGCAGAGGAATTCAATGTAAAAATATCGTGGGAACATGCAACCGAAGGACACAGAATAGCAAGATGGATAGCCAAAAAAGGTGTGCCAGCAGTTTGGGGTCCAAGCCTCTTAAGCAGAGGAAAATGGGAAATGAGAGAACTCAACTTCAACACTCCAAGAATACTATATGAAGCTGGAGTAAAACTAGCAATACAAACAGACGCAGTTGGACAAACAATTGCATTCCTACCAATATGCGCAGCACTAGCAGCAAAACATGGACTACCATACGAAGAAGCGCTAAAAGCCATAACCATAAATGCAGCTGAAATACTCGGCGTAGCCGATAGAGTTGGAAGCATAGAAAAAGGCAAAGACGCCGACATAAGAATACTAGATGGAGATCCACTAGACATCAAAACTAACGTGGAAATGGTAATAATTGACGGACAAATCGTCTACACCAAAAAATAAATAATAAAATCTACTTAAACATACAATCAATTTTTATAACTTAAACAATAAAGCAAAACAAAATTCCTTTCTCCTTCGAGCTACATCTCAATCTTTAACAAACTATATCAAGAATAAATTATACGCCTAGAAGAAATGATTCAAAAGCCATAACGCTCTATTAGGTTCTTCCAATAATTTAAGAAAAGCCGTTGAAGTGACGCTAAGAACACCGTGGAAAAAATCTTCCTTTAACACCCATTCTTCTTAAGAAGCCTGTAATCAATAATGGTGTTTATGGCAGCTATGAACTATTTTATTTCATCTTCATTCTTTACAAAATCCATAATTAATGTTGGACTATACCCTGCATTATGCTCACATTTCTGTATGTGAATTTCCCCATTTGGAGCTGTAAGTTTAAGGGTATAGTATGGTGGGTTCTCTTTTATTTCGAATTTAAAGCCTTTAGCCTTTAAATACTCTAATGCTTGATTATATGCTGGTTTACTTATAATGTCGAAGCTCATTTCTTCTTCTCCCTCTTAGAAATTTTATTTATCCATTCGACAATCCGCTTTATCTCTTCGAGATGTTTCTCATCAAAAATATTATCTTCTTCTATTTTCTGGAGAAGTAATTTTTTATGTTTAAAAATTTATAAAAATTATCTTTAATTAATTAATTAAAAATAGGGTTACATAAAAATTTATAAATAAGTTTAAAAATAGAAATATGGTGAAAACATCACTTACCGCGTAAACATCATACCGCCATGAGTATTGATAAGTGGTGGAAAACGTGAAGAGACATACTAAGTCTTTTCTCCTCATTTTTATTTTTTCTCTTATTATACTTCTTTTCTTGTGGCAATATTATTCTCCCAGAAGTTTGAATGTTATGGGAAAGGATACCTTTAATAAGCTGACAGAGATGGATTCTTTCTATCCATGGTATTTTGAGTATAAGACAATTAATACTTATGCTGGATCATTAAGGTTAATTTTAGGCATTCATCCAGGTTACATTAATGCCTCTAAACTTGTCCAGGGTTCACTATATTTATATACAATAGTTCTTGGAAAAGTTTCTGAAAATATTTCACTTCCAATAGTAACAGGTTTCACTATTGAAATAATAGATGTAACATGTAATGATGTGTACTTTATAATTGAATGTCCAACCAATTACTGGTGGAATATGGACGACCACATACTCTTAAAAATATATTTAATTAAATCTGAAAATCCACCAAAAGAACATATTTTACCCATAACCATAAAATTCAAAATATACGCTTTAATGCCAATAGGCTACCTACCAATACAAACCATCCAACACACAATCCACCTAAAAATCAATGAATAAGGATAAGCCTCCTAGAGTTCTAATACATACTTTCCAGTATTTATGTGAAGATAGTACTTTAACCATCATAGGGCAAGATTATTTTAATTAGTTTTACTGTTTAAGTTTAAGAATAACTAGGATTAAAACCTACTCGGAGAAATTTTTGTGAAAAAGAAGGCGTAATAATAGCTAACGTGACTAATAGTAATCTTAAAATCTGAGGACATAATAACACATTTTCACCTTCTTTAAAACACCACTTAAACCATGAACAGAGTCATCCTAAACATTGAAGTTATAAATGTTTCAGCACTGCATAATTTCATAAGAAGATGAAATACTTATAATTACCGAGTTATAATTGTAAGGATTGATAGAGGACTTTCCAATTAGTAATTCATTCTTTACTTTGAAATAATCATGAGAAACTGTACTGACTTTGACAATAAATGATCCTTATTTTCAAATGAAAGAAGCATAATCTACAATATTTGACCATCTCTTTAACTGAGTTACAAATTTAATTTTTCGACAACATTAAGAACCATATAAAGGGAATTATGGATGGAAATAAGTTGGTAGAAAATGGGTATTGGAGATCTATACATTGGAAATGCATTATGATTAATTCAAAATTATTTCATCAATTAAATAAGCAACAAAACGCAGAGACTAATAGCACCCAGATGAAACCTCATATCACGCATATACCAAAAACTAAATATGTCAAACAAAACAAAAATGTTTAGGGAGTGCTCATGAAGCTAAATAAATTAATTTTAATCACATTCTTCATATGGATTGTTGTAGCAAGCCTAATAATCCTAATTCCAATGTATATGCAAATAAATAAACCTATCATAATCATATTCACATCATCGCCACCAACATACGACATTGAGAAAAACACAACCACACCAACTTGGAGTGAAGAAATAAGCATCAAACTACCATTTACAATGCCAAGAAACTGGATAGGCAATTCAAATATAAAAGTCAACTACGAATATTTCGTTGAAATAGAAACAGAAGAATGGAGAACAACAATAATAAATTATACGCTAATTCTTAACGGTAAACCAATTAGATCCATAAGAGAAGACTTTGAAGGCACGTATTTTAAAATCGCAGGATCCCTTCCCAAAACAATAATAAAACCTGAACTACTAAAAGATGAAAATCAATTAACTATAAATGTAAAAATATTGCAGAAAGGATTATTAAAAAGTGAATCAAGCTTTAAATTACAAATAAGAAATCCACAGATAAGAATCGAAGCCCTAGATTCTGACGGAGATGGCATATATGATATTTTTGATTCAGCACCAAAAATAAACAACATCTTCATTGCTACAATATTAAGTGTAATTGGGTTGCCAATAAGCATTAGAGCTGAAAAAATATATAAAGAAAAATAAAATAATTCTTTTCATAAAATATTTAATAATTAATTTAAATAAAATTTTAGGAAAAATAGCGATGGGCAAAGTTCTTTTTGCTTATCTCACTGGATAGGGATGCGAAGCTACTGATATTGGCTCGAGGTCTTAGAAGTTTCATTAGCGATTTATATCCATTATCTTTATCTTTACAATATACATAGCTAACTCGGTGTTCCACCCCTAACCATGGATTTTCTCTTCACCGCATATGCTTTCATCGCTGCAATAAGAAGTCTATTAGAGGGCATGCACGCAGATAGATTCGGCACAAAACCCTTCCTATTCTTATTACACGGCATTATTGCTATTTCAGGGGCAATATATGCTTCTACTCGAAATTTACCAATTCACTTGATCACAAGTGCTCTTGGAGGATTAGGCTCAGTATATCTCAGCAGCCCATCTGAGCAGGCAATGCTATCTGAGAAGACGACAGATTTCACCAGCATTATAAGCTCCTACCAGCCAGTCTTCATCATCTCTCTCATTGGTTTTGCATGTGTATATCTCACAATTTCATTAAGAGAGGAGAGATGGAGAGAGTTATCAAAGAGTGATGAAGGTATTGTGACCGTTGAGGAGGCGGAGTATGAGTATATCGGTAAGAATTTGAGTAGGTTTGTAATTGTAGCCGCCTTTGATGCTCTCGACGACCCATTTATTGGAAGATTTCTCTCCTACTGGTTCTACATCAAGTTTTGCGTCGGACCAAGAAAAATTGACACCCTCTTACATCCTAGGCTTAAAAATGGCTAAGCGAGTAGGATCAATCAATGCTACAGTTCTTTCAAGGCTGCCCATAGTTGGGGTCAATCTCATAGCCCCCTTGAACACTCCCGATTTGTTAACCCCTTCCTAAATAACTTTATTATTAAAAATGTGCATAAAATTTAATTAAGATTTGAAATTATATGTATATAATAAAAATGATGAAATTTTGATTTTGATGGCTATTGCAATATTTTGTTATTGAAACTATTGTCATGGAGGTCTCCATCTTCTACACATGGAGTAAGGTCTAGTCGGATCAAATGGTGATTGCGGAAGTTTGCAAATCTCCTTCCTAATATCAACCTCTATTGGAGGAGTTGAAGCTGTACAATAATATTTATCGCCTTCCTTCTTAAGCCAAGGACATGGAATCTTATATCCCTTCACAACTTAGATTAAGATAAAATTTAAACATAACGACTAAATATTTTTCATATATTTCTATGTTAAACTCAAAATCTTTTAATAAATGTAATTTTAGTAGAGTGCCTCCTCTAACTCGTTCCTTTAACATGCAATTCTAATTCATACTCCTCCTGTTTCCATAGACTATGTTGCTAACTCTTATAATGAGGATTCCTCATGAGCAGGCCAAAGAAGGCTTAGCAATAAATGAGGTAAAGCCAAAGTAAGTTGAAATAAGCATCAAGTTAGAAAATGGTTTACAATAATGTTCTCTATAGGAATTGCAGCTCTCATAATATCGATCATCATATTTTCAGCATCCTACCTCTTAAAATATCCAATTCGCCCAGATTAACAATGCAAAAATCTAGATTATTAAGAGAAACCATGCGAGAACCAAGTAAAAGCACCTTATATTCGCAGAAAATTGTTCAAGTAGCATGCAAAGTTCCCTCCTAGAAAACCCTAACCACTCTGGACACGCCTAACAAACTCAAGGGCACTCAAAAAAGTTTAAATATTACAAAAAATTTTGTAATATTACAGAAGTTTTGAGGTGATAACCATGTGTCGCGAAACTGCCTGTACGGAATGTGAATATAAAGATGACTTAAGGAGTTGTGTAAAGAAGCATATAGAGGCTGCCCGCAAACTATTAGATCAAGGGAAAATTGAAGAGGCAAAAGCTGAACTAGAAAGCTTGGAAAAACACTTAAAATAAATTTCAATAATAAGTGAATTATAATGTGCAGAAATGAATGCAATCATGGTATGAATCTAATTAAACAAGAGAAGCTGCAAGAAACTCTAAAAATTTTTAAAGCCCTCCACTGCCCAATTAGATGGATAATAATTAAGTCACTAACAAGTGGAGAGTTAACTACAAATGAAATTTTCAATTCATTAAAGAATATAGGTGAAGATATTTCAAAATCAGCCCTCTACTACCATCTTTCAGAGTTGAGGGATGCAGGAATAATAGAACTCGCTGAGTATAGAGAGGCTGGCAAAGGAGCGCCTGAAAAGGTGTGGAGGCTGAAAATTAAGGGGATAAAGATAAACTTCCTAGAGGACTTATAGATGACCTACACCATAGAAGTTGAAAACCTAACCAAAAAATTCAATGGAGTAATAGCAGTAAACCACATAAGCTTCAAGGTGAAGAGGGGAGAAATATTTGGCTTCCTAGGTCCAAATGGAGCTGGAAAAACAACCACCATAAGAATTCTAACTGGAATCCTAAAGCCAGATGAGGGAAAGGCAATTGTGGCAGGCTACAATGTTCTAGAAGAACCGGTCAAGGTTAAGCAGCGCATAGGAGTTGTCCCCGAAGTATCAAATGCATATGTAGACTTAACTGCATGGGAAAACTTAATGCTAATCGGAGAACTCAACGGCATACCCAAGGAAGAGCGTACAGCAAGGGCAATTAAACTCCTAAAAGAACTCGAACTATACAAGGTTAGAAATAGACTTGTAAGAGGATTCTCAAAGGGGATGAGGCAGAGACTCCTCCTATGCATGGCACTGATAAATGATCCAGACATACTATTCCTCGACGAACCCACATCAGGCCTAGACGTTGAAAGTGCAAGAAAAGTTAGAGAAATGATTCAACAGTACGGTAGAGAGGGAAAAACAGTATTCCTCTCAACACACAACATGGAGGAGGCAAACCAACTATGCCATAGAATAGCAATAATAAACCATGGAGTAATAGCAGCCATAGACACACCTGAAAGACTGAGAATGAAGTACAGTGAACTCCAATACATAGAAGTCCTATTCAACAAGCCCATCAAAGTAGCTGAACTCTCCACCAACAGTTATGTGGCAAAAATCATGTACTCTGGCAACAAAATTAGACTCTACACAAACACTCCAAGCAAAGTAATTGAATTCATAGTAGACTTTTCAAGGAAAAACAACCTAGAAGTATTAAGCCTAAACACCATGATGCCATCTCTAGAAGAAGTCTACATGAAATTAATAAAAGGACAGGAGGACATGGAGAAATGAATCATATACTCAAACAAGTTAAACGCTCCATGACAATAGCGAAGAAAGACATAAAAATTTACTACTCAAAGGGACCAGTAGTAATATTCGGCCTAATTCTCCCACTCTTCCTATTCCTAGCCTACACAATAGGAAGAGAAATGCCCATAAAAGAAATGCTATCAAAACTAATAAGCATGACAGCCTTCTTCACAGCAACATCAGTAGGACCATCCATAATACCATGGGAAGCAAGATCAAAAACACTTGAAAGACTCCTATGCTGCCCAATAACCCTATGGGCAATCCTACTGGGAGACATGCTATCATCATTCATCTTCGGATTCCTAATAACACTAATACCAACAACCCTAACATTAACCCTAAACATAAACCCCATAAACTTCATATCACTACTCTTCAGCCTAACCCTAGCAACACTATGCTTCTCAGCACTAAGCATACTCCTATCATCATACCCACCAACAGACATACCAGCAACCATAATGATGATCTCAACCCTCATAAAATTCCCACTAATATTCATAAGCGGAATATTCATCCCAATAGAAAAACTACCACCATGGGCAAGAATAATAGCCTCACTTTCACCCCTTACCTACTACACAGACCTAACAAGACAACTAATCCTAAACAAAGGCTACTACCCACCCATAATAAACTACACAGCCCTTATAATCTTCACAATAACATTCCTAATCACTGCAATAAAAATACACGAAAAAACACTAATAAAAAGAATAAGCTAAAAAGGTGATAAGGGAAGTATGGGAATGACTATGATGTACAGACTGCAGCTACTCATGAAGTAGGCCATGTCATAGGTTTAAAGGACCTTTACTTGGATGATAATTATTATCAAGTAATGTACTATCACTATACTGGATTAAAACATGACCTTAATTTAGGGGATATTAGAGGTGTAATATATCTTTATCCAATAGTATCAAGACCGGTTGTAAATATAGTCTACCCATACGATGGTGAAACTGTTTCTGGAATTGTGAAGATTCAAGCTGAAGTTACATCTACAATAACCATAAGCTCAGTGGATTATCATGTCTATAATACGAATTACAATTCTGGCAGGCAATCAATGTTTTATGACTCAACTCTAGGATTATGGGTTGGTTACTGGGATTCATCTACATCACCAAGCGGGACTTATTATAATATAAGGGTAATAGCATTAAATGAATATGAAATACCATCAGAACCAGATGGAGTAGAGAATATTTATGTTATTGGAGTTGATTAACTTAAATCAGTGGGGGTATCACCATAATAGAGAAGGGTAGGAGGATTTTCATAAAAGTACTCAAGATAATAACAGATAGAGCATCACTCTTAACTCTAATTATTCTACTAATATCAGCTTTCCTACCCTGGACATACGAGTATGATGATATAAAACCTGGTTTTAAAGTTATTATTGTTAAAAGTTTTTCATTCCTTGATACTTCAACACCAATCTACAGTGAAAAAGGATTTTTACATGCCATTTCCTCTATCATTCTCTACGCAGCATCAATTCTCTTTTGCATGCTATCACTTTTCAAAAAAGATTGGAAAATTGCGGTGATTAGTAGTTTATCGGCAATAATTTCATCATACCTCTGGTTTGCAGGAACAATTATCTCAAGTATGAAAATAGTAATTCAGGGAATGGAGGGTGTGGAGTATTACAAATACTATCCGGGAATAGGAGTATGGCTAATATTGATAGCAGGTATCACCTACATTGGTCTAACAATTATGAAACACATACTACAACTGGAGGATCATAAAAATATAGTTAAAACACAACTATAAATTCAAGTTTCAGTCATAAGTAGTGCCTCCTATAGTGAAGTTGTTGAGGACTATAAAATTGATGTTAAAGATTTATATTCTGCCTCTTTATGTGTTGCTAAGATTCTTGGGTCGTTGGGAAATATAGTTGCAAAAGCCTAAGCTCTTACTAAATGAGAATGTAAATTAATATTTGTTTAGGAAATGCTTATATTAAAGTATACATTCATTGTCTACAGGTAATGTATTATGAGCACTGTCATAAGCATAAGAGTTTCAAAAAGACTCAAGGAATTGATGGATAAATGTGAAAATGTTGATTGGAGCAAAGAGGTTAGACAATTTATTGCTAGAAGGGTGAGGGAAATCTTAATGGAAGCATATCTTAAAGCTGCTCGTGATGCGCGTAGACAATTATCAAAGCTACCAGTACCAGTTGATAGAATGATTCGCGAGGATAGGGAACGTGAGCATTAAAAGCATTGTCATTGACAGCTCAGCTCTCTTCGCACTGTTCTTCCCGGAGGACTATAGTGAGTGGTGTGAAAAAGAGGTTAAAAGATATATTGAAATTCACATACCTGAACTAGCTTTCCTAGAAACAAGTAATGCCGCTTGGAAGAGAATAATGGTATTTAAGCAGCCAAGCAATATCGTCTTAAAGAATCTCGAATTACTTCATGAATTCATGAAAAACATATGCATAACTCACAGAGATCTCGACTATATCCAGGAAGCCATAAAACTATCAATAAAACTTAAAGTCACAGTTTACGATGCACTATTCCTAGCATTAGCGGAAAGATATGGCGTAAAATTATTAACTATTGATAGAGAGCTTGTAGAGAAATTAAGAGGAATAAATGAAGGACATAGGATTTTAAGTCCATGGCTAACTAATCAATAAATTAACAATTCTATAATAAAATCAATAGAGAAAACTAGTTTTGAAACGGAGAATTTCTACACAACCAACTCAACGTATATGCACCACAATACTTTAAAACAAAATCCCCACCACGAAGCTCCATCTCAAAAACTTTCCAACTTCATCCAAAGCCTAAACCCCAATAAAATCCAGCGAATCAGTCCATATAGTTTAACCATACTTAATCAACAATAACACCATCACGAAAGACTAAAGATAAAGAAAATCCCAAAAATATTAGTTGGAAATGCAGTACAAATTAAAAGTAGATTCAAAAGGACGAATCTACCTCCCAAGAGAAGTAAGAGAAGAAATAGGAGACTCCATCATCCTAGAAAAGTAGAAGAGGCTACATACTAAAACCAGGAAAAACAATAAACTTTCTAGAAGAATTCAAAAGAATAATAACATCAGAGCCACCAAGAACAGGAAAACCGGAAAACTGGTCACCATCAAAAATGAAAGCGATATGAAGGCCAACCTAATTGATCACAAGACTAGACACTAACATACTATGCTACGCTCTCGACCCAGCCTATCCAGAACACAAAAACTCAAAACACTCCTATTAACCTAACACCAGAAAACCGCATAGCAATCAACCCAACAGTAATACACGAAACATACTACATACTCGTATACAGCCAAAAATGGATACCATCCGAAGCCAAAAGAAGATTACAAATGTTACTACATCACCCATACATAGAATTCTACAACCACACAAAAAGAATATGCAACATAGCCCTAAACCTAGCAGCAAAACACAGCCTCGACGGAAGAGACGCCCTAATAATAGCCAACTACATAGCAAACAGAATCCCAATAATATACACCCACGACGAAGAACTACTAACACTAAAACAAATATCATGGAAAACTGGACAACAAAAATAATATACCCACTAACAAAATAAACAAACAGATGATCCTCGCTCGAGAGGAAAACCATCCTCCATGAGAGGAGGGATCAACCTAAACATAATATCTTCACAAAACAAAGTAAACAAATCAAAATTGAAATCATAAAAACATAGATGACTGATGCAAATCCACTTTATAACCCAAGATCAAACAACCCAAATTACTACTAATTTCACTTATCCTCAACACAATAAATTAAATTTAATACTAACATTCACCACCTTTTAACCCAGCCCCGCCGGTAAGAGCTCGACAAAGAGGCATAAAGCCAACCATGAAGTCGAGTGTCAGCGGCGGGGCACAATTAACAATAACCAACAAAATGGCCAACAACAATCGAAATAACACTAACAACCGGAACAACCCTAACAGAAAAAGTAGAACAACCACTAGAGAAAAAAGATTTAGCAATTCTAACTAAACATCTAATATAAAATTCAATTAAACAATATAAAAATTAAATATTTAAGAATTAATTAATAATAGTTAAGGAAATTTTAAAATACCAAGCTTAATCACATAAAGGAAAACGAAAGATAGAGCTCCAATAGTGAGAAATACTTCATTAATTTTCACATCGCTTGACTTAAAAAAGCCCAAACCAACTTCGAGATTACTAAAAGGCCATAATGGCTTAAACTTCATAAAAGTAAAACTATCGCCAATTAAGTGGCATATGGTTCCACCAAAACCACCTACAAAACCTAATACAAAATTCAAACCACTGTACATAAATAAGAAACCAAAAATTAATCCAGAAATAAATCCAAACAAAATATTATGGGTATATCTTCTATGCGGGATTTCCCAACTTAAATCCAAATCAGGTAAACTAGAAAAACCAACAACAAGCAAACCAGCTATAATGGATTCATAATTTCTAAAATCAAAAATAAACAAAACAACAGAAACAATCAACAAAGACAAACCAGCATGACCCTCAAATCTCACGCTAAATCACCCAACACAATTTATTCCAATTTTTCATTATTAATTAAGTTATAATAAAATTTAAATCTTAAAGAAAAAATTGCAAATTCTAACTTCCATCCTCTCTGAGCAGCAATAGCAGTCACCGGAACAGCATATATATATTATAAAAGCTTCGTTCGAGTTTTTCATTTGCAGTCAACATCAATATTATACAATTTAATGGAGGTGAAAATAACTTTTATTTGTTAAAGTTAAATTATGGTTTTGTTAGAATGCTGTTTATGAACTCTTGTAGTTGTATGCCCTTTACTTTTAATTGTTCTGGCAATACAATTTCTGCTATTTTCTCAAAATTATCCATCGAATAAACTCTCCCATTAATTACTTTTATTGCTTCTAAACCTCCAGCATGATACGTGTTTGGCGGTAAGTTTATTTTGGCATTCATTTCATAAGTCATTTTCTTCATAAATAATAGCCATTTTTCACCCGGCTTAAATACCGGTAGACCTTCAAGAGTCCAGAAAACATTTCTTTCCGGTTTATAGCCACCTATCTGATACAAATATATTTCACTAATATTTTTAGGTCCCTTTATCACCTTAATTACCTTAGCTTTATATAATGTAAAGTAGAAGTTCTTTTCTATAACATGGTATGTTTTTATTGGATAACTTATTTCTACAATAGCAATTAAATCTCTTTCACTAAGAAGTTTTTGATAAGTCAATGACTTATACATGATGCTTGGATAGATAGCATATGCTTTAACGATTTTAACGTTATTTAGATTTGAGATGTCATAAATCATAATGTTTTCTGATTCCTCAACTCTTGGAATGTATGATCCAATAGAGACCATTAATGCCACTATTAGACCACTCAAAATAATAAAGTATTTAAATCTAACCATGCATTAACCCCCATAAAGATCCATTACGCCATAAATTTCATCTAGTGTTGGTTCATATATGCCACATTCAATGTAGAATTCATCAGTTGGCCACATTAAAACTATTGGTCCGTACTCTGTTTCATGAGCTAAGCCAAGAATATGACCTATTTCATGTGCCAATACACCTTGAAAATGCTCATAACTCAAGTAATAAGCTACATCTAAGTAATATGTATTTACATGAATATATGCATACTCGTAAGGATAGGCGTAAAGGCTTGGATCCGCATAAGCATATGCTAATGCACCATACTCCTCATAATATGCATTCACAATTATCTTCTCTCCCGAACTTACTTCATAGAAATGTGGAACACCATAAGCTACAGTGTTTTCCCAAGATGCTGCTGCATCTGCAAACACTTCACGTATATCACTTACATAAGGTATCCCCGACTTAACACGATAAGAAAGATCCTTTACATCACTATCAGTCCACCTCCCACCTAGAAGTTCGTAAGCAAAAGTATTGGCACTTAATAAGACCTCTAAAATTACTACGCATATCAGTAGAATCATAATTGCTTTTTCAATATAATAAATTCGACTAGACATCATAACTAAACTTTAATTCGATGATATATATGTTTTTCTTTAAATTTTCTTCTAATCATTTAAATATCTAAACAAAAATTCGACATTGAATTATGAACATAACAAAAGTCTTAGATGGGGTTAGCTTGTTACTTTAAGTCTAGGCGGATAAATATTAGGCATCATCCAAGAAGCCAGTCCTTCTAATTCAATGAAGTAACCTCTTTAATTTGCCAAGTCTCTCAGCTTCATATCGTTATGCTCAATCTTGCTCTTTATTAAAGAGATAATAATTAAACAGTAAACTTATTTTTATCAATTTAGAAATTGAATTATGTGAAAGTCTGGCTATTCTCATCGAGGAATATTGACAATATTGAAGTTGCATATAAAAGATTGTTATGGGGGTTTTGGGATAGGGAAGCAGGTGATAAGCAGAGGAGAAATTGGAGGGCTTTCATTAGGTTATATAATCAAATTAAACCATTTGATTCCGCTACATTTCAAATAGCTGGAACTGGTGAAATTCATGCAATTGGTCTAATTAAAAGTAAGCATTATGATGATCAAACCCCTATCTGGCCAGCTGAAATTAAAGAGAATAAAGTACTATTTCCATGGAAAATTGAATTTTCAATAATAATCTTCTCACTAGAGCCAATACTAACCCACTTTATAAAAATAGAGAATTACATTGATGGATATGGTATTGGTGAAGTTTCACATCACGACTTTAATTTAATTAAAGAAGCATTTGAAAAGAAATTCAATTTAAAATTAAGTATTTAACGGTGGCGTATATGAATATAATTAATTTCTGTCCTAAATGTGATGGATTGTTAAGATTACGCAGATCGGATGGTGAGCTATATCTTTACTGCATTTATTGTGGATTTAAAAAGCAAATTGAATTAGCAGAGAAATTAGTACCAGCAATATCACTAAGTAATCTAAATTATTTAGAAGAGATAATTCGCAAGGAAAGAAGGTATGCTAAAAGAGAAGCATTTAAGGAAGTTTATGAAGCTAGGGTAATCGATGTATCTCACGGAGTTGCTACAACAGAGACAAAGTATGCAATGAAATTTCAAGCTGGAGATCCTATAGGAATAATTTTGAAAGTTAAAGGTGAGATTATACCAGAATATCTAGGAACAGTAATTGATTCATACTCAGACACATTAATAGTACTAACTTCAAGCAATTTAATTAAAGAAGACATGCCAATAACAATCTTTGATTATGAACCATTAATTAGCTATGATCTTCAATTAGACTTAATTAAACAAATAAAGGGAGAAAAAGATGTTGAAAGAGCAATTATACAAATATTCAACCCAAATGCTATAGAACTAGTTTTAGACAGTCTTGAGCAACCATCATTAAAATACCATAAATTAGAAAACACAAGAGATGTTAAGGATGCCTTTGAGCTAGATTTCTCTCAAATTAAAGCTGTTGAGGCTGCACTAGCTCTTAACGATAATGAACTGTTATTGATTGTTGGTCCTCCAGGAACTGGTAAAACTAGAGTTATAGCAAAAATAGCTTATGAGTTAATGAAGAGAGGCGAGAAAATACTAATTTCATCACACACTAATAGAGCAGTAGATAATGCAGTAGAAATTCTTCCATTAGAAAAAACATTAAGGGTTGGTAGACCAGAGAAAGTTCTTGAACACATAAAAAAGTATCTGCTAAGTTATAAAGCTAGACAGCGCCTCGGACAAAAAATTTTAGAGATAGATAAGAAGGTGAAAGATTACTCTAAGGCCATTGAGAATTTAATTAAAGAGCTAAGAAGATCTAAGAGCGTTCATGAGAAGAGGAGATTAAAGCAAATAATCAGTAACTACAAGATGGAGTTAAGGGAGTTAATTAAGCTTAGAAATCAAATGATAAGGAAGGAATGTGAAGAACTTATATTTGAAATCCCTATAATTGGATCAACATTAATTAAGTCTCAGCTCCCCCCACTCATAGGTATTCAATTTGACACAGTAATTATTGACGAGGCAAGTCAAGCATCAATAACACTAGCACTGCTAGCGATGGTTAAAGGTAAAAAGTGGATAGTAGTTGGAGACCACAAACAGCTATTACCAATATTTAAGACGGTTAGGGATTTAAAGTTGAGAACAAGTTTAAGTGCATTTTCAGGACTAAAAGACAAGTATGATCATAGACATTTATGGCTTCAAATTCACTATAGAAGTAATCCGGACATCATAGGATTCTCAGCAAAATATGTTTATGAAGGTAAGATTAAAGCAGCAAAATCGTGCTCAAGCAAAGTTCTAAATCTAAGAATTAAGCCCAAATATGAATTTCTTAATGGTATGAAGCCAGTAGTATTTGTTCATGTTCATGGAGTGGATCAAGTAGTTGATAATTCAAGGTTAAATGAAAAAGAAGCTGAAGTAGCTGTTGAAATAGTAAGAGAGCTAATTAGATGTGGAGTAAGCAAATCAGAAATTGGAATCATAAGTCCATTCAGAGCTCAAAGAAAACTAATCATAGACAAGCTATCTAAAGATAAAGGTAAAGAGTTAATTGAAGTAAATACTGTGGATGCATTTCAAGGAAGAGAAAAAGAAGTCATAATACTCAGCGTCACAGACACAACCAAACTAAAATTCCCAACAGACCCACATAGACTAAACGTAGCATTCACAAGAGCAAGAAGCAAACTAATAGTACTAGGAAACGGTAAAGCAATAACAACTAAAGCCAAAGGAACACTACTATACAAATTCATAGAATACTGCTATGACAAAAAATCAATATACACCTGGAAAAAAATCATGGGTAGAATAGTTAATAATGCCTCAGCAAATTAATTTAATGGACAACTTGAATTAATAATACTTAAGATCCATAAGGAATCTGCTCCTGAATAACAACCGCTATGGTGTTTCTATGCATATTTTCAAATCATCATCTGTAAAATTACTATGAGGACAAAGCAATTTCAACATACCGCTAGCCACCATCCCAACCTCTTAACTTATGAAGAATCTCGCAAAAATAATCTGCGATAGTGCTAGCTTTAGGACTAGTGATTGGTGTTGGTGTTGCAATTTATACTTGGGGTTTTAGAGCTGCAGTTGATACTGGTAGAGCAGAAATAACACTGAAAAATGTAGGTACAGTTGATATCACCAGTTTAACTGTTAAAGTTATTGAAGCTGACGGCTCTAAGCTGGATTCACCATTAGAGTTGACGGTAAATTTCCTTAATTCTTTTTCTTTAAAAAATAAATTTTAAATATAAATTAAAGTAAAATATACCTTTGTGATATGTTTGACTGTATTAAATCCTGAAAAAATTTATAGAGAAATAATTAATTGTAAAGGTTATGACAACTGTTATGGTAAAAATTTAATGAGAAGTTTTCTAATAAGAAAACTTCCCCAGTAGCATTTATCATGTAGTGTTATGGTTATTACAGAGCAACCCCTTGAAAATGCTGAAACCTTGGAAAAAAGAATAATTAATAGAGATTTTAGGAAAGGAAGATTACCCAATGTCTTAAACAAATTATTTTAAATTTGAGTGTGTGTTCGAGTTTGTGAGGGTGAGGTTTTCATGGTTAGAGGTTCGAATTCCTTGAGAGTTGTGGGTGTTCTCGGTAGTCCGAGGACTAGGAGTAATACTGAGATTCTCCTCGACCGCGTACTGGACAAATTGGGAGACGGGGGTTTCTCTTGTGTGAAAGTTAGGCTTAGGGAGTACGTGGTTAAGCCATGTTATAGTTGTAGGAAGTGCTTGGAGTCCGGGTGTTGTTGCATAGATGATGATATGACTGGGAAGATTATACCCTTGCTCTTAGAGGCTCACGTGATCGTTGTTGCTTCGCCCGTGAACTTCGATAATGTTTCAACGTTAACTAAGATATTCATGGATCGTACGTGGTGTATTAGGGGTAGGTTGAAGAATAAGGTGCTTGGATCAATAGTTGTTGGAAGAGGCTACGGTCTAGACTCGGCTCTCACATGCATACATAACTGGGGGTTGAAGCATAGGATGATCATAGGTGACAGGGGGGTCATGGGTATTGCATTTGACTACGGTGAGATACTCAGCGATACAAGGGCTTTTACGGATGCTGAGAAACATGCCTCGAGACTGGCCGAATTGGCACTACTTGTCTGGTCGAGGAGTTTTGCCTAAGAGCTTGAATCTAAAGTGCTTTATTTGTTAAGTCTTAGTGGATAAGGGTTTACTGTTTTCACTAAAAGGCTGCGATTCAATATTTTCCAATAAAATTAGTACAGATAGAGGTTTTCAATGGTTCCTCAACGGTTGAATCGATGACCGTATTATTTGAGGCTGCTATGCTTTCTTCTCCTAGCTAGCGTGACTTTAGCGAAGAATGCTAAATTCCAGGACCCATACTTATTGTGTAGAATATATTTCTCCCTCGATAACCTGTTTAAGAATTCAAGAATATACTTCTCCACGCCTATGGCATCGAATATTACTACGTATATAGCTCTCACATTACGGCACACCCTCATGATTGGGAATTGCATCTAGTAGTATTTGTGGATCAGTATAATACATCTAAAGTCGTTTTACTTAAAACTGGTGCTCATGGAGGTCTATACAGTCATTCATGGGAGGATGCTAAGGAGAAAGATGGTACTCATGTTAGAGTTTTCATTGCATGCGAGTCACATGCAGCAAATATCAACAGAATCATTCCTTGGGAATTAACTTGGTCTGGAGATGGAGAAATAATTGAATACAATGATCCTAGACATCAGGAGATTTATGTTTGGGATAGTGAGCCATGTGAATATGAGGATACATTTAATGGTAAAGTGTATTGTAGAATAACTAATTGGGAGGGAGCACATGTATATTGGAATGATTTCTCAAAATATTGGTGGCCCAAAGATTATGGAGATATTATTGCAGCATGGCATAAGTATGCGTGGGATGAACCGGGGGTGACGAATTATTAAAGTCTTTTCTCATCTTTTTTCAAGTGACTATTTAAGTAGGTCATATATCATTTTTATTCTAAGTTTGATGATGCTTCCTCAATTGATTTTCTTTAGTGAAGGTAGTGCTATTTTTGCTTTTTCATGGGGTGTTATCGTTCTTCCAAGTCATGTACCATTTAGGAGTATAGTGGATGTTGTGAGGGGTGCTCAATTAGGAGTTTTATGGTACTTTTATTACATTATTGCTTATATGCTGGTTTTAATTTGTATGATTGGAATTTACATTAACCTTAGAAGTATTAATCAATTTAAGTTGAAAATTAAGAAATTAATTACAATATTATCAATACTGTATATTGCATATCCAATGTTATATGCATCATTATATTTGAAATTAAATTTAATTGAACTATTATTGGGACTTAATTTAATGCTCTTATTTCTACCTCCATTTAATTTGAGCTCTGTTGGAGTTATACTCGGATTGTGGAATCTATATAGTCCACCTAAAATTGTAGAGCGAAGGGAAAAGGTTGATGTATTTAAGCAGATAGAGATGAGTGATGAATTGAGTAGAATGTATAGGGATTTACTTAAAATTTATAGAGTTAAGTATCCTCATAACCCTGAAGGAGTTTTAAGGTATCATATTAGTAGAGAGTTAAAGATTGGAGTTACAGTAGAAACAGCATTAAAGAGATTAGCACAAGAACATAAATTAAATCAATAATGCCAATTCCAAGGTACTTATATTGAATTGATTAGCTTCTAATGAACCAAGCATACTGTAAAACCTATGATAATCTACTTAATAAATTGAGAATCTGATAATTGATGATTGAAATTTGCTACTATATTGCAGATATTTAAGTACTATAGCATTAACCTCATGGAGCTGACGCTCGACTTTCTAACTGGTTTTCTAGTATTTTCGTCAGCACTGGTCTTGTCGATGTGGATTTTATCTTCGAGTTTAGGACACCCACAACCACTAGCACCAATAGAGCCTAAAACCTACGCTTACCCAGTACACTTGACGATTTATCGTGAAGGTAAGTACCTTGCAGTTGATTGTGTTGAGAAATTAACTGTTAGAGTTACTGTCATGTGCTTTAATGGTGATGGATCCTGCAATATTGTTACGGGCTATACTCCACTAAAAGTTGATTACTACCAATTCATTGTTGCATTCTCAGGTTCATCAGTAAAGTTTTATGGTGAACCTCCAGGAAACATTAAAGGCTACATTACATCACACGGAGTATATAGTAAACCTGTTGAGCATCCTTATGTTCATGTTGATGGCGGCCTAGTAGTTGAGGTAAATCCAGTTGAATTGGGTAAATTCACTTTCAACTTTAAGAGGTTGATGGTTGTCAACGAAACTATTCTCTTGGGTGGTAGGTGATGAAAGGTCAAATTTACACTTTAGACGCTATTGCAGCAACAGCACTAATATTGACTGCTTTAATCAGCCTACTAATGATCAATCAAATACACACAATGATAAGGTATGAGGCTCCCGACGATATTCTAGGCGTCTTATTGAGTAAGGATGAACTTGTTCATGCAGTTTACAGTTTGGATTCATCTAAGCTTAGAGCATTATTGAATGCACATTTAGGAATGACCCCATACAACTTCACAATCTACAGTTCTAATGGTACTAAGCTCTTGAGTGTCGGATTTGAAGTTGAAGGTGTAGCTACAATAGTAATGTTGGCCGGAGTTAATGGAACCATTAAACCATTAATAGTTTGCTTGAAGGTGAAGGAGTCATGAACTACACCTTATGTGCATACTTCATGAGCCTAATGCTAATTGCAGCTATTTTAGCTCAACCATTAATGCACATCATACCAATACGAACTCAAAGCATTGAGAAGATTAAGGCAGTAGATTACTGGTTAACAGTTAATGCACTTATATACGCTTACGGTAAACCTAACCCTGAAAATGAGTTTAAATCATTCCTAGAAGCTGAACTAAACACGTTAAATCCAAGGATAATTGAAATTCCAGAAACAGTTTCACCATCATATGGATAAACTATGTTTACAACCGTTTCTCGAAACTATTGGATAAAGATACCTCACGCCTCTAACATCACCTAAATTCAGATCCCACTTTATTCCAGTATAAATATAATACATCACTTGATATTGATTGTCAATTAAGTGTAGATCATCCAATCCTATAAGGTGTCCAACTTCATGGGTTGCTACTGTTTGCACATCTATGTCACTTCCAATGCACCAAGTTTCTGCATCATCAAATACTATATCAGCTTCCACTATTTGTGTACCATCATACCATATTGCACAATATGCTAGCACGCCTCCAGGCCCATCGTGATTAGGAATCCAACCTACTACATTTACTCCGTCATAAACATCTGGTGAATTACTCGTTGTTCCACCATACGTGAAGTCTACATAAGAATATGTATCGTTCTCCCATGTTTGAAACGCGTTAATGATAGCTTGAAATTCATCAGTTCTAGGAATATCTTCTGTCCCTTGCTCGTTTATGTAGTATGTTATTGGAAGATGGAAAATATTTTCAAAGCCAAGCCCATCTTCTTCATAAATGTATGCAGGACTTCTTTTTATCACAGATAACTTACCTATATAGCGCATTTCACCATTAATAACTCTAGAATAAATAATAGCCTTATCACCAATTCTATACTCTTCTATTCCAAATGGATACGCATAATTATGGTAGGGCTGTTGAATTGAGTATTCCAACAATATTGTTTGAGCTGGCAGTGACCGGTACATATTAGGCAGTTGCACTTGCTTAAGTGAGTAACGGTTTACAGCCCAATTTATTTCATTAATTTACATTATTTTAATTTCTAAGACAAGTAAGTTCTTGAGAAGTATCCTCTTGAACTTAATAGTGAGTTAAATTGAGAAATAAATCGGTAAATTTATAAAACTGAGTTTCAATTGACGTGAAGACGATATGGGGGATTCTTATGTTCAAGATTCACACTAGTATCTACTCCATGAATAAGGAACTAAACTTAAGTAATTTCTGGAAATTAGTTAATAATTTTTACAAGTCTATGACTATCCGCTGCTTAGCTCTTAAGGAAGATAATTTGTGGAAGAACATTTTCTTTGTTGCATTTCTAAGCAGGAAGAGTGTGAATTATGCAAGAGAGGAAGTGAAGAAAGATTATGAAAATCTCATGAAGTTGGGTGTAGCTAAAATTGATGACTTAGGAATATTTTTTGATGTTACACCACCAGAAAAAGTAACTAAATGTATTGAGCAAATATGTCACAATGGACGTTTAACATTACCTGAAGATTTGGAGACATTATCGTAATCCAAAATATAATTGAAGACCTATCAAGACTAGTAAAATACGAAATAAACAGAGAAGATCTACCACCCGAGATAATTGCTAGGATATCGCAATTAGCCAAAACATACGTAAAAATATTAAGCATCAAAAACATGATGAGAACATCAAGAAGAAGCGCTTTCAGATTCCTATCCAGAACAAATTTAAATACACAAAAATACATTGAAGAACTAAAAAGTTTAGAAGAAAAATACAAAAAAGAACTACAAGAAACAGCAAACATGATACGAGAATACATGAAACAAATCTTCCAAGCGAAAGCTGGAGTAAGAATACAATACAACATAATCTCAGAATTCACCTTTAAAAATGGCGTAATAACATTAAAATGCCCAAACTGCGGAGCAAACCTAAACCCACAAACCTTGAAACAAGAAAAATAATCAAATGCCCCTACTGCGGAACAAATGCAATAATACCAGAAAAAATTCTACAAATAATTTAAAGTATTGTTATCGTTCTCTTCTTTTAGCATACTGATGTTTAAAATTTTTATCCAAATCAACACCATACTTCTTCAACTCTTCAAAAATCCACTCGAACTCTTCAGGAAAAACATCAACCAACCCCAACTCTTTCAACTCTCTAGCTAAAGCCAACAAAAGAATCCTCATGAAAATATTATCATTATCATCCAAACTTAAAACCCCAACAAAATCTAGAAAACCAATAATTTTAATTTAACTATCCTAAGGTAATTAAACTTAAATCCAATGGAAATGGTGAATAGAGTATCAAGATTCTTGCTATTACTGGACAACAAAAATAATAGATCCATTAACAAAATAAACTCAACAGATGATCCTCGCTTGAGAGGACAACCCCCACCTCCTCAATAAGAGTAGGGATCAACTTAAACATAATATCTTCACACAACACCACATGGTCATGTGAAGATAAATCCCTTAAAAGTTCAAAGAAAAACTACTATACTACTTCTATCAAGTAAAAATGATAAAGGAAAGCATACTAAACAAATCAAAATTGAAATCATAAAACATAGATGACCAATACAAATCCATCTCACAACCCAAGATCAATACAACTACTGGTACAAAATTCATAGACAAAAATAAAGATAAAAGTCAATACACCTAACCAATAAGTTAAATTTAATACTAACATTCATCACCTTCAACCCAGCCCCGCTGGTAAGAGCTCGACAAAGAGGCAAAAAGCCAACCATGAAGTCGAGTGTCAGCGGCGGGGCACAATTCAAAATACTAGAATTATAAAAATATAACTAAACTCTTGATTAGACTTTTCTACATTTAAGGTGCTAAAGAATGAAATACAGAGTTAAACTCAGTTATTAATGCCTTAGCAGCTGCAATTCCATAATACCAAATTAAACCAAATTTTCGTGAAAAACACAGCTAGTAATACTAATCTAGCATCAGTTTCATGCTTAAAAGCACTAATGACATCTTGATGCACATCGAGAAGAATCTCAATGTGGGCAATTTCACGTGGGTTTCTAAGTATTCACAATAGTTTTAATACTTTTAGTAAATCATCCTAAACTAATAGCTCAAAATTGACGATGTGCATTAATATAAATTGCTATTGTATTAAAAAAAGAAATCAAAATTTAAAATGAATTGGAAATGAGCTAATCAAGTTTATTTTAGGCTTTGATAGTAAACTAGAGACTTGCATTAAATAGGATGAAAGTAAGAAAAATATACATATTAAAAAAGTTTCTAGTGAACAGTAAAATTGCTAATAGGTGGGTGAATTATTGGTTCTTCATCTCACGGTTCGTCTAGCTTGGCATGATAGTTGCTGGACTGGTAAGGTTTGTAGAAGGCCTTCTGAAAACATTTTTTGTTCAGGGAACTATTCATTACTTTCCACTAGAATTCAGAGAAGAAAAATTGGCAATTTAGAGGAACAGTATTCAGGCAAAGATGCTAGTGAAATAATAGAGAGGGAGAACTATGTTCCACCATGCTATTGGGTGATAAATTTATTAGCAGATAAGAAGCTAAGGGTAAAGCATATACACCCATTTTGCGATTTTACCGAAGAAGCTAAACAAGGAGGTATTAAACCCATAGAAGATACCATAGAACCTTATGCCATTCTTTCATGGTGTTTCAAGTTTTCTTTCTCACGAGATGGGCTACTTAAATACCCACGTGACCTTGAAGATAGACTTAATCATTACTTATCGTATATAGTTCCTGGCAAATCGGTGGTCTTTTTCTACCTCAATTATAGCAACCCTGTCAATGGTGACAGACATAGGTATCTAGTTGTTGGGGCAGCATTAGTAAAAGACGTTAAAAAACCGAAACAATATGAGTTTGACCCAACATATTATAAAAAACTGGAAAACGATTTCGGAGGATACTTTCCTCCAATTGAATGGTCCTTTCAGATAGTTCTTGATCCAGACACTATTATAATTATACCATATCAAGAATACATTAAAAAGCTTGAGGAAGTCAAGGACGAAAATGTAAAGCGTAAAATAGAAAGGATGATTGATGAAATAATTGTTGAAGTAGACAAGCAAACTCTCATACCCCACTTTAAATATGTTTCAATGCATATCTCAACGGATAAAGCATTATACATATTATATAAAATCCTAAATTCATTGAATAGAATTAATGAACATGGAATCGTAGAGCAAAGCCTCATCGAAACTTATGTTAAGAGAGCTAAAGAACTTATTAAACATCTATGGAGGCTGAGAGGTGAGCATTCCTCATTAGGAAAATTGCTCATAGCCCTAGGAGTAAATCGCGGCATTTTTAGCATTTCACCAGGTAAAGAAAAATCGTTGCATAATTTAGGCTATAAAAAATATAAGGAAATTGAAGAAAAAATTAGAAAATTTTTAGGACAATATGGCGAAAGACTCATAGAGATAATTAAGACTAGAGATCTTAATGGTTTAGAAAATCTTCTTAACAATATACATCCTGATAGTACCATGGATAGTTACTGCATATCGTTATTAAGAGAGATCCTTCACTTAGCAAAAAGTCGCGGAAAAATTTACTTTAAGTTACTTGAACTACTCAGTAGACTTGATCTCACTTATATACAAATACTGAATATCATTAGAGCTGTTGAAAATAAACAAATGAATGTAAGAGACATTGTAGATAATCCTTACAGCTTGATATACAGTTATATTCCTCAATATGAATTACAAGAAAGAGAATGGTTCGTCGAGTTTATGGACTTTAACATAGATTTGTACCTTTTAGATATACCACTTATACCGGATCCAGACTACTCTGAGCTTCTTTGGTTATCATTACCAAAAGCACTAGATCGCTTGATTGCCGTGATTTACGAAACTCTATATAATAAAGCTGTATTTGATGGTGTTACTGCTGTTAGAGAAGAAGATCTGATTGAAGCAATAAATGAAAATCAAGTTTTAAAACTTTACCATGGTACTATGCCTGAAATCTCAAAAGCAGATATAGAGGACATCATGGTTAATCGAAGAGAGGCGTTATCAAATATAATTCATTGTGTAGTAGACCCAATTGAAGGACGAATATTTCAGTTAAAACATATAAGGGAGATAGAGCGGACAATAGAGGACTTCATAAAGAAAATGTTGAAGAAATCCTTCTTAGTATCAAGTTCAAATATCAACTATCATATAGAAAGTGTCTTTAAATCACTATGCGAAAAAATGAGTTGTTTAAACATCTCTAAAAATCAGAAAGAAGATTTCCTTAGCACCCAAAAAGATATTTATTACAAGGCAGTAAAGCATGGTCTCTTAGTGATCACGGGTGGTGCAGGAACCGGTAAAACGGAAACTATCGTTAACCTTGTGGATTTATATTCTCGTATAGGTAGAAAGCCGATATTAATAGTAACACCAACTGGTAAATCTTCACTAGTTATTGAAGAACGCTTAAAGAGTCGAGGATTACTAAGAAACGTAGATATGGTATCAACAATACATAGATTATTATACTCATATCACTTTGAAAAATTCTTGGGTTTAAGAGGAGAATATATACAGCTTGTAGACTTAATTGACAAGACTTTTAACGACATTAGATTCTTTAGTGTTTTCAAAAATTATATTGCCAAAAATAGTGGATTGAAGATTAATCCACGGGTTCTTATTATTGATGAAGCATCTATGGTTGATGAAGTTCTATTAGCATTACTACTTAGCATCGTAAATATCCACAACCTAGAACATTTAATAATTGTAGGTGATAGTAATCAACTCCCACCAATTGGTTTTGGAAAACCTTTTGTAGACATAATAGATTTCTTAAACGAAAAGCATGGCGAACTTGTTATAACCTTGGAGACACCTATACGTTTTCCGGTGAAAACAGGGATTTGGGCTTTTTCACAAGCTTTTACTTCGACCGATAATCCCATTGATGACCCGAAGAATTATGTTGACGATACGCTTAAAATTGAATGCTTTATAGATAAAGAGGATCTAAAAGGCATGGTCAAAAATATACTTAAAGAAATACTAGATAAATCAAATACTGTTAGTATAGATGAGTATGGATTATTAGAACTATTTAATAACATACTAGGATTTGGCTCAGCAGATGGACCTCAGCTCGACAAAATACAAATACTGACACCAACAAGGTACGGAGAGCTAGGTTCAGAATATATTAATAAAATTTTAATACTGGATAGTAAAAATATTCAAGATTATAATTATGTGAAAATTATCAATGAACGAAATAGATATGTTAATTTAAAAAGCTATGGAAGAATATTGCTTATTCCAAATGGTGCGCTAGGGTACTGGTTCAGAGAGAAAGCCAAATTTATGGAAACTAGTGAATTTCTGAAAAGACTATGGGATTATAAGGGTTTAGCAATAAAATATTTAAGTAAAACAAGAAATAAATTTGAAAAACGAAAATATTATGGATTAATAAAACATCTTCAGAATGACATTGATAGAATATATGAACTGTTGAAAGATATTGTATACGAGATAAAAGGCCGGTACAAAGAAGGCGATAGCTATATTTCACCGGGTTATGCAGTAACTGTTCATAAAGCTCAAGGTAGTGATTTTGATTATGTGATATTTATATTGCCTAGGATAAGTAGCTTTATCACTAAGGAACTTGTATATACGGCTTTAACTAGGGCTAAGAAAAAGTTGTACCTACTACTAAACGCGAATTTAAAGGATAACGTGGTGCCTATATTACAACAAATAAAGATGTTATCTGAGCTTGATAGAAGACAAACACTTCTATTCAATTATAGAAGGTTTTCAGGTAGAATTTATAGCTTAAAACTTAAAGATGGCAGAACCATTTACACTAGGAGTAAGATAGAATATATGATTGCAAAAACGCTTGATGGTCTAGGCATAGAATTCGAGTATGAACCGAGAGATCTCGAGGAACACGGTATAATACCTGATTTTAAAGTAGTAATGAACGGAAAAGTATTCTACATAGAACATCTAGGTCTTCTCGACAAAGAAATCTATAGAGGGCGATGGGAAACTAAGAGAAGAATTTACGAGAAACTAGGATTACTAGGACACGTAATAACAACCTCAGAGCCAAAAGAAGGTAACATAAATATTGAATATATAATAAAGAAGATAATCGATGACATAAAAAGTGGCAAACTTATGGAAACAAAGACTGGTTTCCCATCTAAACACCACTACATCTTAACAAAACTTTAAACTTAAATTTGAAGCTGATTGCCTAGCCCTAAAAATACTTCCCCCGCCACGACAACCACTAACAAGCAATTGAATGCCCTCAGAAAACAGAATAACATCAATCAGCAAGCATGGCTGCAATTATACTTGCATGTTCATGCGAGATGAACTGAAGCTATCAGTTATTTAAGCACAACAGGTTTTAGCTACGAGTTTCTTAGCTTCTTATAGAACCTCTCTAGCATAGTATGATATTCCTGATGGAACCTTTAGCTCCTTTCTTGTCCTTGGTCCTAAACTACGTTTTAATTGACATCGAAATAGGTCATGAATTCCTCAGGCTCTGTGAGTGCAACATATCTGTCTTCAACCTTCTTAATTATATTTTTGTGTTCTAGTTGCTGCAGTTGCTTCCTTCTTTCTCAAGGTATCTACCAGGAGTTCTACAGTTTTTGGTATTGTCGATACTCCATAGTAGGTGACCATTGTAGGGCTTCCTATATGGTTTTGCTATTCCTCAACGCTCTGGCTTTCTTAGTTGCGCTGATATACGGTCTGTTGTGAAGCTTCTTCTAAAGACCTTCTCTAGACGCTCTTCGATCTCTAAACAGCTAAGAGGAGTTGACTCCCTAATGAGTATATGGGATATTGCTTTTAGAAGCTTGTTGTTCAAAAGATATTGAACAACCTTTACAGGGTAGTACTTTATTCTTCTGGTCTTTCTCTTTCTTATGCTCCCACCCACTACATAAAGATGATATCTGCATAAAGAATATGGTAACAAAGAGATAACAGCGCAGTACATTCGCGTTTCATCGAGAACTACGGCGCGGCGTGGGGTTTCGGCGGCATGGAGCGGCGGGATTGATTTTATAGGGCGCGTAAGCGAGCGTGTATACTATGCTAAATGTTGTTAATGGCAAAAGATATTGACGAAGATTCTAAGAGGGTTTGTGTGAATCCTTGTTTTGCCATAATGGTGATGGTGCGAAGGATTATTAATATTGATGGATAATGTTTTAGGTAGGTATTGGTATTATTCATTTAGGGCTTTGCTTAAATAATACCGGGGGTTTATTTACAACGCGGTAGTAATGGGAGGGACATAATGGCTGGTCATGATCATTATTTGGAGGATTTAATGGAAATTATTGAGAGGTACATCGTGCTACTACTTGGTGTTGAGGAAAAACCTATTCCATCTATATTTCACTTAGAGAAAGAGCTTTTCATATTGAGTAGAGCAAACCATAATGTAGCTAAAATATTGCAGTTTGCTCCTCATAGTTATGGTCCATATTCTGATGTAATAAGAAACCTTGTGTATGACAGTAATTATGTTGCGATAGATAATGGTAGAATTTCTTTGAATGATATAGGTAAAAAGAAGTATAAAGAATTAGTTAAAACCTATGAGGAAGTTCCTGGTTTTAAACAGTTCTTGGCAATGCTTAAAATGATACGAAGGATCTACGATAAATTATTGACTGATGAGTTGTTACTCTTAATATACATAACTTATCCAGAGTTTGGAGAGCATTCTATCTACTATGAAAAACTTGTTAAAAAGAAAAAAGAGCTTGCATTAAGCTTGTTTAGGAAAGGATTGATTACTAAGAAGAGGTGCTTAGAGATTGTCGAGGGAACATGATAAAGATGTTGTTAATGTAATTCCTAATTCTAGTTTCTTTGTATGTTTTCTTGATGACATAAAAATACCCGCTATTCTTAAACGGACAATAACCTATAATCGCTTCATATTCGTTCTATGTGAAAAAGTCAAAGAAGAATTGATGATGAATTCTAGGTTTAATACACTCTTTAATGATTTAAACGATTACTTCAAACACTTCGAATATGGTATGTACGCCGAGATTCTTAAACCCTTATTTGCTGAAGAGGAGATAGTTAAAGGTGAACACGAGGTTATAGTTGCAGCATATGTTTATCACCATGTTTTAAACCGAAACTACATAGTTATCATTGATGAAACAGAAACGAGAAGGTTTATTCAAAGGAACTTCCCGGAGATTTTTGAAAATATTGTAGGTACACTTGGTTTTATTAAACAATGCTATAGTATTTACGGCATTATATCTAAGGATGAAGCGTTAAATATACTAAAGGCAATAGAGAACTCTAAATTTAGAGTGAGTAGAGATATTTTGGAGAAAGTCAAAAATGAAATAATTAGTATCGAGAGGTAGTAAACATGGGTAAACTGATAGACGTTAAAGAGACTATTCGTGACAGGTATTCGTTATTTAATATAAAACGGTTTAATTTTGGTAAGCTATTTATAGAAAGACCAATTAGAGTGCTCGATGCTAAAAACATATGTTATGAACACATAGTAATGCTGTTTGACGGTTACCCTATTGTACTTGAAAAATCCTTTTTCGTAAACTCAAATAGGTTTTGTAAAATCGTAGAAACCGATGATAATAGGAGAATAAGAAGTCATTTCAGATTTCCGTATTATGCGAGAGAGTTTCCGCGATATATTTCTGTAACATTTACGTTTAATCCATTCAGGTATTTTGAAAATCGTAGGATTACCGAAGATTATTTAGAAGGATATCTAATGTACTATCAGTCTTACTCAACATCCTTTCTTCTAGTACCTAATGTAAAGATACATCGTATAGTTGAGGAGACTGGAGGTAAAAGGAAAAAGGAGACTATAGCCACAATCGATGAGTTTGTAGATATAGTTGATATTATGTATGGTATCCTTGATTATAGTACTAACAAGCCGATCTTCGTGCCACTTTCTCTCAGATTTTCAATGGCTGATATAGATAAGCTTGCAGAACATTATATGAAAAAGGAGTATTACAACATCTGGATAGATTTTGAAGGAGGTGCTGTAACTGAAGATAAAATAGCTCGTGTTCGTAAGTTTTTACGTAAATTTGATGAAAGAGGACTATTCGATAAGCTTGTTCTAATTGCCACAAATATTCGTAGAGAAATAATGTCCAATGTAAAGAAGGATTATACTCCTTCCTCGGATGTGTTAGCATCTCTGATCGGGGCTAATATAATAGGTGTTAATAGAGAGCCTGTTAGGCCTATAGAAGGTAAGGTTGTAATTGAAAAAGACAAGTTATTGGAACACAAGGCTAGAGTCTTTGACTCTAACACATATTATTATTTTAAAGTTTCTATGGTATGTTGGTTAAACCAAGAAGTTAAATCACGAATCTTGAAAAGCAAAAGAACAAACATGGCAATTAACACTAAGCTTGTAGATGAAGAATTCAATCGCCAATCTAAAGCACTTCTAAACAATGGTAGTGTTAAAGAGTATATACGTAACAAAAGAATGCTTCAGGAATACAAACAAGGCTCTCTAATCAAGGCATTGCTTTATAGCGGATCTTATGCTGAGAGAAAATTGACAGATTGGTTCTAAGACAGCTGATAAAACTACAGTTTTTATAGTTTTTCTATTAAAACTAATTAAGCCTAGGGTTTATAAGGGTGTCAGGTTGTTTCGCGCTATGTTGTAAAATCCTTTATAAATTTGTAAAATTTAAATTTAATGGATACAAAATAATAAATACTCTATGGAATAATATTTATTCCAAGTATCATCTTTAATTAATACCGATATACGGGGTTGTACGTATGACTGATTTTAATTTCGAAAATTTATTAAAAAGACTGACAAATATTAATCCATTTGCTGAGCCAGAAGCCTTAATGGAGGCCATAAGGGAGTATCTTAAGCCAAAGAACAAGCCTGCACCTCGTGCACATCTTTTCACGATAAATGGTCTGACCTATCCTCTCCACAGAGACTTTTGCTTTGCCTCAGTACCCGATCCTCACGAAATCATATTTGACAGGAAAAGAAGGAAGTATAGAATAAACATCCAGCGGAGCAAGAGACGATATTCGATGCTAGCGTACCTTTATGGCGTGCGACCGGGAGATCTAATATTTTTCTTCCAAGCAGACCCTCAATGGCCAAGGGATATACTAAATAGAAGGGGCTTTAGAGGAATATGGATTGTGACATCTCAGCCTTTTAGAGATACAACATCACTAAAACACCCAATAACTGGCTATGAAATCTTAGGCAAATGCCCGAATTGTAATGTACCATTTAATTTTGGTCAAGGGAAAATGCAGAACGGAAAGAATTGTCCTTTGTGCGGGAATCCGTACGGATCCGTTTATGTTAAGACTGATAGTGGGTTCAAAGCATACTCAAGGGTAGTTCTTTCTGCAAGGATCCTGATAAAACCATTAATTGTATTCTCAAAAACCGCTGGCGATAACAGAGTTTATAGTGACATGTCTATGTCTCCTTTTATATGGATAAGCAGGACTGATAATGCGATGGGTGCAGGGAAGGGTTCATCTATAAGAGTACTTCTTCCGGAAGAGGCAGCTAAGATCGCATATATGCTTGCGACAGAAGACACACAGTCATTATGTGATATAGGAGGATGTAAGTATCCAGGAAAGGTAGGAAATCCTATTACTGATCATAACAATATTCCTGCTTTCTATGCAAGAGTAAGGCTAAAAAGAGGCGCATGGGAATTAGAACATGAGTTTCATCTAAATCTGCATTTTTCACTTTATATCGATAATCAAGGTTACAAGATTCATAAGATGTTAGGGGTTCCACTAACAAAACTTGAGTATTGGACCAGCGAGCTTCCATGGGGTTATACGGGTGATACTGCAGATTTTGTTGCTAGTTTATGGGATGAAACAAAAGGGCGTTTTAAGATTTACTTATTCGAGTTTAAAAAGAGCGTTATAGACAAAAAAGCTCTTGCCGAGACTCTCCTTTACGTACCCTGGGTAGTTCAGGTGCTAACGCAATTCAGACCTGAAACAACCGATATAGAAGTACAACCAGTTATTGTAGGAAGGGAGATTAATGTCAGGCGCATCCCCCAAAGATATAACATGAAGCTCAAATTCATGACAAGTGAACAGCCGAAAAATGTTAAAGTAAGTTCACCAATAATAATTGCATATTCCATTTCTAGTGTATTTAAGGTTAATGACCAATACTATGCAAATGACATTGACTTTGATATTAAGTATCTACCTACAAGGGCCATCTTGCCGCCTCCAATAAGCTATACAACAACTGAAGTGGAGAAGGATTGGGTATCAAGACAATATCTAAAAGTACTTTAAAAAGGTAAAAATCATATATTTATTTCGATGTTGGCTGTTCTCGAAGCCTGATCATCCCATCCTTTCCAATAATCTTTCTCATAAAACGCCATTTTTCTTTTTTCAACGGGATTTTATGGCAAATACCCTTAAGAGGGCACAAAGTACACTTAGGGTTTTCAACGCAAATTAAAGAGCCCAGATCGATTAGAGCATATGCTATCTTTTGATTATCCCCATAATTAAATAATTTTTTTACGAATATTCTTGCACTTTTTTCGTTTGTTATTCCACGCAACCTGTTTAGCACTCGCATGACATTTTTATCGACTACAGGTGTTGGTTTATTGAAACCAAAATTGAGAGTTGCAGAGGCTATGTAAACGCCAATACCTTTTAACTTGAGAAGGTCATACATATTACATGGAATTTTTCCACCATAAATTCTCATCAATTCTTCGGCGACTTTCTTTGCTCTTTGAGCTCTATACGAAAGACCGAGTTTAGAAAAGATTTTTTTTAGTTCTGCTATATCCGCCTTTGCAAGTGCGCCTATATTTGGAAATCTATTAAAAAATTTATCATATATTTTTTCTATAGTCTCAGCCTTTGTGCGTTGAAGTAAAAGTTCTGTTATGAGTATCTTGTAAGGATCAGAAATAAATCTCCAAGGAAATCTTCTACCGTTAACATCGAACCAGCGTACGAGTCTATCAGCAATGCATTTGATAATATCATCATTTTTAGTTCTCATGTACATCAACTCACCTTATATACTTTATCAACTGCTCGGCTAAAACTTTGGCAAGTAATGGAGGGACAGCGTCTCCAACTAAAATTCTTTGTTTGATAATCGATCCGTAAAAGATGTATTTATCAGGAAATGATTGTAATCTAGCCATTTCTCTTACAGTAAGTCCTCTTGCTTGGCTTGGGTGAGCGAAAAACCATTGGGGCCTTACTCCACCTGCAGGTATGGTTGGTGAAGGCTCATCCCATCTTAGTCTTACTCTTTGTTTGAATGTGTTATATAGAGGTTCTCCGGGTTTAGTCCGTTCGATTAGCTTTATTGTCCATTCCGGATGTTTAGGAGCAATGTGATTGTATAATTTAGTACTACCACAACGCATTAGTTTTTGATACTCAGTTTTCGGCTCGCTCTCATATCTCTCCTTTTTCTCGCCTGGTTTTAACGGAGGTAAATCTGATATTGCATCCCAGACTGTTAATGGGGACTTTAATTCACGATTTTTGCCATAAATATATGTTTCAATCCCATGTTTTTCAAATTTATGTGTTGGAGGTGGAGGCTCGTAAAGTTCATTCGTAGTACCAACGAAGAATACCCTAACTCTTCTTTGTGGCACTCCATAATTTAAAGCGTTTAACTCAAACGACTTTACTTTATACCCTAAATCTTCAAGTGCACTTTCTATAGCTTTTCTAAACAAGCTGTTAGCTCGTCTGAAAAGACCAGGTACATTCTCAATAACAACTGCCTTGGGCTTTAAACTTCTAACAATTCTCATAAATTCGATGAATAGATAATTTCTAGGGTCTGATGGATCATATCTTCTGTTGAGAAGTGAATAACCTTCACATGGTATCCCTGCAACTATGACATCAATCCCGCCTTTTTCCACACCTGAAACTTCGATAATCTCTTTAGTCGATACTTTTCTAATGTCTTTGCAAATCCAAGAAACACCAGGATTGTTTGCTTTATAAGTTACAATAGCGTCCCAGTCAACATCAAGAGCCAAGACAGGTTTGAATCCAGCCCATCGAAAACCTAGAGTTAGTCCTCCCGCTCCACTAAATAAATCAATCATGGTGTTTGTGCTTTTCATAATCTTCCCTCATACATTGTTAGAATATATGTTTCCAATTTATTCACATCTACCTTTCTAAGGTCTTTTACAACCTTACGTACTAATTCATTGATAGGCAGCATTTCTATATTCATTTGCAGACTTTCAAGATGGTTAGTTGCGCAAAATCTTTGCATCGATTCGATAATGAACTTAAGTACTCTATATCTATCATAATCTCTTTTATAGGATTTTGTGAGTATTCCCATAATTATGTTTGTTAAAACTTCGTCGTTATTAGAATCTCTTAATTTTATTACTTGTAATACTGATTTTATAGTATCGATGAATTTTTTTCGACTTCTAATGGGTTTATGTGCGGCCTTTTTCTCCAGCCACTCTTTTATTCTTACAAGTCTCCTTTCTGGCGAGTCTGTATCAATATCAAGCATTTTTGAGTTGGCATTTTCATAAAGTTTTTGATATAATGTCTCTTGTAGACTAATTATTTCTTTTAAAAGTTTTTTTATTTCATTTTGAGCTCCAGAATTTCGTATTATTTTCTTAAGCTCGTTAATTTTGTAACTTTCTATCCCCCTGCTCGCATTGAATCCATATTTAGCTAAAGATTTCTCTAGCTCATGTATCTTGTGTCTTAAGTGTTCTAGCTCATTATTAATCCTGTCTAAATTATTAACGGTTGTCAGATCATATCGCCTCCTTCTTCTTTTTACTTAATTTTAAAGCGTCTCTAAGCTGACCAAGTAGAAATTTATTTTCATTTTTTGTTAGTAATGGCAAAAAGATTGGATTATTTTCGATGCTTGTTAAAAGTGCGTCTATCTCTCTCATATCAACATCATAATCTTTTAAGCATTTTCTGATTCTTCCCATTAAAATGTTTAATGGTGTTGCGCCCCTCATATAACTTATCACGGAGCCCTCAATCCAACGAAGTGCCCATCTCTTTATATAAAATCTATTATCCTTCATCCCTCACCCCTCGTCCAATATATAATTTAACTACTTAGGTTATAAAATTTTATTTTAACGTCAAAATAAAACAATATAAGCACTTAAAGTATTTAATAAAATGTTGGAGGTAAGGTAAGATGTCAACGGTCAAGATAAAAGACTTAAAACCAGGTATGAAAAACTTGACTATTGAGGGTTTGATTATTAAAAAGTGGGATGTTCCAAGGTTAACCAAAAGACTAGCTAAGGCAATACTCCGAGATGAGACTGGTGAAATTATTTTAAATTTATGGCGCGAACAAGCCGATCAAGTGAACGTTGGGGACTACATTAGGGTAATTGAAGCATTTGTTAAATCTTATAAGGGTATTTTGGAACTTAATACATGGAAAGATATAATAGTAATGAAAAAATCTGATCTAGCAAATATAAATGCTAATATTTCGTAAATTTGAATTTTATTTTAATTTAATTTTTCTAAGAATTTTCTTTAAATTATTAAACTATTAATGAATGTTTCCATAAAATTTTGAAAATAGATAAGTGTATAAGTCCGTTATGATTTTATCGTTGGTATAGTTTCAGAACGGGTCGATGTTTTCTTTTTTCCGGTCATATACTTACCCTTTATTACAACGGTCCGTCTAACTTCTTTACCTCTGAAATGGCTTAAGTGTTCTGTATTTTACTAATATAGTTTTAGGGTAACTTTAGTTTATAATTATATCATCAGTTTTTAACTATGACGTTAATGTTATTTTGTTGCCTGATGAATTATTTTTTGGTGTGTTGGTTTGTTTCCTTCGTCTGTTGATGCTCGTGGTTTGAGGCGTGCTACTCGGCGTGTGCTTGATGTTTTTGAGGGTAGGGTGAGGCATGTTTCTAAGTTGGATTTTATTTTGGGTTTCTTTAAGTCGCTTGACGTTGGCGAATGTAATTTGAATTTGGCTGGGTTTTTTGGTGATGGTGGGTTTAAGGTTGTTGGTGTTGATGGTTCTTATGCTGTTGAGGAGAGGCTTGAGCTGCTTTTGTTGTATGTGTGTGCGGCTGGGTATTCTTGTTGGGTGAGGGTTGATGGTGGCCGGGTTGTTTTTGATGTTTTTGGTGCTGTTCGTGAGGATGCTTTGAAGGTTAGTGCTAGTGTTCCTTTGTGGTTGGAGGATTTGCCTAATGTTGATCCTTCTTCGTTGGGTGCTGTTTCTGATTTTGATGTTAAGCGGTCTATTGAGAGTGTTCCTTATGCTTTGATGACTTTGGCTGAGTTGTGGCTTGCTTATAAGGCATTGTTGAGTGATGATGTTAGGGTTGTTTTGTTGGATAGGTTGCTTTCTGGTACTTATGGTCCTGCTAGTCGTGATTTGAGGTTGCTGCTTAGGCGTGGCTCTTCTGTGTTGGCTGGTTTTTCCACGCCTTATGGGGAAGTTTCATTGCTTGATTTGCGTTTGGCTTGTTTTCTGGGTGCTGGCCGCGTGTATGTTCCGCCTAGAGGTGCTTACGGCGCTTATGCATTGATTAAGTTGCTTATTGATTTTAAGCGTGAGGGTAGGGCTGTTCGGAAGAGTGAGATTCCTGGTTTGTTGGGTGTTTCTGTTGATGATGCTAAGCGTTTTGTTCGTCGGGTTCGGCGGTTGGATGAGCGTTATGATGGTCAGCTGCTCGATTCAAGTGTTGGCGATAAGTATTTGATGGTTCGCGACGGCGTTGAGGATTATTGGAAGCGCGTTTGGTTTGTGACTGAAAAGTTTGTTGATAGGATTTTGGGCGGCGGCGCTGATCACCCATTAATGCTTGAAGGTGAGGATGGTAGGTGGATTACTACTCTTGATATTAATGCTTTGAATGTGTTTCTTTTGCATAGAATCGTTGATTACGCTGTTAATAATGGTAAGTTAATTGTTGGTATTGTTAAGGATACTAGTGCTACCGACGTTATTCGTGCAGTCTTACCAGTATGGTTGAAGTTGACTGATTCTTCGCGTTCTTCTAGTGAGTTGCCTCCTGCGCTTAGGAGTGATCGTGCTCTGCTTTCTATGGTTAGTGCTGCTAATTTTGATAGGATTCCTACTCCTTGGCGTTCGGTTGAGTATGATGCTTGCTTTGCCACTATGGTTAGGGATGAAGGTTGTGATGACGAGGGTGTGGTTGCTCGTGCTGCTAGGAAGGCTGTTTTTTGTGAGCAGCTTTTTGTTAGGGGTTACTTCCAGCTGAGAAGCCTTAAGTCTGATCCTTCGATTAGGAGTGCAGTCTTCCTATATGACCGGCCCTTCTGCCCCGAATTTGACTCGAAGTTGATTGTTGATTTTAATTGTTTGGAGAAGAGCGGCGTGTCAGTGGTTAAGCCTTTCCTTGAAGTGAATACGCGTAGCTTCATTGGAGACCTTGTACTCTATATTCTTAGTCAGTGTGATAATCCTAATGTTATTGAGGAGATGGGTCATAATCACCTGCTGTTTCTTGCTGATAAGCTTGTTAAGGTTTGGGCTAAGCAGGCTAGGGTTATGCTTAGGGGTATTGCTGACCTTGATCTTGTTAATGTTGCGAGTAAGTATAAGGCGTATTTTTCATCTAGGAGGTTTAGGGATATTAGGAGTGAGGCTGAGCGTAGTCGTGCGAGGTTTGTGAGGGAGGAGTATGAGTAGCTTGAGACTTTTTGAGGATTTTAATGGTAAGTTTAGGGCTAGGTTGCGTCAGACTCAGGTTAAGACTAGGACTTATGAGGAGGGCAGAATAGTATTAACCAGCATTATTGGAGTGTTTGAGGCTGCATTTGACATTGAAGTTCTCGATCGTCTGAGTAAGCCTTGCTTTTTGGCTTTGAAGCGCCCGACCAGCACAGGTGAGGTTTACCTTATTTATGAGGTTGTTAGCGCTAAGCCTATTCATTATCAGGAGTTGTCGATGGATGTCAGCATGCCTAAAACTCTGCGCGGCGAGTTTCTCGAGGAAATCTATAATATGTGGGGTGAAAGCGAAGATACTTGGATTGACATTTATGCTATTTACACTGGCTACGTTATGAAGATTGATGGCGGCGAAGTTAACTTTATTCGTGATGAGACTTTCATGCCGCTTGTAGGCGCTGAAGCCTATCTGCTTTCTCGCGAGGCTGTTGATAAGCTGGTTAATGTTGAGGATGGCATAGGTATTGGTGAGATGGTTGGCTTTAATCATGAATTGAAGATTGACGTGCTTAAGCTCATTAAATATCACGGCGGAGTTTTCGGTTTCACTGGAGCTGGCAAGTCGAATTTAACTTCGCTGGTTATTAGGAATGTGCTTGATAATCTTGATGATACTAGGGTTATCATTGTTGATGTGGCTGGCGAGTACGGAATTAATTTGATTGATAAGGTTCTTGAGTGCGGATTGATCTTTACGACTGAGAATTACATGTTGGCTGAGGATAAGGTTGAAGCTTTCCTGGCTTCGCAGGCTATTCCTGAAACTCTTCTGGAAATGATTAATTCCAAGTTTGGCTCTGATGATTTGCTTAGGAAGCTTGCTGGAGAGCTGTTCCGAAAGGGTAAGGTGAGGTTTATTAATTTGGCTAAGGAGATTTCATTGACTGTTGAGGATATATTATCGAGCTTTGAAGCCTTTATGGCTGACGATAGGCCTGACATTAAGTTGAGGGCCCAAAGAATTTACGATGAGCTTAAGCGCGCGCTTAAGGGCTTAAGCCCAACATTAACTGTTGACCAATTGAAGAGGAATTATGAGGATGCTTATGGTGAAGTTATTTCAATTCTTACAACTCATGAAGCTGATCTTTCCCGGAGAAGGTATCCTCCTCAGAAATTGCTGAATACTATTCGTGAAATCTTAGAGTTCTTTGAAGAGTCGAAAAGTAAGGAGGAGGGTGAAAAGCAGGATTACGCGCCTGAAGATATTGCGTTTGAGTTGATTAAACCTATGAGTGAAAGTGATTTGAGGCTGTTTATTTGCTATTTGCCTGAGCCAATTAAGGCTAGGCAGTTTGTTAGCAGGTTGATTGACGAGCTTTTTGCGTTGAGGAAGCGCAGTACTCGCGGCGCTAGAGTGCTAGTCGTGATTGATGAGGCTCAGGAGTTTATTCCTGATAGGGTTAGGCAGGATGATTTTACTGCTCAGTCGAATTTAGCTGTTGAGCGGCTTTTACGGCAGGGTAGGAAGTATAGGATTCATGGGTGGATAAGTACTCAGAGAGTTGCCCACTTGAACGTGAATGCTATTCAGCAGTTGCATAGCTATTTTGCTGGCACGCTGCCGAGAGGCTATGACCGGCATGTTATTGCTGAAGCTTCAGGGGTGAGTCCAGAAATACTTGATAAAACCGCATTACTAGACACTGGCGAATGGCTATTCGTATCGCATAAAGCTACGAGGAGGAAGAATATTCCAGTATTTATCAGAGCGCCTAACAATGAAGAATTGCTGCTAGAACGTCTATTTACTCGCTAATCCATGTATCATGTTGAGTTGAGATGAAAGTAAAATAGGAGTGGAGATTTTTGGATTATCCTAGCTTTTTACCAGATCGTATATTAGTGAGTAGAGATCCTCTGATGGTGGATAGAATTGTAATACTGATTTGACTTCGGTTTCCATTTCTGGAACGTGTTCTTCAAATAATTTTTTAATTTGTTCTCCCGCATCCTCAGTTTTTGCTTTATATATGCACCATGCTTCCAAATCTTTCGAGTATGAATGGCATATACAGATATCTTCTGGGAGTTGTTTTAGAACTTCTATTACTTTCTTTAATACTGTTGAGGTGTTTTCTTTCTTCCATTTATGAATAGCTATAAAATGTGGCATTTATTTAGTCTCCATGTATCTTTGTTATTTCTTATATTTAAGTTCTTACTTATCTGCTAGTGGTACTGGTGGATTTTAAATACATGTTTGCTTGTAAAGTTTTTGGTTTTATACTTGAAAGTTAGTTTGTAGGTTGCTTTGAGGGTTGGTGTGAAGTATGGAGGTTTTTGAAGCTATTCGTATTAGGAGGTCTGTTCGAGCTTACAAATCGACCCCAGTTCCTAGGGAGAAGCTTTTGCGAATTTTGGAGGCTGGCAGGTTGGCTCCATCAGCTGGCAATATTCAGCCTTGGCACTTCATTGTTGTGACTGATCCTTCAATTAGGGAGAAGCTTTCTAGGAGTGGTATGTTTGCTAGATTTTTGGCTGAGGCTCCAGTTGTCATTGTTGGCTGTGGAGATATGAAGGCTTCGCCTAAATGGCATGTTGTTGACACGGCAATTGCTATGCAAAACATGGTTTTAGCTGCTACTGCTGAGGGTTTGGGGACTTGCTGGGTTGGCAGCTTTAATGAGGAGCAGGTTAAAAGGCTTTTGAAAATTCCGGAGCGCTTTAAAGTTGTAGCGCTTCTTGCTGTAGGCTATCCCCGCGAGAAATTTGATTTTGCAGGTAAGTTTCTCCATCTCATTAGGCGGAGGAAGAAGCTTAGTGAAATTGTTAGCTTTGAGGAGTTTGGTAAGCTTCTCCAAGCAGTGGAAGAACTTTAAGCATGCGATGAGTAGGTTTGAAGCTTTGGTATGGCGGGGATTTTCTTTAAGGTTTGTATTTTATGAATATTGGGCTGCTCCAAGCTATTTCGCCATTCCATTGGACTATTTTTACCCAGTATGGGTTTGTTCCTGGCTTTATTTCGCGGTCAGTGTATGTGAAGGTTATTTCTTTTGTGTTTCTTGAGTCTTGTAGCGGTACGACTCTGACCTTCTTATCTATGGGTCCTAAATAGACTGTTTTAATAGTCTTCCTGACTTCGCCTAGCTTGAACTTTATTTTTCCCTGTGTTGAGTTGAATGTTAATGTTGCATCGTCTGGTGCATCTATTTCAAGTATTATTCCGTCTGGATCTCCGTAGCTTGTTGATTTCCATGTTACTTTCCTGCTTGTAATTGAGGTTATGCCTTCTTCTGGCCGGTCAAATGCGTAGGGATGTGCGTTTAAAATTCTACCTTTATCTAGGGTTAGCTCTCCATTCCAGACAGTTCTCTTTGATCTGTATTTTGTTTTTAAGCCGCTCCACTCGACTTTTATGAGGCTTTTTGCTTTTCCTGGAACGATGTGGTTGTGGATTGTTGTTGATCCTCTTCTTAGTTCGATTTCTTGAATTCCGCTTGTTCCTATGACTTTCAAATGTAGTTTTGGGGGTTTATTTGTAGTGTATTTTTCTCCCATGAAGTGGCTGTCCGCGTAGAAGTATAGGATTATTCTGTCTCCAGTTGTTGCATAGCATCTTCTATTCCAAAGTGCTTCCCATATTGCTTCTCTCGTCAATCTTTCTGCGAATACTCCTGTTAGTCCTCCTTTAACTCCGAATGGCTCTCCTATTTGAACTTCATCTGTTGGGCGTGTTAGTCCTGGTCTTCCAGTGTGGTCGTCGCTGCTTGCTATGAAGCCTACCTCTAAGCCTCTATCTAGCGCTTCTCTTGCAAACCATTCGAAGAGGCCGTGCTGAGAGTAAATCTCTATTACCCTTATAAATTCGGGATTGTAGAAGTCGAAGTTTGCCGGTCGGCCGCCAACGTGTGGAATGGCCATGACATCTCTTCTTCCCTTGAATGTTTTCCATAGTTCAGTGATTGGATATCTGTCGGTGTAGGCATCTGATTTATCTTTAATTAGCCAGTGGCTGCTTCTGTAAATTTGCTGGTAGTCGTGTAGAAAAATGATGTTATGGTCTCCCCCTGCAGAGGTTATTCCGCTCCACTCGTATCCTAGAAATGTCACGAATTTACCTGGCTCATGAAATTTCTGAACTTGAATGCAAACGTCCTCCCACCAATCTTTGCCTTCAATTTGGAAGTCATTTCCTTGCCATGACGTGAAATCTAGCCCAGCTACATCTCTAGCGTATTTGAAGTATTCTTCAACTGTGCCGGTTCCAATGGTTATTTCAGTTTGGCCGTGAAGGTCGCCCCAGAATATTCGATGTTCAATCTTCTTACTTATGCATAGAATTGGATTGCTTATGGCTGTTAGCCCGGATTTGCTTTCAGCGTAGATGTGGTGGATGCCTGGAGTGCTTAATGCAAATTCTCCTACGCGTGCAGCTGCCAAATTTTCACCATCAAAGCGATAGCTGTCTGGAATTAGGGCTAGCTCATCGCTGCATGAAAATCTTACTTCATCAATGTACGACTCTGACGGGTTTCCCCAGCGGTCCAATGCCCTTATAATCACATTAAATTTTTCTCTAACTTCAACGATTGATGGAGCTACAATTTCAAGCTTTTCAGCTGGGCCGCCTACGATCTGCATGACTGGAGGCGGCTCAACATCCATGTACTTTCCAGTTCCAAATGGATCTACTAAAACTCTGAAGATGTGCCTTTTTTCACGGAAAGTTTGGATTTTGAATCCAGGGCAGCCGGAATTTTTATCTCCAAATGTCATTACTACCTTGTCTCCTTCCTTCAAAGCTCCGTCGTAAACTTTTATGAGCAGGCCGCTTCTCCATGGTCGAATGAAAATTCTATTGTGAAATGAGATTTTCAGCTTAGCTTTTCCATTTGTTTTGACAGTTACGTATCCGGGTTTGCTTGGATGATCGAATTGGGGAATTTGCATGTCGGAGATGTCTCGCTGAACTATGAGTATGCTGCCCTTATCATCTATGCCATATTTTCCTACAGTGTATGTGATTGTCCATGAAGATAAGCTTCCGGCCACGGCTCTTTTCAAGGTGATGTCAACTTTTCCGAGCCACTCATTATTAATCATGATTTCACCATGCAAACGTGCTGGAATAATTTAATTGCATAAGTAATTTTTATATTTAATTAAAATGTGCTGGGTAAAGATGAATTAGATGTTCTATCTTCACTTTTAAATTTATTTTCTCAAGTTTGCATTACCGCATATGCGGTTAATATTTGAGCACGTAGCGTATATTGGCTGTCCAAGATTTCTAGAGCCACCTCCAAAAGGAGCGGGAAAGGAGCACGACACGCTGAGATCAACTCTGCGAAGACTAGGCCTAGACTTTATAATTAGAGATCTCTACGATTAAAAATTAAATTTTAAATTTTATTATTAGTTAAGCTCAATTGCTTTTGAAGCTCTTCTTAGAATGGCTTATTAAAGTTGTGAAGGAGAACGAATTTAAGTTGCTTTAGCAGTAGTCAATTACAAGCTTGATTTGAATTCAACAACTTAACATCACAATGTATGTTTTGGATTGGTAAACGATAAAAGTTTTGGAAATAAATATAATGAAATCCAATGATGCGGGTGAGGAAGTAAAGTGCAGAGTGAAAGTGATAATGAGGAATTAATCACTGTTGATAGGGGCAAGTTTACCCTTAAGGATTTTAAAGTTTGGAGAGAGGTGCTTAAAGGTAATTTCCTAACTCTCCTCGTAAGTTGGATTGTTTGGCGCTTCTCCATGCGATTAGCTCAGCCATATAGGTCTCCATTCATAATAGATGTGCTGGGCGGAAGTGCAACTATTATCGGATTAATGTCTTCAGCCTCATCAATTATTAGATTCATAGTTCTCATACCTGGAGGATACATTGCTGATAGGTGGGGTAGGAAGCGAATAATTTCAATAATGACTTTCTTCATGGCAGTCTCATATCTATTCTATGCTTTTGCATTTGATTGGAAGTGGGCTTTCCTAGCATCCATCATTTCAGCTGTAGCTGGAATATATATGCCGGCTTTGAGGGCCATGACTGCAGACTCACTATCGCCCGAGTACAGGGGCATGGGATTTACCTTGCAAAGCTACTTGCCAAGCATACCTGCAATATTCTCTCCAGCTATAGGAGCACTGTTAATTCAATACTATGGCTTTGATTTCGGTATTAGAATTGCATTTACACTTCAATTCATAAGTGGAACTACCGCTGCAATCATAAGAACATTATTTTTGAAGGAAACGATGACGGTAAGGAGCGCTGAAAAAGTTTCAATTAAAAAGGCAATTATTGATTTGGTGGAGGCATTAAGGGAGGCGCCTAAGGAGATTTGGTGCATACTGATAGCTCTATTTACTGGAGCATTGGGTCAAACGATAGGGCAGTTCAGAATTCTATATTACACTCAAGTTAGAGGTTTAGATGTATTTTCTTGGGGATTGATATTAACTATTTCAAATGCGCTTTCGATATTATTGGGCATAGCCGTTGGCTTCATGATAGATAGGTATGGTAGAAGGAGGATGAGCATACTATTGTCGCTATCGCTAATGCTTTCAAGCATCTTATTCATAACTTCATACGACTTTTACACCTTCCTCATTGCAGTTACCGCAATATCTGTAACGAGAAGCGGGTTAGCAGCTGGCTTAAGGACGCTGCAGGCAGATTTAACTCCCCGTAGACTTAGGGGCAGAATTAATGCTGCTGGATTAATGCTCAATCAACTACTGCTCATTCCAATTGGATATATTGCTGGTGCTGGATATGAAATAAATCCTGCAACGCCATTCTTCATCGACATATTCTTTTCAGCATTAACTGCAATTCTCCTCCTTACAATGGTCAAGGAGCCAAAGCAAGTTTATTACTAATCCGCTTTACGCCCAAATTACATTCTAAGCTCTTCTAGCATTATGAAAAGCATTACTTGAAGTATGAGAATGAAAACGCCTTCATCCAAAGTCAATTTCTGATCATCTATTATTGCCTTCTTAACTATCCATAGGGAGGATGCTATTGAAATTAGTTGAAACATAATGTATCCATCGATTGGAAGCGGGACAAGAATCATCATTATGCCAAATATAACTAATATGTATTGAGTTATTCCGCCAAGCAAGTTTGCTAATCCAAGTTCCACGAATCCCTTGTGGGCTCCAATTAAAGCTACTCCATGCTCAGGTATGCTTCCAATGCACCCAATAATTATGGCGGTTGTAACTATATTTATGTGAGCTACGTGAATCACGTACTCCACTGATCTTACGATGAGCTCTCCGCCAAAAATAATGGCTGCAAATCCCAAAGCAAGGTAAAGCATGGTGGCTCTTTTCGTCAAGTTCGGCTTGGCTTTAGCCTTGATTTTCTGGCTTTTGGTGAGGAAGAACACGTAGGAGGCATAAGTTGCAAGCATGAAAATTCCAAGTTCTCTCGGATATGATCCTTCACCGCTCATAATAACTGCGTATGCAAATAATAGTAGGCACGTTACTATCGCCATTCTAATTAGATCGCTTTCATGAGCTATTGCTTTATATGGAAATCTCACCTCACCCTTCTTCCAAGAAATTACGACGATTAGTAAGCCTAGAAGGAGAACATTAAATCCTGCACCAATAATGACTGTTAGCGCGGCAACTTCAATGAGCTCCTTCGACCCAATGTTGAGCCCTCTAAAGGACATGAGTGCAGCTACAACCAATTCTGGGGAATTTGATGCTAAGCTAGAAATTACCCCCGCAGTATATTCTGTTTGTCCGATGTGAATTACCGCTGACTTCAAACCAACAACTGCAGCTTCGCTTCCTCTAAATACTGCCCATAAACCTGCAATAAATCCAATTAATAAAATGATTTCTCTGATGAAGTTCTCTTCGGGAATGCTACATATTGAGCTTAAGGCGAAAATTATGAAAACGATAATGGTTGATGCCCAGAGCTCCTTCATGTTCAGCTTCATGCTGCATCCCGTGCTCCCGATGGTTAATTCAAATGCCGAGGATATTTTGAATATAAATTTATTTTTCCTTAACCTTATAATTATTTTGAAATTAAACGATTATTCGTAGTAAAATCATTCAATTTAAAATCTTGAAGTTTTATAATTAACAGCTAGAAATTCGAACTAAATATTTTTATAAAATTAATACTAAAATTTAAATTGGTGATGATTTTATGAGGAAAACGATTGAAAACCTTATGAAGGCGTTTATCGGCGAAAGCATGGCGAGAAATCGGTACACCTTTTATGCGAAAGTTGCTAAGAAGGAGGGGTATGAGCAGATAGCAGAAATATTTACTATTACGGCTGAAAATGAGAAGGAGCATGCTGAAACGCTATTCGAGTTAATAAATGAGCTTAAGAGGAAGGCATGTGAAAAATTGGATGAAATTAGGGTTGAGGTAGCTGCACCTACAATTTTAGGCAATACTGTTGAGAACTTGAAAGCCGCAATTGCTGGAGAAAATTATGAGCATACAACCATGTATCCTGAATTTGCAGATATAGCTGAGAAGGAAGGATTAAATGAAATTGCAGCAAGGTTGAGGGCAATAGCTGTAGCTGAAAAGCATCATGAGGAGAGATATAGGAAGTTGCTGAAGGAAGTTGAAGGCGGAACAGCGTTTAAGAAGGATAAGAAAGTTTATTGGGTCTGTAGAAAGTGCGGTTATGTGCATTATGGTGAAGAGCCTCCTGAAATATGTCCATCTTGCCACCATTCAAGGAACTACTTCCAAATAAAATGTGAAGAATACTAGCTTCGAGGGGTTACGGTCATGCCTGAGAAAAAGCAGGTCTATAAGTGTAATATTTGCGGGAACATCGTTGAAGTGCTGCATGGCGGTGCAGGTAAGCTTGTATGCTGTGGTCAGCCGATGGAATTGCTAACAGAGAAAACGGAAGAGGCTGGCATGGAGAAGCATGTTCCAGTAATAGAAATGATGAATGGGAGAGTGATAGTTAAAGTTGGCTCAACTCCTCACCCCATGGAGGAAAAGCACTATATTGAATGGATAGAATTAATTGCAGATAATGCGCTTTGCAGGAAGTTTCTAAAGCCTGGAGATAAGCCTGAAGCAGAATTCGAAATTAAAGCGGAGAAGGTAACTGCAAGAGCTTACTGCAACATTCATGGACTTTGGAAGTTCTAGAAATCTCTTAAACTTTCATCAATTTTTAGCCTATCAACGTTTTTATGAAGTTAACAATATAGCTTAACTAGGCAATGTATGATGGAGTGAAGTCGCGTGTCAGCTGAAACAATTATCGAATTAGCTAAATTGGCGCTTGCAGATGAACTATCATCATCAGCTATTTACAGGCGATTAGCCAAGCTCTATTCTGGCAAGTCTATAAGGTCGAAGCTAATTAAAATGGCTGAAATGGAAACTAGGCATGCAAATTTTTGGCATGATTTTCTTGAAAGGAGAGGTCGTGATCCATCATCAATTAAAGCAAGCAAATTTAAGTTAGCGCTATATGCTTTTACGCTAAGATTGCTTGGACTAGGCTTAACATTACGATTGTTAGAGGCAAGTTGCTGGAGTAACATTTATTGTTGGTAGAATTACATCACTACTATTTGGAGTAGAAGTTACATAATATATAAATTAAAATTAATTTAATTTTAATTTATTTTTAAGTATTATTATTAATTCAGTAGCAGTTAATGGATACTTTCCATTAGAATTTATTTTCAATGCTTTTGATGTTTGGGTTGCAATTGGCATTTTCATTTCTGCCATTTCCAAAATCCCCTCATTTGTAAGGATTTCCTTGGATCTACCTTCGGCGATGATTTCGCCGTGGTTCAATATGTAAACTCTATCAGCTACAAATTCAACATTATGCGACGTAATTAAAATGGCTTTACCCGTGCTTTTCATTTCATTAATAATTTGCTTAATTTTTTCCACGTACTTATAGCTGATATTTGCTGTGGGCTCATCAAGCATTAATATTTCGGGTTTATAAACTAATACGGA